>NZ_JAEKFB010000021.1:0-13330 GCF_016650865.1 Pseudomonas sp. TH34
CCGTCGAGCGGGGCTTTCTTTCCTCAGCCAAGCCGTTTCGGAGCTACCCAGGTCACCTCAGTGATGCCGAACTTCTCCGCCCAGGGCCGAGTGGTCTTTTTCACCCGCTCATGGCCCGGCCGGCCTATCCGCCCCACGTGGGCAATGTCGGCGTCAACGGCCGCCCAATGCCACGCTTCGGCGTTGTTCATGACCTCGGCACGCACCACAAAGGTTTTTGGTTCGCCGTGTAGCAAGTAGTGGATGGTGTAGATCATTGCGGTACTCATGATGCCTCCCTGTCTTGTTTTGAATGGATATAAATCGGTTCAGAAAGGTTCAGAAAGTTTATGCATCCGAGGGCTTGCATTTGATTCAAATCACAATTGGCAAACAACGGCCGTCAGGGTATTAGTGGAGCCTTCGCCACCGACTCAAGGATTGCGTCATGCCTGAGCTGACCCACAGCCGCCTCTACCTGCAACGTTTGGGCTACGACACGCCGCCACCGCCCACCTTGCAAACCCTGCAGGATTTGCAGTTGCGCCACGTCAGTACCTTCGCGTTTGAAAACCTGTCGACCTTGCTGCGCGTGCCTGTACCCATCGATTTGCCGAGCGTTGAGCACAAAGTCCTGTTCGACGGGCGGGGTGGTTATTGCTACGAGCTGAACCAGATGTTCCTGGCTTTGTTGCAGGAGTTGGGCTTCGACGCGCGGGGCATCACCGGTCGCGTGGTGATGGGCGGGCCGCCCGATGCGCTGACGGGGCGCACCCACCGCCTGAGCCTGGTGACCCTGGACGGCACGCGTTACATCAGCGATGTGGGCTTTGGTGGCATGGTGCCCACCAGCCCGTTGCAACTGGACACCGACGCCACCCAGGCCACGGCCCATGAACCCTATCGCCTGAGCCTGAACGAGGGCAGCTACACCTTGTGGGCGCAGGTGGCGGGGGAGTGGCGCGGGCTGTATGTATTCGACCTGCAGTTGCAGTCACGCATCGACTACGAAATCGGCAACTGGTACGTCTCCACCCACCCGGACTCGTCGTTCCTCAGCCAGTTGAAAGTCGCACTCATCGGCCCGGGATTTCGCCGCACACTGAACAACGGCCAGTACGCGATTCACCACCTGGGCCGGGCCAGCGAGAAGCGTGTCATCGAGGATGTGGACGAGCTGCTGACGCTGCTGCACGCCAGCTTTGGCATTCACCTGCCGGAGCATCCACAGTTGCGGCCAATGCTCGGTCGTTTGCTGGTCCCTGTCCAAGAGGCCTGATATAGAGCCATCGCTGAACCGTTTTACCTCGAAAAAAGGTGCAAAATAATTCGAACCTTTCGCCAAAACGAGGGTTCGAAGCGTTTCCTGAATAATTTGCCACCTACAATGGAGACGTAAAACGATGTCCAAACTATTCGGAAAAATCCTCAAGAATTCCTCGGTCCTGGCCCTGATTGCTGCACCGGGTGTGGTGTTCGCCGCAGCGCCGACCGACCCGATTTCCACCTTCGGTATCCTCGGCAGCTACAACGACTTCAAACTCGAAGGCGGTAGCCAGAGCGACAAGGACCACATGCCCGAAGCCGGCCTGTTCTACAACTTCGGCAACAAGCTGACGGCTGAATCCGGCTTTATCTACCAGGCCGGTATCGAAGCCAAGTACGGTGAAAAAAGCGACAACAAGCTCAAGGAAGGCCAGGCCGACCTCGACCTCGGCTGGCGTGCCGCGCTGGATGCGCGCAACTTCGTCGACGTGCTGGTGGGTGGCGGCTACAGCTGGACCCGCTACGAGCCGGACTCGGGCGACTACGACATGAAACTCACCAACAAATCGCCGTTCGCCAAGGCGGCCCTGGGCTACAACCACCAGTTCGATGACATGACCATGCGCGTTGAACTGGGTGCCCGCCGCACCATCGACGGCCGCGCCAAGCTCAAGGTCGACGGCATTGGCAGCGACACCGTGGACCTCAAGGACCGCACCAACCCGTACGCGGAAGTCAGCCTGCTGATGAACCAGAAAGGCGACCTGCCGGTGATGGCGGGCCTGTACTACACCCGCACCGAGTACAAGCTCGATGGCGACTCGTACGTGGCCGACAACACCAAGCTCAAGCGTGACGAGTATGGGTTCAAGGTTGGTATAGCCTTCTAAGCCCACCTCGATTCTAACGGTGGGAGCGGGCTTGCTCGCGAATGCGGTGTATCAGTTAAAAATTTGGTGGCTGACACACCGCATTCGCGAGCAAGCCCGCTCCCACATTTGATCGGCGTTGCGGCTCAATCAACTGTCCGCCCAAGCCCCCCTTTCTGTCCCCCAATACCCTCAACGCCGCGCCCTGGCTGCCTTAGTGTGGATCACGCTTTCACACAATAAGAGAGAAGGTGGCTATGCGGGCAATCAACCCCCGTCGCATCAGTCTGCTGCTGGCCGTGACCTGCCTGCTGACAGCCTGTGACGACAAACCGAAACATCCCCCCGAACGTGCCACGGCGGCCAATGCCATGCCCGGCGACGCAGCCCTGGCCCAGGTCTACGACACCAGTTGCAAGCTGTGCCACGCCAACCCGGCCTCCGGTGCGCCGCTGACCGGTGACGGCCCGGCCTGGAGCCCGCGCATCGCCCAGGGCCCGGACACCCTGCTGGACCACACCATCAACGGCTATAACGGCATGCCCCCGATGGGCCTGTGCGTGCAGTGCTCCGAAGAGCAATTCCTGGGGCTGATCAGTTTTATGTCGGGTCAACACATCCAATAAGAATAACGGGGTAGGCGATGGCGCTTTCACGGCGAGAATTATTGCAGCGCGGCGCGGTAGCCGGCGCGTTCATGGCATTGACCAGTAACCCGGTGCTGGCACAGTTGGCCCGGGCACCGCGGCTGATTCCCTGGCGCAATTGGTCAGGGGCACAAACCTGTCTGCCCCTGGCGCGGCTGGCGCCGAAGAATCTTGATGAACTGGTGCAGGTCATCGGCCAGGCGCCGGGTAAGGTGCGGCCGGTGGGCTCGGGCCATTCGTTCAGTGCGCTGGTGCCCACCGACGGCACGTTGCTGTCCCTGAGTTACTTCAATGGTTTGCTGGATCACGACCCGCACACCTTGCAGGCCACCTTCGCCGCTGGCACGCCGATGTCGCGCATGGGCCAGGCGTTGAAGGACGTTGGCCAGGCGCTGCCGAACATGGCGGATATCGACTACCAGACCCTGGCCGGGGCGATCTCCACCTCGACCCACGGCACGGGCGTGGGCTTCACCTCTTACTCCGGTTGCGTCACCGGCCTGCAACTGGTGACCGCCCAGGGTGAGGTGCTGGAGTGCGACGCCAAGCGCCACCCCGAGGTGTTCAGCGCCGCCCGGGTGTCCCTCGGCGCCCTGGGCGTGGCCACTCAAATCCGCCTGCAAAACCGCGCGCCTTACCGCCTGCGAGAGCGCCAGTGGATCGCCAAGACCGAAGAACTGCTGGAAGACGTGGGGAAAAACACCCGGGAAAACCAGCACTGGGAAATGCTCGTGGTGACCCATTCCGACTACGCCTTGTCCATCGCCCTGAATGAAACCACCGACCCCGAAACCCCGCCCATCGACCCGGCCGAGGCGGGCGGCAACGAGTTTGTGTCGATCATCGAAAAACTCGATAAGTACGGCAGCGATTTCCCCGACGCCCGGCGGACCTTGCTCAACAGCCTGCGGTTTTTTGCCAGCTTCGATGACCGCGTCGCCGAGTCGTTCCAGGTGTACGCCAACGTGCGCAACGTGCGCTTCAACGAGATGGAATACTCGGTGCCCGCCGAACACGGCCCGGCCTGCCTGCGGGAAATCCTCAAGCTGATCAACGACAAGGACCTGCGCACCTGGTTTCCCATCGAGTACCGCTACGTCAAGGCCGATGACATTCCGCTGAGCATGTTCGAGGGCCGCGACAGCTGTTCGATTTCCGTGCACCAGCACTACACCATGGACCACCACAACTTCTTCGCCGCCGTGGAACCGATCTTCTGGAAATACGCCGGCCGTCCGCACTGGGGCAAATTGCACACCCTTAACGCGCGCACCTTGCAGCCGCTGTATCCGCGCTGGGAGGAATTCACCCGGGTGCGCCGCGAGCTGGACCCCAGCGGCAAATTTCTCAATGCGCACCTGTCATCAATTTTGGGAGTGGCCTGATGAACCGCAGACATTTCATGCTCGGCACCGGCGTGTTGCTGATGGGGGGACCATCTTGCTCAGGCCCGGCGACCGGGGCAGCCCGTACACCGAGTATTTCCGCAGCCTCAACCAGGAACTCAAGGCCCATGGGCCGATGCGCCCGGTGATGCTGATCGACCTGGACAAGCTGGACCACAACATCGACGTGGTCATGCAGTCGGTGCAGCGCGGCGGCAAACACCTGCGGCTGGTGGAGAAATCCCTGCCGTCGCCGGGGCTGCTGGCTTACATCGCCAAGCGTGCCGGCACCCAGCGCCTGATGTCGTTTCACCAGCCATTTCTGAACCACGACGCCCAGGTCTTTCCCGACGCTGACATCCTGCTGGGCAAGCCGTTGCCGGTGCGCTCGGCCGAGCTGTTTTACCAAACCCACAAGGGGCCGTTCGACCCGTCCCGCCAGTTGCAATGGCTGCTGGACACGCCCGAGCGCCTGCAACAATACCTGGCGCTGGCCCAGGGGTTGGGCACCAAGCTGCGGATCAATATTGAACTGGACGTGGGCCTGCATCGCGGCGGCATCAGCGACAACGCGGTGCTGGGGCAGATGCTGACGATGATCAGCGCGCATCCACAGCAGCTGGAATTCAGTGGGTTCATGGGCTACGACCCGTTCGTGGGCATGGGCGTGCCGGGGATTCTCGGCTCGCCCCAGGACCTGTTCGACAAGGTCATGCAGCGCTACAACGGCTATGTGGATTACACCCGCCAGCACTTTGTGCCGCTGTGGCGGGATGGCCTGACGTTGAATACGGCAGGCAGCCCGAGCTATCGCATTCACGAGCAGGAAAAGCTCAGCAGCGAGGTGTCGGTGGGCACCGCGTTGCTCAAGCCGACGCACTATGACTTGCCGTCGCTGAGCGAGCATGTGCCGGCGGCCTTTATCGCCACGCCCGTGTTGAAAAGCACCGGGCCGGTGGATATTCCGGCGCTGGACGGCAAGTCGCGATTGTTCTCGTGGTGGGATGAGAATCAGCGCGCCACGTTCTTTATTTATGGGGGGAACTGGATGGCCGAGTTTGAATCGCCCAAGGGCTTGCAGAGTAATGACCTGTACGGGCGCAGCTCCAATCAGGAAATGGTCAACGGCTCGCCCAAAGTGGGGCTGAACGTGGAAGACCAGGTGTTCCTGCGCCCGACCCAGAGCGAGTTTGTGCTGTTGCAGTTCGGGGATTTGCTGGCGGTGCGGGGCGGGAAAATCGTCGATACCTGGCCGGTCTACACCTGAAGAAACCCCGATCAACATGTGGGAGCTGGCTTGCCTGCGATGCAGGCAACTCGGTTTTTCAGTGATACCGAGGTGATGCTATCGCAGGCAAGCCAGCTCCCACATGTTCAACCGGGTTTACAAGGCAAACGGAATCGTCAACTTCGCCCACAACATGTCGCCTTCCGGCCGGTTCTGCACATCAAACTCCTTGGCCCAGCGCACCTCGGCACTCGCGTACTTGAGGAAGGTGAAATACACCGCCGGACCGATCGCAAACACCTGGCCCTTGACCCCGTCATCCACATCCTCGCCGTAGATGTTCACTACGGTACGCCCGTACTGCTTATCGTCGGTGGTCTGCTTGAGGTAGTAGCCGTTGAGCCCAAGGCTGAGGTTATCCGTCACCTTGTAGCTGGCCGAGTAATCGAAGTGAAAAATCTGCCCCGAACGGTAATGGGTGTCGGGGTTTTCCTTGTTGAAGCTGTAGGTGGTCTTGATCGACAGCTCGGTACGGTCGTTGGGCAACCAGGTCGCCGACACCAACGGCTTGTAGGTGTAGAAATTGTTGCTGGTATTGGCCAGGCGCGTGGCGTCGTACTCGCCGGTGGGCAGGGTGATTTCCAGGGCGGTGCCCACCGTCAGGTTCTTGCCCAGGTCCCAGAGGATGATCGGCGCCACAGTGGTGTCGCCCATGCTTTCCCGAGTGTCGGACATGCCGAACAGCGACACCTGTTGCTTCAGGTACGGCTGGGCGATGTAGCCGCCCAGGCGCCCGCCGAATACCCGCAGCGGGCTGAGGTAATCCAGGCGCGGGATGATCGCGTCGGATTTGATCTTCACGTCCGACACCTTGCCACCCAACGAGCTGATATCGAGCTTCCTGGCTTCGTAATGGTTGTAGTAAATGTTGAAGGCGAACATGTGGTCGGGCAGGTTGTTCACGTCCAGCGGCAGGATGTAGAAGCCATCGGTGCCGGGGCCGATGTTGTCGACGCCGCCTTCGGTGGCCAGGGCCGGCAGGCTGATGAGGGTCAACAGGGCGAGTTGCACGGGGTAAAACGCACGGGTCGGGTTCATGGCTGGGCTCATTATTATTGTTAGGGCGACGCTACCTATACAAATAAGCCCTGAACGGCCAGCAGGGCAGGGTATTGGCGGCCACATAGGGGGACTTTGGCGGACAGTTTTCATCCAGAGTGCAGCAGTTCTTGCAAGCGCCTATGATTGTCAGGATGTTTCCAAAACAAGAACTGAAGCACTCAGTCGGGAATCGAACACCCATGCAAAGGAAAGCCGTTGATCCGCACTATGACCTGGCCCTGGTCTCGCCATTTCTGCTGCAAACCCTCGGACAAGTGGTCGCGCACAAGGGCGCGAGTGCCGAGCACCTGTGCCGTGGACTGGGATTTACCCTGGCCGACCTGGATGACCCGGCCCAACGGATTTCCTATCGCCAGGCGGTAGCGATGATCCAGCGTGCACTCAAGGTATTGCCTGACCAGGGGCTGGGCCTGTGGGTGGGCCATCAGAATGTACTCGGTACCCTGGGCCTGCTTGGTCATGTGATTTCACTGTGCAAGACGTTGCGCGATGCCTTCGCCATCGGTGAGCGTCATCAGCACACGTCCGGCGGTATCGCCACTTCGCGCACCCATGAGGGCCCCCAGGAAGTGTTCGTCGATATCGAATGCCTGCTGCCTTATGCCGAGGTCCAGGTGTTTGCCGCGGAGGAGTTCTTCGCGAGCCTGATGGTGTATGGCCGGGCGCTGGTGGGCGAGGGTTTCATGCCGCTGCGGGTCGAATTTATCCACGCTGCGCCCACCTACGTCGCCGACTATCACCAGCTGTTTGGCGCCGATGTGCGCTTCGGCTGCCTGCATAACCGCATGGTCCTGGCCAGCCAGTGGCTGGACGTGCGCCTGCCCAATCACCACGCCCTGGCCCTGCGCCAGGCCCTGGAATTGCTGGAGCTGGAAAGTGCGCAACTGCATCAGAAAATGGATTTGATCCAGGCGGTGGAGCGCGCGATTTCCCGGGATTTGCAGGGCAGCCAGCTGGAAAAGGTCGCCAGTGACTTGAACATGAGCGGGCGTACCTTGCGCCGGCGCCTGACCGAGCACGGGCTGACGTTCGAAGGCTTGCTGGAACAGGTGCGCAGGGCACGGACCATGGGGTTGTTGAGCAACCCGGGGTTGTCCATCGAACGGATCACCGAGGAAGTCGGCTACAGCGATGTGCGCAGTTTTCGGCGGGCGTTCAAGCGCTGGACCGGGCTGAGCCCCAGTGCATTCCGTGGCGAAGGCACAGGGCCGGGGTGATCGTCAGGATTGGTCCCATTGGCTACCTGATCTTTCCCCGGATTGGCTATTTGTCCAACGCACCCGCCTCACTACTCTAGACACCAATCCCCACTGTTCTGGAGTATCACCATGCAAACTCGTACCGACTTCTACACCGCCTCCCCGGACGCCATGAAAGCCATGCTCGCCCTGGAGGCCGCCGTCGGCAAACTGTCCATCGAACTGCCGCTGCTGGAGTTGATTCGCCTGCGCGTATCGCAGATCAACGGCTGCGCCTTCTGCCTCGACATGCACACCGCCGACGCCCGCAAGGGTGGCGAGACCGAGCGCCGCCTGTACACCGTGTCGGCCTGGCGTGAAACGCCGTTCTTCACGCCCCGTGAACGTGCCGCGCTGGCCTGGGCCGAAAGCCTGACCCTGCTCAGCCAGACCCACGCACCGGATGCAGACTTCACCGAACTGGCTGCCCACTTCAGCCCGCAAGAGCAAGTCGACCTGAGCGTGGCGATCGCCACCATCAACAGCTGGAACCGTCTGGCGGTGGGCTTTCGCAAGATGCCCAAGTAAGCCGCTCCATTGTGGGAGCTGTCGAGCCCCGGCGAGGCTGCGATGGCGGCGGCACAGTCAATATTGATATCGGCTGATCCACCGCCATCGCGGCCTCGCTAAAGCTCGACGGCTCCCACCGGGTTATAGCCAATCGGCATTCACTTGAAGTAACCCCGTGGCGTGGTGCCGGTCATGGCCTTGAAAAAGGCGATCAGCGCACTGTCACTGGCAAAGCCCAACTCAAAGGCGCAGTACCCGAGACTGCGCCCGGTGGCGAGCAACTCGATGGCGCGCATCAAGCGCCACTGTTGACGCCATTGCTGATAGCCCATGCCGGTTTCCCGCAGGAAGATCCGGCCGATGGTTTTGCCGCTGGCGGCCACCTGGTGTTGCAAGGCTTGCAGCTCCGGCGGCAGCGCGTCGAGGTTATCCAATAACGGCGCCAGGCGTTTGTCCGTGGGCAGGGGCAGCAGCAGCGGTTGCTCGACCGCCTCGCGGATTTCACTCAAGCACAGCGCCAGCAAATGCGCATATTTGCCCTCTTGCCAATCGGTGTCGAACGCCGCCATTGCCATTGGCTCCAGCACCGCCCGCAGCAGTGCACTCACCTCAATCACCCGCACCTGTGCCGGCAACTGTCCGGCCAATTTCGGGCTGAAGTACACCGAACGATAATCCACGGTCTGTTGCATCACTGCCCGGTGCGGCACACCGCCGGGAATCCACGCTGCCCGAGTGGGCGGCAACAAGCACAGCTGGTTGGCCAGGGTAATGCGCGTGCAGCCCTGTTGGGTGAACAGCAATTGCCCGCGCTGATGCTGATGTACACCGGAGTCGTGATCACCCAGCAGGGCGGCGATGCCCACCACGGGTGCGTCGAAGCGGTCGGGATTGAACGGTGTCTGCGCCGCAAGCCATGCCATGGAATGTCCGATTTCATTGATAACATGTCAAAGTCTGGATAATACGCCAGACAGCGCTGGTTAGACTCCCTGGCCTGTTTACCCGGGAAGAGCCTTTCGATGATGTTGAAAAAATTGCTGGTGCTGGCGGTGGCATTGTTGATGTTCCCGCAGATCGCACAAACCCTGTACAGCCCCGCGCTGGCGGATATTGGCCAGGCGTTTGCGGTAGGGCCTGAGGCTGCGGGGCAGACCTTGTCGGTGTACTTTCTCGCCTTCGCGTTTGGGGTGGTGGTGTGGGGCCGGTTGTGCGACCGCTTTGGTCGGCGCCCGGTGATGCTGGCCGGGTTGGCCCTTTACGGCGTAGCCATGGCGCTGGCCTTGGGCGTGCGCTCGTTCAACGGCTTGTTGCTGGCCCAGGCGCTGGCGGCGTTTGGTGCGGCGGTAGGGTCGGTGGTGACGCAAACCGTGCTGCGCGACCGCTTCAGCGGCGCCGAACTGGCGCAGGTGTTTTCAGTCGTGGGCATTGCCCTGGCGGCCAGCCCCGCGATTGGCCTGTTCACCGGCGCGGGCCTCGTGCAGCACTTTGGCTATCGCGGGGTGCTCACAGGCTTGTTGCTGCTGGCGCTAACGTTATTGGCCTGGTGCCTGTGGGCATTGCCGGAAACCCGCCCGGCCTCGCTGCCCACGGCCTCGTTGCGTGGCACCCTGGGCCTGATGCTCAAGGATGCGGCCCTGTGGCGTTCGGTGGGGCTGGTCGCGGTCTTCAATATCGCGCTGTTCAGTTATTACAGCCTGGGGCCGTTTGTTTTCCAGCGCCTGGGATTGTCTGCCGAGCAGTTCGGCTATAGCGGCGTACTGCTGGCGTTGGGATCGGGGCTTGGGGCCTGGCTCAACAAGGGGTTGCTCAAGCGCGGGGCCGGCAGCGAACAGCTGGTGCTGGCAGCCGGTGGCGTGATGTTAGTGGGCAGCGTGATGGTGGTGCTGTTGCAGGAGCGTTGGCTGTTCGTGTTGCCGATGCTGTTGGTGGTCATGGCCTTCGGGATGGCGATTCCCAATGTGCTGGGGGCAGCGCTGACGGCTTATCGCGACCGCCTCGGCACCGCCGGTGCCTTGTTCGGTTTGCTGTATTACCTGGTGATCGGTGCGGGGTTGACCGTGGCGGCCTGGGCCCAGCAGTTGGGCTGGACCCTGTTGGTGTGCGCCTTGGCGGCGCTATGCCTGGCGATCCCGCGTACCGTCAGAAGTTGACCGTTGCACTCAAGCGTGCGGTCAACGGCGCGCCCTGGAACAGATAGTCATCGCCCATGTATTCACCGGCATCACGCCAGTAACGCTTGTCGAACAGGTTGTCGACGCTCAGGCGAAACACCGTTTCATAGCCATCGAGCTTTGTGGTGTAGCGGCTGCCCACGTTGACGATGGCGTAGTCGCCCACTTCCACATCACCGGTGCGATTGGCGTACTTGTTGGCGCTGTATTGCACGCCGCCGAGCAACGCCAGGCCGTCGACCCAGGGCAGGGCGTAGTCGGCATACAGGCTGGCGCGCAGTTTCGGCACGTTGATCGCCTGATGGCCTTCGTATTCCGGTGTGCCGCTGCCCGACACTCGTGCACGGATGGCCGCGACGCTGGCGGCGATCTGCAAGCGCTCGGTGGCCCAGCCGTTGGCGGATAACTCCAGGCCGGTGTTTTTCTGTTGGCCTTGTTGCATGTAGGTGAACGCACCCGCGTCGTCGGGTTTGGCGTATTGATAGGCCTGGCGAGTCTGGAAGATCGCGGCTGCGAAGCTGATGCGGCGCCAGTCGTATTTCACACCGGCTTCGATTTGGCGGGAGACGGTTGGGGCAAGGGTGTCGAGGTTGTTGAGGGCGTACCACGGCGCCGTGCCGCCCAGAGACAAACCCTTGCTGTAGCTGGTATAGAGCGACAGGTTTTCAATCGGCTTGTAGATCAGCGCTGCCTGGGGCAGGAACATGTATTGCTGGGTATGGCGCGATTCATCACCGTTGGTATCGTAGGCGCGCTCGTCGAGACGTACCTCACGGCCACCCAGCACGGTCTGCCATTGTTCATTGAAACGTATGGTGTCAGTCAGGAACAGGCCGTACTGGCGGCTGTCCAGGCGACGGTGGCTGGGGTTGAGTTCGCCGTCGTAGCGCGGGAAGTTTTCCGGCTCCTGATTGATATTGCCCGTGCCGATCCATTGATTGATCGGTACACGATTGTCCACGACTCGGCGAAACGCGCTCGTACCAAACGTCAGCTCATGCCCCAGCCCACCGGTATCAAACAACCCGGTCATCGCCGCCTGAATTTCATCATCGCGGCGGGTGTCATCCGGGCTGCGGAAGTCGTAAATGCCATAGTCGCCTTCCGGGCTGAAGTAATTGCCGTTGCCCGCAGTGTCGCCACCCCACGCAAACGAACTGTAATCATCAATCACCACCTTGCTGCGCGCCGCGCTCACGCTGCCTTTCCATTGGTCATTGAAGCGGTACTCAAACTTGCCATTGAGGTTCAGCGAATCGATCCCTACCTGATTCGCACCGCTCTGATGCCCCAGCAGTTTTTTCGGTGACGCGTCGTGCGGCACCTCGGTCCCGCCCAGCAATTGATAACCCGGCACCGAGCGCTGCTGCTTGTTCTGATACTCGGCATCCAGCTGCAATACCGCGTCGGGGCTGATGTTCCAGTCGAAGGCCAGGGACAGGAAATCCCGGTGGCCATTGGCATGTTCGACATAAGCGTTGAGGTCTTCATGGGCCACGTTCGCGCGCAGGCCGAACTGCTGCTCGCTGCCAAACCAGCCGCCCACGTCGGTGGCCAGGTAACCGCTGCCGCGATCATCGGTGGAGACCGTCACCGAGCGCACATCCTCCGGGCGCTTGGTCACGTAATTGATCACGCCGCTGGGCTCGGAGATCCCACTTTGCAGGCCCGACAACCCCTTGAGCAACTCCACGCGCTGCTTGTTCTCCAGGGCAACGTTCTGCTCGCCGGTGATGGTGCGGCCATTGATCTTGTAACTGCTGGCGGCATTCAGCGAGAAGCCGCGCACCACGAAGTTTTCGTAGTAGCCGATGGGTGCATAGCTGTCGCCCACCGAGGCGTCATTGCGCAGCACTTCGCTGAGCAAGCGCGCCTGTTGATCCTTGATCAGCGACTCGTTGAACACCGCGATCGAGGCCGGCGTGTCGAGCAGCGGCGCTTCATTGAAACCGCCCACCGACGCGGTGTCGCTGTTATAGCCGGATTCATCCTGGCCCTGGACCTTCACCTCCGACAGCTCGATATCAGCCGCCTGGCTGCTACCGATGCCTGTGCTGAGCAACAGGCCGAGGGCGAAATGTGAAGGAACAGCGGGACGAAGACGCAAAACCATGGGGGAAGGCCTGAGAGCACAGAGCGGAGGGCGCATAAGCTAGGCATAACGGCGGTGTTTTACAAGTTTTCGAGAAGGGTTCGCTTTGAGACGTCCCGTCTCAGCTTTGATCGTTCCCACGCAGAGCGTGGGAACGATCTTCAACACTTACCTCTGGCGTTTCAGAGTCTCGCTGGGCAACTCCTGAAACAACGCCCGATAGCTGTTTGAAAACCGCCCCAAATGCCAGAACGACCAATTCATCGCCACTTCCGCCACGGTGGTGTCCACTGACGGCGGGTTCAACAACTCCCGCCGTGCACTGTTCAACCGGCGCAACCTCAACCATTGCGCCGGGCTCATCCCGGTGTACGTCTTGAACCCCTGCTGCAACTGGCGCAACGGCACGCCGGCAATGCGCGCCAGCTCCAGCAGGTTGACGGTTTCATCCGGCACATCCGCCGCCCATTCGCCGACGCGCGCCATGATGATTCGCTCCTCGGTGCGCCGCTGCAATGAACCCTTGTCCAGGCACACGCAGGCGTTGTCGAGGATGAACAGGCAGTCGTCCAGCAACTGTTGTGTGAGGGCATCGCGACTCGGCGGGTCAAACGTGGCCGACAGCCGCGTCAGCGTGCCGCTGAGCCAGCGGCTGAACAAGGCGTTTTGCAGGGAATTGAGCGGGGCCATGAACAACCCCTCCAGGTTCGCCACCTCCAAACCGTGGCGCTGGACGAACTGCGGCCCGAACACCACCGCTACTTCGCGGTAGTTTTCCGGGGTGATCCAGGTGTTGCGGCTTTCGCCATTGAGCACATAC
>NZ_JAEKFB010000022.1:0-327979 GCF_016650865.1 Pseudomonas sp. TH34
CGAAAACTCACAGCGATGCTGTTTAAAATCCTTTCTCCCTGATCAACCCGATCAGCGCCCTTAATCCCGCTGGTACATGACGTCTTCCTGGATAATAGAGGCGCAGACGGTCAAAAGATGGCGTCCACTCCTCCAGCACACGCACTAACGTCCCCTTCGCTAAATCAGCCGCGGCATTCCATTCCGTAAGGTAGGTCAGGCCCAGCCCCGCCCTGGCAGCCTCAAGCATTAGACTCGGATTATCCAGGGTCAAAGCCCCCTGTACCTCAATAGCAAGCGCTTCGCCATGACGCTCAAACTCCCAGTGATAGATCGCACCGCCGGGCATTCGGCTGCGAATACATTGATGGACCTTCAGATCCATTGGGCTGACGGGGACGGGGTTGCTGACAAAATAGTCCGGGCTGCCCAATACCGCAAAACGCTGGTCTGGGCTGATATCGACCGCGATCATGTCTTGAGGAACGGTGTCACCTAGACGAATTCCTGCATCAAATCCCTGGGCAACGATGTCTACCAGGCGCCCTTCAGTGACGATATCCAGTTTCATCCGCGGATAACGCCGCAGATACTCCAGCAGCAGCGGCATCACCTGCTTTGCGGCACCCGCTGAGGTATTCAGGCGCAAGGTGCCGCTCGGCTCCGCACTGCGATTTCCCGCCTGTTCCATCGCAGTGCGAATGCTCAACAGTGCCGGAGTAATCGTCTCGACAAACTCTGCACCCACTTCAGATAACGACACACTGCGGGTTGTGCGATTGAACAGCCTCACCCCCATCCGCGCTTCAAGCCCTGCGATAGAGTGGCTCAGCGCCGAGGTCGATACATTTAATTCAGTCGCCGCCGCACGAAAACTTCGATGCCGCGCCACTGCCAATACGGCTTCCAGTTCGTTCAGTCCGGATGTATTCATTGTCCTGAATCACTCATCAACTCATGCCGATTTGTACGGCTTATCAGCTCAATCATAGTGACTTACCGTAGGACGCACTAGCTCAGTGTCCCGGAGGACCTATGCAATACATCAATCGGATTTACATCAACGGCGCCTTTGTGACACCTCATGGCGAAGAGCGTTTTAATCTGTTCAATCCGGCTACGGGCCAGAGTATTGGCCAGGTTCGATTGGCAAATGAACAAGATGCTTTGGATGCCATCGCAGCCGCCAAGCGAGCTTTTACCGAGTTCTCCCACAGCTCGAAAGACGTACGCATCGACTATCTCAAGCGCATGCACGCCGCAGTTGAAGCCATTGAGGAGGAACTCACCGATGCGATTATCGAGGAGTACGGCGCCCCGGTTTCCCGCGCGCGATGGATGGCCAAGCACGCGGCCAGCGTCCTGCAGGATGCCGCTTCGGTTCTGGAGAACTACAACTTCTCCCGACGTATCGGCATTGCCGAGGTGGTCATGCAGCCCTTGGGTGTGGCCGGTTTGATCACCCCCTGGAACAGCAACGCCGGTTTTATCTGCGGCAAGCTCGCTGCAGCGCTGGCCGCCGGCTGTACCGCGGTGATCAAGCCCAGTGAAATGAGCGCAATCCAGACCTCCATTGTCACCCGCGCACTCCATGAAGCGGGGCTGCCCGCGGGCGTGTTCAACATCGTCACCGGCCGTGGTGAAACCGTAGGTGCCGTGTTGAGTGCCCATCCCGACATCGCAAAAGTCTCCTTCACCGGCTCAACGGCTGTCGGCAAAACCATCCTGCGTACCGGCGCCGAGACCTTGAAGCGCGTCACTCTGGAACTAGGCGGCAAATCACCGGTGCTGATTCTCGATGATGCGGATCTCAAGACCGCTGTGCCCATGGCTCTCCAGGCCGGCTTCATGAACAGTGGCCAGGCGTGCATTGCCGGCACCCGAATCCTGGTACCTGAAAATCGCCTTTATGAAGTTGAAGCGCTGATGATCCAGGAGGCGGCCAAAGTACAAGTCGGTAATCCCCGTGAGCCAGCCACCGCTGTCGGCCCCATGGTCAGTCATAAACAGTGGGAGCGGGTGCAGCGCTACATTCAGATCGGGATTGAGGAGGGCGCGCATTTATTGGCAGGAGGCCCCGGTTTGCCTGAAGGCATCACGGCTGGCTGGTTCGTAAGACCGACCGTATTCAGCCGTGTGACCAATCAAATGACCATCGCCCGCGAAGAGATTTTCGGTCCGGTGCTATCGATCATTACCTACGCGACCGAGGAGGAGGCACTGACGATAGCTAACGACACCCCCTACGGCCTTCAGGCGTACATCCTGTCCTCAAATCCCGAACGCGCCCGCAGGCTGGCTAGCCGTATCGATGCAGGCCGAGTCCTGATCAATACCCTCGCCCATGAGCCATTCGCACCGTTTGGCGGTTTCAAGCAATCGGGTATTGGCCGCGAGTACGGCACATTCGGCTTGGAAGCATTCCTGGAACCCAAATCGATCCTCAGCTGATTCCTCAGCATGAAAATGTATGAATAAGGTCCACGTCCCAAACCAAAGGGCATGAACGGGCTCTATAAGCACACCGTTCAGGGAAATCGATGCAAAGTGTTTCCGCATTTTTGGTATGGTGCAGCACATTTTCACAGGGACTGATTATTCTCCGCAGGAAGCGGCGTCGACCTTATTTCAACGAGATGCTGTAGAAATGCCTGAACCGATACCGATCAAGGACCACGAAAAAGAAAACCGCTTGGTCAACAAGCGGCTGCTGGCCTGCGCGCTGCTGGTCATCGGCATCACCTGCGCCCTGGTAGGCCGGATGTACTTCCTGCAGGTGGTGCAGTACGACTACCACTCCACCATTTCCGAAAACAATCGCGTCCACGTCCTACCGATTACACCGACGCGCGGCCTGATCTATGACCGCAATGGTGTAGTACTTGCCGACAACCGTCCCAGTTACAACCTGACCATCACCCGCGAACGTACGACCGATCTCAAGGGTGAGCTGGACGCCATCGTCAGCCTCCTGCATTTGCCTGCCGAGGACCGTGGCGTATTTGATAAAGCGCTCAAGCAAGCGCGTCATCCCTTCGTCCCCGTCACGCTGTTTTATGAGCTGACCGAAGAACAGATCGCCGTGCTGGCCGTCAACGAATTCCGCCTGCCTGGCGTGGATGTCGAGCCGCAATTCGTCCGCCATTACCCGCTGGGTGCGCACTTTGCCCACTCCATTGGCTACGTAGGCCGGATCAACGAAAAAGAATCCAAGGCCCTCGATTCAGTGGAATACCGGGGCACGCAATCCATCGGTAAAACCGGGATCGAGCGCTTCTACGAGTCCGAGCTGCATGGCCACGTGGGCTATGAAGAAGTTGAAACCAACGCCCAGGGCCGCGTCCTGCGAGTGCTCAAGCATACCGACCCGGTCCCCGGCAAAAACATCGTTTTGAGCCTGGACGTCAAACTCCAGGAAGCTGCCGAAGAAGCCCTCGGCGACCGTCGCGGTTCCGTGGTCGCTCTCGACCCGGCAACCGGCGAAGTCCTGGCAATGGTCAGCAAGCCAAGCTTTGACCCGAACCTGTTCGTCACCGGTATCAGCTTCAAGGAGTACGCAGCGCTTCACGACTCCCTCGATCGCCCGCTGTTCAACCGCGTGCTGCGCGGGCTCTACGCACCGGGCTCGACGATCAAGCCGGAAGTGGCCATCGCCGGCCTCGACAGCGGTGTAGTCACCGCCCAGACGCGCGTGTTCGACCCTGGTTACTACCAACTCCCGGATTTCGACCACAAATACCGCAACTGGAACCACAGCGGCGATGGCTGGGTGGACATGGACGCAGCGATCATGCGCTCCAACGACACCTACTTCTACGACTTGGCCCACAAGCTGGGCATCGATCGTCTGCATGACTACCTGGCCGAGTTCGGCCTTGGCCAGAAAGTCTCCCTCGACATGTTCGAAGAGTCGGCCGGCTTGATGCCGTCCCAGGCCTGGAAGCGCGCTACCCGGCGCCAACCGTGGTTCCCGGGTGAAACCGTGATCCTTGGCATCGGCCAGGGCTACATGCAGGTCACCCCGCTGCAACTGGCCCAGGCCACTGCGTTGATCGCCAACAAAGGCGTGTGGAACCGCCCGCACCTGGCCAAGACCATCAATGGTGTGCCGCCAGTGGATGAAAACCCGATGCCCAACGTCGTCCTCAAAGATCCGCGCGATTGGGAGCAGGTCAACCACGGCATGCAATTGGTCATGCACGACCCACGCGGTATCGCCCGGGCGGCTGCAGCCGGTGCGCAATACCGGATTGCCGGCAAGAGTGGTACCGCACAGGTGGTGGCGATCAAGCAGGGTGAGCGTTACAACCGTCTCAAGACCCTGGAACGCAACCGCGACAACGCCTTGTTCGTTGGCTTCGCCCCGGCGGAGCACCCGCGGATCGTGATTTCGGTGATGATTGAAAACGGCGAGGCTGGTGGCCGGGTGGCGGGCCCGGTGGTGCGTCAGATCATGGACGCCTGGTTGCTCGATCAGGAAGGCCATTTGAAGCCGCAATACGCGACGCCCAGTAAGGCGCCGGGTGATCCCCACGTCTGAGGTCTTCAGGGCATGACGCTGTTCATGCCTTATACCTTGTCAAAGGTTGCGCATTGGTCGATGTCGCCTACTGTCAATACAGGAGGTGTCTCATGCACGAATCAAATGAAATCAAACGTAAAGTCCTGCTCAACGCGTCACGTCAACGGGTCTGGGATGCACTGACCGACGCCGAGCAATTCGGCAGCTGGTTTGGCATCGCCCTCAAGGGCAAGCAGTTTGCCGCAGGGCGGGCCATTGAAGCCCCGATCACTTATCCAGGTTACGAGCACGTGGTGTGGAAGGCGAAAATCGAGCGCCTTGAGCCACAAGCGCGGTTCTCTTTCAGTTGGCATCCTTACGCCGTAGACAAGGAGGTGGATTACGACACGGAAGCCCCAACCCTGGTGGAGTTCACCCTCGAGGATCACGGAGAAGGTATCTTGCTGCGGGTGGTGGAATCAGGTTTTGACGGAATCCCGGACGCTCGCCGCCGCCAGATTGCCTACAAGAAGAACTCCCGAGGCTGGGACGATCAGATGAGTAACATCGAAGAGTACCTGGCGAAATCCCATCAGCCTTGAGTCCAGTGGCGAGTCCGCGATTCGCAAATTCGCCACGGCGACTGAACGGCTACTTGATCACCACCGGATTCACCGGCGCGCCACTGCCCCCGACAATCTTCAACGGTGCGGCGGTGTAGAGGAATTTCCACTGGCCGTCGTCCGCACAATCGGCGGCCAGTTCCTCCAGCAACACGATTTCGGTGAAGGCGATCCCCAGGTTGCGCATCAGCGCGCAATGCAGCGGAATCTGCACCCCGGACACCGGGTCGGTGATCACTTCGTTGGCGATGGTGTCGGTCACCAGGTTGGGGATTTCCATCTCGTGGAACCACTCCACCAGCTCCCGGCTGTAGGTCAGCCCTGGCTCCATCAGGTCTTTGAAGAACTCGGTCTTGCCCAGCTCATAAAACGCACCCATGGAACCGGTGCGGATGATCAGGATGTCGCGCTTTTCAATGGTCACGCCCTGGGCCTTGGCGGCGTCGAGCAGGTCCAGGTGGTTGAAGGTTTCGCCACGGCCCAGGCATTTCTTGCCGCGATAGCGGGCCATGTCGATCAGCACCGCGCGGCCCACTACGCCGCGTTCGGCAATCGCCAGAACGCTGGCCTTGGCCATGCCGCCGACGGTGGTCTGGGCGTCGTAGCCGTTCCACAGTTGATTGTCGTACCAGGCGTGGCCGAGGGCGTCGTACTGGGTCGAGCCTTGCAGCTGCATGAAGATCACGTCGTCGGAATACGCCGCGCCACCGGTCATGTGCGGCTGTTTGCCGAAGTGGTAATGGCTGTGGTCGAGGGTGTTGAAGCGCATCGACGGGTTGCGTGCCGGCCACATCGGGTCGCCGTCGGGGTGGCCGATCTGCACTTGCAGGGTAAAGGTCTTGCCCTGGCGCACCGAGGCGACTCCGCGCAGTACTTCGGCTTCGGTCAGGTAATTGAGGGCGCCAACTTCGTCGTCCGGGCCCCATTTACCCCAGTTCTTTGGCAGGCCTTCAAGCAATTCGCGGGTGTTCGGCTCGTTCTTATTATGGAGATCACACATAGCAATTCCGGTCCCTGTGAGAGTGAGTTACACGCAGCGCCCGCCATCGACTTCAAGGCAAGTGCCGGTGATGAACGCCGCTTCGTCCGACGCCAGGTACAGGCAGGCGTTGGCCACATCTTGCGGGGTGGAAAAGCGCCCCAGGGGAATGGTCGCCATGAACTTCTGGCGGTTTTCCGGGGTGTCCGGCACGCCCATGAATTCGCTGAGCAACGCCGTGGCACCCACCACCGGATTCACACAGTTGACGCGGATATTGTCCGGCCCCAGCTCCGCCGCCATGGTCTTGCTCATGACCACCACTGCGCCCTTGCTGCCGTTATACCAGACCAGTCCCGGACGCGGGCGGATCGCCGCCGTCGAGGCAATATTGACGAACACACCGCCGCCCTGGCCGCGAAAATGCGGGACAAAATGCTTGGCGCTCAAGAAGATGCTTTTGACGTTGACCGCAAACACCCGGTCGAACTCGGCTTCGTCGACTTCCAGCATCGGCCGGTTGCGGTGGGTGGTACCGGCGTTGTTGATGACGATATCCAGGCCGTTGAACTGCTCCAAAGTGCCACGCAGCAGGGCGCCCATGCTTTCATCGTTGGCCACGTTGACCTCGATGAAATGCGCATGGCCGCCGCTTTCGGCGATTTCATTGACCACCCGCTGACCGCCGACGGCGTTCATGTCGGCGACGATGACCTTGGCGCCCTGGCGCGCGAAAGTCTTGGCGATGCCCTCGCCAAACCCCGAACCGGCGCCGGTGACGATCGCGACTTTATTGGCTAAACGCATGGTGTGTTCTCCGTTCTTGTTGTTGTGAGGAATCAACCGTGTTTGATCGCAATGGTCTTCAAGGTGGTAAAGCCCAGCAGCGCCTCGAAGCCTTTTTCCCGGCCATAACCGCTGGCCTTCACGCCGCCGAATGGCAATTCAACGCCGCCACCGGCACCATAGTTATTGATGAACACTTGACCACAACGCAGGGTGCGCGCCAGGCGCATTTGCCGCGCGCCATCGCGGGTCCACACGCCGGCCACCAGGCCGAACTCGGTGCCGTTGGCCAGGCGAATCGCTTCGGCTTCATCGTCGAAGGGCATCACGGCCAGCACCGGGCCAAAGACTTCGTGTTGCGCCAGGCGACTGTCAGGCGGCACATCGCGAAACAGTACCGCCTCCTGGAAATACCCGCCGCTGCCGGCCTCGGCCACCACCGTTCCGCGTGCGGCGACGGTGATCCCGGCCTGTTCGGCTTCACGAATAAACTCGCGCACTTGGCGTAGCTGCTTCTGATTGATCAGCGGACCCATGTCCAGGTCCAGCGCCGAAGGCCCTGCGCGCAGTTCGCTGAAGCGTTGGCTGAGGCGTGCGAGCAGGGTTTCGTAAATGCTGCGTTCCACCAGCAAACGGCTGCCGGCGGAGCAGGTTTGCCCGCAGTTCTGAATGATGGCGTTGACCAGCACCGGCAACGCTTCATCCAGGTCGGCATCGGCGAACACCAGTTGCGGCGACTTGCCGCCCAACTCCAGGGTGACCGGGCAGTGGCGTTCGGCAGCGGCTTTCGACACGGCAGTACCGGTGGCGGTGGAGCCGGTGAACGAAATGTGATCGATGCCCGGGTGTGCACACAACGACGCGCCGGCTTCGTAGCCGTAACCGGTGACTACGTTGATCGCGCCGGCTGGAAAACCAACCTCGGCAGCGATTTCCGCCAGGCGCAGCAACGACAGGCTGGCATCTTCCGCCGGCTTGACCACGCACGCATTGCCTGCCGCCAACGAGGCGCCGACGCTGCGCCCGAAAATCTGCATCGGGTAATTCCACGGGATGATATGCCCGGTCACCCCGTGGGGTTCGCGCACCGTCAACACCGTGTAGCCGGCCTGGTATGGCAGGGTTTCGCCGTGTAGTTTGTCCGCGGCACCCGCGTAGTAT
Organism: Pseudomonas sp. TH34; assembly: GCF_016650865.1. Lineage (NCBI taxonomy): Bacteria > Pseudomonadati > Pseudomonadota > Gammaproteobacteria > Pseudomonadales > Pseudomonadaceae > Pseudomonas > Pseudomonas sp. TH34. The sequence goes on from NZ_JAEKFB010000022.1 coordinate 8,030, forward strand.
TCGAAATAGCGGGCAAGGGCGGTGGCATCGGCGCGGGCGACTTTCAGCGCCTTACCGGTGTCCCGCGCCTCGATCTGCGCCAGCTCTTCATGATGTTCCAGCACCGCCATGCCGAGCTTGGCCAGCAAACGGCTGCGATCCACGGCAGACAACCGGCCCCACGGGCCATCGAAGGTTTCCCCAAGTGCCAGGCGCGCCGCGCTGATCGCCGCCTCGATATCGGCGGCTGTGCCACGGGCGATGCTCGAATAGGTTTCGCCGGTGCTGGGGTCGATCACCGGAATGTCTTCCAGCGAGGTCGACGCCAGCCATTGGTTGGCGATGTAATGTGCGTTGGTCATGTTCAGCTCCTGTTCCCTGCGACGCATTCGGCGATGGCGCGACCCACTTCGACAGTGCTGGCGCTGCCGCCCATTTCACGGGTGCGCGGGCCTTCGGCAAGCACCGTTTCGATGGCGGACACGATGGTTGCCGCCGCTTCCTGATAAAGCGGATCACCGTCGCCCAGGTGCTCGATCATCAGCGCGGCCGACCAGATCTGCCCAATGGGATTGGCGACACCGAGCCCGGCAATATCCGGCGCGGAACCGTGCACCGGCTCGAACAGCGACGGGTAACGCCGCTCGGGATTGAGGTTGGCCGACGGCGCGATGCCGATGGTGCCGGTGCACGCCGGGCCGAGGTCGGAAAGGATGTCGCCAAACAGGTTGGAGGCCACCACCACATCAAACCAGTCGGGATGCTGTACGAAGTGCGCACACAGAATGTCGATGTGGAACTTGGCTGTCTTCACGTCCGGGTAGCGCCGGGCGATCTCGATCACCCGCTCGTCCCAGAATGGCATGGTGATGGAGATGCCATTGGATTTGGTCGCCGCCACCAGGTTTTTCCGCGGCCGCTGTTGCGCCAGTTTGAAGGCGTAGTCCACCACGCGGTCCACGCCTTCCCGGGAGAAGATCGACTCTTGCACTGCGATTTCCCGCGGAGTGCCTTCCCACATGCGCCCGCCGACACTGGAATATTCGCCCTCGGTATTTTCCCGCACAACGATAAAGTCAATGTCCCCCGGTACTCGGCCGGCCAGCGGGCAGGGCACACCAGGCATCAAACGCACCGGGCGGATATTCACGTATTGATCGAACTGGCGGCGGATTTTCAGGAGTGACTCCCACACTGCGGTGTGGTCGGCAATGATGTCGGGCGCACCCACCGCGCCGAAGAAGATCGCGTCATGGCTGCCGATCTGTTCGGCCCAGTCGTCGGGCATCATCGTGCCGTGAGCCAGGTAGTGTTCGCTGCACCAGGCAAAGTGGTCGAAGTGAAAGTGAATACCGAAGCGCCGGCTCACAGCGTCCAGTACCCGCAGGCCTTCGGGCACCACTTCGCGGCCGATGCCGTCGCCGGGAATCACGGCGATGCGGTGGGTGGGGCGGGTGTGGGATTGGGACACGCCGTGTCTCCTGTCTTGTTTTTATAGGAAGGTCTGGCGGGGGCATTCTTGGCACAGCTGTGACAACAGGGGAATTGCTAATTGTGGAATCGGCCTTCGCAAAATTCGAAGGCCGAAGGTTTACGCAGGATTGGCGCTCAGGTAGTCGAACAACGCCAGGCTGGTCAGCGAAGGCTGCTCCTTGCGCATGCACAGGTACATCTGCCGGTCGGCCCAGTTGTCGTCGATTTCGATAAAGCGCAAGGCCATCTCCTTGCGGAAAATCTGCACGGCGCCCTGTGGCAGCACGCCCACGCCCTGGCCGGCAGCGATCAAGCGGCACACCGCTTCGAAACTGCGCACCTGCATCCGCAACCGCAACGGCATGCCAATCGCAGCGGCGGCTTCGGTAATCAGCGGCGTGATGGCGGCGTTGTCCTCCAGCCCGACGAAGTCATAGCCGAGCAAATCCTCGAAGGGCGCATGGCGCATTTTCAACGGATGATCATGGGGCACGATCAGGCACAGGCGGTCCTGGCAGTAGGGTACAAAGCGCAACTCTTCGCTGGGCCGGGTCGTGACGATGCCGACATCCGCCACGCCCTCACGCACGGCCTGGAGAATTTCCCGGCTTCGCTCCTCGCGAATATCCAGGCGGATGCCCGGGTGCAAGGTGTTCCATTGGGTCAGTTGGCGCGGCAGTTCCTGGCTCATCGCCGAACTGTTGGCGTACAGGCAAACCCGGCCGGTGGCGCCCTTGGCGTAGTCGGCGAGATCGGCGTGCATGCTGTCCACTGCCCGAAGGATCGACTGCGCATGCTGGGCCAACACTTCGCCGGCCGCCGTCGGCGAAACACCGGTGGAGGTGCGGGTCAGCAGGGCGACCTTGAAGTGCTGCTCCAGCAGCGACAGGCGCCGGCTGGCGGCAGAGAGGGAGAGATGGGAGTGCTCGGCCGCCCGGGACAGGTTGCCCAGCTTGACCGCCTTGAGGAACAGCTCGATGGAAGTGAGGTCGGGGGACATGCCGGAGTCCTTGTGCGCAGTGGTTGGGAAACTACGCAGTTGGCGTTCGGCTGTCCAATGTCCGGCAAACAACACGGATGAGGGCAGATCTGCTTTTCTGTGGGAGCTGGCTTGCCTGCGATCGCATCACCGAGGTGCATCTGACGCACCGAGGTGCCTGCATCGCAGGCAAGCCAACTCCCCCATTGACTGGGGTTAGAAGTCGATGCTGGCCGACAACTTGGCCACGCGCGGGTCGCCTTGGGTCAAGTAACCGCCGAGGGCCGACTCCCAGTATTTGGTATTGGCGACGTTCTCCACAGTAGCGCCGAGGGTGACATCACGCTGGTTCACCTTGAAGGTGTAGCGGGCGCCCACATCGAAGCGGTTCCAGGCGGGCAGGCTGAGGTTGTTGGCCGCGTCGGCGTATTGGCCGCCGGTGCGTAGCATCCGACCGTTCACCGTCACGCCTTGCAGGCCCGGTACATCCCAGTCCACGCCGGCATTCAGTTGGAAGCTCGGTACGCCGATGGCACGATTGCCGTCGTTGGCGCCGTCCTGGGTGCCGTTGACTTCGGTGTGGATGATGGTTGCACCGCCCAACAGGCGCAGCCCTGCGATAGGCTCGCCGAACACGTTGAGCTCCACGCCTTTGTTGACTTGCTCGCCCTGGCGAACATAGGTGGCGCTTAAACCGTCGGCGCTGAGTTGTGAGTAGCCATCGGTGGGTTGCTCGATGCGGTACACACCCAGGGTTGCGCCGTAGGTGCCCATGTCGACCTTGACCCCGGCCTCGGTCTGTTTCGAGCGCGCCGGGGCGTAGGCCTGGCCGGCGTTGCTGATGGGGGCTGTGCCGGCTGTCTGGGGAGCGGTCGGGCCCTGGGCCAGGCCTTCGATATGGTTGGCATAGAACGACACATGGTCCCACGGCTTGAACACCAGGCCGTACACCGGTGTAGTGATCGACTTGTCGTAATTGGCGGTGCGAGTACCCGTGCCGTAGGCGAAGCCCTGAACCACCAGTTCCTGGCGACGCAAGCCGGCGGTCACCAGCAAACGATCATCCATAAAGCCCAGGGTGTCGGAGACCGCTGCACTGCGAGCGAAGGTCTTGGCGGTGATGCCCGGGTCGTTCAGGTCGCCGCCCACGAAACTGCCTTTGACCGGCTCGGCAACGTCCACCGGGTTATAGATATTGCTGGCGTGGCCGGTGAAGTCAAAGTCATAGGCATTGCGGGTCTGGGCCCAGATCCCGGTCAACCCGAGGTTCAGCTTGTGGCTGACCGAGCCGGTCTGGAACTTGCCGTTCAAGCCTGCCATCAGGCTGGTGTTGTCTTCCTGGTGGGCGATGCGCGAGCCGCTGACGGTGGCATTGCCCAGGGCGTCATTCAACGTGACCGAGGAGTAACGGCCAATCTCGTTGGTGTGCTTGGCACCGCCGGCGACATAAGCCGTCCAGTTGTCGTTGAGGTCGTACTCGGCGCGCAACATGCCGAAGGTGTCTTCCAGGCTGCTGGTGCCCCAGCTCGGCGCGTAGTTGGTGTCGGCCGAAGGTGCGTTGGGGATATGGGTCAGGTTCTGGCCAAGCAGCACGGTGTTGCGCCCGCCATTGATCTGCTGTTTCGAGTAGACAAAATCCCCCGACAAACGCAGTGCATCGCCGCGATAATCCAGGCCGACCGCAAACAGTTTCGAGCGCTGGTTCTCGTCATCAATACCGGTATCGCCCTCACGCTGGGAGATATTCACCCGCGCGCCGAAGCGATTGTCTTCGCCGAAGCGCTGGCCGATATCCAGGTGCTCGCCGACCCGGCCGTCGCTGCTGATATCGGTGCTGAAGCGACGCAAAGGCACATCATCGGCGCGCTTGGGTTGCAGGTTCACACCGCCGCCAATCCCGGAGCCGCCGGGCGTCACGCCGTTGATAAAGGCGTTGGGGCCCTTGAACACTTCAACCCGTTCCAGGGCGTCGGTGGACATGATCTGGCGCGGCAGGATGCCGTACAAACCGTTGAACGAAATGTCGTCGCCGTTCAGCGGCAGGCCACGGATCACAAAGGCCTGGGCCTGGTTGGCGTAACCCGATGCCTGGCGCACGGATGAATCGTTGAGCAGCACATCACCGACGTTTTCGGCCTGCTGGTCACGAATCAGTTTTTCGGTATAGGACGACATGCTGAAGGGCACGTCCATGATGTCCTGATTGCCCAGCACCCCTAGTTGCCCGCCGCGAGCGACCTGGCCGCCGGCGTACACCGGGGGCAGGGCGTTGGGCGTAGGTGCGTCGGCGCTGATGGTGGTAGCACCCAATTCCAGAGCCTTGCCGTCCTGACTGTTGTTCGCATCCTGCGGGGTTTCTGGAGTGGCGGCGTGAGCGGTGAGGCCCAGGGAGCAGCAAAGGGCGAGCAGGGTCGGGCGAAACGGCACAGCAAAACGGGTGGAGGTGGGCATGGTCGATCCTGACGGCGAACCGTCACTGTGAGGAGAAAAGGGCAACAACGTTGCGCATCCCCGCTGCGCGAATACGACTCCGATGCGAATGATAGTAATTGTCATTAATATCCTGCAACAAGTTTGTGAGATTACTGTCGGCATTCACGTAGGCTGTTTCTGTTAAATCGCCGCGCCTTGTCACAGGCCGAGTAGAATCACGCCCTGAAAGCGATTCTTGAGGTGCGGCAAGGTGGATTTACAGCAGGGGTTTGTCCTGACCCGGCATTGGCGCGACACCCCGGCGGGTACGGAGGTCAGTTTCTGGCTGGCCACCGATCAGGGCCCCAGGTGTGTGCGCTTGCCGGTGCAGACCTCCGTGATGTTCATCCCCCAGGCCCATCGCAAGCCCGCCGAGCTGCAGCTCAAGGGCGAGCGCGGTATCGAATTGCGCGATCTGGCGCTGTGCGACTTTCACCATCGCCCGGTGCTGGGCCTCTACACCAAACAACATCGCCAATTGATGGACCTGGAAAAGCGCCTGCGCAAAGCCGGCATCGACGTCTACGAAGGCGATGTGCGCCCACCCGATCGCTACATGATGGAGCGCTTCATCACCGCGCCAGTGTGGTTTGGCGGTACGGCGGGCGAGGGCGGCATGCTGGTGGAGGCGCAGATGAAACCCGCGCCGGATTATCGCCCGCCTCTCAAGCTGGTATCGCTGGACATCGAGACCACCGCCCAGGGCGACCTGTATTCCATCGCCCTGGAAGGTTGCGGCGAGCGCCAGGTGTACATGCTCGGCCCGCCCAACAAAACTGATGCAGTGGACTTCAAGCTCGACTACTGCGACACCCGCGCCGAACTCCTCGAACGCCTGAACCTGTGGCTCGCCACCCATGACCCCGACGCGATCATCGGCTGGAACCTGGTGCAGTTCGACCTTCGCGTGCTGCACGAACATGCGCAGCGCCTGAACGTGCCCCTGCTGCTGGGCCGTGGTGGCGATGCCATGGGCTGGCGCGAACACGGCAGCCGCAATCACTACTTCGCGGCGGCGGCCGGACGTTTGATCATCGACGGCATCGAAGCCTTGCGCTCGGCCACCTGGAGTTTCGAATCCTTCAGCTTGGAAAACGTCGCACAGACCTTGCTTGGCGAAGGTAAATCGATCTCCACGCCGTACCAGCGCATGGACGAAATCAACCGCATGTTTGCCGAGGACAAGCCCGCACTGGCGCGCTACAACCTCAAGGACTGCGAACTGGTGACGCGGATTTTCGAGAAGACCGAACTGCTGAAATTCCTCCTCGAACGAGCCAGCGTCACCGGCCTGCCAGCGGACCGCAACGGTGGTTCGGTGGCGGCGTTCACCCACCTGTATATGCCGCTGATGCACCGCCAGGGTTTTGTCGCGCCGAACCTGGGCGACAAACCACCCCAGGCCAGCCCCGGCGGGTTTGTCATGGACTCGCGCCCGGGCCTCTACGAATCGGTGCTGGTGCTCGACTACAAAAGCCTTTACCCGTCGATCATCCGCAGCTTTCTGATCGACCCGGTGGGCCTGATTGAAGGCTTGCGCCACCCGGAAGACAGCGAGTCGGTGGAAGGCTTTCGCGGCGCGCGGTTTTCCCGCACCCGGCATTGCCTGCCTTCGATTGTCGCGCGGGTTTCCGAAGGCCGCGAAGTGGCCAAGCGCGAACACAATGCGCCGCTGTCTCAGGCACTGAAGATCATCATGAACGCCTTCTACGGCGTGCTCGGTTCCAGCGGTTGCCGCTTCTTTGACACGCGACTGGCGTCGTCCATCACCTTGCGTGGACACCAGATCATGCGCCAGACCCGCGAACTGGTCGAGGCTCGCGGCTATGAAGTGATCTACGGCGACACCGACTCCACCTTCGTCTGGCTCGGCAGCGCCCACTCCCAGGAAGACGCCACGCGCATCGGCCTGGACCTGGTGCAGCACGTCAACACCTGGTGGCGTGAACGCCTGCAGAATGAGTTCGGTCTGCAAAGCGCCCTGGAACTGCAATACGAAACCCACTTCAGCCGCTTCCTGATGCCGACCATTCGCGGCGCGGAAGAGGGCAGCAAGAAGCGCTACGCCGGACTGGTCACCCGTGCCGACGGCAGCGAAGAAATGATCTACAAAGGCCTGGAAACCGTGCGCAGCGACTGGTCGCCCCTGGCTCGGCAATTCCAGCAGGAGCTCTACCAGCGGATCTTCCACCGCCAGCCTCATCAAGACTACGTACGCGACTACGTACGTCGCACCTTGAGCGGTGAACTCGACGAATTGCTGATCTACCGCAAACGCCTGCGCCGGCAACTGGGTGACTACGAGCGCAACGTACCGCCCCACGTGCGTGCCGCGCGGCTGGCCGACGAATACAACGACCGCCAGGGTCGCCCGCGCCAGTACCAGAACGGTGGCTGGATCAGCTACGTGATCAGCGTCAACGGCCCCGAACCGCTGGAAGTGCGCCAGGCACCGATCGACTACGACCACTACGTCACCCGGCAACTGCAACCGGTGGCGGATGCAATCCTGCCGTTTGTAAACGACGACTTCGGCACCCTGGTGGGTGGCCAGATGGGCTTGTTCTAAAACGGCTTGCCTTGCACTGGCCAGAGCCTGCAATCTTGGCCACTGACGACCACCAGACGGCGCAGCACTCCCATGACTGAAATCACCCTGACCGGCACCACGGTCGAACTCCGCCCCCTGCAACGCGAACACTCGGCCGCTTTGGTACAGGCTGCCGCCGACGGGCAACTGTGGAACCTCAAGGTGACCAACGTGCCGGGCCCCGACACCGTCGATAAGTACGTGGACACTGCCCTGGCCGGGCGTGAAGCTGGCACCATGATCCCGTTTGTGATCGTGCGCCGTGACACCGGTGAAGTGGTGGGCAGCACCCGGTTCTGGAAGGTTGACCGGGTCAACCGCAAGCTGGAGATCGGCCACACGTTTATCAGCCAGTCGGTGCAGAAATCCGGAGTCAACACCGAGGCCAAGCTGCTGCTGCTCACCCATGCGTTTGAAGTCATGGACTGTGTGCGGGTGCAATTCACGACGGATGAACTGAATGAAAAGTCCCGGGCCGCGATCCTGCGCCTCGGCGCGGTACAGGAAGGGATCGTGCGCCACGAGCGCATCATGCCCGATGGCCGCAAGCGCAACTCGGTGCGCTTCAGCATCATTGATCCGGAATGGCCGCAGGTGAAGGCGGGGTTGCTGGCCCGGCTGGCCCGTTAGGGCTTATGGCTCAGCTCTTCCACCAGCTCATCCATCCGGTCGGCAATTTTCGGTGTGGTCGACAACACGAACCCTTTCTGCGTGCCCACATAGGTCTCGACGATGTACAGCGTGTCGCCCACATCCAGCCCCAATTCCTGCAAGGCTTCGTCTGGCAGGCGAATGGCGCCGTCGCCGTCCCAGTCTTCGATCGTGACGCGTTTACTGTGCATGATAGTTTCCCGTTGAACGATTGAACGGCCTAGCCTAACACCTCAACCCACTGCCAGGAGGCTCAGCACTGTGTACACCCTTTACGGAACCCAAGGCACCGGCTCGTGCATCATCGAAATCGCCCTGCAGCGTTGCGGTGTCGAATGGCGCCAGGTCGACGCCTGCTCCTGGGAAGACAGCGCGGGCAGCGAGGCCCTGGCGCAGATCAATCCGCTCAAACAAATCCCCACCCTGCAACGGCCCGACGGCAGCGTGTTGACCGAAAGCGCGGCGATCCTGATTCACCTGGGCCTGCAATTTCCCGCCTCAGAGTTGCTACCCGAGGAGCCCGCCCAGGTCATTCGCGGCCTGGTGTACATCGCCGCGAACTGTTATTCGGCGATTGGCATCATCGACTATCCGGAACGCTGGACTGACAGCGCCGATGCGCAGCAGCATGAACAGTTGATCAGCGGCACCCGTCGCCGCCTGCACGGGGCCTGGGAGATGTTTGCCGATCAATTTGCCGACCAGTTGGTTACCTCGCAACAGGTTCCAAATGCATTGGGCATCATGGCGGCGGCGGTGTCGCGATGGGCGGGAGGACGTGAGGCCCTGCAACAATCGCGGCCCGAATTTGCGCGGGTGCTGGCGAAGGTGGATGTCGACCCCATCGTGGCGCCGGTATTTGCCCGGCACTGGCCGCTATAAGGCTTCGCAATCAGATGAAACAATGAGGCCTAAGGTGGCTAAACGCCTTGCGTCGCGGACGTCCTGACCTACGCTTTCTGAAGCTGGCGTAGGAATCATCCTTGAATTTGACTGTCGCAGACATGAAACTCAAGAACCCTGCATGGAATTCAAAGGAGGTGTGCATGCTCATCCGGTCGCTGACCCTGGCTACCTTGATGGCTTTTACGGGGCCGCTGCTGGCCGCGGATGATCTCAATCCGCTCAAGCAGGACCTGGGCAAGTCACGCCCGTTGGTGGTGGTGGAACTCGACTCCGGCAACCCGACGTTGGCCACCCTCAAGAAACAGTTGGAAGAGCCTGCCAACAAGCAGTCCTTTGAAGAGCGCAACATGGTGCTCTACACCGTGTCCTTCGGCAGCATCGGTGCCGAAGGCGAGAAGTTCGCCAAGGACGCGAAGGACAACAAGAAGCTCGCACCGCCTGAAACCAACGCGCTGATCCGGGCACTCAAATTGGGCGCCGGCAGTGGCACCAAAGTGATTTTGATGGGCAAGGACGGCGAGAAAAAACTTGAGAAGACCGTGCCACCGGACGCCCTCAACCTTGCAGACTTCTTCACCGCGATTGACCAGATGCCCCAGGCTGAGAAGGATCTTGCCGCCCCGGCCGAGGCTGAGCCCGCAGCCCCGGCGCCTGGCAAGCCTGGCGCCAAGGCTGGCAAGAACACCAAGCATCCAGCACCTCAACCGGCACTGGATGATTGAGCGTTTTTCTGTAGGAGCTGGCTTGCCTGCGATAGCATCACCTCGGTAATTCAGGCACACCGCGGTGATGCCATCGCAGCCTCGCTAAAGCTCGACAGCTCCCACATCAGGTCTCAAACTCCAGGCTTCTCCCCAGCCACCACCGCCTTCTTGCGCACCGGGAACGGGAAGTAGAAGAAGCGCAAGAACGCCACCCGCTTGATCACCTCGCCGATCATCAACGGCACCACCACCGCGATCACCAGCCCGATGCTCGCCGACAACAGCGGGTGCAACCCCAGCCGCTCCATCAAGTCCACGGTCTTGTGCTGAATCTCCCCGTGGAAGATCAACAGAATCAGCGTCGACTGCCCGATGTACGTCATCGCCCGCGTCAGCAGCCCCGACACCATCATCACCCCGGCCAGCGCCCAGCACACATACACGCCGATCACCGCCAACAAACTGGTCCACAGCCAGTGGTCATAACGCCGCTGTGCCAGGTCCATGGTGTCCCAGCTGTAGATGAACACCACCGCAAACAACGCCATGGCTCCCAGTAGCGTCAGCAACGAGCTTTGGTGGCGGCGCAGCACGTCCCGCAGCAGATAACCAAAGATGAAATAGGTGCTGCTGATCAACGTCACATCAATGCTGAACGGCAGCCCCGGCATCGTCCAGGTCTGTCCGCCGACGGTCACCGGCACCTGCCAGAACCACGGCAGGGTCCAGATCCCGAGCATCAGTTGCAGGGTGATCACCACACAGCTCATGGCCAGCGACAGGCCCAGGCGCTGCATCAGCCGCAGCATCACCCAGCCGAACAGGATCGCCACCCAAAAGTGCGGCAGGAACCACAGCGCCTGCCATGGAATGGTGTCCACCGAGGCATACAGCACGCCGCCGATGTCCGGCAGCAGTGCCTGGCCGCGCAGCAGGTCGCGGATAAGGATGTACACCAGCATGGTGAAGAAGAACGGCTTGAGCAGTGCATCGGCCTTGCGCACCGCCATCTCGACAAAGGGTTGTTCAGGCTTGAAGAACACCCCGGAGAGAAAGAAGAACAACGGCAGGATAAATACCGCCAGCAGCGGGTACAGCAAGTCCAGGGAACTGGCGACAAACCAGCTGTGCCCGAACACAATGATCAGGATGCCAATGCCCTTGGCAATATCCATTTGAATCCAGCGTTTTTTCACCTGACTGCTCCCACTCTATAAATCTGCCTTGCGCCACGGCTTGAGCCACAGGCCCATGCCCAGCAACACCACGGCCCCAGCCAGGGTGCTCAACCCCAACTGCAGCCAAATACCTTGAACCCGAAACAACACCAACGCTGCCATGCCCATCACCAGCCCACTCAGCAACCAGTGCCGCTTCCAGGGCAGGGTGCCGAGCAAGCCCTGGCGCTGCATCAGCAGCAACGCGGTGCACAGCACCCCGGCGAGGGCGGCCAGCGGAATGCCCGCCAGGCCAAACACAAACGGCAGCACACCCAGCAGCAACACGTTCACCAGGCTGCCCAGCAACTCGCAACGCAGCGGCTGGCGTGTGTCGCCGGCGGCATAGGCATAACGCGCCAACAGGGCATTCCAGGCGCCGAACACCAGCGGCACGGCAAACCAGGCCAGCAGCAGTGGCAACGGCGAATCCACCGACTGCTTGGGCAGCAGCAACGCCACCAGGCTCGGCGCCGCCGCCACCAGGCCGACTCCTGCGGGCAAGGTCAGAAGGCTGGCGGTTTCCAGGCCACGCTTGAGCAGGGCCAGGCGCTCGTCGCCCTGACGGCGGCTCATCATGCCCAGCAGCACCTGGTTGAGGCTCATCAGCGCAATCAGTGGCAAGTTCATCAACTTGCGAGCCAGGTTGACCCAGGTCACGGCGCCTTCGCCTAGCAAGGACGCCACCAGCCGTTCAATCAATGCCAGACCCTGGCTCGCGCCATTGCTTAGCAACAGCGGCCCGATGCGCCCGCCCAGCTCCCGCAGTTCCAGGGTCGAAGCCCGAAGCCGCCACGGCCGCCAGCCCAGGCGCAGCATCGACGGCAACAGCGCCAGGGGCATCAGCAGGCTGCCGGTGAGGCAGGCCAAAGCCAGCGAGTGCGGTTGCGTGGCGGTGCCGGCGAGGGCCAGGTAGGTCACGGGCGGCAGGTTGAACAGCAACGAGCCGAGCCCCGCGACCACAAAGCGCTCATTGGCCTGCAACGGAATACTGAACAGCGCATGCAGCATCAGCCCCGGCACGCTCCAGGCGAGGATCTGCAAGTTGCTGCTGGCAAGGCTGGTGGCTGTTGCCGCCAGCCCCGGGCCGAGCAATTGCACCAGCCACGGCGCCAGCAGCGTCAACAGCAGGCTGGTCACCAGGGCAATCAGCAGCAGCGCAGGGAACAGCACCGCCAGCCAGTCCAGGCGCTCGCCGTCCTTGCGTTGCAGGTACAGCGGCAGAGCGGCGGCGCTCAGCACGCCACCGGCCAGGGACATGCGCAACGCTTCCGGCAAAAACAGCGCGATCAGAAACGCATCGCTGCGTTCGCCCGCACCCCAGGCCGCCACCAGCAACCACTCACGGGCAAACCCGAGGCACAGCCCCAGCAAGGTCGCCAGGGTCAACCAAAACGCCGATCCGAACATCCCTAGGGCCCGACGCTATCGAGCACAGGCTTGCGATGCGTCACGGTCTTGACCTTTGGCAGACGCGCCGGAAACAACCGCCGCGCCTCCAGCACGTTGATCCCCACCATCAGCCAGAACAACGCAATCATCACCAAGGCGAAGCTGAAGTAGTGGTCAAAAAAGCCGCTGACCAGCGCCGACAGGATCCCCGCCGTGCTGCCCAGCCAGATCGCGTTGTCCTTGGTCAGGCGGATCGGGCCGAGCTCCGGCCGGGACTCGCGCCACCAGCGCCAGGTCACGGCGATAAACAGCAGCATGCTGATCACGCCGGTCTTGTAGACGAAGTTCAGCCACAGGTTGGAGATCCCCAGCAGGTGCGTGCCCGGCACCGGAGGGTCAACCTTGAAGCCAATGCCCAGCGGGTAGCTGGCCACGGCCTGAGGGAACATCCGGTATTCGTCAAAGCGCACTTCGGTACTCGCGTTCTGGGCCGAAAAGATCGTCGCCAGGCGTTCCTGCAGCGGTGGATATGACACCACCAGCGCCGCCGCCAATGCCAGGCCGATCATCAGTAAGCGCCCGGTGTACGGGACCCGACGCGACGCCATCCAGATCAGTACCAGCGCCAGGCTGACCATTGCGCCCCGGCTACTGGCCAACAGCAAGGCCGCCGCGCCCAGGCAGGCAACGCCCAGGCCGAGCCCGCGTTTCCAGCCGGTGTTGGTGATGCCGTAGCAGAACGCCAACGGCAGCAGCAAGGCCATGATCCCGCCGGTGGCGTTGGGGTGCATCCACGGCGAGCCCATCCGCGAGGCCATGGCGCCCAGGCCCAGGGACAGGGTGTCGAGGCTGCCGTAGTTCATCAGTGTCAGGATCGGCAACATGCCCGAGGCCGAGCGCGAGCGGATAAACACGCCGATGGACAACACCAGCATCGCCAGCGTGCCCAGCAATAGCGCGATCACCAGGGCTTCGCGGTTTTTCTGCTCAACCAGCAGCTTGGCGGCGAGGAACAGCACCGACAGGTTCAGCAACCAGCGCAACCAGTTCGCCAGGCCGCTGGCCTCGGCGGTAATGCTCACCTGGCCGACGATAAACGGCACCACGGTGAAGATCATCAGCCACATCAACATCCGGTCGGTGGGGCGCCGCGACAGCGATGGCACGGCGGGCATGCGCGACAGGAAGCCGTGCCAGATCACCGCCGCCCAGGTCAGGGCGATCAGTGCCTCGCTGACCGTACTGCGAATCCCCAGGTTGAGGGTGGAGTAGGGCATGAACGTCGCCACCAGGGCAAACAGCAGCAGCCCCCAGAACGGGAACCGCAGAATCGTCACGGCAGCGGCCAGGCCGATCACCGCCAGTACGGCCTTGGCCGGAGAAAGGAACAGGATCAACCCACCAAACAGCAGGCCGAAGACGATGGCGACGAGGCTACCCAGTGAGATTCTCAATTCAATTCCTCGATCAGTTCGGCCAGGCGCCGACGGTAGGCCTGGTGGTTGAAACGTTCGGCCCAGCTGCGTAACTGTTCAGGTGGTTGTTCGACGGGTTGGTCGGCCAGGTGCAGCATCAATTGCACCAGCGCCGCGCCGTCGGTGGGTGAAAAGCGTGGCGCCAGCGGCGGGGTGATTTCATCCAGCGAGGTTCCGCTGGCCACCGCCACCGGAGTGCCGACGCTCAGGGCCTCGATCACCGGCAAGCCAAAGCCTTCCGCGTAGGAAGGCTGCCACAGGCGCGAGGCCTTGCGGTAGAGCCCGTGCAATTCAGCGTCGGAGACGCCGCTCAAGGCACGTATTCCCGGGTAGTTGCGTTGCGCTTCGGGCAGGTGCTCCAGGCTGCCCACCAGCACCAGTTCCGGCACGCTGTGGGATTGGCGGCGCGCCTGCTGCCAGGCCTCCACCAGGAATGGCACGTTCTTGCGCAATTCCCGGGTGCCCACCAGCAACCAGAAACCCTCAGGCAATTGTCGGCCCGAGAGGTCCGCCGGCAGTCCGGCAAAGCCCGCCACCTGATTCGGCAGCACACGAATCTTGCCTGCCGCCTTGGGAAACAGCCGCGCGGTTTCATCGGCACTGTACTGCGAAGGCGTCCACACCCGGTCGGCCGTGTGCACCGCATAGGTGATGGACAGGCGATCACTGGCCTTGTAGATCATCGCCTTCAGGCGATTGGCGTGGTAGTTGTCCAGGGTGATCTGAAACAGGTCATGCAGCAGCACCACGGTACGCAGGCCTTTGGGTTTGGGCGGCAGCGGCAGGCCCATATTGAAGGTGCTGATGTACACATCGATGTGCTCATCGCGCAGGGCCTTGGGCAAGAACCCTGCCTCGAAACGCAGGCGCTGATGGGGCTGGTGCATGGCGGTCTTGGCGCAGCCCCAGTCCGGGCAATGGGCATTCAGGCGCAGCTCATCGCCCAGCGGCGCGACGGTAAAGCGTTCCAGCTCGATGCCGGGCATGGCGCGCAGGGCATCTTCCAGGGCGTACACCTGGCGACTGATGCCTGATTGCGGCGAGGTGCCGACGGTACGGTAATCGAGGCCTACGCGCATGCCGGCTCCTTTTGGTTCAGGGGCGACAGTTGGGCGTACACCTGCTCCAACTGGCTGGCAGCGACGCTCCAGTCATGGGCGCGGCGCACATAGGCGCGACCGGCTTCGCCCATCGGGGCTGCGACTTCAGGCTGTTGCAGCAGGCGCACCACGGCGTCGGCCAGGCTGTCGGCGGTCTGGCCGCCGAGGTAGTCCAGGCCTTCGACCAGGTCCAGGCCAGACACGCCCTGGTCGGTGCTCGCCAGCGGCAGGCCGGCGGCCAGGGCTTCGAGCACCTTCAGCTTGGAGCCGCCACCATGGCGCAACGGCGCCAAAAATATCGAGCAGCTCGATTGCAGGGCCAGCAGGTTGGGCACAAAGCCTTGCCACTCGATGCGCCCGTCCTTCCAGCGTTCGCGCCAGCTTTCCGGCATGCCGAAGCCGCAGACGCTCATGCGAGCGTCGGGGCAGCGGGCCCAGACTTTCGGCAGGATTTCATCCAGTGCCCACTCGATGGCATCCACGTTGGGTGCGTATTCGTAGTTGCCGAGAAACAGCACGCGGCGGGTCGTCGGGTCAGGGTGGGCGGCGGCGAAGTGCGTGCAATCCACGCCGTTGACCACCACCGGTACAGGTTTGCCGGCGATCTGCGCCAGGGTCTGGGCGTCGGCCTCAGTCACCGCCACGACTTGCGCAGCCTGGCGCATCACCCGACGTTCCCAGCGGCCATAGCGCCACTGATCGTAGCGAATGAACGGCAGCGCCCAGCCCGGCAGGCGGTCGTAAGTCGCGGCGCCGAGGGACGATTCGACATTGTGTTCGGTCAGCACAAACGGCTGGGAGCGACGGGCCAACGCAGCTTCGTAAGGCTGGAAGGCGTAGGTGTGTTCGATCTGCACCACGTCCCAATGCTCGGTCAGCAATCGCTCGAAGGTGTCCTGCAGTTCACCCGAGAGGCCATTCACACTGGCCAGCAACGGGTAGGGCGCAAACAGGCCGGCCAGCAGGGTCTTCAGGCTGCGCAGCGGGCGGCGCGGCAGGATGATCACCTGTTCCAGAAAGGCTTCCAGCACCTGGCGATCCGTCAGCGAAACCGCGTGTTTGTCATGCAACAGCAAGGTGATCCGATGCCCGCGCGCAGCCAGGCTGCGCAGCAAATGAAACTGGCGCGTCTTGCCACCGCTGGTAGCGGGCCAAGGCGAGTAGGGCAGGATCCAGAGGATGCGCATGGGTGGCTTCAATCCCATAACAGAATTTGCAGGTTCGGCTTGACCGGTACGTCCAGTCCACTGGTGCCACTCAAGGGTGTTTCGGTGCCGCGCAAGGGGTCATACAAGGTGGCGGTGGTCATGCCCGGCAAGTGCGCGCTGCCGCCACGGGCTGACCAGAAAAACCACACCTTGCGCCCGTCGGCACGGGTCCAGCCGATGCTGAACAGGCCATCGGGCAACTGGTCGGCAGTGGGGGGATCGCCGGGGGTCAACTTGGGCCCGCTCACCTGCAGGAAATTCTGCAACGCGGTATACGACGGCTTGGGGTTGGCGTCGATGTCGAGCAAGCCATAACTCTGGTCACGCACGCTGGCGCGCTGGTCCAGGTCGCTCAGGGTAAACAGGAAGATCTTGTCGAAATCCAGCGCGCTCATCAGCGCAACGCGGCGCACGATGTAGTCGGCCTGGCCTTGGGTGGTGATGAAGTCCTGCACCTCTTTCGGGCCTTTATAGTTCGACCAGCCCCACTCGGTGCTCCACAGGGTGCTCACCCCGGCCGCCCGCAGTTTCTGGTTGAGGGCGCTGGTTTTTTCGACAAAGTCGAGGTTCGACGGTGTGTTGCCTTCGGGCAATTGGGTGTAGGGGTGATAGGACATGATGGTATTGAGGCTCGGCACGCCCAGTTGCAGCAGCCCGTCGAGCATATTCTGGCCGTTGGGCATTTCGCTGAAAAACGCCATGCCGGCAGCCACCACCGGTTTGTTCGGGTTCACCACCCGCAGCGCGGCTGCGGTGACTTGCAACAGGTTCGCATAGCCGGCCGGGTCGGCGACGGGGCGCCAGAAACCCAGCAGGTTCGGCTCGTTCCACACCTGCCATGCGTCCACGCTGGGGTAACGCTGGGCCAGCAACGCCATGCGGTTGGCGAAGATACTCGGGTCCTTGGGCGGGAACTGGTCCTGATACGGCGAGGAGGCCGGCGCGGTGGTGGCGAACTTCGCCGAACCCACCAGGTAGAACACCGACTTGATCTGGTTCTGCTGCAGCTTGTTCACCAGTTCATCAAGGGTCGCGACGTTGTACTGGTTCTCGGCGGTTTCCAGTTGGTCCCAATGCAGGTCCAGGCGCACCCATTCCAGGCCCAGGGCCTTGAGGCGGTCGATCTGCTTCTGATAACGCTCGGGACTGAACCACAGGAACTGCGCGTTCACCCCCAGAAAATCTTTCCACACGATCTCTTTGTTGCCCTTGAGCACATGGCTCTCGGCATCGGCCGGGCGGCCCCAGAGAAAGGCGGTCAGGCCCAGTGCGGCGACGACCACGAGGGTCGCCAGGTAAGTCCGTTTACGTGCCATGGTTGCCTCCTGCAATGGCTTCACTAAACAGTGTCGCGAACTTCTGCGCCGTCAACGGCCACAGCCGTTCACGACCAATCGCGGCGGCGCGTTCGGCCCAGTCCCTGGCCATTTGCGGGTTGCGTGCGAGCAGCAGCAGTTGCTCGCTCAAGGCGGCGACATCGCCTTGTGGATAGATGGCGCCATTGCCGCTGGCGACTTCCTCGGCGAACGCCCGGGCATCCGAGGTGATTGCGCCGCGCCCACAGGCGGCGGCCCACGACAATGCACCGCTGGTACCACGCTGGCGGCCCAGCAGGCCGAGTTTTTTCGATTCGCGATACGGCAGCACCATCACATGGTGCGCCTGGATCGTCTGCGGGATTTCGCTGGCGGGCAAATTCAGCCGCCAGTCGATGGAGCCTGCCAGGCCAAGTTCGGCGATCTGGCTGTTCAGTTGCTCCAGGTAATTGCCGCCTGCGCCAAACGCCATTTCGGCGGCAGTGCCACCGGCCAGAGTCAGGCGCACACGGTCACGCAATTCGGGGGCTTTTTCGAAGACGGCGGCCAGGGCCTGCAACAGGTCTTCGATGCCTTTGCCACGGTAGATAAAACCAAAATACAGCAGGTGCAGCGTGTCCAGTGGCGGCAAGGCCACGGGCGGGATATCCAGGTTGGCGTGGTTGATCACCGCCACCTTGCCGACGGGCAATTGCATGCGCGCCGTCAGGCAGTCGGCGCCCAAGCGGGTGAGGGTCACCAGCCGGGTCAGGCCCTGGGCGACGTGACGTTCTTCACGCAGGGTCAAGGGATCGGCCAGCACCACCGCCGCCTGGGGCAATGGGCTGGGCAAGGATTCCAGCAGGTTCAGCGGAAAGGGCAGTTGCTCGCGCCGCCAGACCATGCGTTCCGGGTCATGCACCGTGGCGGTCAACGGCAGCGCAGGGTAGGCCTTGCGCAATTCGCGCAGGGCCAGGAACTCCCCCAGCCGCCCTCCGCCCAGCTCGGCGTGGACCAGATCAACCCCCTGCCAGTCGAAACCGGCAATGGCTTGCTTGATCGACGCCGTGCTGCCGACCACGCCCGTCAAGGGCGTAGCCACCTCGACGCCCAGTTGCTCCAGTGCCGTCTTGAAGTGGTTCGCGTAATCGGCGATCCCGTTCTTTTCAGGCGGCAGGGGAGCGAGCAGGGCGATGCGCATCAGAACGAACCCCGGTATTTGGCGATGGTTTTCAGCACCTTGACCGGCACCTCGAACTTGCGGCGGTTGATGATGATGCCATCGACCTTGCCGAACGCCGTGGTGAGGATCGACAGGGCGTGTTCCACCACCGGTACCGTGCTTTTCTGCGCTTCCACCACCAGCGCGATCAGGTCGGCACGGCGCAGGTTGATGAACGCGTCACGGTTGTCCAGCAGTGCCGAGGCATCCAGCAAGACCACCTGGCCCGGAATCGCCGGCTCAATCCCGCCGACCCGTACCCGCACGCCGTTCTCTTCCAGCAACTGGCGCAACTGCTCGACCACAAAACTCACGCCTTCACCGTGTCGCGCCGAGGTCAGCCCCAGGGTCAGGCCCTGTTCGGCAATACGCTCCAGCGGCAGCAAGCCATACAGGCGATAAATGCTCGCGTTGAAGGCGTTGGTGCTTTGCGCGGTGCTTGTATCCAGCTCCGGCAGCGTGGTCCACAGCGGCAGTCCGAACTTGCCTTCCACCAGACCGCCGTCGTGGATCCGCTGATCCAGCAGGTAGCACAGGTAGATCACCAGCAGCCCGACCACGATGGAGAACGGAATCGCCAGTAACAGCATCAGCAGGGTTTTCGGGAAGACGCGCCCAGGGTTGAGGGTGGCTTCTTCGATCACCGCAATGTTACTGATCTGACTCTTGTCCAGTTCACGGTCGATCCGCGATTTTTCCAGGCTGTCGACATACAGCGCGTAGTTTTTCTCGGTGCCGTTCAGCTCACGGGCCAGGCGCGCCAGTTCCGGCTCAATGGCCAGGGCGTCCTTGCGTTGGGCTTCCAGTTCCGTCAGTTGTTTTTGCTGTTGCACCAACTGCGTCCGCAGCGACTGGTTGCGGCTGGTCTCATCCAGCAGTACCCGTTGCAAGTGGATTTCCAGGGTGTTCGGCGCACGGTTCTCGGAGCTTTGCACCGTGTCGCTTTCACCGGCGACCTGGGCCTGCATGGCACGGATCGAAGCGTCCAGGGCTTTGACCGGCGGCGCGTTATCCGTATAGGTACGCATCATGTCGGCTTTTTCCAGGAGCTTCTGGTTCAGCAGGCGACGCAAGTCTTGTTGTTGCGGGTTCAACGCGATCTGGCGAACCGTGGTCACCTCTTTGGGCTGGCCCTTGAGTTGGTCACGGGTGCTCTGCAACGCCACGTCGGAGGAAGCGATCAGCCGAGTGGAGTTGAACACTTCGCCACGCAGCACGTTGATCCGCTCGGACAAGTCTTCCAGGCGATCGGTGATGCTCGACGCGCCAATCTCGTTCAAGTGCGTAAGGATCTGCTCCTTGTAGCTCTTGATCTGGGCAGCGCTGGAAGACACCTGGCCTTCATAGAACGCGTACAGGCTCTTGCGGCCTAACGCCTGGGTGCGCTCTTCGATGTAGGTTTCCACCCAGTCCTTGACCACCGCCTGGGCGATTTCCGGATCATCCCAGGTGAAGCTGATGTCCATCACCGTGGAGCCAATGGCGTGGGTCACGTCGAAGTTTTTCTCCAGGCTTTTCGCCAGGCGTTCCACCGGGGTGGTTTCCTCGACGATGCCGACGGTTTCCAGCACGACTCGCACACCGTCGAATACTGAGCTGATGCCTTTCTTGACGTACCACTTGGTGCGCTTCCACACGCCTTGCGGCGGTTGCATCTTGTCCATCACGTCCAGGTAATGCTCGGCCACGGCACGCACGATGGGGCGCCCGGTCAGCAGGCGTTCTTCGTCGACAATCGGGTCGCGCTGGGTACTCGGCATGACGATCGGCTGACGGTTGTCGACCTCGATCGGCATCGTCGAGTCACGCCCCGGTTTTACCAGCAACCGCGCGGTGGATTCATACTTGGCCGGCAGCAGGAACGCCCCCAGCAAAATGATCACCAGCGCGGCAAGCGCCGCGAGTTTGAACTCGTGCTTGAAGATGAAGAACAGACGCAGAAGATCACGAAAAGAACGGATCTCGATCATGGGATGTCGCTCCTTTAGTGGTTCGTGGTGTAGCTGTAGCCCACACCAATGGATTTGGTGAAGGGGATCAGCTGGTTCAGGTAAGTGTCCACGCCTTGGATCCGTTCGCCGACGTTGGACTTGGGTACAAACACCACGTCACCGCGTTGCAGCGCCACGGGCTTGCGGCCCAGAGCGCCGTTCTTCAGGTACTGGCTGAAATCGAGGAAGTAGGCGTGGTAAACGCCTTGTCCGTCTTCACGCAACAGGGCGACCATGCTCGCGTTGCCCACCGAACTCACGCCGCCGGCACCGAGAATCGCCTGCTCCATGGTCGGGGCGGTGGCGATGGAAATAGCCGACGGGTTTAACACCGCGCCGCCGACGATCACCGTGTTACCCGGCGCCTGGTTGATGTTCACCGTCACCCGAGGCTCGCGATACACCGGTGCGAGTTTCTGGCTCAGCTCGGCGGCGACTTCCGCCGGCGTGCGCCGCGCCACCTGGATCGGCCCCAGGAAGGGGTAGTTGATCTTGCCGTCGTTCTGCACGGTATACAGCGTCAGCTCGTAAATCGTGCTGACGTTGAACGCCGACAGGGTCGGCATTTCCCCGGCATCGCGGACGATCCGCAGCTGGTCGCCGATGCGGATCCGCTCCACCGCCGGCGGCAACTGGGCCATGCGATCGAGGGCCTGCTTGCCCTCGTTCACCGTCTTGCCATCGGGCGCGACGATCCGCGCGGGCGTATTGCAGGCGGCCAATGCCATCATGGCCAGGACGAGCAAGGTTCGTTTCATCAAAGGGGTCTTCCTGTAGGTCATGATGCTCACCTCCAATAACCGGGGAACATGCTGATGCGCCGCTTGAGGGCGAGGGGGAGCTGGCGCTCCAGATGGCCCAGCCGGTAGCCGAGCAATTTGAACGCGCTGCGCACCAGTACTTCGGGTACGCGGTGCAATGCACCGGCTTCGCGTAAAGCTCGAAGCTCAGCCAGTACATAGCGTTTACCTTCACCGCCGGCATCACCAAAAGCCTGGCGAATCCACGGCTCGCGGCCGTAGAACACGCCAATGTCGAAGTAGCGGTGAAACTCATCCATGAGACGGTAATCGTGGGAGTGATAGACCAGGGCGGTGGCGGCATAGCGCACCTTGTAGCCTTCCAGCAGCATGCGGGCGGCGACGTAGGCGTCCTCGCTGCCGATCACATCCGCGGGGAAGCCACCGACGGCTTGCAGGGCGCTGCGCCGGTACACCGAAAAAGAATCCGAGCTGAAGCAGGTCTTGATCCCCAGCTCCGGCGCATCAGCCAGGCTTTTGCTGCGGCTTTGCGGCGGGTAGTTGAAGTGGCGTGATTGGGCCCCCAGCACACCGGCATCCGGGTGCGGCAGTTGGCGGCCATAGGCGACGCCGTTGAGCGGGTCCAGTTCCAGTTCGCCCACCAGGTTGGCGAACGTCTCGGGTTCGGCGGGGATCGCGTCCTGGGTCATCACGATCAGCGCGTCGCCGTCGACTTGTTCGCTGGCCCAGCGGCGGGTGCCACCATGGTTGAAGTCCTTGGCATCGATCACTTCGACCCGTACGCCGAACTCGCGAAAACGCGCCACGGTGTTGTCGCTGGAGGCGCTGTCGACCACCAGGGTTTCGTCCGGTTGCAGGGTTTGCATGCGCAGCGCCGGCAGCAGCCGGTCGAGGTGGCTGGCTGCGTTGCGGGTCGGGATGATCAGGGCGGTACGCATCACTGCTTCACTTCGGCCGGAGCCCGGCCGTAGATGTCGTCAAAACGCACAATGTCGTCTTCCCCGAGGTACTCGCCGCTCTGCACTTCGATCATTACCAGGTCGATGATGCCGGGGTTGGTCAGACGGTGTTTGTGCCCGGCTGGAATGTAAGTGGATTCGTTGGCGTTGATCAGGAATTCACGGTCGCCGTTGGTAATCATCGCCGCGCCGCTGACCACGACCCAGTGCTCGCTGCGGTGATGGTGCATCTGCAACGACAGCGAGGCGCGTGGCTTGACCACGATGCGCTTGATCTTGAAGCGGCTGCTTTCTTCCAGCACGGTGTAGGTGCCCCACGGCCGGGTCACGGTGCGGTGCAGGCTGAAGGCCGGATGGTTCTGGCGCTTGAGCTCGGCGACGATGTAGCGCACGTCCTGGCTGCGGTTGGCGTCGGCAATCAGGATCGCGTCCGGGGTGTCGACGATGATCAGGTCGCTCACGCCCACCGCGCCCAATACGCGCTTGGGGGAGTCGATGTAGCAGTTATGCACGTCGTGCAGGATCGCTTCGCCATTCACTTGGTTGCCATTGGCGTCGCTTGGGGTGAGCTGGCGCACCGCGTCCCAGGAACCGATATCACTCCAGCCGATGTCGCAGGGCACCACGGCCACTTGCGCGGATTTTTCCATCAGCGCCACGTCAATCGATATATCGGGCGCCGACCCGAAGCCTTCAGCGTTCAATTCGCGCTGGCGGCAGTTGTTGTTATTCAGGCTGTGGCTGTGGTCGAGGGCGGCTTTCGCGGCGTCCAGTACGGCGGGGGCGTGCAGCGCAAGCTCGTCGAGCAATGTGCTTGCCTTGAAGCAGAACATCCCGGCATTCCATAGGTGCTTGCCGCCGTCCAGATAACCCTGGGCGGTGGCCAGGTCGGGCTTCTCGACGAAACGCTTGACCCGGAAACCCTGGCCCAGTGCATCGCCTTGTTCGATATAGCCGAAGCCGGTTTCAGGGTGGTCGGGCTGAATGCCGAACGTCACCAGGTAGCCGGCCTCTGCCAATTCGCGGGCCTGGGTGACGGCATCGGCGAAGGCGCTTTCATCGAGGATCAGGTGGTCGGCGGGCATCACCAGCAACTGCGCCTCGCCGCCGAAATTCTCCTGCACGTGCAGGGCGGCCACGGCGATCGCAGCGGCGGTGTTGCGCCCGAATGGCTCCAGCAGCAGGTCGAGGGCCAGGTGGGTCTTGTTGACCACGCGGTAGTCATCCAGGGTGCGAAACAGCATCTCGCGGTTGGTCACCGTCAGCACGTTCTCCACGCCCGGCAAGTGACTGGCCCGCAGGAAGGTCTTCTGCAACAGGCTCTGGTCGTCACGCATGCGCATGAAGGGCTTGGGCATGTTCTGCCGTGACACCGGCCACAGCCGGGTGCCCGAGCCACCGGAAATAATGCAGGGAATCAAGCCGTTGAGGGTGTTCATCAATAGACTTCCTTGGTCGAAAGGACGGCTGGGACCGTCATGAAAACGATGTACAAGTCGAACCACACCGACCACTTCGAGATGTACTCCAAGTCGTATTCAACGCGTTTCTGAATCTTGAACAGGGTGTCGGTTTCACCACGATAGCCGTTGATTTGCGCCCAGCCAGTGATGCCCGGTTTCACCCGGTGCCGCGAGCTGTACTCGCTGACGGCGACTTCGTAGGGCACCCCGGCCGCCTTGGTCGCGGTGGCATGGGGCCGCGGGCCGACCATCGACATGTTGCCCAGCAGCACGTTGAACAACTGCGGCAGCTCATCAATGCTGGTCTTGCGAATAAACCGGCCCACGCGGGTGATGCGCGGGTCGCCGCGGGTGGTCTGGCGGTCGGCGTTGAAGTCACTCATCTCGGCGTACATCGAGCGGAACTTGAACACCCGGATCACGTTGTCGTTGTAGCCAAAACGGTTCTGGCGAAACAGCACCGGACCTTTGGAGTCGAGCTTGATGGCTATCGCCGTGATCAGCATGATCGGCGACAACGCCACCAGCCCCAGGGTCGCCAGGATCAGGTCTTCGCAGCGCTTGATAAACGGCGACCAACCCCGCAGCGGCACATGGGAGGTGTTGAACATCAGGATGCCGCCCACATCGGTGATGCGGCTGTGGCCGTAACGCAGGGCGGCCATGTCGGGTACCAGCATGACGTTGACCGACATCTGCCGCAGGCGCTTCACCAGCCCGTTGATCCGCTGTTCGGCGGCCCAGGGCAGGGTGATCATTACCTGATTGACCTGCTCGGAGCGGATCAGCTTTTCCAGGTCGCGGGTGTTTCCCAGCAGCGGCAGGTTGCTCAATTCCTTGGGGATGCGCTCGGTGCGGTCGTCGATAAAACCGATCAGGCCGGAGCGGATATCACCGTTGCGTTGCAAGTGGTCGGCCACGTGCACGGCGGTGTCGGTGAAGCCGAGGATCACCGTGCGTTGCAGGTATTTGCCGTTCGCCATCAGGTTGCGAAACAGGCGCAGCATCACCATCCGCTCCACCCCGAACAGCGCCAGGCTGGTGATAAACCAGAACACCAGGTTGCGCGGGCTCAACTGCGGGAACATCTGCAGAATCTGGTACATGAACAGCAGGATGCAAAAGGCCGAAGACCAGGCCACCAGCATGGTGCGAAACCGCAGGCGGTTGCTGAACAACTCCTCGGAGTAAACCCCCATGGCCTGGAACAAAATAATCGTCATGATCGCGAAGAACAGCAGCAAGCCGAGAAAGTGCGCGCGCAACTCGGAGGCCATCGGTTCCGGATAAAACAGCAGGATCAGTGCCGGAAAAACAGCGGTGAGACCGTGCATCAACTTTACGAAAACGACAAAAAATTCAATAAAACCGGCCCGGGTCAAAAACAGGCTGTCGACGGACGACTTCTCGCGCATAAAAACATCCCTCATTGCACACCAGGGCTTCCTTGTTCGGCTGCTCATCCATAAAGGCAGGGCTTGCTTTATAAGTGGCGCCAGACGAACGGCTTGCTTCGCTGGGTAATACGCAATTACCTATCTATTTGCAGGGAATTTGCGGGGTAATGGCTAAATGATGGTTCTCTTTTCCTTGTTCGTCAAGGTTTTGACTTTTTTATAAGGGTATCGATCTAGACACATTATCTAATCATCTGCGTGACAAATTGTTGACTTTCTAGGTCGGGTTCTCGGGTTCTTCGAGAACAAAATGCTGGCGTTTTGGAGTGTAGGAACAAATTTGGGAAATTTCCTGCCGGGGAGGAAAACCTTTTTTTGACGGAGGTAGGACGCGGGAGTTTTCGGGGACAAGCGACGAGTGGTGAGGACGTGAGTCCGTCACCACATTGAGGCGGTACTAACCTTAAAAATTGCCTTTCAAACTGACGGTGAAGTTGCGCGGTTCGCCGTAGAAATTACCCCAGTCGGCCGTTCCCACCGTCTGATAGTAATTTTTGTCGAAGAGATTGTTACCGTTCAGCGCCACCGTCCATGTGTCATCAACCCGGTACGCCAACCGCGCACTCCATACCGCATAACCGGCTTGTTCCAGTTTGATGCCTTGAATTCGGTAGTTGCTGCTCTGGGCGTTGACGCCGGTGCCGACGCTCCATTTCGACAGTGTTCCGTCCAGCTGATAATCGCCCCACAAGCGCAGCATGTGTCGCGGCACGTAGCTGTTTGCGACCGCGCCAATTGCGGCGCTGTTGATGTTGTTGAGATTCTTGGTCTGGGTGTAGGTGTAGCCGCCCGCCACTTGCAAGCGTTCCAGCAACTCGCCACTCAACTCGGCTTCGACACCTTGTGCGCGAACCTTGCCAGTGTCGGTGTAGCAATAGCCGTCTGCCGAGGTACCGCATTGGGTGGTGTAGTCGGTTTCGGCGGCGTTTTTCTCGATAGCGCGGAACAATGCCAGCGAGCTGTTGAGGCGCCCCTCAAACCATTCGCCCTTGATGCCCAGCTCGTAGTTTTCGCCGATTTTGGGCTTGAGGGCGGCGCCGGTCACCGTGGCGTTGGAGCTTTGTGGCTGGAAGATATCGGCGTAGCTGGCGTACACCGAAAGGTTGTCGTCGAGGTCATAGATCACCGCGGCGAACGGCGTGACTTCACCGGTTTCCTTGGTGCGTGCGTCCTGCAGGGCCCATTCGCCCCAGGCGAGGTTATTCGACTGGCGGCGGTTTTCGAACCAGCTGACGCGACTGCCGAGCACCACCATCAATGGCTCGGCCAGCCTCAGGCGCAAAGTGGCGTAGGTACCGTACTGGGTGGCGGTTTCCTTGACGGTGCCGCCCCGGTACATGTTGGGCCAGAAGGTATCGTTGGCGGGCTGCGGGAAGTGGTGGTTGGGCAGGAAGATACTTTGCCGGTCGGGCAGGCTCCGGATCGCGTAGACATCGTCCTGGGTGCCACGGCTGCCATTGGCGCCGATGATGAGTTCATGCTGCAAACCGAACGCTTCGAACTTACCGTCCAGGTAGGCATCCAGTCCGAAATCCCGGTGGTCGTAGTCAAACAGCGCAGCGTACATCTCAGCGGTTGGCGCCGGATCACCGTACTTCACGGTGCCTTGGCTGGCGGCGTATTTGATGTCTTGCAGGTTGCGGCTGTTCACCGCCGTGACCTTGAGTTGCCAGTCGTCGTTGAAGTGGTGGGTGAGGTCGGCAAACAGCGTAGTGCGTTGGCTCTGCCAGTCGTTCCAGGCCTGGCCCAGGCAGGTGGAACGGCTCAGGCCAATGCTCTTGCCGTCGCTGTAGCGCGGCACACCGCCCCAGCAGGGCGTTGCATCGACATCTTCGTAGCTGGCACCGATGCCCAGGGTGGTGTCGGGCGAGAGGTCAACATCCAGTGCGAGGTAGACAGCTTGGTCCTGGCGCTTGGAGACGTCCATGTACGAGCCACGGTTCTGTTGGCTGACCACGGCGCGGCCGCGTACGGTGCCGCTGTCATTGAGCGGGCCGCCGGTATCGACGTCGGCGCGGTAGTTGCCCCAGGTGCCGGCAGACAGCGACAGGCTGGTGGTGGGTTTGTCTTGTGGCCGCTTGCGCACGAAGTTCACCGCACCACTGGCGGTGCCGGCGCCCTTGAGCATGCCGGCTGCGCCCTTGAGCACTTCCACCCGGTCATAGATCGCCATGTTGGCGGTGAAGCTGTCGGCCTGCACGTAGTCTTTGCCGATGTCCAACGGCACACCGTCGAACTGGTATTGGCCGAGCATCTTGAAACCACGGGAATAGAAATACTTGCCACCCATAGGTGAGTCGTAGGTGGTGATGCCCGGGGTGTGTTCCAGCAATTGATCGATGGTGGTGATGTTCTGGTCGTCGATCAGCTTGCGGGTCATGACGCTGACCGATTGCGGTGTTTCCCGCAGGCTGTGGGCGCCCTTGCCGATGGTCACCGCGCCGGTGGTGTAGGAACCGCTGCCGTCAGTGGTGACGCCGAGGTGTTCGCCGGTCACGGTGGTGGCACCCAGGTTCAGCGCGCCTGTGTCCGCGACTTGCGGCAACAGCAGCCAGGTGTTGTTGCTCTGGCGTTGGGCTTGCAAGCCCTGGCCCTGGATCAATTGGCTCAAGGCCTGTTGGCTGTCCAGCGCGCCGTTGAGGCCGGGGCTGGTCTTGCCGGCGACGCTGGTGGCGTCATAGGACAGGCTGATACTCGCCTGGCGCGCAAACTGGTCGAGCACCGTGGCCAATGGGCCGGGTGCGATGTTCCAGTCACGGGCCTGGGTGTCGCTGGCAGGCGTTTGCGCCATGACGGCCAGGGGCAGGACGCTGCCGTTCAGGCAGGCACCGAGCAGGGCGGCGTGCACCGCATGCTTGAGGGGAGAACGCTTGGAGGGGAACGCTTGCATGACCGCGGAATGCTCCTGAAGGAAGTGGACAGAATCGGCCTGTTGATCGGCCTTTCCTTACAGGTCGAGCGAAGATGAGAATTCACCTCATTTATTTTCGGAAGGTCATGCACGAGCTGCGACGGTCACCCAATAACGGCTGCGATAGGTGATGTTCACCGACAGTGCCTGTGCCACCAGGGTCAGGACCTGATCGGTATCGTCCAACTGGTAAGTCCCGGACACACGCAGGCCGGCAACCGCTTCGCTGCAGCGCACCAGCCCATTGCGGTAACGGCTCAGCTCCGCGAGGAAATCGTCCAGACGCATGTTGTGAGCGCTGATCACACCGTCGCTCCAGGCCCAGGGATCCAGGCCCGTGGTGGCGGGTGGACGCAAGCCGTTTCGATCAAACAGCATCTGCTCGCCGGGCTGTATCACCCCACGTGCGCTGGCCTGATGGCTGTCGGCGAATACCGCGACGGTGCCTTTTTGCACGGCGAGCAAGGTGCCGTGGGGCTCCTCGCGCACCATGAACCGGGTGCCCAAGGCGCGCAGATAACCGTCGCGGGTTTGCACCCAGAAGGGCCGTGGCGCGCTACCGTCGGCGCCCATGTCGATCAGGATTTCACCCTGGCGCAACTGCACCAGACGCCTTTCGGTGTTGAAGACTGTGTCGATGGCGCTGGCACTGTTGAGCTGGATACGGCTGCCATCGTCGAGGGCTACCCAACGCCGCTCTCCGGTGGTGGTGCGGTAGTCGGCCAGCAGGCCGGGCAATGGCGTGTAGTCGCGGCCGAACCATGTCAACCCTGCGGCACCGGCGAACAGCCCGAGCAACTTCAACCCTTCACGGCGGCTGATGCGTTGGCGGGCACCTTGCAAGGCATGGCGGCCGACCTGTGCCGGCAACTGCGCAAACTCGTCACTCATCGACGAGACCCGTTGCCAGGCCTGCTGGTGATCGCCACTGGTTTCAAGCCAGCGTTCGAAGGCGGCCGTGGTGGCGTCATCGGCAATATTGAACCGCAGCTTGATCATCCACTGGATCGCCTGGTCCACCAATGGCGGATTAGCCTTCGGCATAACGCAACCGATAACAGGCGTGCAGTGCCTTGGCCAGGTCGCGCTCCACGGTGGCCTTGGACACCCCCAGGCGCAGGGCGATCTGTTGGCAGGTCAGGCCGTCCAGTTGCGCCAGCAAAAATGCTTCGCGCACCCGTGGCTTGAGTTGGTCCAGCAGGCGGTCGATGCGCTCCAGGCTGTCGAGGATCAGCAGGCGGGTTTCTTCCGACGGCACCTCGACTTCCGGGAAATGGGCGAGACTCTCCAGATAGGCACGCTCCAGTTCGCGGCGGCGATACTGGTCGATCATCAGGCTGCGGGCGATGCTGCTCAGGTAGGCGCGGGGTTGCAGCAAGGCTTGCTGCTTGCGCGCATTGAGCAGGCGCACGAAGGTTTCCTGCGCCAGGTCGGCGGCGTGCTCACGGCAGCCCGTACGCCGGCTCAACCAGCCGCGCAGCCAGGAATGATGGGCATGGTAGAGCTGGCCGATGGCGGCATGGTCCAGTGGGTGGTCGCTCGACATGGGCATCCTGGCGCGGGCGTCTTAATTGATAACGGTTCGCATTCTATGCGCTGGCCAGAGGATTGGGCAATCGTTGCCGTGTGGATTTGGCGGGATGCACAAACCCACACAGGCTTGACGGGGTTGCGGCTAAGCCTTGCGCAGGTGCAAACACTCAATCGAGCGGTCGACGGTGGTCTTGGCAATTTCCAGCAAATGCCACACCGCCAACAACTTCGCCCGCTCGGGGCTTTGCAGCAGTTCGCCGCAGTCGAGGGCGGTGGCCGAGGCGCTGCTGAGCAGGCTCGCGGTGTAGAGCAGGGCGTCTTCGAAACTCAGGTCTTCGTTGACGGTGTGGAAGCCCTGGGAAGGCAGGTAGTGTTCGAGTGCGCGATTGAACGCGGCGCGGTTTTTCAGCAGGTCGCTGGGTGGGTCGGGGACGGCTTTATTCATGGTGTAACTCCTTATGAGACCAGGAGCCGGCCCCCATCGCGACTAAACGATGGGTGGCGGCTGTACGCAGGTTAGTCGACCGGCCACAAGGAAAATCCGGCGCACCCGAAGGTGCCCTGCGCACAGCCACCATAAAACCTCATGATGAAACCATGCGCCTTGTGAAGGTTCGGGCGACTAAACCCGTTCACTGATGAGCAGTGAAGGGGCGAAGACTAGCCACCGGTTCCGACAGGCACAAGGCCGAAAGATTGTCTCGGAAACGTCCCGCAAATCAAAGGGATTTAGCCTGCTGGCCCTTTATTCATATCCGAATTGTCTCGCGAATTTTCCCCAAGGCTAATCTCAACGTCGCCAAATCAATCGACCCCAACGCCACCCGCAACGCATGCGGCACATGGGCCGTACAGGCGAACGGCTCTGCACTGGTGACGCGCACACCCTGGCCCTCCAGCGCGGCCACCACAGCATCCGCCCGCAGACCTTCGGGCAACACCAGCCACAGGTAATACGACGCCGGATGCGCAATCACCTCACACCCTCGCAATACCTCCCGGGCCAGCGCCTGGCGTTGGCGCGCATCCTGACGCTTCTGTTCCTCCAGCGTATCCACCGCGCCGGACTCGATCCAACGGCACGCCAGGTTCACCGTGAGCGTCGGTGTGCTCCAGGTCGAGACGCGAATCGCTTGCTCCAGCGCCGGTACCCACGCTTGGGGCGCCACGATAAACCCTACCCGCAACCCCGACCCTACGCTCTTCGACAGGCCGGACACGTATACCGTGCGCAACGGCGCATAGGTGAACAACGGCTTGGGGGCGGGCTCGGCGAGAAAGGCGTAGGCGCCGTCTTCGATCAGTAGAAAATCGTAGCGCTCAGCCAACACTGCAAGGCGTTGGCGGTCGGTTTCGCTCATCACCGTGCCCAGCGGATTGTGCAGGGTGGGCATGCAGTAAAACGCCCGTACCGGGCGCCGTTTGCACAAGGCCTCCAGTGCATCCAGATCAGTATGGCCAGCCGGTTGCGGTAGAGGCTCCAGGTCTATGCGCTGGGACTGGGCCAGGGTTTTCAACCCGGGATACGTCAGCGCATCAACCGCCAACACATCCCCCGGTTGCAGCAACGCCATCAGGCTGACAGAGAGACCTTGCTGCGCCCCGTTGACGATCAGCACCTGCTCGCCACCCACGCGAATCTGCCGATTACGCAAGTGCCGCGCCGCCGTCTGCCGCTCATGGGCGCGGCCACCCTGAGGGGCAGAATGCAGCAGGGCATCGAGGTCGCCCGAGGCGGCGATGGCGCGCAAACCGTCTCGCAGCATTTCGGCCTGGCCGGGCAGCGAAGGGTAGTTCAGGCTCAGGTCCACGGTGCCCGGTTGCAGCGGTTGTTGAACCAGGCCCATGCCTCGCAGCAGGGTGGTATCGCGCACAAACGTGCCGCGCCCTGGCTCGCCCACTACCAGACCACTGGCCTCCAGCTCGCTGTACACCCGCAACGCCGTCGCCAGAGCAATGCGATGGCTGTTCATCAGGCTGCGCACGGTCGGCAACTGGGTGCCCGGCGGCAATTTTCCGGCGCGAATCCGCGTGGCCAGTTCATCGACGATCAGTTTGTAGCGGACCTGAGCCATGGTGCGTTCCCGTGTAAAGCGTATCTAGATCAATTTTTTGTTTGTATCAGGTGAGCTGATTAATCTACAGGCTTTCCCGGTGGATGGCTTGAGCATGATCGACCTCGCAACCCTGGCTGTTTTCTCTGGCGCAGTCCTGCTGCTGTTGTTATCCCCGGGGCCGAACATGGCTTTCGTCATCAGCCACGGCGTGACCTATGGCTGGCGTGGCGGCGTGGCGTCCGGGTTGGGCATCAGCGTGGCGGACCTGCTGCTCACGGCATTGACCGCGACCGGCGTGACCGCACTGGTCGCCAGTTGGCCGCCGGCCTTCGACCTGATTCGCTACGCCGGGGTGTTGTACCTGCTGTGGCTGGTGTTCAAGACCCTACAGAAAACGCCCGCCCTGGACACGGCCCACGTCAGCCGCGTGCCGCTGGGCCGGGTGTTTGTGCGGGCGATGCTCAACAGTTTGCTCAACCCGAAGGCGTTGCTGTTTTTCATGGTGTTCCTGCCGCAGTTCGTCAGCCCCAAGGCGGGGCCCATCGCGCTGCAACTGGTGGTGCTGGGGATCATCCTGACATTGATCAGCGGTGTATTTCATACCGTGCTGGGGATCTTCGGCGGGGCGCTCAGCCGGTTTTTTGCCGGCAAATCAGGCAGCGCAGGCTTACAGAAATGGGGCCTGGCGACCGTACTGATGGTGCTGGCCGTGCGGTTGGCATTGATGTCTCGCCCGACGTGAAATCCCACTTATAAAAGGACGTTACCCATGTACATCGCAGCCTTTATCTACAAGCCTGGTGAACGGGATGACGAGTTTCAGCGCCTCACGGATTTGATCGACGCACTGGCGGCAAGGCTGCCGGGATACGTGGGGGCCGAGTCGTGGCGCTCGGCGGATGGGCGTTTGATCAACGCCAGTTATTACTGGCGTGATGAAGCGTCAATCCGTGCCTTTGCCAGCCACCCGACCCATCTGGAAGCCAAGCGTCTGTACCGCCGGTGGTACGGCGGCTATCACGTGGTGATTTCCAAAGTGGAGCGGGCCTATGGGGACGGAACGATCGGGCATCTGGTGCCCGCCGACCGCCACGGGCATGCGAATGCTTAACCCAGCCGTGCAGCCGCGCGTGCCACGATTTCACCTCGTGTCTTGCGCGACTCGGCGGTGCGTTTGCGGGCTTCCTCCAGCACATGCGGCGGCGCGGTTTCCGGCCGGCCTGCATTGAACGGCGGGGCAGGTGCATATTCAATCTGCAACTGCACCAGTTGCGCTGCCGCTTCGCTGTACAGCTCGGCCGCCAGGGTCAGGGCAAAGTCGATCCCGGCGGTGATCCCGCCGCCGGTCAACAGGTTGCCGTCACGCACCACGCGCTCCTGCACCGGGATCGCGCCCAGCGGGGCGAGTAGGTCGTGGTAGGCCCAGTGGGTGGTCGCGCGACGCCCTCGCAGCAAGCCCGCCGCACCCAGCACCAGGGAGCCGGTGCACACCGAGGTCACGTAACGCGCGGTCTGGGCTTGTGCCTGGAGAAACGCCAGGGTTTGCTCATCTTCCATCAACGCCCCGACGCCCGAGCCGCCAGGTACGCAAATCACATCCAGCCTCGGGCACTCGTCATAGGTGGTGCTGGGGGTAAACACCAGACCGGTGCTGGCGGTCACGGGCGCCAGGTCCTTCCACACCAGATGCAGCTTCACATCCGGCAGCGATCCCAATACGTCGTAAGGCCCGGTGAGGTCCAGTTGCTGGATACCGGGGAACAACAAAAAGCCGATCTGCAAGGTCATGGGGACTGCTCCTGATAAAGGGATGGACGGCTTCACTCTAGTCACCTAGTCTTTGGCGCATACGCCATTGAGCCCACGAATTACGCCAAT
Organism: Pseudomonas sp. TH34; assembly: GCF_016650865.1. NCBI lineage: Bacteria > Pseudomonadati > Pseudomonadota > Gammaproteobacteria > Pseudomonadales > Pseudomonadaceae > Pseudomonas > Pseudomonas sp. TH34. Next base: position 41,703 of record NZ_JAEKFB010000022.1, read on the forward strand.
CATGCCCAAAGTCATCAACGTGCTCGCCTTTCCCAATGTGCAGGTCCTAGACGTCACCGGGCCCCTGCAAGTGTTTGCCTCGGCCAACGACCTGGCGCGCCAGCAGGGTTTGCCATTGCCCTATGCGGTCAGTGTGATTGCCGCGCAGGCAGAGCCAGTGATGACCTCGGCGGGCCTGGCCCTGGTAGCCGAGCCGCTGCCGGCCGCCGATGCGCCGTGCGACACGCTGGTGATCGCAGGCGGTTGGGGCGTGTACGGGGCCGCCGAAGACCCGGCGTTGGTGGACTGGGTGCGCCAAAAAGCCACCCAGTCACGGCGCATGACCTCGGTTTGCACTGGCGCCTTTCTGCTGGCCGCCAGTGGTTTGCTCGACGGCTGCCGCGTGGCGACCCACTGGACTCGCTGCGAAGAACTCGCGCGCAAATACCCACAGCTGACGGTGGAAGCCAATCCGATTTTCATCCAGCAGGGCAACCTGTGGACCTCGGCCGGCGTGACCGCCGGCATCGACTTGTGCCTGGCACTGGTGGAGGAGGACCTGGGTCGCGCCGTGGCGCTGGAAGTGGCGCGGCACCTGGTGGTGTTTCTCAAGCGGCCCGGTGGGCAGTCGCAGTTCAGCGTGACGTTGTCCCTGCAAAAGGGCGGCAGCCGTTTTGCGGAGTTGCACGCCTGGATCGCCGAACACCTGACCCTCGATTTGAACGTTGCCACACTGGCCGCCCAGGCGGGCATGAGCGAGCGCAGCTTTGTGCGCCACTACCGCGCCGAAACCGGCCAGACGCCCGCGCGGGCCGTCGAACTGATACGCGTGGAAACCGCCCGCCGGCAGTTGGCGGACAGTAGCGCGTCGATCAAACGCATTGCGGTGCACTGCGGATTTGGCTGCGAAGAAACCATGCGCCGCAGCTTCCTGCGGGCGGTGTCGATCACGCCCCAGGCCTACCGCGAACGGTTTTGCGCCCCCGGTTGAAGCAGGGCCTGCTTGAACGAATAGGTACGTTTTTGTATCAAGGTGCTATGTTACCCACAGTCCATTGCGCAGTGTCTTGATCCCAGGCCTCTACGTCGCGGTTTTGAACCTTCCCGGCGTGCGCACAGCTCATGAATTCACTACCTCCTGTCCTTGTCGAACTACGCGCGGCGACCGCTGCGCTGCACCGACGCCTCGATACCCGTCTGCCTTTTTCCCGCATGGACCTGGCGCTGTACCGCGAGCTGATGAGCGCCTATTACGGCTTCTATCAGCCGTTGGAGCGAGCCCTGGCGCCGTGGGGTGAAATCATCCCTGACCTGGAATGGGGACGGCGCAGCAAAACCCCGTACTTGCAGGCTGATTTGCGGGCGCTGGGCCTGGAAAGCTCGCAGATCGACGCCTTGCCGTTGTGCTCCGAACTGCCCGCCATCACCAACGTGGCCCAGGCCTTGGGCGCCCTCTACGTGCTGGAAGGCGCAACCCTCGGTGGCCAGGTGTTGCGCAACCTGATCGAGATCAAGATTGGTGTCGGCTCCATCAATGGCGGGGCGTTCATGAATGTGTACGGAGCACAAACCAGCGCACTGTGGCAGCGCTTTCTTGATTGCCTGTACCCGCTGCAATCCCCGGCCGAACGCCTGGAAGCGGTGGAGGTTGCCGAGTCGACCTTCCTCTGTTTCGAGCAGTGGCTGGATCATTGCGGAGTGCTGCGATGAGCACGGTCGATACGCTGATAGACGACTGCGCCAACGAACCCATCCACATTCCCGGATCGATCCAGCCCCACGGCTTGTTGTTGACGCTGAGCGAACCGGCGCTTGAGGTACTGCAAGCCAGCAGCAACCTGACCGTCGCCCTGGGCCTGGGCGCGGAAAGTGCGTCGGGCCAGGCGCTGGCCAGTGTGCTGGGTAGCAAGGCCGCAGCGCAGGTGAGCCGTGCCCTGGCGGACCTGGACGCCGATGAAGAGGAGGTGCATCAACTGACGCTTGATGGGTACGCCTACGACATCCTTCTGCATCGTCATCAGGGGCTGCTGTTTCTCGAGCTGGAGCGGACCATGGCCCTTGAGCACCGCGCCGTGGGGCAACTCGCCCGCACGCTGCGCCGCTTGCAGTCAGCCAAGACGCTGGAAAGTTTGTACCAGACCTGCGTCACCGAGATTCGCAGCCTCACCGGGTATGACCGGGTCACCTTGTACCGCTTCGAGCAGGAAGGCCATGGCAAGGTCATCGGTGAGGCCCTCAGCGAGGGCATGCAGCCGTACCTGGGATTATGTTTCCCTGCTTCGGACATTCCGCCCCAGGCTCGTGAGTTGTACCGGCTGAACTGGATCCGCGTGATTCCCGACGCCGAGTACCAGCCGGTGCCGATCCTGCCGGCCTTGCGCCCCGACAACGGCCAGCCCCTGGACCTCAGCTTCGCCGTATTGCGCAGCGTGTCGCCGGTGCACTGCCATTATTTGAAGAACATGGGCGTGCGTTCCTCCATGAGCATTTCGCTGCTCAAGGACGACCAGCTCTGGGGCCTGATCACTTGTGGTCACCGTGAGCCGTTGCGTGTGCCCCATGAACTGCGAACGGCGTGCACCAGCATCGGCCAGTTGTTGTCGATGCAGATCACGTTGCTCCAGGAGCAGCAGGAGCGCCGCCAACAACGCGACAAGGCCGCCATGGTCGAAGAGTTGGTCGCGGCCATGACGGCCGTTCAGTGCGATGTGATGGAAAGCCTGCTGCCGTACGCGCAAACGTTGGTGAACCTGGCGGCCGCCGGTGGCCTGGCGATATTGGTGGAAGAGCGTCTGCATGTGTTCGGCGTTTGCCCCAAACGTGCTGAAATCCACGCCTTGTACCAGTGGGTGCGCGGGCAGGGCAAAGGCGTGGTGCACAGCCATCAACTGTCTGTGGATTTCCCGCCGGCGGCGGCCTATCAGGCCCACGCCAGCGGCCTGTTGGCGTTCTGTCTGCCCAAGCCGGTGGACAACGCAATGATGTGGTTTCGCCCGGAGGTCAAGTCCACGGTGGAGTGGAGCGGCCAGCCGGTCAAACATCAAGAACCGGGCAGCACGACCTTGAGTCCGCGCCTGTCGTTTGACCTATGGAAGCAGCAGGTCGATGGCAAGGCCCTGTACTGGTCGCTCTCGGAATTGCTGGCGGTGGAGAGCCTGCGGCGCAATGCCCTCGAGCATGACCTCGCGCGCCAGGTGCAGCGTGAACATGAAGCCGTACGGGCGCGTGATGAACTGGTGGCAGTGGTCTCCCATGACTTGCGCAGCCCGCTGACGATCCTGCTGATGCAATGCGGCATGATGCGCAGCCTGGTGCCCGCTGACGGCAGCAAGGCCAATCGTCGCCTCGCCACCGCGATTGAAACCATGCAAAACGCGACGTCCCGCATGAACACCCTGCTGGAAGACCTGATGGATATCTCGCGTATCGAGGCCGGGCGCTACAGCGTTTCGCTGCAATCGCTCGATGTGGCCGCGACTCAGGAACAGATCTGCTCGATGTGGCAGCCGCTGGCGGCAGCCAAGGGTGTAGACCTGACCTGGAGCGCCGCGCCCGGGCTGTGTGTGCAGGCCGACCCTGAGCGACTGTTCCAGGTGTTTTCCAACCTGCTGGGCAACGCCCTGAAATTCACTCCGGTGGGCGGTGTGATCGAGGTGATTGCCGAGGCCGCGGGCGATGAGGTGCTGTTCCGGGTGTGCGACAACGGCGTCGGCATCGACCCGGCGCAGTTGCCGTATATCTTCGAACGCTACTGGACCTCCCGCGTGGGCAACCCCACCGGCAGCGGCCTGGGGTTGTACATTTCCCACGGCATCATCGAGGCCCACGGCGGCACCTTGTGGGCTGAAAGCGTGCTGGGGCAGGGCAGCGTGTTCAGCTTCAGGATCTCGGCCGGGGGCTGAGGCTCAGCAATTCGAAGATCGCCTCAAGGGTCGCTTGGGGCGCTTCCTGGGGAATATTGTGGCCCACACCGGCCAACACTTCGCGCCGATAAAACCCGCTGAAATTTTCCAGGTCGTCATCTTCAACCGGGGCCGGACCTACGCCGTCATCGGCGCCGCACAACGAGATGCTCGGCACCGAAATCGGCGGTGGCTGCACCAGCGCCTGCTCGATGCTTTCCAGGGCCGGATCACCCGGCGCGTACATGAAGCGGTGACGGTAAGAGTGGACCACCACCTCGACAAAATCCGGGTTATCAAACGAAGGTGCCGTCTTGCCATACAGGCTTGGCCCCTCGGCCCACGACGGCGACCAGAGCGCCCACAGCAACTGGCAGAACTCACGCCGGTTGGCGGTCAGTCCGTCGACCCCACGTTGGGTATGAAGGTAAAACTGATACCACAGCCGATGCTCCGTTTCCGGCGCCCGAGGCTTGATCGACGCAGCAATGTCTTGGATGTTGTAGCCATCGCCCGTCACCAGGCCTCGCACCCGTTCAGGCCATAACGCCGCAACAATACACGCCGCGCGTCCGCCCCAGTCATAGCCCACCAGCGTGGCTTTATCGATGGAGAGGGCATCCATGAAATCCAGCAAATCCTTGGCCAGCGCCGCTTGTTGACCGGAGCGCATCACCTGATCGTTGATAAAACGCGTCGGGCCATAACCCCGTAGGTACGGCACCAGCACCCGGCAGCCACGTGCGGCGACCACCGGAGCGATCTCGTCATAACCGCGAGGGTCGTAGGGAAAACCGTGCAGCAGAATCACCACCTCGCCGCCTTCCGGGCCATGGGCTTCGTAGGCGATATCGAGCATGGGCGTGCGGATTTGGAGGGTGGGCATGGAGGCTCCAAGGGGGAGGGAAAGTGTTGGAACTGTAGACCAAACCGGTTACGGAGTGTGGTTCGAAAGGCTGCAATTGCTTGACTTGTCTAGACCGGCCTGGCGCAAGCCGATGCAATTACCCCAAGGGTCGCGCATCTGGCACATCCACTCGCCGCCCTCGACTTCCATTGGCCCGCGATACAACGTGGCGCCTAACGTGACCAGTCGCTGTACCTCGTGAAGCAGGTCCGTCACCCGCCAATACACCACCGACCCGGCCGCGCCGCTGGCGACCTTGTTGTCTGCATTCACGATTTCGAGGGCAACGCCGTCCACGTCCAAGTGACCGAAATCGTCGTGCTCATGGTAGATGCGCGTGGCGGTAGGGAAGGCCGCGGCGTACCACTCCGTGGCGGCACGCCAGTCGGGGACGTGAATCAGGATGGAGATAATGGGCATCAACCGAACAACACCTGCTGCCAATGGGTTTCACTGATGATAGCGATCGGAATACCGCTATTTCTTAACTCGACGGCTTTTTTGATCTTTGTTCCATATGAGCTATGGAGCCATTGTTCATTACCAACGCTCCCGACCACGAGAAAATGAACCTTCTTGCTCACCGAGTTGCCGATAAGGCCGCCGCGTTCTACGACAAGTAACTCACATTCCTTGCGAGGCCCGTACGCCATGACTCCGGTAAACAAAAAAGTCCGGTCCTGCCACTCCAGTGTCGGAGCCGGATTGTTCAGCGGCAGGCTGCTGACAGAGGAGGGGCGTTGAGGTGACCCCACCGAGATACCGGAAAACTGATGCAGCATTTCCAACAGTTCTGCGGACTCTTCCGCGTCGAGAACACCGTCACTCAGCATGCTGGCAAGGCGCTGATAAAGAATGTTTACTACCGGGTCTTCCAACTGGAGCAGATGGGTTTCTATCCAGGTCTTAAGAAACTCTGCTTCCATCTGATTGATGTTTCCGTCGGCGACCAGGCCGGCAGTGACGCCGAGTAATGCGTCGGCAGAGCGCCGATCAATACGCGCCTTGTGGTAAAGGTGACTGCGTTCGAATTCCTGATGAAGATCGGTCATGCGTCCTTGCTCCTTAAGCCAGTGCTTTGCCAGGTCTCGGTCCAACTCAGCATGGGCCGAAGGTTCGCCTTGATGGTGAAACCGATATACACACATCTTGTGATGTTTGCCAAATAACCTGTGGTGAGGGAGCTTGCTCCCGTTGGGCTGCGCAGCAGCCCCAGGTTTTGTTGACTGTGTTCTTTGAGTTAGATGGCGTTGAGCTTTTTGGGGCCGCTTCGCGACCCAGCGGGAGCAAGCTCCCTCGCCACAGTGAGGGGCTGACTTAAATCTCTGCGTGGCTGATGACGTGTTTGAAGTGATGCCGCCACAAATCCGCGCCCAGTTTCCCCGAGCGATCCAGCGACGAACCCACGGTCAAATCGCTGATCAGCGTTGGCTGCAGGCCCGCGTCAAACAACGCAAACCCGGCCGCGAGTACGCAGGTGTCAGTCTGGATGCCGCACACCAGTACTCGGTCCGGCGCGAGGCTTTTGAGGTGGCTGATGGTCTCGGGCGTGGGCGCGTAGCCGTGTTTGATGAAGATATGGTCGGCGGCGATCAGGCTGTCGTCGTCGGGCGCCGGCTGCCAGCCGAGTTGGCGGGCGAACGGGGTGATGCTTTCGTCGTGGCGCTCTACGGTGGCCACTGAGGGCATGCGGGCCAGCAGGGCGTTGATGCCGGCCACCAGCCAGTCCGGCGGGTTGAAAGAGGGTTGTACGTCGATGATCAGCAGAACCTGGTGCATTGGAATCCTGGCAGGGATCGAGGGACCACGCATTGTGCACCGGGTACACCTCGTCTCCAAGTCTGGCGCGGTCCATGTGGGAGCTGGCTTGCCTGCGATGGCGGTGGATCAGCTCATACATCAATGACTGAAACACCGCTATCGCAGGCAAGCCAGCTCCCACAGGGTTACTCATTTGCCTGCAGATTGTGCTCAGCCTCAAGGCTGCCAAACCGTCTTCACCCCACTCAACTTCCGGTCCAGGAACGTTGCCGCGCTGATCAGCGCCAAATGGCTCAACGCCTGTGGCGTATTCCCCAAATGCCGTGCCTGGTTATCGAACTCTTCGGCATATAACCCCAGCGGGTTGGCATAGCGCAGCAACTGTTCAAACTCCAGATGCGCCTTCTCCACTTGCCCGGCCCGGGCCAGGCATTCCACGTACCAGAACGAGCACGCCGCGAACGCGCCTTCGGTGCCTTGCAAGCCGTCAATCTGGCTGTCGTCGTTGCGGTAGCGATAAACCATCCCGTCGCGCACCAGGCTTTTCTGGATCGCTTCCAGCGTTGATAACCAGCGCGGGTCCGTCGCCGCGACGAAGCGTACCAGTGGCATCAACAGCATTGAGCCGTCCAGTGCCGTGCTGCCGATATGCTGCACAAAGTGGCCGCGTTCTTCGTTCCAGAAGTTGCTCCAGATATCCGCGTAAATCGCCTGGCGGGTTTGGTCCCAGCGGGCAAACGGTGCCGGCAGCGAGCGCTTGGACGCCAGGCGAATCGCCCGGTCCAGGGCCACCCAGCACATCAGCCGCGAATGCAGGAAGTGATGCTGCTCGCCGCGCATTTCCCAGATGCCGACGTCTTTGTGGTTCCAGGTTTCGCAGACCTGGTCGGCCACTTCCACCGTGTGTTTCCAGCCCTCGTGGGAGATGGCTTCGCCGTATTTGTTGACCAGGTATACGGCGTCCATCAGCTCACCGTAGATATCCAGTTGCACCTGGTCGTAGGCCTCGTTGCCGATGCGCACCGGTTGCGCACCGCCGTGGCCGCTGAGGTGGCTCAGCTCGGTTTCCGGCAATTCCTGGCGGCCGTCGATGCCGTACAGGATGTTGATTTTCATCGGCTGATCGCAGCAGTCACCCACACGGCCTTTCAACCAGCGCATGTAGCCGTTGGCTTCTTCGATAAACCCCAGGCGCATAAAGGCGTAGACGGTAAACGAGGCGTCGCGGATCCAGGTGTAGCGGTAGTCCCAGTTGCGCTCGCCGCCGGGTGTTTCCGGCAGGCCGAAGGTGGCGGCGGCGAGGATTGCACCGTGTTTGCGCGAGGTCAAAAGCTTCAAGGCCAGGGCCGAGCGATTGACCATCTCGCGCCAGCGCCCACGGTAGTTGGACTGGGCGATCCAGCCGCGCCAGAACTTCAGGGTGCGCTCCAGGCACAGGTCGGTGCAGTCGTTTTTGACCCGTACATCGTCCAGGCCGCCGAGGACAAATTCGGCGCCTTCTTCCTGGCCCAGGTCAAAGCTTGCCACGGCGGCATCACCTTCCAGCTGCATGGCGTGGCTGCCAGCCAGGCGCAGGCCGGGTTGGTCTGCGGCCTCGAACAACACGTCGCCGTCATCTTGGGTGGCCCGGGTCTGGGCGCGGGCATAGTCATGGCGCACCGCGCAGCGCATATGGATGTGCGCCTTGCCGCTGACCACCCGTACCCGACGAATCAGGATGGGTAGGTCGTCGACTTCCTCACTAATCGTCAGGAAGTCGGTGATTTCCACCACCGCCTCATTGCTCAACCAGCGGGTTTGCAACACGTTGGTGTCCGGCAGGTAGATTTGCTCGCGCCGGGCGTCGGGCAGGTCCGGGGTGAGCTGGAAGATGCCGGCGGCGGGGGAGTCCAGCAACGAGCAAAAGATCGAGGGGCTGTCGAACTCCGGCCAGCAGAAAAAATCGATGCTGCCCTTATCGTTCACCAGCGCCGCGCTGCGCATGTCGCCGATGATGCCGTGGGCATCAATGGCACTTTGTGGTTCGTTTTTCAGATCAACCATTGCCACGAAACTCCGGATAAAGGCTCATGCCGCCATCAATAAACAGGGTGCTGCCCACCACGTAGTCAGAGGCATCACTGGCCAGCCACACCACCGCATTGGCGACATCTTCGACGTCACCCACGCGGCCATAGGGAATCAATTTGAGTAGCTCCACCTCGGCCGTGCCTTCGGTGGCGGCGCGGTTGATGGCCGTGCGGATCGCCCCCGGCGCAACGCCGTTGATGCGGATGCGCTGCTGGCTGACTTCCTGAGCCAAGGTGCGCATCAGCATTTCCACACCGCCCTTGGACGCGGCGTAATTCACGTGGCCGGCCCAGGGAATCACCTGATGCACCGAACTCATGTGGATGATTTTCCCGGCGGCCCGGGACACCCCTTCGCGGATGCCCTGGCGATTGAAGATGCGCAAGGCGGCGCGGGCGCAGAGGAACTGGCCGGTGAGGTTGACGCCGATCACGGTGTTCCAGTCGTCGAGGGTCATGTCGACGGCAGCGGCGTCTTTCTGCATGCCCGAGTTGGCTACCAGGATGTCCAGGTGCCCGAAAGCCTCTAGGGTTTGTGCAAACAGCCGCTCCACATCGGCTTCTTTCGACACATCGGCGCCAATCGCAATCGCCCGGCCACCGTTGGCATTGATCTGCGCCGCCAGTGCTTCAGCCGGCGCGGCCTGGGCGTTGTAGTTCAGCACCACGGCAGCTCCAGCCTCCGCCAGGGCCTTGGCGGCCCCCGCGCCAATTCCGGAACTGGCACCGGTTACCAGCGCCACCTGTTGATCCAATGAAATGCGCATCGCCCACCCAACCTTTTTCAGAGTGCCCAATTAGCTGACTGACAGGGTGGGCCACAAGTTCACCGGCTGTCTGGAATGCGACGATGGCTGTCTATATCTATCGTTTATGCCACAGGACTTTTCGCTAGAATCAACGCCTGATTGATGCGAGACCTGATCCGATGAACCGCCAACCCCGCCCCTGGCTTGAAGCCTATGCCGACAATTACCGCAACGACGACGTGGTGCACCCCCATTGCCATGCCCAGGCGCAGCTGATCCATGGCGTGTCCGGGGTGATGGTGGTGAGCACCGCCCAGGGCAGTTGGCTGGTGCCGTCCGGGCATGCGCTGTGGGTGCCGGCCGGAACCCCGCACGAAATCCGCATGGCCGGCGAAGTGCATATGCGCACGCTGTTCCTGTTGCCCGAGGCCGAGCCGGGACTGGGGCGCACCTGCCAGGTGATCGAAGTGTCGGCGTTGCTGCGGGAGCTGATCGTCGCCGCCACGCAGATTGCCGGGCACCACAGCCCGCGTCTGCAGGCCATGATCGAGTTGATCCGCATGGAACTGCTCGCCGCGCCGGTGGTGGCGATGCACGTGCCGGTGCCCGGCGAAGTACGGCTAGCCAGGCTGTGCACGCATTTCATCCGCAACCCCTCTGATGACAGCAGCCTGGAATCCTGGGCCGACAGCCTGAACATGAGCGCCCGCACCCTGAGCCGGGTGTTCCAGCGGGAATTGGGTATGAGTTTCGGTGAATGGCGCAAGCGCGCGCGGTTGGCCTTGAGCTTGAAACTGCTGGCCCAGGGCGTGTCGATTTTAGAGGTGGCGCTGGAGCATGGTTACCAGAGCCCGAGTGCGTTCAGTGCGATGTTTCGCAAGTCGTTGGGGTATCCGCCGAGTCATTTCCGGCCGGGGGCTTAGTGTTGCGTCGAGTAACGCTATTGTCCGTTTAGCGACGATACATGGCCCTGACGCGGGCGAATCGGACAGGCCACCTGCCTAATCTGCAAGGCTCCTTCTTGAGCGAGCCTTGTGATGCACAGCCAATCTTTTCATCCATGGATGCCCATCGCCCTGTTGAGTGTGCTGACCGGGTGCAGTGGCGTGTCCGGCCAGCCGTCGACCGTCACGGCGCAGCCCGCGCCGCGGCTATCCGTCGAGTCGGCGGAGGCGTTGCCCTCCCGCTGGTGGCAGCTGTACCGCGACCCGCAACTGGACGCCCTGGTGGCGCGGGCCTTGCGCCAGAATAAAGACCTTGAAGCCGCTGCCGCCCATGTCGACGCGTTGCTGGCGCGGCTGGAGCAGGTGGACGGCGAGCGCCTGCCGTCCACCTCTCTGGACTATGGCCTGGCCTACGGTCGCAGCCGGGATGACCAGACCCTGGCCCAGGCCACCAACGGTCATGCCGGTGCCGAATGGAGCCACACGCCTGAGTTTTCCCTGAGCTACACCCTCGATCTGTGGGGCGAGGTGCGTTATCGCATTGCCGCGGCACGGGCCGATGCCCGGGTGGCGCGGGCGCTGGAAGACGAGTTGCGGGTGACGGTGGCCGCGCAGACGGCCCGCGCGTATGCCCAGGCCTGTGTTTATGGATTGCAGGAGCAGGTGCAGGTGCACTCGGTGCAGTTGCTGGAGCAGAGCGTCGCGGTCACGCAAAAGCTGCAGAAGGCTGGCGCGGCGACGGACCTGGACCTGACTCGCTTGCAAGGCCTGCTGGAAGAAACCCGTGCACCGCTGCCAATGTTCAAGGCCCGGCGCAGCAGCGCATTGTATGAGTTGGCCGTGCTCAGCGGGTTGCCGCCCGAGCAGGTCACACCGCGCAGCTGTGCCCACAGCCCGCAGTTGCAGGCCGCGTTGCCGGTGGGCGAGGGCTGGTCGCTGGTGCAACGGCGGCCGGATATTCGCCGTGCCGAGGGGCAACTGCGCTCGGCGACCTCGACGGTGGGCCTGTCGCGGGCCGAGCTTTACCCGCGAATTACCTTTGGCGCGATGCTCGGTTCATCCGCCAGCAGCCTGGGCAAACTCGGTGACCGCTACGCGACGGTGTATTCCGTCGGGCCGCTGGTGTCCTGGCGCTTTCCCAATCGGCAGATCGCCCAGGCGCGGGTCAAGCAGAGCCAGGCCGAAGCACGCCAGGCCCTGGCGCAGTTTGACGGCACGGTGCTCAACGCGTTGAAGCAGGTCGAGCAGGCCATGGCCTTGTACCAGGGCGAACAGCAGCGGCGCGAGGCCCTGGCCGCCGCGCTGGACAACAACCGCCGCGCCTTCGACCTGGCCTCCCGTGGCTACCACGCCGGCGCGCTGGACGCCCTGCAACTGCTGGACAGCGAGCGCAGCCTGGTGGGCCTTGAGGCCCGCGTGGCCGAGTCCGACCTGCGCCTGATCAATCGCCAGATCGACCTGTTCCAGGCCCTCGGTGGCGGCTGGCAACGTGACGATCCAACCGCCCCCTTATCTGTCGCTGTCAATGGAGCCAAGCCATGAACCAGGCTGTTGAACCGATTCGCCTGACCGTTATGCAACGCCATCGTCGCGCCCTGGTGACCACGGCTTCCCTCGCTACGTTGCTGGGGCTGGCAGCCTTTGCCGGGTATTGGTGGCAGTGGGGGCGTTTTCTGGAAGAAACCGATGATGCCTATGTACGCGCTGATTGGGTCGCCATCAGCCCACGGATCGCCGGGTATGTGGCCCAGGTGCTGGTGGAAGACAACCAGCCGGTCAAGGCCGGCGATGTGCTGGTGCGTATCGACGACCGGGATTTCACCGAGCGCCTGAACAGCGCCCAGGCGCAGTTGCAGCAAGTACAGGCGGCAGCGACAGCGCAACAGGCCTCGCTGCAAACCCTCGATGCGCAAATGGGTGAGCAGCAGCAACGCATTGCCCAGGCAAAGGCGGCGTTGAGCAGTGGCGAGGCCGAGGCCCGGCGCGCGGGACTCGATTATCAGCGTTATCGTGAGTTGGTCGCACAACAGGTGGCCAGCGCCCAGCACCTCGAAACCGTCAGTGCCAGCCAGGCCAAAGCCCAGGCGGCCCTGGCACAAGCCCGCGCCCAAGTTGCGCGGCAGCAGGCGCAGTTGCAGGTGTTGCAGGCGCGCCGGCAACAGGCGCAGGCGCAAATCGTCGAGCATCAGGCACGCATCGGCGAGGCCCAGGCCAATATCGCCCTGGCCGGTAATGCGTTGAAGGACACCGAGATTCGCGCGCCTTTCGACGGCGTGGTGGGCCAGCGCAAGGTTCGTCGCCAGCAATACGTGATGCCCGGCCTGCCATTGTTGGCGGTGGTGCCGGTGGAGCAGGCCTATGTGATTGCCAATTACAAGGAAACCCAGCTGCAGCACATGGCGCCGGGGCAGTCAGTGGAGATCGCGGTGGACAGCTTTGCCGGCGCGCAGTGGCACGGCAAAGTGGAAAGCATCGCCCCTGGCTCCGGTGCCGTGTTCGCCTTGCTGCCGCCGGACAACGCCACCGGCAACTTCACCAAAATCGTCCAGCGGTTTCCGGTGAAAATCCGCCTGGAGCCTGGCGAATCTCGGGTTCTGCCGGGCATGTCGGTCATCGCCACGGTCGACACCCGTCCTGCTGCGAGCCAGGAGCATGTCCATGGAGGCTGAAGGGCGTGTGCCGTTTCGCGCCTGGGTTGCGGTGATCGGCGGGCTGTTCGGCTGCTTCATGGCCGGGATGAACGTGCACGTCACCAGCGCCGCGCTGCCGGAAATCGAAGGCGCATTGGGCGCGACCTTTGAGGAGGGCTCGTGGATTTCCACGGCTTACCTGGTGGCGGAAATCATCATGATTCCCCTCACGGCGTGGCTGGTGCAGGTGTTTTCCCTGCGCCGGGTGATGCTGTGGGGCTCGGGGATATTCCTGGTGGCCTCGGTGGCGTGTTCGCTGTCGCCCAACCTGCAAGTGATGATCCTGATCCGGGTGGTGCAGGGCGCGGCCGGCGCGGTGCTGATTCCGTTGTCATTCCAGTTGATCATCACTGAGCTGCCGGCCAGCAAGATCCCGCTGGGCATGGCCTTGTTCAGCCTGGCCAACAGCGTGGCCCAGGCCGCCGGGCCGTCGATTGGCGGCTGGCTGACCGACGCGTATTCCTGGCGCTGGATCTTCTACCTGCAACTGTTCCCGGGGATTGCTTTGTTGGCGGCGGTGGCATGGTCCATCGACCGCCAGCCGATGAAGCTGGGCCTGTTGCGCCAGGGCGACTGGCTGGGCATCGGCTGCATGGTGCTGGGCCTGGGCGCGTTGCAGATCGTGCTGGAGGAGGGCGGGCGCAAGGACTGGTTCGGCTCGCCCTTTATCGTGTGGATGACGCTGCTGGCAGTGATTGGCTTGATCGGGTTTGTGGCGCGTCAGTTGTGGGGCAAGCATGCCTTTATCAACCTGCGGCTGTTGGGACACTACAACTTTGGCGTGGCCAGCGTGGCGATGTTTATCTTCGGCGCCAGCACTTATGGACTGGTGTTTCTGGTGCCCAATTACCTGTCGCAATTGCAGCACTACAACGCCAGTGAAATTGGCGTGAGCTTGATTGCGTATGGGCTGGTGCAACTGATCATGGCGCCGTTCCTGCCGCGGTTGATGAAGTGGGTGAGTGCAAAAATGCTGGTGGCTTCGGGGTTCGCGATCATGGCCTTGGGCTGCTGGATGGGCGCGCATCTGTCGGCGGACAGCGCCAGCAATGTGATCGTGCCGTCGATCGTGGTGCGGGGCATGGGCCAGCCGTTGATCATGGTGGCGTTGTCGGTGCTGGCCGTGCATGGGCTGGCCAAGGCGCAGGCGGGGTCGGCGTCGGCGGTGTTCTCGATGTTGCGCAATCTGGGGGGCGCCGTTGGAACAGCGTTGCTGGCGCAGTTGGTGGTGGTGCGTGAGCGGGTGCATTCGGCGCGGATCGGTGAGTCGGTGACGCTGTTTGACTCGGCCCTGCAACAGCAACTTCCCGGTGACGGGGTGCTGCAGGAGCAGTTGCCGGAGCATCAGGTGGTGCTGAGTCTGCTGGACCAGAGTGTGCGCCATCAGGCGTTTTTGATGGCCTACAGTGATGCGTTCTTTCTGGCCTGTGTGGCGTTGGCGGCGTGTGCGGTGGCGGCGTTGATGTTGCGGCGTACCTAGGGCCGATGTTGTGGTTGACTCAAGTGAGTGCAATGTTTCGGGTGTGTTTTTATGGTTTGGGGGGGCTGAGTACATATCCGTTATTTGGGTAACGGCTGATATGGGTTCCGCTCTTACAGCGGCTCACTTTTGAACAGCGCAAAAGTAAGCAAAACGCTCTTGCCCCACCACTCGGCACCTCGCTAATGCTCGGTGTGCCCTCACTCCGGCTTTGGACCGTGGGCCGCCGTCATGGGCCATCCCTGGCCCAGGACGGCTAACCTGGCGTCCTGCCAGGTTACCCACGCTCCAAAGCCTGCGTTCGGCCAGCGTGGTTTAACGGGGCGCCTAAGATCAAGATCAAAAGCAGATCAAGGGCACAGCGGCCTACCGGCCGGCTTGAGTGTTGAAAAGCAAAATCAAAAGCTAAAGCGGGCACGGTCAAATGTGGGAGCTGGCTTGCCTGCGATGGCATCAACTCGGTGTACCTGATGCACCGAGGTGTCTGCATCGCAGGCAAGCCAGCTCCCACAGAAAAGCAGCTCTGTTTTCGCTCTGGATCTTGCCTTTGCTTTTAACACTCAAGCCGGTCGGTAGGCCGCTGTGCTTTTGCTTTTGATCTGACTGCCCCATTCAGCCCGATGCCGGAGTGAGGGAACACCGAGCCTAGGCGAGGTGCCGACAGGCGGGGCAGAGCCCTTTGCTTACTTTGGGCTGGGCCGGCATTCGGGCTTTTCCAAAGTGAGCTGCTGTAAGAGCGGAACCATAGGTGGCCGTTACCTGAATAACGGATATGCCCCCCATCTGATCCTGACAACTCCCCCCGCACTGGTTCAGCGAACGGCTTTGGGCTTCAAACCTCGCAGCAACAACTCCAGCCCTTGCAAGGCTTCTTCCAGCCGCGCACCCGAGTCTCCATCCTGGGCGATCCACAACGATGCGCTCACCAAGCTGCCATTGATCAGCCTCGCCAACGCCTGGCTGCACGCCTGCTCGATGAGGCCCGCTTGCATCAGGTCATCGAGCAGCTGGCGCAGCGAGTCCACGCATTGCTGCTGGTCGGTGGCGCCCAACACCGCCGGTGCATCTTGCAGCACAATGCGCTGGATCTCGGGATCCTGAGCCATACGCAAATAGGCCCGGCAGCGTTCGCAAAACCCTTCCCAAGGGTGATCGGCCTGTTCCGAAATACGCTGCAGGCTCGCGTCCATTTCACCGTCCAGCTGCGCAACCACCGCCGCCAGTAAGCCTTTCTTGTCGCCAAAATGATGGTACAACGCTCCCCGGGTCAAGCCGGCGCGGGCGGTGAAATCATCCATCGACGTTTGGGCGTAGCCTTGCGTGGCGAAGGCGTGACGGGCGCTGGCGATCAGGCGGGCGCGGGTGTCTTCGATCATGTCGGCACGGGCTCGGCTCATGGGTAAGGCTCACAATAGACGATTGACATACGGCGCGTATGTTACGCATGATTTGTCACATACGCACCGTATGTATTTTGCCCCGAATACCTCGAATAGCAAATTTCAGGGCGCTCAGGAAGAGGTTACACACCATGGCAAACCCCTACGCCGAGCTATTCCAGGCGCCAGGTTCCAGGGCTTTTGTATTGGCGGGGATGCTCGCCCGCATGCCGATCTCCATGACCGGGATCGGCTTGATCACTATGCTGTCGCAAGTGCACGGCGGTTATGGATTGGCAGGTGCGGTGACGGCCACCTTCGCCCTGGCCACCGCGTTTTGTGCGCCTCAGGTCTCGCGGCTGGTGGACCGTTATGGCCAGGGCCGGGTGTTGCCGGTGGCGGCTTCCATCGGCGGCGGTGCGTTGTTGCTGCTGTTGCTCTGCACCCGCTTGCAGGCGCCGACGTGGACGCTGTTCATCTTCGCTGCCCTGGCCGGTTGTATGCCCAACATGTCGGCCATGGTGCGGGCGCGCTGGACCGAGCTGTATCGCGGCCAGCCCAAGTTGCAAACCGCGTTTGCCCTGGAGTCGGTGCTCGACGAGGTGGTGTTCATTATCGGTCCGCCGGTGTCGGTGGGCTTGTGCGTGCTGTTGTTCCCCGAAGCCGGGCCGTTGATTGCCGCGCTGTTTTTGGCAGTGGGCGTGACCGCCTTTGTGCTGCAACGCCAGACCGAACCACCGGTGCATGAACACCACGCCGAACAGGGCCGTTGGCTGATTGCCTCGCCCTCGGTGTTGATCCTGATGGTGTTGTTGATGGCCATGGGGGTCATCGTTGGGGTGGTGGATGTGGTCAGCGTCGCCTTCGCCCAGCATCAAGGCCAGCCAGCCGCCGCGAGCATTGTGCTGTCGGTGTACGCCATTGGTTCGTGCCTGGCCGGGCTGGCGTTTGGTGCCCTGAAATTGAAAGCCCCGTTGCCTCGCCAGTTCCTGTACTGCGGCGTGGCCACGGCGATCACGACGTTGCCGTTGCTGCTGGTGACGAACATTCCCGGGTTGGCGGCGGCGATCTTCATCTCTGGGCTGTTCTTCGCCCCGACATTGATCGTGTCCATGGCGTTGGTGGAGCAAATCGTCCCGCCGAGCCGCCTGACCGAAGGCATGACCTGGCTGATCACCGGCCTGAGCATCGGCGTGGCCATTGGCGCCGCCAGTTCTGGCTGGATGATCGACAACTTCGGCGCCCCAAGCGGGTTCTGGGTGGCGCTGGCGGCGGGTGCGGTGGTGCTTGGGGCGGCGGTGTTGGGGTATCGGCGGTTGGGGTGATTACCCGGTCACCAGTGCGCCGCGATGTTGCAGGAATTCGTTCAGCGCCTGCCGCGTGAGATCGTTCAACGTGACTTTTTGCCGGGTCGCGGCAAGGGCGGCGGCCAGGTGGAGGTCATGGCCGACACGGACGTTGAACGAACCCTTGCAGGGCTTCTCCGGTGTTTGCCCAAGGGCCTGGCAGGTCTCGATGTAGTCGTCCACGGCGGTGCAAAAGGCGGCGTCCAGTTCAGCGACGGTTTTGCCCTCGTAGCTGACCAGGGCCTTGATGAAAAGCAGCTTTCCGAACAGGCAGTTGTCTTCGATGCTGGCTTCGATGGAGCCGATGTAGCCTTTGTGTTTCAGCTGGTTGTTCACTGAATCAGTTCTCCTGATTTCAATTGTTCGATGATTTGGCGCCGAATGTAGTGTTTCAGTTCGTTGCCGGGGTGAGGCTTGTGCAGGGTGATCATTGCACTGGGGTCGCCTATGTCGAACCTGACCCGGCTACCTGCCCCTTCGATTTGCGTGTAACCCAGTCGCCGCAGCAGCGTTACCAGTTCGGGCCAGGTAAAGGCCGATTGTTCATTGAGCAGTTTGGCCAGCAGCTTTTCATTTTTCGACACGGCGATCCTTGCCTGTAACTAAATGTAGTTGCAATTGATGGGTTGAGTCAATGATAGGACAGCCTCGCCGAGCCGCTCGGTGTTTGATGTAACCCTTGATGACACCGTTGCCTGCGCCCCAAATCCCCCGCTAATTTTTCCCCTCCAGATTCGTTTTATAGGGACGACGTGCCTTTGTGCTTCCTGCCTATTGCCCCGGATCCCAAGAAATGAACGCTGAAGACTCCTTGAAACTTGCTCGCCGGTTTATCGGGTTGCCCCTGGAAAAACGCCAGATGTTCCTCCAGGCGCTGCAGAGGGAAGGGGTGGAGTTCTCGCGGTTTCCGATTCCTGCAGGAGTGGAGGCCGAGGACCGGCAGGCGCTGTCCTACGCGCAGCAGCGGATGTGGTTTCTGTGGCAACTGGACCCTGCCAGTGGCGCCTATAACCTGCCGGGGGCGGTGCGGCTGAAAGGGGCGTTGAGCCTGCCGGCGATTGAGCAGGCGTTCGCCAGCCTGGTGGCCCGCCATGAGACTTTGCGCACGGTGTTCCAGCGCCAGGCGGATGATAGTCTGTTGCAAGTGGCCGCACAGTCGCCGCTGGCCATCGAGCAATCAGACCTCAGCGCCCTGGCGCCAGCCGAGCGCGAGCAGGCGGTGACACAGGCCGCCACCCGCCAGTCGTTGCTGCCCTTCGACTTGGCCAACGGCCCTTTGCTGAGGGTGCACTTGCTCAAGCTGGCCGAGCAGGAACACGTGCTGCTGCTGACCTTGCACCACATCGTTTCCGATGGCTGGTCGATGAACGTGCTGATCGACGAGTTCATTCGCTGCTATGACGCCCATGAGCGCAATGAGCAGCCGCGGTTGCCGGCCCTGCCGATCCAGTACAGCGACTACGCCCTGTGGCAGCGCCGCTGGCTGGAAGCGGGGGAGCAGGCCCGCCAGTTGGAATACTGGCAGGCGCGCCTGGGTAATGAGCATCCGGTGCTGGAACTGCCCACGGATCACCCTCGTCCGGCCATGCCCAGCTATCGCGGTACACGTCATGCCTTCGCAGTCGACGCCCGGCTGGTAGAGCAATTGCGCGCCTGTGCCCAGCAGCATCAAGTGACCCTGTTCATGCTGCTACTGGGCGCGTTCAACGTGCTGCTGCACCGCTACACCGGTCAGGGCGATATTCGGGTTGGCGTGCCGATTGCCAACCGTAACCGCAGCGAGATCGAAGGGCTGATCGGTTTCTTCGTCAACACCCAGGTACTGCGCACTGAATTGAACGGGCAAACCCCTGTCGACGAACTGCTGGCAGCCATCAAGGAAGCGGCCCTTGGCGCCCAGGCCCACCAGGACCTGCCCTTCGAACGGCTGGTGGAGGCGCTGAATATCGAGCGCAGCTTGAGCCACGCACCGCTGTTCCAGGTGATGTACAACCACCAGCCACAGGTGGCGGATATTTCCACGGTCAGCACCGCGTCAGGTCTGGAACTGAGCCTGGTGCAAGGGCAAGGCCGTACTACGCAATTCGACCTGACACTGGACACCTATGAACAGTCCGGCACCCTGCATGCCGCACTGACTTACGCCGATGACCTGTTCGACCCGGCCACCATCGAGCGCATGGCGCGCCATTGGTTGCGACTGTTGCAGGGGATGGTGGCCGATCCCCTTCAAGCGGTCGGCGATTTGCCGCTGCTGGACGAAGACGAATACCAGCGCATCGTGCATGACTGGAATCCCCGTCACGACAGCTTCCCCGAGGCGCTGTGCATCCATCAGCGCATTGCCGAGCAGGCGCGGCAAACTCCGCAGGCACTGGCGGTCACCTTTGGCGTCCGTGAGCTGACCTATGAGCAACTCGATCAGCAATCCAATCAGTTGGCCCATCTGCTGATCAAGCACGGAGTGGGGCCAGAGGTGCGCGTCGGCGTGGCGATGGTCCGTTCCGAGGCGTTGCTGGTGGCGCTGCTGGCGGTGCTCAAGGCCGGTGGCGCGTATGTGCCGCTGGACCCGGACTACCCGCCCGAGCGCGTGGCCTACATGCTCGAAGACAGCCGCGCCTTGCTGCTTCTGACCGAACAGGCGGTGGCGGCCACCCTGCCGATCATCCCCGATACCCAAGTGATTTTGCTCGACGATCCGGTATCGCTGCTAGCGCCATGGCCTGTCACCGAAGCGGTCACGGCGGTAACCCCGGACAACCTGGCCTATGTGATCTACACCTCGGGCTCCACCGGCAAGCCCAAGGGCGTGGCAATTGCCCATCGCAACGTGCTGGCGCTGATCGACTGGTCGCAGCGGGTCTACAGCCGTGAGGATGTGCAGGGTGTATTGGCCTCGACCTCGGTGTGTTTCGACCTGTCGGTGTGGGAACTGTTTGTGACCCTGGCCGCCGGCGGCTCGCTGATCATCGCCCGCAACGCCCTGGAGTTGCCCGACCTGCCGGCCCGTGACCGGGTGCGCTTGATCAACACGGTGCCATCGGCGATTGCCGCGCTCCAGCGCACCGGGCAGATTCCTCCCTCTGTGCGCATCATCAACCTGGCCGGCGAGCCGCTGAAACAGACCTTGGTGGAGGCGCTGTATCAACAGCCTGGCGTCGAACATGTCTACGACCTTTACGGGCCCTCTGAAGACACCACCTACTCCACCTACACCCGGCGTACCGCCGGGGGCCAGCCGAGTATTGGCCGGCCCATCAACCATACCGCCAGCTACCTGCTGGATGCCCAGTTGCAGGCTGTGCCCCAGGGTGTTTGCGCCGAACTCTACCTGGCGGGCGCGGGGATCACCCGCGGCTACCTCGGACGCGCCGCGCTGACGGCCGAGCGCTATGTACCCAACCCGTTCTCCAACGATGGCGAACGTCTCTACCGCACCGGCGACCTGGTGCGTTATCAGGACGGCGGCGTGCTGGAGTACCAGGGGCGCATCGACCATCAGGTCAAGGTGCGCGGCTTCCGTATCGAGCTGGGGGAAATCGAGGCGCAGCTGTTGCGCCAGCCCGCAATACGCGAGTTGGCGGTACTGGCCCAGGACAGCCCGAGCGGCCAGCAACTGGTGGCTTATCTGGTGCCCACCGACCCACGTTTGCCCGGTGATGCCGAGGCTCAGGAAGCCTTGCGCGAAACCCTCAAGGCTGCGCTCAAGCAGGTGCTTCCGGCTTACATGGTGCCCAACCACTTGCTGTTCCTGGAGCACTTGCCACTGACCCCCAACGGCAAACTCGACCGCAAGGCCCTGCCGGCCATCGACAGTTCACAACCGGCCCGGCAACACGTCGAGCCCCGCAGCGACACGGAAAAAACCCTCGCGTCGATCTGGCAAGCGGTGCTCGGGGTTGCGCGCGTGGGGCTGGACGACAACTTCTTCGAACTGGGCGGCGACTCGATCGTCTCCATGCAAGTGGTCAGCCGCGCACGCCAGGCCGAGATCAGCCTGAGCCCCAAGGATGTGTTCCAGCACCAGACCCTGCGTAGCCTGGCGCAAGTCGCCAGCCTGCGCACGCACACCGCCATCGACCAGGGTGCTGCCCACGGTCCGGCTTTTCTCAGCCCGGTGCAGCAGTGGTTTTTCGCCCAGGACATCCCCCAGCGTCAGCACTGGAACCAGTCGTTGTTGCTGGTGCCGCGCGAGCCGATAGCGGCGGCGCACCTGGACGCTGCGTTGCAGCAATTGGTCAACCACCATGATGGCCTGCGTCTGCGGTATCAGTCGGGTACCGAGGGATGGCTGCAGCACTACGGCGAGGCCGCGGTTGAATCCGTGTTATGGCAGCGCCAGGCTGACAGCAACGCGGCCCTGGCCGAGCTGTGTGATGAGGCCCAGCGCAGCCTCAGCCTGCAAGACGGCCCGTTGCTGCGAGCGCTGCTGGTGCAGATGCCCGACCACAGCCAGCGCTTGCTGCTGGTGGTCCATCACCTGGTGGTGGACGGTGTGTCCTGGCGTGTGTTGCTGGATGATTTGCAGCAGATGTATCGCGCCTTGCGGGACGGCAGCGTGCCGGCTGTGGCGGGCAAGACCACGTCCTATCAAGCCTGGACCGCTCGACTGCAAGACGCCGTTCCGCGCTTCCTGCCACAGCTTGAAGATTGGCAGGCGCGCCTTCGGCACGCTCCGTCGGTGGACTTGCCTTGCGATAATCCTCAAGGCGCCCTGCATCACTGCCTGGAGCAGAAAGTCAGTAGCACCCTGGATGCCGACACGACGCGTCAGCTTCTGACCCACGCGCCCGCCGCCTATCGCACCCAAGTCAACGACCTGCTGTTGGCGGCATTGGCACGTGTGGTGTGCCGCTGGAGCGGGCAGGGCAGCACCCTTGTTCAGCTGGAAGGCCACGGCCGCGAAGACCTGTTCGAAGGCCTGGACCTGACCCGTACCGTGGGTTGGTTCACCAGCCTGTTCCCGGTCAACCTGACCCCGGGCGAAAACCTGCCGGCCACGATCAAAGCGGTCAAGGAGCAACTGCGTGCGGTGCCGGACAAAGGCATTGGCTACGGCGTGCTGCGCTACCTTGCCGAGCCTGGGGTCGGCGCGGCGTTAGCGGCCCTGCCGCAGCCGCGCATCACCTTTAACTACCTCGGCCAGTTTGATCGTCAGTTCGATCAGAACGCTTTGTTTATACCCTCTGAGGAGGGCAGTGGGCAGGCCCAGGATCCCCAGGCTCCGCTGGCCAATTGGCTGACCGTGGAAGGCCAGGTGTATGGCGGCGAGCTGTCGTTGCAATGGGGCTTCAGCCGCGACATGTTCAACGTGTCGACGATCCAGCGCCTGGCCGACGACTACGTCGCCGAACTCACGGCGTTGATCGACCATTGCTGCCGGACCCCTGCCGGACAGGTGACGCCGTCTGATTTCCCGCTGGCGAACCTGACCCAGCAGCAACTCGACGGGCTGCCGCTGGCCGGGCCGGCCATCGACGATATCTACCCGTTGTCACCCATGCAGCAAGGCATGCTGTTCCATACCCTCTACGAGCAGGGGGACGACACCTATGTCAATCAGTTGGCCGTTGATGTCGATGGCCTGGAGGTAGAGCGTTTTCGCGCGGCATGGCAGGCGACCCTGGATGCCCATGACATCCTGCGCACCGGTTTTATCTGGCAAAACGGCAGCCAGCAGCCGCTGCAGGTGGTGCATCGTACGGTCAGGTTGCCGCTGGAGGTCCTCGACTGGCGCGACGCCGCCGTGCAGGACACTCAGGCGTTCGCCGCACAGGATCGCCTGCGAGGCTTTGATCTGAGCCAGGCGCCGTTGATGCGCTTGACCTTGATTCGCCTGGATGAGCAGCGGTATCACCTGGTTTACACCAACCACCATATCCTGATGGACGGCTGGAGCAACGCCCAGCTCTTGGCTGAAATGCTCGCGCGGTACGCCGGCGAGCACCCACTCGCGCCTCCCGTACGCTATCGCCAGTACATCGATTGGTTGCAACGCCAGGACGCCGAGGCCAGTCAGGCCTTCTGGATGGAGCGGTTGGGCCGGTTGGACGGGCCGACGCTGCTGGCCTCGGCCATGGCGCGCCAGGAATGCCCCGGACAGGGCTACGCTGAACTCGACCTGCTGCTGGACGCCTCGTCTTCGTTGCGCTTGGTCGAGTTTGCCCGTGAGCAGAAGGTCACCGTCAATACCCTGGTGCAGGCCGCCTGGCTGTTGCTGCTGCAGCGTTACACCGGCCAGCGCTGTGTGACCTTGGGCACCACGGTATCGGGGCGTCCGGCCGAATTGCCAGGCATCGAGCGGCAAGTCGGGCTGTTCATCAACACCTTGCCGCTGATTGCCGAGCCCTCCGTGGAGCAATCGGTGGGTGAGTGGATTCA
Source organism: Pseudomonas sp. TH34 (assembly GCF_016650865.1). Classification (NCBI taxonomy): domain Bacteria; kingdom Pseudomonadati; phylum Pseudomonadota; class Gammaproteobacteria; order Pseudomonadales; family Pseudomonadaceae; genus Pseudomonas; species Pseudomonas sp. TH34. The sequence goes on from NZ_JAEKFB010000022.1 coordinate 65,290, forward strand.
GCAGGTCCAGGCGCTCAACCTGGGCTTGCGCGAACATGAACACACCCCGCTGTACGATATCCAGCGTTGGGCGGGTTCTGCCGGTGAAGCCCTGTTTGACAGCATAGTGGTGTTCGAGAACTTCCCGGTTGCCCAGAGTTTGCAGCAAGGTGCCACTGGTGGCCTGCGCTTCAGTGGCGCGCAAAACCACGAACACACCAACTACCCGTTGGCGCTGACCGTCTACAGCGGTGATCGGCTGTCACTGAGCCTGGGCTATCAGCGCGAGCGCTTTGCCGAACCGAGTATCCACGGTTTGCTCGGCCACCTGCGCCATGTGCTGGAGCAGTTTGTCAGTGATGCCCGGCAGCCCCTTGGGGCAGTGCCGACGCTACTGGCCGGCGAGCATCAGGTCATGATTCACGATTGGAACCCCGCCCACACGACGGCTGCCGCACTGTGCGTGCATCAGGCGTTCGAGGCTCAGGTGACGGCGCGCGGTGATGCGCCGGCGCTGGTCCTGGATGACCAGCGACTGTCGTATACGGCGCTGAACCAGCGTGCCAACCGCTTGGCGCACAAACTCCGTGAACTGGGTGTTGGCCCGGACGTTCTGGTCGGGGTTGCCGTGGGCCGTTCGCTGGACATGATCATCGGCCTGCTGGCGATTTTGAAAGCCGGCGGCGGCTATGTGCCCCTGGACCCGGAATATCCCGCCCAGCGCCTGGGCTGGATGATCGAGGACAGTGGCTTGCAGTTGTTGCTTACCCAGACTGCGCTGCGGGAACACTTGCCCATTCCGGCCGGTGTCGAGGTGTTGTGCGTGGACACCTGCGAGCAATGGCTGGCGGAATATCCCACGCTGGACCTGCCGAACCTGGCTCATCCGGATAACCTCGCTTACGTCATGTTCACCTCGGGCTCCACCGGCCGGCCCAAGGGCGTGGGGATCAACCATGCTTCAGTGGCGCGGCACACCGCGGTCATGAAAGCGGTGTTCCAGTTGACCGCCGACGACTGTGTCTTGCAGTTCGGTACCTTCAACTTTGACGGGTTTGTCGAACAGCTTTACCCGGCGTTGTGCGAAGGCGCGTGTGTGGTGCTGCGTGGTGGTGAGCTGTGGGACAGCGAGACGTTCTACCAGCAGGTCATTCGCCATGGCATCAGTGTGGTCGACGTGACCACGGCCTATTGGCACATGCTGGCCCGCGATTTCGCCACTCAGGGGCCTCGCAGCTACGGGCGTTTGCGCCAGGTACACGCCGGCGGAGAAGCGATGCCGCCGGAAGGCTTGCTGGCCTGGCGAGAAGCTGGCCTGGGGCATTTGGCGCTGTACAACACCTACGGTCCTACCGAGGCAACCGTCACCGCAACGGCACTGGACTGTGCGGACTATGTTTCCGGCGCTGCGGCCTTGCCCCTGGTGATGCCCATTGGCAAGGTGCTCGACGGACGCTCGATTTACCTGGTGGATGACGCCCTCAATCCGGTGCCGGTGGGCGTGGTTGGTGAGTTGTTGATCGGCGGAGAGTTGCTGGCGCGTGGCTATTTCAACCGCCCGTCCTTGAGTGCTGAGAAGTTTGTACCGAGCCCATTCGGAGCTGGCCGTCTGTACCGTACCGGCGACCTGGCGCGCTATCGCGCGGACGGGGTGATCGAGTACGTCGGTCGCGCCGACCATCAGGTGAAAATTCGCGGGTTCCGTATTGAACTCGGCGAAATCGAAGCGCGGGTGCAGGAATACCCCGGCGTGCGCGAGGCGTTGGTGATGACCCTGGAAGGCCCCGGTGGTTTGCAGGTCGCGGCGTGGCTGGTGCCTCGCGAATCAGCGCTGGTGCATGCCGAGGCCGAGATACAGAGCGCCTGGCGCGATGGGCTGCGTCAGCATCTCAAGGCTTTGCTGCCTGATTACATGGTGCCCACACACCTGACGCTGTTGTCACATATGCCGTTGAGCCCCAATGGCAAGTTGGACCGCAAGGCCCTGCCAGTGCCGGACCTGAATCAGGGGCGCGATGCGTACCAGGCTCCGGTCACGACCCTGCAACGGCAGTTGGCGGGTATCTGGGAGCAGGTCTTGCAGGTTGAGCAAGTGGGCCTGGGGGATCACTTCTTCGAGCTGGGCGGGCACTCGCTGTTGGCCACGCGGGTAGTGTCCTGTGCAAATGCCGAAGGGCTCGACACCCTGCGTCTGCGCGACCTGTTTGAATGTGCGCAACTGGCGGCCCTGGCTGAGCGCCTGGAGCAGCGTCGCGCCCTGGCCCAACCCCAACGGGTATTACCGCCCCTGGTGACGGTGCCCCGAGTGGGGGTGTTGCCGCTTTCCCTGGCGCAGCAGCGGTTGTGGCTGGTTGAGCGTATTTCCGCAGACAGCGCGGCCTATAACTTGCCCGCAGCGCTGACCGTACGCGGCGAACTGGACCTGCAACGCTTGCAGCGCAGCTTTGCGCAATTGATCGAACGCCACGAGATTCTGCGTACCAGCTATCACGAAGACGACGACGGTAACCCGCTGGTGCGGGTGGCCGAACACGTCGATTTGCCGATTCGCGTGCTCGACATCAGCAGCCTGGATTCCCAGGCACGTGCGCAGGCACAGCAGCAATGGCTGCTTGACTGCGGCGCCGAACGTATCGACCTGGAACAGGTGCCGTTGCTGCGGGTGCACTTGTTGCGGCATGGCCCACAGGAGCACCTGATTCTGTTCGCGATGCACCACATCATCTCCGATGGTTGGTCGATGGCGGTGCTGGTGCAGGAGTTGATTGCGCTGTACGGCGGCAGCCCGGAACCGTTGCCGCCTTTACCCGTGCAATACCTCGACTATGCCTTCTGGCAGCAGCACCTGCTGAGTGATTGTTGGCTTGCGGCAGACACCGACTACTGGCGGGAAACCCTGAGCGGTGCACCTTCACACCTGCCGTTGCCCCTGGATTACCCACGGCCTGCCCAAGCGAGCCATGACGGTGACAGCGTGGAACTGCGCCTCGAAGCGCCGCTCTACGAACCGATCAAGGCGCTGGCCCAGCAGTTGGGGTGCACCCCGTACCTGTTGATGTTGGCTGCGTTCCAACTGATGTTGCACCGCACCTGTGACACCACCGACCTGGTGATTGGCACGGACGTGGCGGGGCGTCAGCAACAGGCCCTGGAAGGGCTGATCGGCTTCTTCGTCAACGTCTTGCCGATGCGCTCGCGCCTGACACCGCAGCAGCCTTTCAGCGAGTACGTACAGACGCTTAACCGCAACGCGCTGGCCGCGTTCGAGCATCAGGAGCTGCCGCTCGACCTGATCATCGACGCCTGCGCCGTGGAACGTATCAAAGGTATCAATCCGCTGATTCAGGTGTTGTTCGTGATGAACAACACGCCCAGTGCGACCTTGCGGGTCGACGACCTGGTGCTGGAACCACTGGAACTAAAAGAGCGCCACTCGAAATTCGAGATGGGCCTGTTCGTTGAAGAGCTTGGAAATAGCCTTGTTTGTAATTGGTCGTACGCCGTCGCCCTGTTCCGGCGCGAACGCATCGAAATGATGATGCGCAGCTGGATCGGCATTCTTGAGCAGGCGGTGCAGGACCGACACACACTGTCCGGAGAATTCGTCATGTCTGTTGCACCACCAGCGCCTGCCACGGAAAAGGTTGCGAGCAAGAAGTTCGACAAGCTCAATAAGTTCCTCAAGAAGGGGCCACCAACGGCACCGGCCAACGGGCCTCAGGTGCAGTTTCGCGCGTTACGCGAAGGCCAGGTTTTCCCGCTGCTGGCACAGCCTGCGGACAGTGGCCTGGACGTTATCGAATGGGTGAGAAACAACCGGGCCCTGGTCGAGGAAAAGCTGGCCAGCCATGCGAGCATTCTGTTCCGTGGTTTTGCATTGAACGGCATCGAGGAATTCGAGCAGTTTGCCGAAGCCTTGCAGCCGGGGCTTTACGGCAACTATGGCGACCTGCCGAAAAAGGACGGGGGCAAGAACACTTACCGCTCCACGCCGTACCCGGAAAAGAAAATGATTCTGTTCCACAACGAGAGCTCGCATCAGGACCGTTGGCCGCGCAAGCAAATGTTTTATTGCGAGCTGCCGTCGCCGGTGGGCGGTGCCACGCCGATTGTCGATTGCCGGGAGATGTGCCGCCGGTTGCCGGCCGAACTGCTGCAAAAGTTTGAAGAAAAAGGCCTGCTGTATGTGCGCACTTTCACCGACAAGCTCGACGTGTCGTGGCGGCATTTCTTCAAGACTGACGACCGCCAGGAGGTTGAGGCCCGCTGCCTGGCAGCCGGTATCGAATGGGTGTGGCTGGACAACGATGAGTTGCAGACGCGCACGCGTTGCCCGGCGGTCATCACCCACCCGCTGACAGGGGCGCGCTCATTCTTCAATCAGGTGCAGTTGCACCATATCTATTGCCTGGACGCGGATGTGCGCGACGACCTGATCGGCCTGTTCGGCATCGACAACATGCCCCGGCATGTCTATTACGGCGATGGCACTCCAATTGAAGATGAGGTCATGGCGTTGATCGGTGAGCTTTACGAGGAATGTGCGGTGCGCTTCGACTGGCAAAAAGGCGATGTGGTGTTGATGGACAATATGCTTGCAGCGCATGCCCGTGACCCGTTCGAAGGCCCACGCAAGATCGTCGTGGCGATGGGCGACATGTTCGATCGTTCAGCGTTGCAAGCATCCCGGGAGCAACCGTTGCTTCGGGCACTGGAAGTGGAGGCCGGACAATGAGTACCTCTTACGGTCAGGCCCTGAGCCCGGAACAGCAAGCGTGCTTGAATGACGCGGTGGGCGATAAACATCATGCGCTGCTGCTGTTGATCGAGGTCCGCGGGGCGTTGGACCTGGCGCGGTTGCAGCGCGCCGCCGATCAAGTGCTGGTCGACCAACCCATTCTGGCGACCCGTTTACTGCGGGTGCCGACCTATCGGGGCGTGCGCCAGACCCTGGAGCCACGTTCGGGCTGGCCTTTACGGATCGAGCCCGCCGCCCAAGGCTGGGGGGCCTTCGAAGCGCAGATGCGCGCCGAGCAACAACTCGGTTTTGCCGAAGACGCGCCGACGCTTGCGGTGCTGCATGCCTGTCGGTTTGGCGAACAGCACCATGGCCTGGCGTTGCGCATTTCGGCCTTACTCAGCGACCGCAACGGGTTGCGGGTGCTTTGCGCCGCGTTGCATCAGGCTTATGTGGCCGATCAATCGTGTGCGCTGGATCCGGAGGCCGGGCAGTACGCGCAGTACGTTGATTGGCGTGGGGAGATGGAGCAGGACGAAGACGCGGCGAGCGGTCGCGACTATTGGCGACAAATGGGCTCGGCGAACGCGCCGGCCCTGGCCTATCGACACAACGGTGTGGCTCGCTTGCAGGCCGGGCAAACGTTACGGGCTGCCCTTGAACCAGCGTTGCAACGGGCTCTCACCGGCTATGCTCAAGCGCTGGGGCAACCGGTTGCCCGGGTCATGCAAGCGGCCTGGTGGGTTCTGTTGGCACGTATTGGCGGGCAGACAAAGATGCAGGTGGGCTGGCGTCACGATTGCCGGCAGGACTACGAGTTTTTCGCCGATTGCGTGGGTGTGTTCGAGAAAACCCTGCCCTTGGTCATCGACGTACCCCTGCAACACAGCCTCGGGCATTGGCTGCCGGAACTTGAAGCGCAGGCGCAAGCGCACCTGACCTGGCAGGAGCACTGGTCGGTGCAGGCACCGTCGAGCACGCAGCACCAGTTGTTCGGCGTTGCTTGCGAGGCTGAATCGCCACACTACGGTAACTGGGCGGTCATGGCCGTGGACGACGCGGTGGCGCCGTTTGAACTGGAGCTGCGCCTGATGGAGGCGCAAGAGCAGGTACACGCCATCCAACTGCGGTTTGATCCGCTGCTCTATGACGAGGCATCGATAGACGGCTTGCTGGAACAGTATCAAACCTTGTTGCACGGCCTGGCGGCGGCTCCCGATACTGCGCTCGCCGATCTGCCGGTGATCGGTGCACGAGAGCGCGCGCGCCAGCAACAGTGCATCGGCCTGCCATTGAACCTGGAGGGTCCGAGCCTGCCGCAGTTGATTGCCCAGTGGGCAGAGCGCACGCCGCAAGCACTGGCCTTGAGCTTTGCCGGTGAGCAACTGACGCATCGGGCGCTGGCCGATCGTGTCGAACAGTTGGCTCGCCACTTGCGCATCAGCGGGGTGCAGCCGACACAGGTCGTGGCCCTGGCGTTGCCCCGTTCGCTGGACCTGGTGGTAGCGTTGCTCGCTGTCTGGCGCGCCGGTGCGGCGTGGGTGCCGATTGATCCGCAATGGCCGGCAGGCCGTCAGGCGTTGATCATTGAGCAGGCCGGCGCGGTGTTGACGGTCACTGACCGGGCTCGTGGGCAGGGGCATTCGGCGGCAGTGCTGCTGGTGGATCAACTGCCTGAGATTGACCGCGATGTGGTCTTTGACTGGGCCCCGGTCTCGGCGAACCAGGCCGCCTATGTACTGTTTACCTCTGGCAGCACCGGTACACCCAAAGGCGTAGTGGTCGAACATCGGCAATTGCTCAACTACGTGCTGGCTTCCAGCGCTGCGCTGGGGCTGGCTGATTGCACGTCATTTGCCATGACTTCCACGGTGGCCGCCGACCTGGGGCACACCACGCTGTTTGCCGCCTTGCTGCACGGAGCCCCGCTGCACATCGCCCGCGATGAAGACCTGCAAGAGGCCGAGCACTTTGCCGGGTTTATGCAGGGCCATCAGATCGACTGCCTGAAAATCGTGCCGTCGCACCTCAGTGCGCTGTTCGACAAACACAGTCGTTATTTGCCGACGACCCTGATACTGGGGGGCGAGGCCATTGCGCCGAGTCTGGTGGAGCTGATCTTCCAGGTCGCGCCGACGTGTCGTCTGTTCAACCACTACGGTCCCACCGAAACCACCGTGGGCGTGCTCTATCAGCCCCTCGACAGAAACAGCGACCTGAGCCATGGGGTGCCATTGCGACAGGTGTTCGACGGGTGCGAGGTCTACCTGTTCGACGAGCAGTTGCGTGAGGTGCCGCAGGGGGCGTTGGGCGAGTTGTATATCGGCGGTCAGCAAGTGGCGCGTGGCTATTTGAATGGGCAGGGCAGCGAAGCCTTTATCCAGCACCCGTACCGTCCCGGTGAGCGCCTTTACCGCAGTGGCGACCTCGGGCGCTATTTGCCTCAAGGCGGTGTGCAACTGGTAGGTCGTCGTGATCATCAGGTTAAGGTGCGTGGTTTCCGTATCGAGTTGGCGGAAGTCGAGCAAGCGCTGCTGGCGCAGCCGGTTGTCGCCCAGGCAGTGGTTACTGCCTGGCGTGCGTGCGAAGGTGATGAGGCCAATGTGCAACTGGTGGCGTATGTCCAGGCGCAAGGGACGCCTGCCGAAGGTTGGCTCGACGTGCTGCGTGAGCAGCTCAATGCGAGCCTTCCGGGCGCCATGGTACCGGCGCATTTCTTTGCCCTGGAGCATCTGCCCCGTTTGGCCAATGGCAAGCTGGACCGTCATGGCCTGCCGGCACCCGAGTCGCTGCTGGCGGCGCAGGTCTATGTGGCGCCAAGTACCGCGTTGCAGACCTTGTTGGCGGAAGGCATGGCGCAGTTGTTGGGGGTCGAGCGGCTCAGCATCGAGCAGAATTTCTTCTCCCTCGGCGGGCACTCGTTACTGGTGATCAAACTGGTGTCGGCGTTGCGCAAGCAATTGCAGCTGGACGTTCATCCCGGCGTGGTGTTTGACCATCCGAGTGTTTCCGAATTGGCGATTGCCCTGACACGCAACGAAGCTTCTCCCGGTGCACTGGAACGCACCGCTCAGGTACGGATGAAACTCAACAGCCTGTCGCCACAACAACGCGAGGCGCTGCTCGCCAGGTCGCGACCTTCCGCCACTGCCTGACGTGTCCTGCCTGGCCGTCAAGGAGACGGCCAGGCAGCTTTTCAGCGCTCTAAAACTTAAATGAATTTTTTCAGCAAAAACCTTCCGGTTTCGTCGCGGTGGCACGTCTTATGACTGATATCAAACAAGTAGCATTCTCATTCGCGCTAACTTCTGCTGAGTTCTCTACTCTGAAAGGGCATATCGATGTCTGTTGAACGACACAACAAAACCTCGCTGCAGCGGGCTTTGGACTTATTAAAGGGGCGTCCGCAACCCTTCACCGCCGCGGTGCTGAGCCTGTCCCTGGGCATGTCCGGTTCGCTGGCTGCCGCCGAGCTGAACATTCCGGCGCAATCGCTTGAAGGCGCCTTGCGCGAGCTGGGGCAGCAATCAGGTCGGCAGATTCTCTACTCCCCTGATCTGGTTCAGGGCAAACGTGCCACGGCGCTGCACGGCGATCTGGATGTGTCATCGGCATTGCAGAAGCTACTCAGCGGCACCGGGATTTCCTACACGATTGAAGACAATACCGTGCTGCTCAGCGGTGCGGGCGAGACGGGCGCGTTGCAGCTGGGCGCAACGAAAATCGGCGCTGTGGCCATGAGTGAAACCACCGAGAACTCGGGCTCATATACCACCGGCGCTACCAGCACCGCGACCAAATTGCCGTTGACGTTACGTGAAACGCCGCAGTCGGTCACGGTGATCACCCGTCAACAAATGACGGATCAGGGGCTGGGCACTATTTCTGATGTGTTGCAGCAAACCCCCGGTGTGGCGGTCATGCATGATGACACCGAGCGTTACAACTTCTACTCCCGCGGCTTTGGCCTGAACAACTTTCAGTACGACGGCGTTCCGACCTCTGACTTCACCACCAACACCAATGGCCTGGGTGTGCGCGACATGGCCATCTACGACCGCGTGGAAGTGGTCCGCGGCGCGACCGGTCTGATGAGTGGAGTCGGCAGCCCGGCGGGTGTCGTCAACCTGGTGCGTAAACGTCCGACCAAGGACTTCCAGGGATATGTCTCCGGCAGCGGTGGAACCTGGGATCGCTACCGTACCGAGATGGATCTTTCTGGCCCGCTTTCGGAAAACGGTGCCTTGCGCGGCCGGGTGGTGGCTGCCTACGACGATGCCAATTCGTTCATCGACTATTACTCGTCGAAGAAAAACGTGTTCTACGCCATTGGCGAGGCCGACCTCAACGACAACACCATGGTCTACGGCGGGATCGACTATCAGAAGATCAACTCCAACGGTTCGAGCTTTGGCCAACTGCCGCTGTTCTATTCCGATGGCAACCGCACCGATTTTTCCCGTTCCAAGAACCCGGCGGCCAAATGGGCGTACGGTGACAGTGAGAGCACCAAGTACTTTGGGGGTGTCGAGCAGCGTTTCGACAATGATTGGATGCTGCGGGTTGAGGCCAGCCACTGGAAGGGTGACACCGAACAGATGCAGGGCAACCTTGTGGGCTGGGGGCCGTTTCCTGACCAGCAGACTCGACAGGCTCAGGTGTTCCGCAGCCACAAGACCTACACCATCAATACTGACTCCGTGGACGCGTACGCCACCGGGCCGTTCTCTCTGTTCGGACGTTCTCACGACCTCATGCTGGGGCTGAACGTCAGCAACCGTCGTTCCGAGTATTTTTCGGAAAACGCCGACCGGATCTACGTGGACTTCGACACCTGGGGCAATAACCCGGCGCGGCCGACGTCTTACTCCAGCTGGAGCACCCAGGATTACCACATCAAGGAGGTGGGTGGTTTCGCTGCGGCCCGGTTCAAGCCTACCGATGAACTCTCGGTGATCCTCGGCACTCGCGTCGTCAATTACAAACGCGAAGGCGAGTTGGGTTCCAACTCCAGCCCGGATAACCCGGACCGTGACGACGCGAAGAAAACCGGCAAGGTCATCCCCTACGCCGGCGTTGTCTACGACCTGACCGAACAGCACTCGGTCTATGTCAGCTACACAGACATCTTTGAACCGCAAAGCAACATCGACATGAGCGGTAAAGTCCTCGAACCGATGGCGGGCAAGAACTACGAGGCGGGTCTGAAATCCGAGTTCTACGGCGGTGCGCTCAATACCAGTATCGCGGTGTTCAAGACCAAGCAGGACAACTTCGCCCAATACGTCGGCAGCACCGAAGACGGCAGGGACGCTTACGAAGGCGTGACCAATACCACCAAGGGCTTTGAACTGCAGGCTTCCGGTGAAGTGTTGCCAGGTTGGCAAGTGCTCGCCGGTTATACCTACGCTCAGCCTCGTGATGAGCAGCACAAGCGCATCAGTCCGGAGCGCCCGGAACGTCAGTTCAAACTGGCCACAAGCTACAAGCTCGAGGGGCAGCTCAAGGACCTGACCGTGGGCGGTAACGTCACATGGCAGGGCCGGACGTACTTCGTCAATGAAGACTTGCCAGCCGAAGCCAAGGAAGGCAGCTACGCCGTGGTGGGCCTGCTGGCACGCTACGATATCGATAAACACCTGAGCGCATCGGTCAACCTCAACAACGTATTCGATCGCCAGTACTACAGCGGTTATGGCCTCTATAACAGCTACTTCAGCGGTGATCCACGCAATGTGATGGTGGGTCTCAAGTACCAGTTCTAAGCACCCACCAAAAAGCCCCCGCACCGACCCGTGCGGGGGCTTTTTTTTGTGGGCTGGAAAGTCTCTGTCAGAGTGGGGGAACACACGGGCGGCAGCTTAATCAATGCCGCCCGTGTGCTGTAGGTCAACGCGTGTCGAGCAGCGACTGGCTCAGGGACTGGAGCAGCGACGGTGCACCGACAATGCCTTCGTGATCGCTGTCCAGGGTCATCGACAGCGCCAGGCATTGTTCGCCGAAGGCCTCCTTGAGTTGTGCCTCCAGGAGGCCGACCAGCTGTGGCGATTTATCCCGGCCAGCCCACCAGCAATGCAGTGCAGCCTTCAGTGGGCGGTACTCGAAGTCGTGCGCGAGTTCTCCCAGTTTCACGCTGACGTGCTCCCCCAGCCTCAGTTCGCGCTCGCCCAACAGCAGGCTCGCTAACTGTTCGGGATCGTCCTTCAATTGCCGCTTGGCCCATTCCATGAACAACGCTTCACGTTCTCCGGCCGGCAACTGTTGATGCCAGCGCTCAGCCGAGTCCGCGTGCTGCGGCGACAAACGTTTGAACAGCTCCAGGGCGTTGCGCTCCAGGGGCGGTGTTTCCAGCGCTTCAACCGCCTGCCAGAAAGGACGCACGGCCGCCGGCGGTGGCGCATCAATCAAGCCCAGGAAGTTGACCTTCTCACCTTCGGCTTCCAGGCGATGGGCGACCTCCATGGCAAGATTGCCCCCCAGCGACCAACCGGCGAGGGCATAGGGTCCATGGGGTTGCACTTCGCGAACGTTGCGTACATACAACTCGATCAGGTGTGCCCAGGTGGTGTTGCTCCAGGCGCCATCGACAAAGGCCTCGCAGAGAATGCCGTATACCGCCGTCTGTTCACCCAGTGCCGCCGCCAGTGGCTGGTAGCTATGAACCATGCCGAAGATCGGATGGAAACAGAACAGCGGTGGCTGTGGGCCCTGATGCTGATTGAGGCGCACCGCCAGTTGCCTGGACGGTTTTTGCAGGTTCTGGCACAGCGCGTCAAGGGTAGGGTGGCTCATGAAATCGTGCAGGCTCAGACGGCTGCCGCAGGTCTGGTTGATCAGGCTTACCGCTTGCAGTACCAGCAGCGAGTGGCCGCCCAGTTCGAAGAAGTTGTCGTGCAAGCCAACCTGGTCGATCTTGAGCACGGTCTGCCAGATCAACGCCATTTGCTGTTGCAAGGCGGTCTGTGGGGTTGCCAGTGGCGCAGACGAGACAGCGGTTTGTGCGGGCGGCAAGGCTTTGCGATCAAGTTTTCCGTTGGGGGTCAGGGGCAGCCTGGCGAGGATCACCAACTGGCCCGGCGTCATGTACGCCGGCAAGTGTGCCTTGAGGTGCGCACGCAGGACCTCGTGCAAGGCGCCATCGCCGGCAGCGCTTGCGGACTCGGTTGGCACCACGTAGCCCACCAGTTGTTTACCGGTCGCAGCATCGACGGCGATGACCACCGCTTCGCGAACCCCCTCGCAGCGTTGCAGGCACGTCTCGATTTCGCCCGGTTCGACACGGAATCCTCGAATCTTGACCTGGTGATCACTGCGTCCCACATACTCGATGTTACCGTCGGCGCGATGGCGCACCAGGTCGCCGGTACGGTAGAGGCGTTCGCCCGCACAGCTGAACGGGTCAGGCACGAAGCGCTCGGCGGTCAGGGCCGCACGCTGATGGTAGGCTCGCGCCTGACCCGTGGCGCCGCCAATGTACAGTTCGCCGACCGTGCCGATGGCGGCGGCGCATAAGTCCTTGTCCATCCCGTACATCCTGCGGCCGGGTAGGGCGCGACCGATGGGAATGCCATGCTCGGACAGGCTGTCCAGGTCCAGGTTGGAACACTCCAGCGTGCTCGACACCACCGTTGCTTCGGTGGGGCCATAGGTGTTGAGCAGCCGTACAGCGCCAAGGCCGGCAGCTTGCCAGTGTCGTAAACCTTCCACCGACATGGCTTCGCCACCGACGTGAATTTGTCGCAGTTGGCCATAGTTGCGTGGTCCGGCTGCCGCACAGTCCAGCGCGAACAGGTGCCAGTAGGCTGAAGGCAGGTCGGCGACGCTGATGCCATGCCGCAGGATCTGTTCGTAGAAGGTGGCTGTGTCCCATACGCTGTTGCCTCGCAGGACAACGCGGGCGCCTCGGCACAGCGGTGGATAAAACTGCTCGATGAACCCGTCAAAACTGAAGGTCGCGAACTGCAGCACGCGGTCCTCGGCGCTCAGTTGTGAGTAGTCGCCGGCAATGGCACAGAATTCGGCCAGTGCTCCGTGGCTAATCGCGACCCCTTTGGGCTGGCCGGTGGAGCCAGAGGTGTAGATGAGGTAGGCAAGGTTCTGCGGCGCGACGCTGTGCACCAGATTCTCGGCACTGTAGGTGTCCAGATCATCGGTCAGGTTTGACGTACGCACCGTCGCCGGAATGCTCATGCGTTGCAGCAACGGGTCTTCGATCAGCAGCAGTTGCAGGCCGCTGTCGGCGAGCATATAGCTCAGCCTGTCTGGCGGGTAAGTCGGGTCCAGCGGTACGTAACCGGCCCCGGACTTGAGAATCGCCAGCAAGCCCACGGCCATGTCCAGCGATCGCTCAACCGCGAGGCCCACCAGCCGGTCAGGTCCGGCCCCCAGTGCACGCAGTTTGCCGGCAAGCTGGTTGGCGCGAGCGTTGAGGGCGCCGTAGGTGAGGTGCTGGTCGTCAAGGACGATGGCTATCGCCCCGGGAGTTTTCTCGGCCTGGGCTTCAATCAATTGATGGGCGCAGGTCGTCATCGAATAATCGACGGTGCCACCCTGGGCCTGGCTGATCAGAGTCTGATGCTGCTCATGGGGCAGGGCGTGCAGTTGCCCCAGTGGTTGGTTCGGGTCGGCGAGCATGCGCAGTAACAGCGTGTCCAGATGCTCGGCAATGTGGGTGATGGTCTGCGGATCGAAATCGGCGCAGCTGTATTCGAAACTCAGCGACAGCCGCTCACCCAGGGAGACTGCAAGGGTCAACGGATAACTGGTCTGTTCGAAGTCCCTGACCTCGCCAAACACCAGCGCCTCTGGCGCGGCTTGCTGCAAGGCTTCGGCCACGGGGAAGTTTTCGAATACCAGGATAGTGTCGAACAAGGCCTGTGCGCCGAGCGGCGACCAGCGCTGGATTTCGTGCAGCGGCGTATGTTCGTGCTCGCGCAGGTTCAGGTTGTGTGCCTGGACCTCGGCCAGCCATGCAGCCACGCTCTGGTTCGGTTGCGGGCTGGCGACGATCGGCAAGGTATTGATGAAAAGCCCCAGCAGGTTTTCCACACCGGGCAGGTCTGTTGGGCGACCCGCTACCGTTGCGCCAAACGCTACTGTGTCCTGGCCGCTGTAGCGGGCCAGCAGAACCAGCCATGCCGCTTGAATGATGCTGTTGAGTGTCACCTTCTGTTCCCGGGCGAACAGCTCCAGGGCCTGCGTCCTGGTGGCATCGAGGCGGTGCAGGTGCGCGGCGTGAGTCCGCGACCGGGTCACATCCTGGTGCTTGCGGCCAAAGGCAGCGGCCACTCGGGTCGGTTCGTTCAGGTCACGCAACTGGTGCGTCCAGAAAGCCTGGCTGGCAGCGTGATCCTGACGTTGCAGCCAGCCGATATAATCCTTGAAGCGTCCGTTCAGCGGCTCCAGCGGTTGCCGGGCATAGCTTTGCAGAACCTCGCCGATCAATTGCGAGTTGCTCCAGCCATCCATCAGGATGTGGTGACTGGTGTAGATCAAGTGGCAGGTGTTGTCCTCCAGGTGCACCAGGGTCAGGCGCAGCAGCGGCGCCTGCTGCAGGTCGAAGCCTTGTTCGCGATCAGCACGGGCCAGGGCTTGCAATGCGCTCTGGGATATAGCGCGGTTACGCCAGTCCAGTTGGCTCACCGACAGACTCACGTGTTTGTGAACCACCTGCAACGGTTGCGCCAAGCCATCTTTCCAGAGAAACCCGCTACGCAGGATATCGTGGCGCTCGACCACTGTTTGCCAGGCGTGAATGAACCTTTCAGCGTCCAATCCTTGGATGTCCACGGCCAACTGATTGACATAAGTGTCGTCCTGGCCCTCGTACACCGAATGGAACAGCATGCCCTGCTGCATCGGGGACAGGGGATAGACGTCGTCGAGCTGTCGGGCGTCCAGGGCCAAGGCGTCCAGTTGGACCTGGGACAAGGACGCCAACGGGAAGTCTGAAGGTGTGACGGCGCCGTTCTGCGGCTCCAGGCAATGGCGAACCAGGCTGTGCAATTCCTCACGATAGTGGTCAGCCAGTTGCTGGATCTGGGCTTCCTCGAACATCTCCCGGCTGAACGTCCAGTTCAGTTGCAATTCACCGCCGTACACCTGCCCGTTGATGCTCAACCAGTTATCCAGAGGGGCGCTGGGGTCTTGGTTGTCGCCGCTGTCTTCGGCAGCCGGGCTGAACAGGGCGTGTTCGTCAAAGCTCTGGTCAAACTGCCCGAGGTAGTTGAAGGTGATTCGCGGGCTGGCCAGGGCACGCAGCTTCTGCTGAGTGCTGTCGTCGCCAAGGTAACGCAGTGCGCCATAGCCCAGGCCTTTGTCGGGCAGGTGGCGTAGTTGTTCCTTGATGGTTTTGATGGAGTCGGACAAACGCTGAGCCGGCGTGAGCTTGACCGGGAAAACGCTGGTAAACCAGCCGACGGTGCGGGTCAGGTCAAGGCCTTCGAACAGGTCCTCGCGGCCGTGGCCTTCGAGCTGGATCAGCGCCGAAGGATGTCCGGTCCAGTGACAGATCACTCGCGCAAGTGCGGTCAGCAGCAGGTCGTTGACCTGGGTTCGATAGGCGGCCGGCGCTTCTTGCAGCAATTGACGGGTCAGCTGCGGGTCGAGTCGTGTGCTGACGAAATGCCCATTGCTGCCGGCCATGTCGGCATCACGCCGGGCGCCTGGCAACTCGTCCGAGGCGTCCTGCAGCAACGTTTGCCAGTACTGCATCTGCTGATGCAGGGCGGCGCCACGGGCATAACCTTGCAAGTGTTCTGCCCAGGCCCTGAAGGCGCTGGTCTTGCCCGGCATGTTCGGAGCCTGGCCTTGCTGCAGGGCGGCGTAAAGGGTTTGCAGATCTTCCAGCAGGATCCGCCAGGACACGCCATCGACCACCAGGTGATGGACCACCAATAACAAGCGCTGGCTGCCGTCAGCGAGGTTCACCAGAAGCGCCCGCAGCAGCGGACCGTGCTGCAGGTCCAGGCTGCGTTGGGCTTCATCGCATTGCGCGAGCAGCGTTTCGGCATTCTCAGCTTCGCGCTGCCAGAGCAGGGGTGTTTCGCGGTGGGGGCGGTGAGTGGCCTGCCATGTGCCGTCGTTGCATTCGAAACCCAGGCGCAGCGCATCGTGATGGTCCACCAGATGGGCCAGGGCCGTGGTCAACGCGGTCACGTCCACCGGCAATGCAGGCTTGAGCAGGATCGACTGGTTCCAGTGCTGGCGCTCGGGCACCGGTTCGGCAAAGAAAACCTGTTGGATCGGAGTCAGGGGCGAAGCCCCGGTGACTGGGCCTTGCTCCAGAGTCCGGGTATCAACGGCCTGTGCGACGCTGGACAGGCCGTGAATGGTCTGGTGTTGGAATACATCCTTGGGTGTCAGGCGGATCCCGGCCTGGCGGGCGCGGCTGACCACCTGGATGGAGATGATCGAGTCACCGCCCAGCTCGAAGAAGTTGTCGGTGAGACCCACTTGCTTGACCTTGAGCACCTCTTCCCAGATTTGCGCCAGGCGCTGCTGGGTGTCTGTCTGCGGTGCCACATAGGCGTGTTGCGTCACACTGAAGTCTGGAGCAGGCAGGGCTTTGCGATCGAGCTTTCCGTTGGGCGTCAGCGGCAATCGTGACAGCAGCACCAAGTGCTTGGGCAGCATGTAGTCCGGCAAGCTGGTCTTGAGACGGTCCTTGATATCGGCCCGCAGCAACTCCTGATCCTTGGTGGGCGCCACGCTGAGTTTCACATCCAGTGGCAGGATATAGCCTACCAGTTGCTTGCCGGTGGGCCCGTCCATTGCCACTACCACGGCTTCGCCGACGGCGGGGTGGTCTTGCAGGCGTGCTTCGATCTCACCGAGCTCGATACGGTAGCCGCGGATCTTCACTTGGTGGTCAACCCGGCCCAAGTACTCGGTGACACCGTCCGGACGCAGGCGTACCAGGTCGCCGGAGCGGTACAGGCGGCCGCCGCGGCTGAACGGGTCGGCGACGAAACGCTCGGCGGTGGTGTCCGGGCGCTGGTAGTAACCCCGGGCCAGGCCTTCGCCCCCCAGGTAAAGCTCGCCGGCACTGCCAAGGGGCACCGGGTTCAGATCGGCATCCAGCACGTAGGCTGTGCGTGCGCCGACGATCTTGCCGATGGGCGCGTAGGCGGCCTGGCAGCTTTCATCGCGGCTGGCCTTCCAGATCAACGGCGTGACTACGGTTTCGGTAGGTCCATAGCCGTTGATGATGAACTGCGGTTGCAACACGCGCTTGACCAGTTCGAAACTGGCGTTGGGCACTGCGTCGCCACCAAAACAATAGATGCGCACCGGAGGCGGTACCGGGAACTGTTCGGCGTACTCCGCCAGCTGTTGCAGGTAAACCGGCGGGAACGCGACGACGCTGACGTGGTGCTGGTGCAGGGCGGCATAGGTCTGCTCCACCGACCACAGGCTGTTGTCGCGGATCAGCAGGCGGCCGCCGTGGGTCAGGGTGGTCAACCAGCGCTCGTGGGCACCGTCGAAGGCGAACGACATGAAGTGCAGCTCGCAGTCTTCGGCCGTCATCTCATACAACTGACCAATCGCCTGGCAGTGCATGGTCAGCGGGCCGTGGGCGACACACACTGCTTTGGGACGCCCGGTTGAACCGGAGGTGTAGATCATGTACGCCAGGTTCTCGGGTCGGACCCGGCATGGCAGGTTGCGGTCACTCAAGGCTTGTAGCCAGCCGCTGTCCTGGTCGAGCACCACACAGTTGACGCCTGGCGGAATCGGCAGCACTTCAAGCAGCCGGCTTTGGGTAAGCAGCAAGGTGATCGCGCTGTCTTCGATCATGAAGGCCAGGCGTTCGCGAGGGTATTCCGGATCCATCGGCACGTAGGCGCCACCGGCCTTGAGAATCGCCAGCAAGCCGATGACCATATCCAGCGAACGCTCAAGGGCAATGCCCACCAATACCTCGGGCTTGACCCCCAGCTCCACCAGTTTGTGCGCCAGGCGATTGGCCCGGCGATTGAGTTCGCCAAAACTCAGGGTGTGCTCGCCAAACAGCAGTGCCACGGCGTCCGGGGTACGGGCGGCCTGGGCTTCGAAGGTTTGATGAACGCATTCAAGGTGGCCGCCTTGGTAGTGGCTGCGGTTGAAGTCCTGCAGCAGCACCTGCTTCTCTGCGGCGCTGAGCAACGGCAATTCACCGATGGGGCGGGCGGGGTCACGGCACACAGCCTGCAGCACGTTCAGCCAGTGGCCGGTGATCCGTTCGACGGTTGCCCGATCGAACAGGTCGGTGGCGTAACTCAGGGTGGCGCTCAGGCCCTGCTCGTTTTCGATGGTGTTGAGGGTCAATTCATATTGGGCAGTGCGGCGTTCCCAGCTCAGGTTCTTGACCTTCAGGCCCGCAATCGTCGGAGCAACGCCGGCGTCTTCGTATTGGTGGTTGAGCATCACCTGGAACAGCGGGCTGTGGCTCAGGCTGCGTTCCGGTTGCAGGGCTTCCACCAGTTGCTCGAATGGCAGGTCCTGATGAGCCTGGGCGCCAAGGGCCGCGTCCTTGACGTGCGCCAGTAAATCACTGAAGCGCGTCTGGCTGTTCATCTCTGCCTGAAGCACTTGGGTGTTGACGAAGAAGCCGATCAGGCGTTCTGCTTCAGCGCGGGTACGGTTGGCCACCGGTACCCCGACGCGAATCTGCGCCTGGCCACTGTAGCGGTGCAGCAGCGCTTGAAACGAGGCGAGCAGCACCATGAACAGCGTGCAATTGTGCTGCGCTGCCAGTTGTTTGAGCTCCCTGGCCAGTGCTGGTTCGACGAGGATTTCGCAGTCGGCACCTGCCTGGCTTTGCACCGCCGAGCGCGGGCGGTCTGCGGGTAATTGCAGTACCGGTTGCTCGGTGCCCAGTTGGTCTTTCCAGTAGCCGAGTTGACGTTCTTGTTCGCCGGCCTCCATCCATTGGCGCTGCCACGCGGCGTAATCGGCGTATTGAACGGAGAGAGCCGGCAGGTTGGCCTCGGTTCCATTCACATGGGCCTGATAGAGGGCGATCAGTTCTTCGATCATGATTGGCACCGACCAACCGTCCGAGACGATGTGGTGCATGGCGACCACCAGCACGTGGTCGTCGTCGGCAAGCTTCAGCAGGCTGACCCGCAACAGGGGCCCTTGTTCCAGGTCGAAGGGTTGGCTCGCCAGGCGCTCGACAAAAGCCTGGATATGCTCCGCGTGCCCGGCAGCGGGTAACGCGGTGGCGTTTTCCACGCTCAAGGTGAACCTTGCGGCAGGATGGATCACTTGCACGGCTTGGGCCTGATCCTGTCGGAAGGTGGTACGCAGGCTTTCGTGACGGGCAATCAATGCCTCGAAACTGCATCGCAGTGCCTCAACGTCCAGCACGCCCTCCAGTTGCAAGGCCGCCGGAATATTGAAGGCGGTGTTGTGAGGATCCAGTTGCCAGAAAAACCACAGGCGCTGTTGCGCATAGGACAACACCGCCGGTTCTTCGCCATTGCGCTTGAAGATCGGCGCGACGTTGTACAGGTTGATGCCCTGGCGCTTGAGCAATGTCGCCAGCGCTTTGCGTTCTTTGGACGAAAGCGAACCGACGGACGCTAGTAACTCTTGCACGCGAAAATTCCTTATTGAGCAATCAGGTCTTCAATATCGTCGCTGGACAGGCTCTTGAGCAGCGCCAGGGTCCGGGCGAGTTCGTCCTGCAGTGGGTTGGCGGCCGACTTCAGGGCCAGTACCTTTTCGGCGAGGTCCAGCAAGTGGTCCGCGCTGAACAGCTCGCGAACGGGTAACTCGACCCCCAACTGCTCGCGCACCCGCACCACCACCTGAGTAGCCAGCAGCGAGTGACCGCCCAGCTCGAAGAAGTTGTCATGCAGGCCGACGCGCTCGACTTTCAGCACTTCCTGCCAGATGCCGGCAAGTTGGTTTTGCAGTGGCGTCTCCGGGGCCACGTAGTCGCTGTGTGCCTGGGCGGGGTCTGGCGCAGGCAGG
Source organism: Pseudomonas sp. TH34 (assembly GCF_016650865.1). NCBI lineage: Bacteria > Pseudomonadati > Pseudomonadota > Gammaproteobacteria > Pseudomonadales > Pseudomonadaceae > Pseudomonas > Pseudomonas sp. TH34. Next base: position 84,968 of record NZ_JAEKFB010000022.1, read on the forward strand.
GCCTTGCGGTCGAGTTTGCCGTTGGGGGTCAGGGGCAACCGGGGTAGTAGTACCCAGAAGGTCGGTTGCATATAGTCCGGCAGGCTGGCCTTGAGTTGGGCGCGAACCTCGCCCAGGCGCGCTTTCTGGGTGTCGAGGTCGGCGCCGGCGAGCGTTGGATCAGCGGGTACCAGGTACGCCGCCAACTGCTTGCCATGGGCACCGTTGAGTGTCACCACCAGCACTTCGCGCACCTCGGCGCACTGCAGCAAACGCGCTTCGATCTCACCCAGTTCGATACGGAAACCGCGAATCTTGACCTGATGGTCGGCGCGGCCGATGTACTCGATAACGCCGTCTGCACGGTAGTGCACCAGGTCCCCGGTGCGATACAGGCGAGCCCCCGGTTGATCGCCCAAGGCATCCACCACAAACCGTTCGGCGGTCAGTGCCGGGCGATCGTGGTAGGCACGAGCCAGCAACGGACCACCGATGTACAACTCACCGACGACTCCGGCCGGCACGGGCTCAAGGTTGCCGTCCAGCACGTACATGCAGCGCCCGCCCAGCGGTTTGCCAATAGGCATCAGCGCCGGCAACGCCCGCGTCCCTGCGACGTACTCGGCACAGTCCAGGAAGCTTGCGGTGACGGTGGTTTCGGTCGGCCCGTAGGTGTTGAGCAGGCGCACCTGCTGCAGCCCGGCCTGGGCCCACAGTTTCACGCCCTCTGGGGGCATGGCCTCGCCGGTGGCGCTGACCTGGCGCAGGCGCCCATAGTCACGGGGGCCCTTGCGGGCAAATTCCTGGGCGATCAGGAACCAGTAGGCTGTACTCAGATCGGCCACAGTCATGCCGTTGTCGATCACTTCGCGGTAGAAACTTTCGCTGTCCCAGACCTCGTTGCCGCGAATGATCACCCCGGCACCGACACACAGCGCGGGAAACAGTTGTTCAATGAACCCGTCGAAGTTCAACGATGAGAAAAGCAGCACACGGTCTTGCGAGGTCAACTGGAAGTAGCCGATGGCGACGTCCGTGTGGCCGGCCAGCGCCTCGTGGCTGATGTCCACGCCCTTGGGCTGGCCGGTGGAACCCGATGTATAGATGACGTACGCCAGGTTCAGCGGTGCCACGCGGGCGGGTGGATTGTCATTGCTGAAGGCGGCGAGGGCAGGGTCATCCAGCCTTAGGTCCAGCACGTTGATGTGGGCCGGGATACTCAAACGTTCGTGCAGGGCCGGCTGGGTCAACAGCAGGCTGATACCGCTGTCCTGCATCATGTAGCTCAGTCGGTCTGCAGGATACTCCGGGTCCAGGGGGACATAGGCACCGCCCGCCTTGAGAATCCCCAGCAGGCCAATGACCATTTCCATCGAGCGCTCGAAGGCCACGCCGACTCGCACGTCCGGGCCCACGCCTTCGGCGATCAACCGATGGGCCAGGCGATTGGCCTGTTGGTTCAGTTGGGCAAAGCTCAGGCGCTTGCTACCGAGCAGCAATGCCACGGCATCCGGTGTCAGGGCGGCTTGCGCTTCTATGCGCACCTGCACAGAGGGGGCGTCGAGAGTCAGGTGGGGCGGGTTCCAGTCCACCAGCATCTGCTTGCGCTGAACGCTATCCAGCAGGGCGAGATCGCCAATGGCCTGTTCTGGCTGCTGACAGATGGCCAGGATCAGGTTTTGCCAATGCAGCGCCATGCGCTCGATAGTGGCTGCGTCGAATAGCTCGGCGTTGTACTCGAGGCTGGCGTAATAACCGTCGCGGCGGCTGCCGGCGTCGATCGACAAGTCAAACTTGGCCAGTGGCAGGTCACTGTCGATAAACTCCAACGCCAGGTCACCCAGTTGTAACGCCTCGGCGGTGTAGTCCTCGACCCGCCAGTTGAACAGTGTCTGGAAAATCGGCGCATGCTCGGCGCTGCGTTCGAAGGACAGATGGTCCAGCAGCACTTCAAACGGAATATCGGCATGCTGCAAGGCCGCCTGGGATTCCTTGCGCAAGCGGCGCAGCAACGCCTGTGCGCTCATGCGCGACTCCAGGCGCACCCGGTAAACCTGGGTGCTGACGAAACAGCCAACAAGCCCCTGGGTTTCTTCCAGATGGCGGGTGGCGTTGGGTACACCGACACAGAAATCTGTCTGGCCACTGTAACGGCTGAGCAAGATCTGCCAGGCGGCCAATAATAGTACGAACGGCGTAATGCCTTCCCGGGAGCACAGTGCGTCGATCCCTTGTTTAAGCGTTTGGGGCAGGTCGATATGGGCGTAGGCAGCAGGTTGCCCCGTGGTCTTCAGGCGGGGTTGGTCGGTGGGTAATTCCAGGACGGGGAAGTCATCCCCCAGGTAGGTTTTCCAGTAGGCGATGCCGCTTTCCAGGTCCAGCCCGCCGGTTTGGCCGTCGCGCTGCCATTGGGCGTAATCAGCGTATTGCACCGCCAGTGGGGGTAAGGCTGTCAGATCGCTGGTGCCGGTGCCGATACGGTAAGCCTCGCTCAGGTCCCGCACCAGGATCGCGTTGGACCACGCATCGGAAACGATATGGTGCAGGGTAATCAGCAGCGCATGTTCCTGATCCCCCAGTTGCAGCAGGCGCGCCCGGAGCAAGGGTGCCTGGCTGAGATCGAAGGGCAGAGTGGTCTCGGCCTGAATCTGCTGCTCCAGCAAGGCCTGGCGTTCGGCCGCCGAGCAGGCTCGCAGGTCCTGATAGTCGAGGCATAGCTGTGCCTCGGGATCCACTTGCTGGAACGCTTGGCCATTGATTTCGATGAAACGACTACGCAACACCGCGTGGCGCTCCATCACTTGCGACAGGGCGCTTTCCAGGGCCTGGACATGCAGTTGGCCCTTGAGCAGGAATGCCCGTGGCAGGTTATAGGCGCTACTCTGGGGATCGTATTGCTGTTCGATCCACAAACGTTGTTGCGCGTAGGACAGTGGCGCCGGCTCTGTTGTATTGCGAGGGCGGATGCGTGCGGTGTCGGTGGACTCATCGCCCAGCAGCAGGGCCAGCAGTTCGTCGTCTTGAATATCGTGAATGGCAGTCATTGCGTGTCTCGGGCGTTGAGTCAGGGTCGAGTGTTGGCGTTTGGGTCAGGCCAGGCTGCTGGCCTGAATCACCTTGCCCAGTTCCAGGCGCACCAGTTGGTCGGCGACATCGAAGTAGCGGTCGTCATGGCTGATGACGATGATGGTTTTGCCCAGGCGCTTGAGGTCCGGCAAAAGCTCGGTATAGAAAATCCGTCGGAAGGTCGGATCTTGGTCTGCAGCCCATTCATCGAACACCAGCACCGGGCGCTCTTCGAGCCAGGCGTTGAGCAAGGCCAGACGCTTGCGCTGGCCAGTGGACAGGTCTGTGGTGGTGAACGCGCCGTCGCGGACGCTGACCTTATGAGCGATTTCCAGGCGCTCCAGGTACTGATCGATATCGGCGGGCAGTTGTTGCCCGTGCTGGCCCTGAACCAGTTCGTCAAACAGGTAGTAGTCGGAGAAGATCGTCGTGAACAGTTGGCGATAGTCGTCGCGGCTGTGTGCATCCACCGCCTTGCCGTTGAGCACGATCTGGCCTTCCTGCGGGTTGTACAGGCCCAGCAGCAACTTGATCATGGTGGTCTTGCCGCATCCGTTCTCGCCGACGATGAACAGGATTTCCCCTTGCTCGATGCTCAGGTTCAGCGGGCCCAGCTTGAACGGTTCGAAGCCTTCCACCGCCGGGAACGCGTAACTGACGTTGCGCAGTTCCAGGCTCTGGACGCTCTGCCTGGCCTGCGGCTGGTCATTGATCAGCAGGTGGGGTTCCGGCGATGAAAACTGTTCCGAGAGCTCGGCAATCCGCCGGAACGCGATCTGCGCGCGACTGATGATGGGCAGTGTGCCGATCAGGTGTTCCAGCGGCCCCTTCATGTAGAGCAGCACCAGCACAAAGCCGCTCATGACCTTCTGGTCGACGCTGGGCCAGAAGGATTGCAGGGCCAGTGCCAGGCCGATGACCACAAAAAACAGCATCGAGCCAAGGGTCTTGGCGATCACGAAGATATTGATCGAGCGGATGTGCGTGTCACGGATTTTGTTGGCGGTGCCTTCGATGCGGTGGCTGAACATGCGCGAGCGACGGGGGCGATGGATGCGCAGTTCCTTGGCGCCTGCACTCAGGGCGTTGTAATGCTTTTGCAGTTCGTCTTCAGATTCCCGGGCGGCAAAAAAGCCCTTGATACCGAGTTGCCGGGCGAGGTACTGCACGGCGCTGCCGAGGATAATTGCCACAGTGGTCAGCAGGAACATCTCCCAGGACAGCATGGCCAGGTAGCCCAGGCAGCCGAGGGTCACCGTGAACGAAATCGCCAGCGGGGCGAAGTCGAAGGCAAAGTCGCTGATGGTATTGACGTCGTGGGTCAGTACCGGGATCAGCCGATGTGCACGGTAACGCTCGATCTGCTCGACCGGGGCGCACAAGACTTTGGCCCCCAGGTCTTTGCGCAGGCGGGCGATCACGTGTTGGCCAACGTAGTTGGTGCCAATGTCGGAGATGATCGAGCTGACCAGACCCAGTACGCAGAAACCGGCGAAGGCCAGGACCATGCTGGAATTCAACCCGCCTTCGGTATGCAAGGTGGTATTGATCGTGGCCAACAGCGCGGTAACGCACAAGCCACCCAGGATGCCCAGGGCAATGGAGATGCTCAGTGTGACCCAGTAGGGCCTGAGCAGGCTGAGCACTTCGCGGATGGCGCTGCGGGGTTTGGCAGTCATGTGAAACATTCCTCGGCGTCGGGGGTTTTGCAGTGGCCCGTGGGGGGCGAACCTTTATGGAACGAAGGGAAAGGGCCCGAATTTAGCGGCGGGCGATCGATGAGCTGGGGGGAGGGAAGGTCGCCGCCTGTACGTCGACGACCTGGAGTGGTTACAGCTCCCGGACGACCCGGAAGCCCAGCCAGTTCTGGCGGTCGTTGGGGATGGTGTGGTTGCGGTTGCCGGAGCGTGAGAACACTGGAGCACCGCTCCAGTCGTTGCCGCGAATCTGGTGGACTTCGCAGTCACCGGTCATCCATGCGCTGCCGTCGGCGGGCGCGCCGTTGTAGCTGTCGTTGAAGCAGTCCTGGGTCCATTCCCATACGTTGCCGTGCATGTCGTACAGGCCGAAGGCATTGGCCGGGAAACTGCCGGCGGGCGAGGTGTAGGTGAAGCCATCGGCCGGGCCGTAGGTGTTGGCGTGCTTGGCAATGCTGTACTGGCCTTCGGCGTCGAAGGGAAACGGGAACGGGCCGGTACTGCCGGCGCGGGCGCCGTACTCGCGCTCTGCTTCCGATTGCAGGCGGTAGTGCTTGCCGGTCTTTTTCGACAGCCAGGCAACATACTGCTGCACGTCATCCCAGCCCATGCACACTGCAGGTTGCCGTGCGCCTTGTGGGTAGCCGGGCTTGCCGGCCTTGCAATCGGAGCCGTCGTTGGCGTCACCATCGGGAGTGCGGTTGCCGGACTGGCGCACATAGGTTTCCCACTCGCTGGCCAGAATCTGGAACCTGCCCATGGCCAAGGGCCTGGCGAAGGTTACCGTGTGCAGTGGGCCTTCGTCCGGCTCCCGGCCGACCTCGCCTTCCGGAGTGCCCATGGTGAAGCTGCCGACTGGCAGCACGACCATTTCCGGGCAGTCTTTGCAGTCCTTGAAAGTACTCCCTGGTGCCGGTGGGCTGGCAGCCTGCGCAGCCAGTGGCAACAGGCAGCTCAAAATGGCGGCGGGTAAGTAGACGCGAAGTGTGGGCATGGGCTCTTTCCGATAGCGACAAGTGCTATTGAAACGAGAGTGCCAAGGTAAAATTTAGCGCAGCAGGCGGGTTGATGCGCGAGCTGCTGCGCCGTAGGCCGGGCTCTAGACTTATGCCGTCTTCCGATTGAACGGCGCCTCGGCCAGCAGTCGTGCGACACGTTGCAACTGTGCGCTGTCATTGAGCAGGCCTGGCGCTGTGCGCACCAATGGGCCGACATCGCGATCCGTGGCGTCGGCGATCACTTTGTTGGCCTTGAGGTAGTGCGCGACGGTTTCCGGTGCCACGTCCTTGACCCTGAAAAAGGTGAATCCGGCTGACAGCTCGGTGCTTGCCGGTGTCACCAGTTGCACCCCGCGAACTTGCTGCAGATGTTCCTTGAACTCGCTGTTGAGCTGATGGATGCGCGTGGCGACCCGATCCTTGCCCAATTGCAGGTGGAATTCGAACGCCTTGCGCAACGCCCACTGATGCTCGAAGGCATGGTATCCGCCGGGTGTCATGGTGGTGCCGAAGTCTTCGCTGGCCGAGAAGCTTTCAAAGGTCGGGATCAGGTCCTGCACCTGCGGGTTGCGCGAGCAGATGATGCCGGTGCCGCGAGGGCCGAATATCCACTTGTGGGTGCCGGCCATGAAGTAGTCGCAATTAAGGTCGGCAAAGTTGACGTTCTCCACGCCAAAGCCATGGACACCGTCGACGCAGAAGATAATCCGGTCTTTTTCGCCGCGCGAGCGGTTGCGCTCATCCACCAGTTTGCCGATCTCGGCAATGGGCATTTTTATCCCGCTGCCCGAGTGCACCCAGGTCATGGCCAGCACTCGGGTCTTGGCGCTGATATTGCGCGAGAGCGTGTCCAGCACTTCGTCGGCGGTGACGGTGTGCGGGTCCTTGAACAGGCGGATGGTCTTGATTCGGGTGCCGTCCCGTTCGGCGCGAAAACTCAGGGCGCCCTTGGTGGCGTAGTGTTCGTGCTCGCTGGTCAGTACCTCCTGGCCAGGGTGGATCACCAGGCCGTTGTAGATCAGGCCGATGCCCTCGGTGGTGCTGCCGGTCAACGCGATCTGAGGTGTCTGGACTCCCAGATAGCGCGCCGCCCAGGCCCGGGAGTCATCTTCGTGGCGCCAGATGTTGAGGTAGTCCATCTCTTCGGCGGGGTTGCGGTCGATGCGGTCCCGGTGGGCGGCAATATCATCGCGCACCATACGAGGGTGCGAAGTGATCAGGAAACCGGCGAGGTGAGTCCAATCGGTATCGATGTTGAACTGACCCCGTACCTGCTGCCAGTCGTCCGGGGTTGCCGGGCGAGTGCTACCGGTTATGGCGGCGGCCCCGTCCGTTCTGGCAGTTGCCGAGACGCAGCCCTGCAATTGCAGTCCGGCGGCCAGCAGGCCGGCTTTCTTGAGGAAACTTCTTCGATCGTCCACGGCGGGTTTTCCTGGTTGCGAATTCATGGTTGGGTCGCTGGGTTGGACGCTTGCCCGGGTTTGGCCGCCAGGGCTTGTACCTGGCCCCATACTCGCAGGAAGTTGCCGCCCCAGAGCTTGGCGATATCGGCCTCGGAGTAACCGCGCTGGATCAGTTCGGCGGTGACATTGCGGATCTCGCTGACGTCCTTGAAACCTTTGAGGCCGCCACCGTCGTTGAAGTCCGAGCTGATGCCGACGTGGTCGATGCCGATTTTCTTCACGGTGTAGTCGATGGCGTCAGCGAAGTCCTTGAGGGTTGCCAGCGGCTCGTCATCCAGGGTCGAGTACAAGCCTTTTGCGTATGCGCCAAAGCGCTGCTCGGGCCACACGGCAATTACCGGGTCACCGGGCATCAAGGCCATGGCGAGGTTGGGCAGGGGTGGCAGGTCGAACTTGGCGCGAAGGGTATTGAGCTTGTCCTGGGTGCCCTGGCTCAGCGGCTTGAGGTAGGCCGGAAAGGCAACTACCTGGACCACGCCACCACTGTTCTTGATCAGTTGCAGTTCCTTGTCGCTGAGGTTGCGCGGGATGTCGACGATGCCCCGTGGTGCCGAGTGCGAGGCAACCATCGGTGCCCGGCTCAGTTGGCTCACCTGAACCAGGGCCTTGGTGGACATTTGCGACACGTCGATGATCACACCCAGGTCGTTGAGGCGCTTGACTGCCTGTTTCCCGATCTCGGAGAGGCCGTCCAGGGCGTCCGGCGAGTCGTTGAAAAATGGCAGTGGTCGCGAGGAATCGGCCCATTCGTTGTTGCCGATATAGCTGAAGCCGAACATGCGCATGCCCCGGGCGGTCCACAGGTCCAGCTGGTTCAGGTCGTTGCCCAGTGGGTAGGCGTTGAGCATGCTGATGAAGATCGCAAACTTGCCCTCGCCATGCAGGCGGCGGAAATCGTCGGGTGTGTAGGCAATGCCGACCCGCTCGGGGAAGTCGCGCACCATGGCGCTGATGATTTTGTAGCGTACTTCCTGTTCGTTGCGCGCGCCGTCGACGAAGCCGGCGGTGGGCTTGTGCGGCGCGTTGGGGCCGTTCCAGATTTCCGGCCAGCCAAAGATCGTCAAGGCGGCTCCCGACAGGCGTCCGCGTGCGGCCTTGATCAGGTCGAACTGATCGCCGCCGTCTTTATCGGCTTCATTTCCTGCGGTGCCGAATGTCACCGGTAAAGTGATGTGGCTATCGAACGAAATGATCCGGTCTTGCAGCTCATCGGCTTGCTTCATGACTTTGACAGGGTACCCGGGGTTGTTCCTGAACCCGTAGTCCCAGACGAAAAAGCCGGCAGCGGCGGTCACGGCCAATGCCAGGGGCAGGCCTAGGTAGAGAGCCTTTTTCGAACGAGGTTTTTTCATTGCCATCTCAGTCAGGTTCGCCTTCGAAGTGCAGGCACCGGGGCCTTTGCTATCTGGGAAGAACGAGTCGGGGCGATGGAAATTTAGGCTCCCCCACACGCGGTCACGGTGGCGCTAAATTTTGCCGTGCAACAAACGTTCTAGCTTGGATAAAGCCGGCTTCATGGCTGACACGCTTGATGGTTAACAGGTAGGGCAATGACGATTTCTCGACGATGGTTCCTCGCGGGCCTGGCGCTGACCGGTGCCGCCGTTCCTGCAGCTTATTACGGGCATCGTGAGCTTACGCGCGTGGACGAGCCGATCACGCCAGGTGAGGCCACCGTCGACCTGGCGACGCTTGCGGGGCAGCAGCTTGCCAACAACCTGAGGGGGGTCTGGGACGTTCGATTCGAAGGGCGCGATGCGGGCCTGGCCGGCTTGCCCCTTGATGGTTTGCAGCTGTTTCTCGATGTCGCGCATCGTGGTCGTGGCTTGCGCGGTTTTCTCGACACTGCACAGGGCTTGCGGGCCGACGCTCAGCCGCGCTATCGGGTGGTTGGCGACCTGGTGCCGGCAAACCCGGCGCAGGTTCGCTGGCGCCTGGTCAATCGCGACAGCGCCGGGGGCGCGCCGGACTATGAGTTCATTGTGACCCTGGACGAAGTCTGGGCTGATTTCGGCAATGCCGGCAGCGGCACCCTCAGCGGCGTGATAATGGACCTGCATCGTCCACTGATGCTTGCGGAGAGCGAGAACCGTTTTATCGCCATCAAGCGCACATTCCCCGAAGCTCGCGAGCGTATTGGCCTGAATCCGACGTTGCTGGCATGGCTGATTGCTCCGGAGCATCGGCTATTTCATCAGTTGTGGCATGCCTCGCGTGACAAGTGGCATACCTTGTCCGAAGAAAAGCGCGGTGCCCTTCGAGGTATCGGCTGGCAACCTGGTCCACGCGACCAGGAGCGTGACGCCCGTGGTCCACGCAAGGATCGCAACGGTTCAGGCGTCGACTTTTTTTTCATGCATCGGCACATGCTCACTACCGCGAGATCAATGCAGGATCTCCCGTCGTGGCCAGGTTTTCCGATGCCTCAGCCCGAGCTGGAGCGTGATCGCCAGGGCTTTGCGCGGTATTTCGACAACCATGATGGCTTTGCCTTGCCGCCGACCTGGATGGCCGAGGGTGATGATGAATACACCCAGTGGGTCAGCGACATCAAAGCCGCCGAGACCTATCACAGTAACTTCCAGGTCTGGGAGTCGCAGTATCGGGACCCTCGTTATCTTTCGACATTGAGCCTTGGGCAGTTTGGTTCGGAAATTGAACTGGGCTTGCACGACTGGTTACACATGCGCTGGGCGTCGGTACCCCGTGATCCTTCCAATGGTGCGCCGGTACCGATGGCACGTGATCCGGCGGACTTTTCCGCGCGCTGGTTCCGGCCAGAGAACGATTTTCTCGGCGACCCGTTTTCATCCCATGTCAGCCCGGTGTTCTGGCATTTTCACGGCTGGATTGATGATCGTGTGGAAGACTGGTTCCGCGCCCACGAGCGCTTTCATCCCGGGGAAGTTACGCGGATGGAGGTCAATGGCGTGCCGTGGTTTGCCCAGGGACGTTGGGTTGACGTGGGTGATCCGTGGCTGGGCCCGGTGACCCATGGTTGCAGTACGACACCGGGCCTGCAGGCCGGCAAGTCGATGGAAATGGACCCAGAGACCATGAAGCTCGCGCTGCGCATTACCTTTGGTGATGAAAAAAACCTGGGGAACCTGTTCAAGCGTGTTCCGAAACGACCCTGGTACGCCCGGCACCTGAAGCTCACGCAGCGGTTGCTCTGATCTGCACAGGGTGGGCGCGCGGATCCCACCCGATGATCCTCCGGTACTAACGGTTGCTGCTCAGCTCCGTCGGTACCGTCCACCCACCCCCCAAGGCTTTGTACAGCCCGATGCTGGCTTGCACGCGGGATAAGCGCAGTTGCACATTGAGGTCCTGGGCTGCGTAAAGCGTGCGTTGGGTCTCAAGCACGGTCAGCAAGTCCTCCGCGCCCGCCTGGTAGCGGTTCTGGGCAATATCGAAGGCGATCTGCGCCTGGTTCAGTTCTTCCTGTTGCCATTGTCGCTGCTGGTCGATACCGCGAATGTCGGTCAGTGCGCGTTCGACATCGGCAAAGCCGTTGATGATTGCCCCGCGATAGTTGTAAAGCAGCTCTTCCTGACGGGCGCTGGCCTTGTCGCGCTCAGCGCTCAGGCGTCCGTTGTTGAAGATTGGCGCCACCAGCCCGGCTGTCAGGTTATAGAAAGGGCTGCGCAGGATGTCTGAGGCGGTGCTGGCGCCCGAGCCGAGGTTTGCGCTTAAGGTCACGGTGGGCAGCATGGCTGCCCGGGCGACGGTAACATCAGCCTGGGCGGCGGCGAGCTGGGCTTCGGCCCGGGCAATGTCCGGGCGGCGACTGAGTAGTTCACTGGGCAGGCCGGCACCGATGCTCGGCCAGTTCAGTTGATTGAGGTCTTTGCTTTCCAGCGTCAGGTTTTGCACCGGTTGGCCGAGCAGGGCGGCCAGGGTGATCAGGGCCCCCTCAGCTTGTTGCTGTACCAGTGGCAGTTGGCGTTGTTGGGCGGCTACCAGGCTTTTCTGTTGCGCCAACTCAAGGGTGGTGGCGCTCCCAGCGTCATGTCGAGTCTGCACCAGCTTCAGGACGGCTTGTGCATTGGCCAGGTTAAGCGCCGCGATTCGGCTGCGTTCGCGCAGCGACAAGGTTTGGGCATACGTATCGGCGACGCTGCCGAGCAGGGTCAGCTCCACGGTGGCCCGGTCGAATTCGCTGGCGCGCACGCCCAGCACAGCGCTGTCAAAGGCGGCGCGACGGCCGCCCCAGAAGTCGACTTCATAGCTGGCGCTTAAGGTCGCATCGAAATAGTCCACGGCCTTGTTGTCATCCGTGGCATCGAGTTGGCTGTAGCCTTTGCCTCGCAGGAGTTTTTCGCGGCTGGCATTCAGCGCGCCCTTCAGTTCTGGCAGCAGCGGGCCGCCGGCGATGGCCGCACCAGCCTGGGCTTGGCGAACGCGTGCGACGGCGGCTGCCAGATCGAAGCTGGTGCTGCGTGCCTGTGCGATGATGCGGTCCAGTTCCGGGCTACCAAAAGTGGTCCACCATTGGGCGCTCTGCAGGGCCGTGCCTTGGTTGCTCGGCGAATGCCAGTTGTCAGGGGCTTGCACCCCGTTCTGCGCTGGCGGCACTGTGGCCGAACAAGCACTGAGCAACAGGCAAAGGGAAAACAGGTGCAGGGGCGTTTTCATCGTTTGATCATTCACTGGTCAGTGCCGTTACTGGGTCGAGCCGGGCAGCCTTGCGGGCCGGCATGTAGCCGAAGACAACGCCGGTCACCAGCGCACAGGCAAAAGCGCCGAGTACCGCCAGCCCGGTGAAGGCCACCGCTACCTCGCTGAGAATCAGAATGCCGCCCACCAGCAAGGCGAGGCCGATGCCGGCTATCCCGCCGACGACCGAGAGCATCACGGCTTCGGTCAGGAACTGGCGCAGGATGTCTCGCTGGCGAGCGCCGGTGGCCATGCGAATGCCGATTTCACGCGTGCGTTCGCGTACCGTCATCAGCATGATGTTCATCACCCCGATACCGCCCACCAGCAAGGAAATCGCGGCAATCGAGCCTAGCATCAACGACAGGGTATTCTGAGTCCTGGCCTCGGCCTGGATCATCGCGGCATTGTTGGTCAGTTCGAAGTCACGCTTGCCACCGTGCAGGCGCAGCATCAGTTGCTCGATGGCTCGTTCTGTCTGTTTGACATTGCGTGCGTCGGCGGCGGCGATGACCACGTACTCAGGCGTGTGGGTGGCGAACAACCGAAAGCTGGCTGCCGAGTAGGGCACCACAATACGTTCATCGCTGTCTTGTTCGCCGGAGCTTGCGCCCTTGCCGGCGAGCACACCTACGACCTGAAATGGCACGTTCTCGATCAAGATGTATTGGCCTATGGGGTTGGCCACATCCTTGAGGACTTTTTCCCGGACTTTCTTGCCGATCACTGCCACCGCGGTCCCGGCGTCGACATCGGCCTGGGTGAAAAAACTGCCCTGGACCACTGGCCAGTTGAAAATGGCCGAAAAATCCACCCCGTTGCCACCGGTGTACATCACATGGTCGACATTGCCGTAACGCACCATGGTCTCGCGGCCGTTGATGGGCATTATCATCTTGACCTGGGGCAGGGTGGCCAGGGCGGCAACGTCGTCCAGGGTCACTTGCCCTTCGGGTGTGCGCGGGGTGGCGGCGTAACCACCCAGGTAAATGATGTTCGAGCCGAACGCGCCCATTTGTGCCATGACCTGACGCTTGCTGCCTTCACCCACCGCCAGCATGACCACCACGGAGGCAACACCGATGATGATGCCGAGCAGGGTCAGGGCGGTGCGGAAGCGGTTGATCCACATCACCCGCCACGCGGCTTTGACCGCGTCCAGCAATTCGCCTTTCCAGGCGCCGCTGGCCTCGCTGCCGTCGCTCAGGCGTCGGCGCAGGTCAATGGCCTGAAGGGCGCCTGGGTTGGCTGAGTGCTGCACGCCGGGATTGTCGGCGGCGCTGTCGCTGATGATCAGGCCGTCGCGGATCTCGATGATGCGCTTGGCGCGCGCGGCGACTTCGCGGTCGTGGGTAATCAGGATGACGACGTGGCCCTGGCTCGCCAGTTCATCGAGCAGTGTCATGACCTCGGCGCCGCTGTGGCTGTCGAGGGCCCCCGTCGGTTCATCGGCGAGAATGATATGGCCGCCATTCATCAGCGCCCTTGCAATCGAAACCCGTTGTTGCTGGCCGCCGGAGAGTTGGTGTGGGCGGTTGCCAGTCCGCTCGCCGAGCCCCAGGCGTTCGAGCAGCGCATAGGCTCGGGCATGCCGCTCGGCCACCGGGGTACCGGCATAGATCGCGGGCATCTCGACGTTTTCCTGGGCAGAGCCCGAGGGGATCAGGTGGTAGCCCTGAAACACGAACCCAAATGCCTCGCGGCGCAGCCAGGCCAGTTCATCGCTGTCCAGCTGGGCGACATTTTCCCCGGCGAACAGGTAGTCGCCTGATGTGGGCCGATCAAGGCACCCGAGGATATTCATCAGGGTCGACTTTCCGGAGCCGGAAGCGCCTACGATGGCGACGAATTCCCCGGCGTGGATCGACATGTCGATCCCCCGGAGTACCTCGACCAGCGGGCTGTCGTCACCACCATAGGATTTACGAATGTCGCGCAGATCGATCAGAGGCGTGCGCATTCAACCCCCTGCGCCGTCAGCAGGACCGATCAGCAGATGGTCGCCGTCATTCAAGCCGTCGAGAATCTGCACCCGCAGCCGGTCACTGATGCCGGTGCGCACCTCGCGCGTCTGGATCGTGCCGTCGCTGGCGACTACGCGCACTTGTGGCCGATCGGCTTGCTGGCCGTCCTGCAGAGCGGCGATGGGAGCGGTCAGCACGTTGCGCGCCTCGTTGGCGACAAAGAACACTTGGGTGGTCATCTCTGCCATCAAGGCGTGGTCAGCGTTGTCGACGTCCAGTAGAACCGTGTACAGCACCACCACGCCGCCCTTGCCTTTGCCTGATGGGTTTGCGCCGCCTTTGCTGCTTTGGTCCAGTGGTTTGGGGGGCACCGGCAGTATCTGGCGTACCGAGCTTTTCCAGCGCCGCGTGCCGCCGCTCAGGGTGGTGAAGTAAGCGTTCATGCCAGGTTTGACGTGACCGATGTCGGCCTCGGAGACCTCGGCCCAGACCGTCATGGGCGATAGCTTGGCGATTCGCAATATCAGCGGCGTTTGTTGCTGGGCATTGAGGGTTTGGCCCTCTCGGGCATCCACTGCGACCACGGTGCCGGACATCGGCGCATAAATGCGTGTGTAGCCCAGTTCTGCTTCGTCACTGCGCAAGCTCGCCTGGGCCTGGCGGATCTGCGCCTGAAACATCGCGATACGCGCCAGGGTGGCGCGCACCTCGGCACGGGCGGTCTGCACGTCCTCTTCGCGGGTCGCACCCCCGTTGGCAAGTGTCTGTTGGCGGCGGTATTTCTGCTGTGCCAGGTCGTGCAGGGCTTGTTGTTCTTGCAACTGGGCCTTGAGGTTCTCTATGGAGAAGCGCCCGGCGTCAAGTTTGGCTTTTTGTGTGGAAGGGTCGATTTCCACCAGCAGTTGGCCTTCCTTGACCTCGCTGCCGACTTCGACGTGGATCTTTTGTATCTGCCCGGACGCTTGCGCCCCGACATCCACGTAGCGTCGTGGTTGCAGGGTGCCCAAGGCTGTCACACTACTTTCTATGTCGGCTCGACTGACTTCAACGGTGGCGAGGTTGTCCCGGCCTGGCGGAACGAATTGCCAGGCAGTGAAGCCGACAACGGGAATCAGGCAAAGCGATACAAGCAGAGCACGGCGGGTCTGTCGGGGACGTTTCATGCAGTATTCCGGCCAATGGAAATCGGCCCGTGGTTCAGGATGCGGTCAAAACAGGGCCGCAGCGCAAAACTGCCTCTTAGGCGGCAGGCACGGGAAACTGTCCATTAAACGGTGCAGCGGCATGGGAATTTAAGTGAAGACACATAGGGTTACAGGTATAGCAGCAAGAAAAACTTTCCGACAAATCCATGGGGCGCTTTAAATCTATATGAGAACTACTATAAATTACGCACCTTCGCACTTGCCATCATCGTGCCGCCATCGTTTCAGCGAGGCGTTCGATATGGCGTAACGACACACCGCCCTCCAGGCGGTTGGGAGTCATGTTGGAAAACTACTATCGCGAGCTGGTGTGTTTCCTTAACGCCAAGCTAGGCAACCGTCAGGTGGCCGAAGATGTGGTGCATGACGCTTATGTACGGGTACTGGCGCGTGCCAGTACGACTCCGATTGAGCAGCCGCGGGCGTTTTTGTATCGCACGGCGCTTAATCTGGTGATCGACGGTCACCGGCGCAACGCCTTGCGCCAGGATGAGCCACTGGAAGTGCTCGACAGCGAAGAGCGTTACTGTACGACGTCACCTCATAACAGCCACGATCACGGTCAGCGCCTGGACATGCTCGAGCGTGCCCTGGCCGAGCTACCGGTGCTGTGCCGCGACAGCTTCCTGCTGCGCAAGCTGGAGGGGCTGTCCCATGTGCAAATCGCCGAGCGCCTGAATATTTCCCGCGCGCTGGTGGAAAAACATATCGTCAATGCCATGAAGCATTGCCGGGTGCGCATGCGTGAGTGGGATGCGCACTGATTCCAGCGGTAGCTAAATTTTTTTTCATTGTCCTCGTCTCCTATCAACACATGACCTGTTGTTTAGCCTTCAGGTCTCTGAGGCTTTCCCGCCCCACACCGCCACGGGGCTTATCCAGAGGACACTGGAATGACACAGGCAATTGCATCGCCCGCCGTTCACGACTTGATCGGTATCGGTTTCGGCCCTTCGAACCTGGCGTTGGCCATCGCCCTGCAGGAACGCGAGAAAGCCCAGGGCAAACTGGACGTGCTGTTCCTCGACAAGCAGGCCGACTACCGCTGGCACGGCAATACCCTCGTGGCCCAGAGTGAATTGCAGATTTCCTTCCTCAAGGACCTGGTGACCCTGCGCAATCCCACCAGCCCGTATTCTTTCGTCAATTACCTGAAAGCCCACGGCCGCCTGGTGGACTTCATCAACCTGGGCACCTTCTATCCGTGCCGCATGGAGTACAACGACTACCTGCGCTGGGTCTCCGGGCAGTTCCAGGCGCAAAGCCGTTACGGCGAGGAAGTGCTGGCCATCGAGCCGATCCTGCATCAGCAGCAGGTCGAGGCGCTGCGGGTAATTTCCCGGGATGCCCAGGGTGAACAGCATGTGCGCACTACCCGGTCGGTGGTGGTCAGCGCCGGTGGTACGCCGCGTATTCCGGCGTCGTTCAAGGCGCTCAAGGATGACGGGCGGGTGTTCCATCACTCCCAGTACCTGGAGCGCATGGCCCAGCAACCGTGTGTTGACGGCAAGCCGATGCGCATCGCGATTATCGGTGGTGGCCAGAGCGCAGCCGAGGCGTTTATCGACCTCAACGACAGCTTCCCGTCGGTGCAGGTGGACATGATCCTGCGCGGCTCGGCCCTCAAGCCTGCGGATGACAGCCCGTTCGTCAACGAAGTGTTCTCGCCGGAGTTCACCGACCTGGTGTTCCAGCAGAACGGCAGCGAGCGCGAGCGCCTGGTCAACGAGTACCACAACACCAATTACTCGGTGGTGGACCTGGACCTGATCGAGCGTATCTACGGGATCTTCTACCGCCAGAAAGTCTCCGGCATCGCCCGTCACGCGTTCCGTACCCTCACCACCGTGGAAAAAGCCACGGCCGGGCCACTGGGTGTGGAGTTGGCGTTGCGCAACAACGCCACTGGCGAAACCAGCCTGAATCACTACGACGCCGTGGTGCTGGCCACCGGGTACGAGCGCCAGATGCACCGGCAGTTGCTGGCACCGCTGGCGGACTATATGGGCGACTTTGAAGTCAGCCGCGACTACCGCATTGTTACCGACGAGCGCTGCAAGGCCGGCATCTACATGCAGGGCTTCAGCCAGGCCAGCCATGGCTTGAGCGATACCTTGCTGTCGATCCTGCCGATCCGTGCCGACGAGATTGCCGCGTCGCTGTACGAGCACGACCGCAGCCGCGGCAAGAGCCGTTCGGTGCAGGACTTGTTGCTGGCCACCGCCAGCTGACAGGCTGCACTTGAACCGCGGGGGCGGCTGCTGATACTGTACAAAAAACCAGTATCGGTAGAAGCCCCATGCAGTTGATCGAAAAACTCAGCATCCTTGCCGACGCCGCCAAGTACGACGCCTCTTGCGCCAGCAGCGGCGCGCCCAAGCGCAGCTCGGAAGGCAAGGCGGGGCTGGGTTCCACCGATGGCATGGGCATCTGCCACAGCTATACACCCGACGGTCGCTGTGTGTCCTTGCTCAAGGTATTGCTGACCAACTTCTGTCTCTACGACTGCCAATACTGCGTCAACCGCCGCTCCAGCGACGTGCCCCGTGCACGCTTCAGCCCGGAGGAGGTGGTGACCCTGACCCTCGATTTCTATCGGCGCAATTGCGTCAGCGGGCTGTTTCTCAGCTCCGGCATCATCCGTTCGGCCGACTACACCATGGAGCAGCTGGTGCGGGTCGCCAAGCTCCTGCGGGAAGAGCATGACTTCCGTGGCTATATCCACCTCAAGACCATCCCCGAAGCCGACCCGGCGCTGATTGCCGAAGCGGGGCGGTATGCCGATCGCCTCAGCGTGAATATCGAGTTGCCGACGGACAAGAGCCTGCAAACCCTGGCGCCGGAGAAGCAGACTGTCTCGATCAAGCAGGCGATGCAGACCATCTACACCGGTGAACAGACCGTGCTCAACGAACCCCGCGCGCCGCGTTTCGCGCCGGCCGGGCAGAGCACGCAGATGATCGTCGGCGCCGATGACACCGACGACAGCACTATCCTCCACAGCGCCGAGGCGTTGTACGGCAATTTCAAACTGCGCCGCGTGTATTACTCGGCGTTCAGCCCGATCCCCAACAGCCCGAAAAGCGTGCCCTTGGCCGCGCCGCCGCTGATGCGCGAGCACCGCTTGTACCAGGCGGATTTCCTGTTGCGCAGCTATGGGTTCAGCGCCAATGAGCTGTTTGAAGGGCCGGGTGACCTGGCCCTGGATATCGACCCGAAACTGGCCTGGGCCCTGGAGCACCGCGAGGTGTTCCCGCTGGACCTGAACCGCGCCGAGCCGACCTTGATCGCACGTATTCCCGGAATTGGCCTGCGCACCACCCAACGGCTGGTGGACCTGCGTCGCCAGCGCAAGATCCGCTTCGAGGATTTGGCGCGCATGCGTTGTGTGCTCGCCAAGGCCAAGCCGTTTTTCATCACCAGTGACTACCACCCGCAGCAAGCGGAAAGCACCAGCGTGCTGCTGCGCGAACAACTGCGCGACCGTCCGCAGCCGCAACAAATGGGGCTGTGGGGATGATCAGCCTGGAATGCGACAACCTGTTCAGCACCTGGCGCGAGCAGGCGCGCTGGTTGCTCAGCCATCAGATTGACCCCAGCCATGTGAGTTGGGGCGTGGCCGAGGTGGCGGACCTGTTTGCCACGGACGAGCAGTACCCGGTCGAATGTGGGCCGTTCCAGGCGCGGATTCCCAAGTCGTTGCTGGAGCTGCTGGAGTCTGCCGCGTGTTATCACGGTGAGCAGCGCTGGAGCCTGTTGTATGAGGTGTTGTGGCGCGTCAGCCATGGGGACCGCACGGCGATGATGTCCGGGGACAAGCTGGGCAGCGAGTTGCAGCGACGGATCAAGCAGGTGCAGCGCGAGGCTCATCACCTGCATGCGTTTGTGCGGTTTATCGCGTTGCCGGCAGAGGCGGGGCCGGAGTTGCCGGAGTACGTGGCGTGGCATGAGCCGGCCCACGACATCTTGAAGGTGGCCAGTCAGCATTTTGTCGGGCGCATGGGGCGTCATCGCTGGATGATCGCGACGCCGCTGGACGGGGTTTATTACGACGGGGAGCAGTTGATTCATCGGCGGCAATGCCCGGTGGAATGGCAGGCGTTGGCGCAAAATGTCGAGGATCCCCACAGTGCGATGTGGCTGACGTACTACAGCCATATCTTTAACCCGGCGCGGTTGAATCCCAAGGTGATGGAAGGGCATTTGCCGAGTCGGTTCTGGAAGAATCTGCCGGAGGGCAAGTTGATTCCAGGGTTGATCAGCGAGGCGCGTACGGGCAAGCAGCGGGATGGGCAGGCGAAGATGATTGGGGCCAAGCCGGGTAAAAAAATCTCAAGCGGGCATGGTTAATGTGGGAGCTGGCTTGCCTGCGATGCAGACAACTCGGTGTTTCAGTTACACCAAGGTGATGCTATCGCAGGCAAGCCAGCTCCCACATTTGATCTTCAGTGTTTCGGGAAGTGAGGATTAGGCCAGTTCGGTCGCGGTGTTTTTTACGACCGCCAATTCCGGATGCGCCACCAACTTATCAATGTGCAATTCATCATTGTTCAACCAGGTTTCCGTCAACACCCGATAGTGCTCCATGTCCCGGCAGCGCATGCGCAGGCTGTAGTCGAACGGCCCGCTGATCAGTTGGCACTCGAACACTTGCGGGCAGGCTTTGACGCAGGCCTCGAACGCCTTCTGCGCCGAGCGCCCGCTCTGGTTGGAGAGGGCCACCAGTACCAGCAACGACAGCCCCGGCGAAACCATCTGCACGTCGATGATCGCCCCATAACCCCGGATGACCCCGCGTCGCTCCAGCTTGCGCACCCGTTCCAGGCACGGCCTGGGCGTCAGGTGCACCAGCGACGAGAGTTTTTCGTAGGTGATGCGTCCCTGGTGCCGTAATACATCGATGATGGCTTCATCGATGCGGTCCAGCACAGGTGAGGCGTTCGGTCCGGTGGCCTTGGTATCCATGGTGTGTGGTGTTCACTTCAATCGGTTGGAAAGAAATTGCTGCAAGCGTTCGCTGTTCGGCTGGTCGAGGATTTCGGCTCCGCCTTGCTCCTCGACGCGGCCCTGGTGCAGGAACAGCACTTGGCTGGACACCTGACGGGCAAAGCCCATTTCGTGGGTGACCATGAGCATGGTACGACCTTCCTCCGCCAGCGTCTGTATGACTTTAAGGACTTCTCCTACAAGTTCAGGGTCGAGGGCCGAGGTGGGTTCGTCGAACAGAATAATCTCCGGTTCCATCGCCAGGGCCCGGGCGATGGCCACGCGCTGCTGCTGGCCACCGGAGAGGAACGCCGGATATTGATCCGCCACCCGGCCCGGCAGGCCGACCTTGTCGAGGTACAGGCGGGCGCGTTTTTCCGCCTCGGCGGCGCTTACGCCGAGCACCCTGCGCGGGGCCATGGTGATGTTTTCCAGCACGGTCATGTGGCTCCACAGGTTGAAGTGCTGGAACACCATGGCCAGGCGGGTGCGCAGGTTCTGCAATTGCGCCTGGTGCGGCGCCCGCGTGCCGGCGCGGCCTGGTTGCATTTCGATGCTGATGCCGTCGAGGGTGATGACCCCGGCGTCCGGCTGTTCGAGGAAGTTGATGCAGCGCAGCATCGTGCTTTTGCCGGAGCCGCTGGCGCCGATCAGGCTGATCACGTCGCCATTGCGCGCGTTCAGCGAGACGCCCTTGAGCACTTCGTGCTCGCCATAGCGTTTGTGCAGGCCTTCGACCTGGAGTTTGACGTTGGCATTTTCGGCCACGGCGACCGGCTGGGTAGCGGGGCGTACATCGGTGGGATAAGCGGCCAGGGCCTGCGCGGACTGATTCATGGGTTAGCCTCGGGTAGGAACAAGAAAACGCATCCAGCGACGTTCGGCCAGTCGAAACAGGCCCACCAGTGCAAAGGACAGCAGCATGTACAACAGGGCCGCGATGCCGAAGGCCTGGAACGTCAGGAACGTCTCGGCGTTGGCGTCGCGGGCCACCTTGAGGATGTCGGCGATGGTGGCGGTGAACGCCAGGGAGGTCGCGTGCAGCATCAGGATCATTTCGTTGCTGTAGGCCGGCAGTGCACGGCGCAGTGCGGCGGGCACCACCACAAACAGGTTCAGGCGCCAGCCGTGCAGGCCGTAGGCCTTGGCAGCTTCGATTTCGCCGTGGGGGATGTTGCGGATCGCCCCGGCAAAGATTTCCACGGTGTAGGCGCACGTATTCAGTACAAACGCCAGCAGCGTGCAGTTCAGCGCATTGCGGAAAAACTGGTTGAGCAGGGCGTTGTCCTGCACCACCTCCAGGCCGTAGAGGCCGGTGTAGCAAATCAGCAACTGGATATACAGCGGCGTGCCGCGAAACAGGTAGGTGTAGACCTCCACCGGCCAGCGAACCCAGAAGTGTTCCGACACCCGCGCGATCGCCAGCGGGATCGACAGGAAGAAGCCCAGCACCACCGAGATAATGAACAGCCACAGGGTCATGGCTACCCCGGAAAAGCCGTTGCCATCGGTGAACAGGTAGGCCAGGCCGTATTGCTGGATCAGTTCGATCATCGCGCCATCCCCTTGATGCCCACGTTGTAGCGCCGTTCCAGGCGTTTGAAGATGCGGTTGGAGAGGGTGGTGATCACCAGGTACACCAGGCCCGCGAGGATCAGGAAATACAGCGGGTCATTGGTGGTCTTGCCGGCGTTTTGCGCGGCCTTGACCAGGTCCGACAGGCCGATGATCGACACCAGCGCCGTGGACTTGAGCAGCACCAGCCAGTTATTGCCCAGGCCCGGCAGGGCAAAGCGCATCAGTTGCGGGAACAGCACCAGGCGAAAGCGCTGCCAGCGGCTCAGGCCGTAGGCGGTGGCGGCTTCCAGCTGGCCGGCCGGCACGCTGAGAATCGCTCCGCGAAAGTTCTCGGTGAAATACGCACCGTAGATAAACCCGAGGGTGATGACACCGGCGGTAAACGGGTCGATTTCGAAGTAAGCCCAGCCGAGCATTTCACTCAGGTCGTTGAGCCACAGTTGCAGGCTGTAGAAAATCAGCAGGATCAGCACCAGGTCCGGGACGCTGCGGATCAGCGTGGTGTAGAGCGTGGCCGGGACCCGCAGCAGCTTGACGCTGGAGAGCTTGGCAGCGGCGGCGATCAGTCCCAGGGACAGGCTCAGCAGCAGCGCCAGGAACGCCAGCTTGACCGTCATCCAGGCACCCTGAGCCAGCAACGGGCCGAAGCCTTGCAAGTTGAGGAGTTCATTCACGGGGGAGATCTCGATGGGGCGCAGACATTTACTGTGGGAGCTGGCTTGCCTGCGATGGCGGTGGGGCAGCTGGCATATGTATGCCTGAACCACCGCCATCGCGGGCAAGCCCGCTCCCACATGGGCGGAGTGGCCGTTACTCGTTGTAGATATCCTGATCGCCGAAGTATTTCTTCTGGATCTGTGCGTAGGTGCCATCGGCCTGGACGGCGGCGATGCCTTTGTTGATCAGCTCCACCAACTCCTTGTCGTTCTTGCGCAGGCCCATGGCGATGTCGAGCGGCAGGGTTGGGTCCTTGAAGGCCGGGCCGGTCTTGAAGTCGGCGCCTTCAGGCTTGGACAGGAAGTTGAGCTGGGCTTCGAGCTTGTCGGTCAGGGTGGCGTCAAGGCGACCGTTTTGCAGGTCGGCGTAGTTCTGCTCCTGGGACTGGTAAGCCTTGATCTGCGCGCCGAGCTTGGCCAGGTGTGCACGGGCGTAGGCTTCCTGCAGCGAGCCTTGCAGCACGCCGACCTGTTTGCCTTTCAGGGATTCCGGGGTGTCGCCGAAGTCGGCGCTTTTGCGGGTGATCACCGAGGTGGGGCTGAGGAACAGGCGGTCGCTGAAGTCGATGACTTTCTGGCGGGCCGGGGTCACGGCCATGGAGGACATGATGGCGTCGAATTTGCGTGCGCGCAGGGCCGGGATCATGCCGTCGAATTCGTTGTGGACCCACACGCATTTGACTTCAAGCTTGGCGCAGATGGCGTTGCCCAGGTCGATGTCGAAACCTTGCAGGCTGCCATCGGCGGCAACGGATTCAAACGGTGGGTATTCGGGGAAGACCCCAAAGCGGATTTCTTTCCATTCCTGAGCCTGGGCAGCGGTGGCGGCCAATGGCAGGAGCAGCGCAGCGAAAAGTGATCGGAGCGGAGTCATGTGTATTCCCTATATTTTGTAATTGATGTCAGGGCAGTAGAAAACGGGACGCTAAGGTGTAGAGGCTTTTGTGGCGAGGGAGCTTGCTCCCGCTGGGCTGCGCAGCGGCCCCAAAATCCTGGGAGCGCTACGCACTCCAGCGGGAGCAAGCTCCCTAACCACATTGGGCTGTTTGTTGTCAGAGAGAATGCTTCAAGATGGTGCGTTTTTTGTGTCGTTTACCCCCGCCGCGGCGCGCGGAATGTGCTGTTAAAACGCGAGCTACAGCGGAAACGGCTGTCGCACCCGCTAAATCGGCTTGTCGGTGAGGTTGTTCCGGCCTCCCGCTCACGCAAAGCAGCAGGCCAGAGCGGTCTCAGGCGCGCTTTTTCTGCTGTGCGGCCGGTGCTTGTGCGAGGCGGGCAAACAGGTCCTTGGGGTCGGCCAGGTCCGGTACCAGTTCCAGTTCGCTGCCCACGTCCAGCGCCTTGGCCACGTCCAGCACGTAACGCAGGGCGGAGTAGTCTTCGATGGCAAAACCCACCGAGTCGAACAGGGTGACCTGGCGCGCATTTTCACGGCCCGGGGCCTGGCCGTTGATCACTTGCCACAGCTCGATGACCGGCGAATCTTCCGGCATGTGCTGGATTTCGCCTTCGATGCGGCTTTGGGGTTCGTACTCGACGATCACACGGGCACGCTCGACGATTCGTCGGTCCAGCTCGGTCTTGCCCGGGCAGTCGCCGCCGACGGCATTAAGGTGCATGCCCGGCTCGATCATCTCGTCCGTGAGGATGGTGGCGTAGGCTTTGTCGGCGGTGACGGTGGTGACGATGTCGGCACCTTTCACGGCTTCGGCCACGCTGCCTACCAGGATCACTTTGATCGCCGGGAAGGCTTTGAGGTTGGCCGCCAGTTTGGCGGTGGCCTTGGCATCGATGTCGAACAGGCGGATTTCAGTGATGCCCAACATCGCGTGGAAGGCCAGGGCCTGGAACTCGCTCTGGGAGCCGTTGCCGATCAACGCCATGCTGCGGCTGTTGTCCCGGGCCAGGTAGCGCGCTACCAGGGCCGAGGTGGCGGCGGTGCGGATCGCGGTGGTCAGGGTCATTTCCGCCAGCAGTACCGGTTTGCCGGTGTCCACATCGCCCAGGGCGCCGAAGGCCATGACAGTGAGCATGCCACTCTGGGTGTTTTTCGGGTGGCCGTTCACGTATTTGAAGGCGTACAGCGAGGCGTCGGAGACCGGCATCAGCTCGATCACGCCCTCGGGGGAGTGGTTGGCCAGGCGTGCGCATTTTTCAAAGTCCTGCCAGCGCAGGTAGTCGGCGCGGATGTACTCGGCCATCTCGGTGATGCAGGTTTGCAGGCCTTTTTGCGAAACCAGGTAGCTCAAGTCGTTGACGTCGATATAGCGGGTCATGGGAAGACTCCTTATTGAAATGAGGGACGGGTTGGCAGATGCACTTCGGCCAACATGCAGCGGGCACTGCCGCCGCCGATGCGTTCGATGTTGTCGATGTTCACCACCACCGGCCGGGTGTGGCGCTCCACATGCTGGCGCTGGTCGGGCTTGAGCGAGCCCCAGGCGCTGGCCGACATCACCAGCAGCGGCTGGCCGTTGCCGTCATGGACTTCCAGCATGTTGCCGGCGAAGGCTTCCAGCTGGTCGAAGTCCAGGGCGACGATGTCTTTGCCGGTGTCCCGCAGGGAGCGTTCCAGGGCCTGGCGCTCGTGATCGTCGGGCAGGGCTTGCAGGCACACCACGGAGAGGTCGCGACCGACGCTCATCATCACGTTGCTGTGGTAGATCGGCGCGTGGTGGCGGTCGACGGCGTGGAATACGCAGAGTTGGTAGTCCAGGCGTTCGGCGAACTGGCGCAGGGCGTCCTGATGGGTACGCCCGGAATGGCAGGCGTAGCTGATGCGGTGCTGACGGTCGAGGACCATGCTGCCGGTGCCTTCGAGGAACATGTTCTGTTGTTCGAGGTGGCTGAAGTCGATGGTGTTTTTGATCGCGAAGCGCTGCTCCAGTACTTGCAGCACGCCTTTGTCGCGTTCCAGTCGTCGGTTCCGGCCTTCCATCGGGTACAGCACCAGGCTGCCATCGGCGTGGCTGCTCCACCAGTTGTTGGGGAAGATCGAATCCGGGGTATGGGGAGCGGGGGTGTCTTGTACCACCAGCACTTCCACGCCGTGGTGGCGCAGGGTGTCGACGTAGCCATCGAACTCTTCCAGCGCTTTCTGCTGTGCCGCCAATGGGTCGAGGGGCGCGCGCTGGAAGCGGTTGTTGATCGCGGTGTCCGGGTTGAAGGCGAAGTGCGCCGGGCGGATCATCAGGACGGTATTGGTGGTTTGCATGGGTGCACGGGTCCATGGGGTTGGGCAGTGAAGCTATTTTGTGCGGTGTGAAGGAAGAATCCCGGCTGAAGTGAGGGGGCGGCCCAGCCGGGAAAGCTGAAAAGTGGGGTGGGGCAGCCGAATCGGCTGTTGAGGTGAGTGGAGATCAAAATGTGGGAGCTGGCTTGCCTGCGATAGCGGTGTATCAGCCAATCAAGCGTTGACTGACAGACCGCTATCGCAGGCAAGCCAGCTCCCACATTAGTATGGGGACGCTGCAGGAATTGAGTCCGTCATTAAGGAGTGCCCATGCCCACTGAAGTTCGTCTCGCCCAACCCTCCGATGCCGAGGGCATCAGCCAGGTCATTCTGGCGGCCCTGCATGACAGCAATGCCCGGGATTATCCGGCTGATGTGATTGCGCGGGTGGCGAGCAACTTTACCCCCGAGGCGGTCATGGGGTTGCTTGCTCGCCGAACGGTGCTGGTGGCGACGCAAGATAAAGTCATCGTCGCGACAGCGGCCCTCGATGGCAATGTGGTGCGCTCGGTGTTCGTCAATCCGGCGCTGCAAGGGCAGGGCATCGGGCGTTTGCTGATGATTGAACTCGAGTTGCGCGCCCGGGAAGCGGGAGTGACGACGCTGCATGTGCCGTCTTCGCTCACGGCCGAGCCGTTCTACACCAAGCTGGGTTTCCACACGGTGCGCGATGTCTACCATGGCAATGAGCGCACGCTGGTGATGGAGAAGGGGTTGTCATCCCGTCATCCCATCGGCGCCTATCGGGACCGTACGCATCGGGCGCAGGTGGTGGCGTTGTGGCAGGCGGCGTTTGGTTATGACGCGGCGCATAACCTGCCGAGCCTGGCGATCGACAAGAAGCTGGCGGTCAACGATGGGTTGTTCTTTGTGGCTACCGACAAGAAAGCGGTGATCGGCACCATTCTCGCCGGCTACGACGGGCATCGCGGCTGGCTGTATTCGGTGGCGGTGCATAACGATTACCGTCGCCAGGGCCTGGGCGCTTCGCTGGTGCGGCATGCGGAGCAGGCGTTGACGGCGTTGGGCTGCATGAAGATCAACTTGCAGATCACCAGCGGCAATGATGCGGTGATGGGGTTTTATGAGGCGTTGGGTTATGGCGCTGAGCCGCGTATCAGCATGGGCAAGAAGATCCTGGAAAACATTCCGATGGATAAGGCCTGAAGCCCGATTTTCCAAAAGCCGGAAACCAAATGTGGGAGCTGGCTTGCCTGCGATGGCGGTGGGTCAGTCAATAAACGTGTCGACTGATACTCCGCTATCGCAGGCAAGCCAGCTCCCACATTGGTTTTGTGGTGTTGCTGGCAGCCGGTTGCTTAGACCTTGACGATCCAACCCTCAGGCGCTTCAACGTCGCCGGACTGCACGCCGGTCAGCTCTTTGTAGAGCTTCTGGGTGACCGGGCCGACTTCTTTTTCGCTGTAGAACACGTGCAGCTTGTCTTTGTACTCGATGCCGCCGATCGGGGTGATCACGGCAGCGGTGCCGCAGGCACCGGCTTCCTTGAAATCCGACAGCTTGTCGATCAGCACGTCGCCTTCAACCACTTCCAGGCCCAGGCGGGATTTGGCCAGCTCGATCAGCGACAGGCGGGTGATGCCTGGCAACACCGACGGCGAGTTCGGGGTGACGAACTTGTTGTCGTGGGTGATCCCGAAGAAGTTGGCCGAGCCGACTTCTTCGATTTTCGAGTGGGTGGCCGGATCGAGGTAGATGCAGTCGGCGAAGTTGGCTTTTTTCGCCAGGGAACCAGGCATCAGGCTGGCGGCGTAGTTGCCACCGACCTTGGCTGCGCCGGTGCCGTTCGGTGCGGCACGGTCGTACCCGGAGATCAGGAAGTTGTGCGGGGTCAGGCCGCCCTTGAAGTAGGCGCCCACCGGGATGCAGAAGATCGAGAAGATGAACTCCGGCGCGGTACGCACGCCGATGTTGTCACCGGTGCCGATCACGAACGGGCGCAGGTACAGCGCGCCGCCGGTGCCGTACGGCGGGATGAACCGCTCGTTGGCACGGACTACTGCTTTACAGGCTTCGATGAAGGCGTCGGTCGGCACTTGTGGCATCAGCAGGCGACCGCAGCTGCGCTGCATGCGCGCGGCGTTCTGGTCGGGGCGGAACAGGTTGATTGAACCGTCCTTGCAGCGGTAGGCCTTGAGGCCTTCAAAGCATTGCTGGCCGTAGTGCAGGGCGGTGGAGCCCTCGCTGATGTGCAGCACGTTGTCGTCGGTCAGGGTGCCTTCTTGCCAGGCGCCGTCCTTCCAGGTCTGGAGGAAACGCTTGTCGGTCTTGATGTAGTCAAAACCCAGCTTGTCCCAATTGATGCTTTCGTTACCCATGACACCCTCTATCTTTTGTCAACCGCCTGGTCGAAGGCAGGCTTATGGTTTATTTCTGGATGGGCGCAACAATACTTCATTCTTGGCTTGTGTGGGAGCGGGGTAGGTGGACCATTCGACATCCTGGTTGGCCGATCCACCGTCATCGCGGGCAAGCCCGGCTCCCACATTCGACCGTGTTGCCCTGTCGAAAGCCGATCCCTTGTGGGAGCTGGCTTGCCTGCGATGGCGCCACCGCGGTCTCAAAGATGCAATGCATGCCCCAGGGCCCGCAGCGCCGCTTCCTGTACCGCTTCGCCGAGTGTCGGGTGGGCGTGGATGGTGCCCGCCACGTCTTCCAGGCGTGATCCCATTTCCAGGCTCAGGCCGAAGGCCGTGGACAATTCCGAGACACCCACGCCCACCGCCTGCCAGCCGACGATCAGGTGATTGTCGCGGCGCGCCACTACCCGCACGAAGCCGGTTTTCGACTCCAGGGTCATGGCCCGGCCATTGGCGGCGAACGGGAAGCTCGACACGATGCAGTCCAGCCCGGCCGCCTTGGCCTCGTCCGGGGTCTTGCCGACCACCACCAGTTCCGGGTCGGTGAAGCACACCGCCGGGATTGCGGCCGGGTTGAGTTCGCGGGATTTACCGCTGATCAGTTCGGCCACCATTTCGCCCTGGGCCATGGCGCGGTGGGCGAGCATCGGCTCACCGCTGAGGTCGCCGATGGCCCACACGTTGCGCATACTGGTCTGGCAACGGCTGTCGATCTTGATCGCCGAGCCGTTCATGTCGAGGTTCAAGGCTTCAAGGTTCCAGCCCTGGGTGTTGGGTTTGCGACCAACGGCAACCAGCACCTGGTCGGTTTCCAGCGACAGCGTCTCGCCGCTGGGGTCGCGCACTTGCAGGGTGTTGTTTTCAAAGCCGGTGACGCTGTGTTTCAGGAACACCTTCACCCCCAACTGCTTCAGGGATTCGGCCACCGGTTGGGTCAGTTCGGCGTCGTAGGCCGGCAGGATCCGGTCCTGAGCCTCAACCACGCTGACCTCGGCGCCGAGCTTGCGATAGGCAATCCCCAGCTCCAGGCCGATATAACCACCACCCACCACGATCAAGCGTTTAGGGATGCGTTTTGGCGCCAGGGCTTCGGTGGAGGAGATGATCGGCCCGCCAATCGGCAGCATCGGCAGGTTGACGCTTTTCGAGCCGGTGGCCAGCAGCAGGTGTTCACACTGGATGCGCTGGTCGCCGACGTCGACGGTCTTGCCGTCCACGACTTTGGCCCAGCCATGAATGACCTGGACCTTATGCTTTTTCAGCAGCGCCGCGACGCCGGTGGTCAGGCGGTCAACGATGCCGTCTTTCCATTCCACGCTTTTGCCGATGTCCAGGGTCGGCACATCGACTTCGATGCCCAGCGGCGAGCCCTGGCTGTGGTGCACGGTTTGCTGGAACTGTTCGGCGACATGAATCAGCGCCTTCGACGGAATGCAGCCGATATTCAGGCAGGTGCCGCCCAACGCTTGGCCTTCCACCAGGATGGTCGGGATGCCCAGTTGGCCGGCGCGAATCGCTGCCACGTAACCGCCAGGCCCGCCGCCGATAATCAGCAGCGTGGTGTGCAATGTTTGAGACATGGGTTACTCCAGGAACAGGCTGGCGGGTTGTTCGAGCAGGCCACGAATGGCCTGGATGAATTGCGCCGCGTCCATGCCATCGACCACCCGGTGATCGAAGGAGCTGGAGAGGTTCATCATCTTGCGGATCACGATCTGGCCCTTGATCACCATCGGCCGCTCGACGATGCGGTTGACGCCGACGATGGCCACTTCGGGCAGGTTCAGCACCGGGGTGCTGACGATCCCGCCCAATGCGCCCAGGCTGGTCAGGGTAATGCTCGAACCCGACAGCTCATCGCGACTGGCCTTGCCATTGCGCGCCGCATTCGCCAGACGATTGATTTCTTCCGCCGTGCCCCACAGGTTGCGGGCTTCGGCGTGACGCACCACCGGGACCATCAGGCCGACATCGCTCTGGGTGGCGACGCCCACATGCACTGCGCCGAGGCGGGTGATGACCTGGGCTTCGTCGTCATAACGCGCGTTGATCTGCGGGTAGTCGCGCAATGCGACGACCATGGCCCGCACCAGGAACGGCAGCAGGGTCAGCTTGCCGCGGGTGGCGCCGTGTTTCTCGTTGAGGTGCACGCGCAACTCGTCGAGGGCCGTGACGTCGATCTCCTCCACGTAGCTGAAATGCGCGGCGCGCCGGGTGGCGTCCTGCATGCGCTGGGCGATCTTGCGGCGCATGCCGATCACCGGGATTTGTTGCTCGTCGTTGCGTTCGGCGTACGGGTTGGAGGCACCGGAATTTTGCGCCGGACCCTGGAGCAAGTAAGCGTCCAGATCTTCATGCAGAATCCGGCCGGCCGGGCCTGAGCCCTGGACCAGTCGTAGCTGGATGCCAGCATCCAGCGCATGTTTGCGCACGGCCGGGGAGGCCAGCGGGCGGTCATCGGCCTCGCGGGCCACGGGCGCTTGCGCAGCCGCCACCGCATGCTTGGCTGCCGGTTTGGTTTCAACCACCGGCGCGGCCCTGGCTTCGACTTTCGGTGCAGGAGCCGGTGCTGGCGCGACCTCTTCAACCACCGCCGACAACGCCGACTCCCTGGTATTGCCCGCGCCTTCCACTTCGATACTGATCAAAATACTGCCCACCGCCATGACTTCGCCCGGCTCGCCGCCGAGGGAAATCACCTTGCCGTGCACCGGCGAGGGAATGTCCACCATGGCCTTGTCGGTCATCACGTCCGCCAGCACTTGGTCTTCTACCACCAGGTCGCCGACCTTGACGTGCCATACCGACAATTCAACTTCTGCGATGCCTTCGCCAATGTCCGGCATCTTGATAACGTGCGTGCCCATTCAGACCTCCATAACCCGATGCAAAGCCGCGCCCACTCGGGTCGGGCCAGGGAAATACGCCCACTCTTGCGCGTGCGGGTAGGGGGTGTCCCAACCGGTGACGCGCTCGATCGGCGCTTCCAGGTAGTGGAAGCAATGCTCCTGCACCAGCGCCACCAGCTCGGCACCGAACCCGCAGGTACGGGTGGCTTCGTGAACGATCACGCAGCGACGGGTTTTCTTCACGGAGTTGACGATGGTTTCCAGGTCCAGCGGCCACAGGCTGCGCAGGTCGATGACTTCAGCATCGATGCCGGTTTCTTCAGCGGCGACTTGCGACACATACACGGTGGTGCCGTAGGTAAGGATGGTCACGTCCTTGCCCGGGCGGGCGATGGCGGCCACGTCCAGCGGCACGGTGTAGTAACCGTCCGGCACTTGCGCTTGCGGGTGCTTCGACCACGGGGTTACCGGACGGTCGTGGTGGCCGTCGAACGGGCCGTTATACAGGCGCTTGGGTTCGAGGAAGATCACCGGGTCATCGTTTTCGATGGAAGCGATCAGCAGGCCCTTGGCGTCGTAAGGGTTGGACGGCATCACCGTGCGCAGGCCGCAGACCTGGGTGAACACCGCTTCAATACTCTGGCTGTGGGTCTGGCCGCCGTAGATGCCGCCGCCGCACGGCATGCGCATGGTCAGTGGGGCAGTGAACTGGCCGGCCGAGCGGTAACGCAGGCGGGCCGCTTCGGAAATGATCTGGTCGGTGGCGGGGTATACATAATCGGCAAACTGAATCTCGGCCACCGGCCGCAGGCCATAGGCGCCCATGCCGACCGCCACGCCGACGATCCCGCTTTCGGAGATCGGTGCGTCAAACACCCGCGAGGTGCCGTACTTGTTCTGCAAGCCTTCGGTGCAACGGAACACGCCGCCGAAGTAACCGACGTCCTGGCCGAACACCACCACATTGTCGTCGCGCTCAAGCATCACATCCATGGCCGAGCGCAAGGCCTGGATCATGGTCATGGTCGTGGTGGTCATGGCGGTTTCCAGCTCGATATTGTTGTTGTGATCGTTCATGTCAGATCCCCAACTCTTGACGCTGGCGCTTCAAGTGCTCCGGCATCTCTTTATAAACGTCTTCGAACATGGTCGCGGCGCTTGGAATCTGGCCACCGGCCAGGGTGCCGTACTGTTCGGCTTCTTTCTGGGCTTTGATCACTTCCGCTTCAAGCTCGGCACTCACCGTCGCGTGTTCCTCTTCGGACCACTGACCAATCTTGATCAGGTGCTGCTTGAGGCGGGCAATCGGGTCGCCCAGCGGGAAGTGGCTCCAGTCGTCGGCGGGACGGTATTTGGACGGGTCATCGGAAGTGGAGTGCGGGCCGGCACGGTAGGTCACCCACTCGATCAGGGTTGGCCCCAGGTTGCGGCGGGCGCGTTCGGCGGCCCAGGCGGAGGCGGCGTACACCGCGACAAAGTCATTGCCGTCCACCCGCAGGGAGGCGATGCCGCAACCTACGCCGCGTCCGGCAAAGGTCGTGGCTTCACCGCCGGCGATGGCCTGGAAGGTGGAGATCGCCCACTGGTTATTCACTACGTTCAGGATGACGGGCGCCCGGTACACGTGGGCGAAGGTGAGTGCGGTGTGGAAGTCGGATTCAGCGGTGGCGCCGTCGCCGATCCAGGCTGAGGCAATCTTGGTATCGCCCTTGATCGCCGAGGCCATGCCCCAGCCCACGCCTTGTACGAATTGGGTGGCGAGGTTGCCGGAAATCGTGAAGAAGCCGAAGTCTTTCACCGAGTACATGATCGGCAACTGGCGGCCCTTGAGCGGGTCGCGCTCGTTGGACAGCAGCTGGCAGATCAGGTCCACCAGCGGCACTTCCCGGGCCATCAGGATGCTTTGCTGGCGGTAGGTGGGGAAGCACATGTCGTCGATGTTCAAGGCCAGGGCCTGGGCGCTGCCGATGGCTTCTTCGCCGAGGCTTTGCATGTAGAACGACATCTTCTTCTGGCGCTGGGCGACCACCATGCGGTTGTCGAAGATCCGGGTCTTGAGCATGGCACGCATGCCCTTGCGCAGAATTTCGACTGGCACACCTTCAGCCCACGGGCCGAGGGCCTGGCCCTGATCGTCGAGCACGCGAATCAGGCCTTTGGCCAGGTCGGCGGTGTCGGCGGGTTCTACGTCAATTGGGGGTTTGCGCACCGTGCCTGCGTCAGTCAGGCGCAGGTAGGTAAAGTCGGTTTTGCAGCCTGGGCGGCCTGAGGGTTCAGGGACGTGCAGGCGCAGTGGTTCATACTGCTGAGTCATGGCTTTCTACGCTCTATCTTGTGAATTTCTTGTAGTGGGCGCGGTAGCTGACAATCCGTCTCCGGATAGGAGAAATCTTGTCCTACAACAATCATAGGCTCGGCTCAGGAGAATATTTATCTCTGTTTCGTTGCGTTGGAGATCATTTGGGGATAAAAAAACTGCATAAACATAATAAACAGGTGGTTTTGTCTCATGCGCAAACTGGACCGTATCGATATCGGCATTCTGAACGCCCTTCAGGAGAACGCCCGCATCACCAACGCCGACCTGGCCCGCTCGGTCAACCTGTCGCCCACGCCGTGTTTCAACCGGGTCAAGGCGATGGAAGAACTGGGGCTGATTCGCGACCAGGTGACGCTGCTGGACGCCGACCTGCTGGGGCTGCACGTCAATGTGTTCATCCACGTCAGCCTGGAAAAGCAGAACGAATTGGCATTGCAGCAATTCGAAGGGGCGATTTCGGATCGCCCAGAAGTGATGGAGTGCTACCTGATGGCCGGCGACCCCGACTATTTGATTCGGGTGCTGGTGCCGACCATCCAGTCCCTGGAGCGCTTCATGATGGACTTTTTGACCAAGGTCCCGGGTGTCGCCAACATCCGCTCCAGTTTTGCCCTCAAGCAAGTGCGCTACAAGACCGCACTGCCACTACCGGCCAACGGCATCAATCTCGGTTAATACACCCTGTTCATAAACAACACAGCTCAACTGTGGGAGCCGGGCTTGCCCGCGATGGCGGAGTATCAGTCACCAGATGCGCTGTCTGACACACCGCTATCGTAGGCAAGCCAGCTCCCCCAATTGGCAGTGCATTTCAAAGCTGGTTGAGCGGAATCTTCAGATACACCACACCGTTGGCTTCGGCCGGCGGCATCACCCCGGCCCGCACATTCACCTGAATCGCCGGCAACAACAGCGTCGGCATGCCCAACCCGGCATCCCGAGTGGTGCGCATCTCGACAAACGCCGCCTCATCCACCCCGTCATGCACATGAATATTGCCTGCCCGCTGTTCAGCCACTGTGGTCAGGCACTTGGCGGCGCGTCCTTCAGGCGGATAGTCATGGCACACGTACAACCGGGTCAGCGGCGGGAACGCCAACAACTTGCGCATCGACGCGTATAACTGGCGCGCATCGCCACCGGGGAAATCGCAGCGCGCCGTGCCCACATCCGGCATGAACAGCGTGTCGCCCACCAGAATCAACTGGTCATCGATCAGGTAAGCCATGTCCGCCGGTGTATGCCCCGGCACATGCAGCGCCTGGGCCTTCAGGTTGCCGATGTGAAACACCTCATCCGGCGCAAACAGGTGGTCGAACTGCGACCCGTCCACCCGAAACTCCGGTTCCAGGTTGAACAGGTTCTTGAACACCCCCTGTACCTTGCTGATGGACTCGCCAATCGCGATCTTGCCCCCCAGCTGCCGACGCAAATACGGCGCCGCCGACAAGTGATCCGCATGGGCATGGGTTTCGAGCAACCACTGCACCTGTAAGCCATGCTCGCGCACAAACGCGACCACCTTGTCCGCCTGGTCGGTACCGGTGCGTCCGGAGGCCGGGTCGTAATTGAGCACCGAATCAACGATGGCGCACGGGCCACCGTCCGTTTCATAGACGACGTAGGTGTAGGTCGACGACGCCTCGTCCAGAAAGGATTGAATCAACGCTGGCATGACGGTTGTCCCAAATAAGTAGTTACAATCACTTTACGTTTACACATAATGTTTTGAGCTTAAGTGAC
The DNA here is from genome assembly GCF_016650865.1 of Pseudomonas sp. TH34. Classification (NCBI taxonomy): domain Bacteria; kingdom Pseudomonadati; phylum Pseudomonadota; class Gammaproteobacteria; order Pseudomonadales; family Pseudomonadaceae; genus Pseudomonas; species Pseudomonas sp. TH34. Next base: position 119,804 of record NZ_JAEKFB010000022.1, read on the forward strand.
AGAGAGAGCCACACGCAAATGGAATCGAACCTGAGTGAAGGCGAAGTCGCGCAATTGCGTGCCTCCGCGTCCAAGGCCTGCGCCTTGCTCAAGGCCCTGGCCAATGAAGACCGGCTGTTGATTCTCTGCCAGTTGACCCAGGGCGAGCGCAACGTTGGCGAGCTGGAAACCATGACCGGTGTGCGTCAACCAACGCTGTCTCAACAGTTGGGCATCCTGCGGGACGAAGGGTTGGTGGCCACCCGTCGGGAAGGCAAATACATTTTCTACGGGCTGGCCAGCCACGAAGTGATTCAAGTGATGAAGACGCTGTCCGGGCTGTATTGCGGCGCAGTGATAAAAAGCTGGGCGTGACGCCGTACGGCAACGACCCTTGTGTGCACTTTTAAAAGAAAGGCCATAGATCATGAACGACCAACACTGGGGACCTACCATCAGTGGCGATATCGTTGTCATCGGTGGCGGCTCGGCAGGCATCGGCCTGCTGGCCAGCCTGCTCAAGCGCGACCCGCACCTGAATATCATCCTGATCGAGCCCAGCGACCACCACTACTACCAGCCGGCCTGGACCCTGGTGGGCGGCGGCGCCTATGACGTCAAAAAGACCGTGCGCCCCATGGCCGACGTGCTGCCCAACGGCGTCACCTGGATCCAGGCGGCCGTCAGCGAATTACTGCCCGACGAGCACACCCTGGTGCTCGACAGCGCCCAGCGAGTGACCTGGAAAAACCTGATTGTGTGCCCGGGCCTGCGCCTGGCCTGGGAAAAAATCGAAGGTTTGCCAGAGACCCTTGGCCAGCATGGCGTAACGTCCAACTACAGCTACGAGCACGCCGCCTACACCTGGCAGCTGGTGCAGCAACTCAAAAATGGCAAGGCGCTGTTCACCCAGCCGACCATGCCGATCAAATGTGCCGGCGCCCCGCAAAAAGCCATGTACCTGTCATGCGATCACTGGCTCCGGCAGGGTGACCTGAAAAACATCAAGGTCGAATTCAACCTGGCCGGTGCCGCCTTGTTTGGCGTGGCCACCTTCGTCCCGCCGCTGATGAAGTACGTTGAAAAGTACGCCGCACAACTGGCGTTCAACTCCAACCTGATCAAGGTCGACGGCCCCGCGCGCAAGGCCTGGTTCGAGATCAAGGACGCCGAAGGCAATGTGCGCGTCGAAGAGAAAACCTTCGACCTGCTGCACGTCGTCCCACCGCAGGTCGCCCCGGACTTTATCCGCAACAGCCCCTTGGCTGATGCCGCCGGCTGGTGCGAAGTGAATCCCCATAGCCTGCAACACCTGCGCTACCCGCACATCTTCGGCCTCGGCGATGTGTGCTCCACCACCAACGCCAAGACCGCAGCGGCCGTGCGCAAGCAAATCGTGGTGGTCGCGGAAAACCTGCTAGCCCTGCGCAAACAGGCGCCGCTGCCCCTCAAGTACGACGGCTATGGCTCCTGCCCGCTGACGGTGGAGAAGGGCAAGGTGGTACTGGCCGAATTCGGCTATGGCGGCAAGCTTCTGCCGACTTTCCCCCTCGACCCGACTGTGGCGCGGCGTTCGGCGTGGTTCCTCAAGGCGAGTTTCCTGCCGTGGTTCTACTGGAACGGCATGCTCAAGGGCCGCGAGTGGCTGACCCGTCTGGCCAAGGTGGATTGAGGCAACCCTATGCTGCTGGCAAGTTTTCTGGGCGTGTTGATGGGGTTGGTCATGGGCCTGACCGGCGCCGGGGGCGGCATCCTTGGCGTCCCGGCGCTGGTGTTGGGGCTGGGTTTGACCATGACCCAGGCCGCACCCGTGTCGTTGTTCGCGGTGGGCGCCGCCGCTGCCGTGGGGGCTATCGATGGCTTGCGCCATGGCCTGGTGCGTTACCGCGCGGCGCTGCTGATTGCGCTGCTCGGCGCACTGTTTTCGCCGCTGGGGGTGTTCTTCGCCCATCAGATGTCTGAGAAAGTCCTGATGGGCCTGTTCAGTGCGCTGATGGTGCTGGTGGCCTGGCGCATGCTGCAACGGGAGAAGCTTGAGGCCGGGCCGAGCGACCATGGCACCGCGTCGTGGGGCCAGAAGAACTGCATGCTTGATCAACAGACCGGGCGTTTTTCCTGGACCGCCAAGTGCACTGCCACCCTGGCGGCCCTGGGGGCAGTGACCGGTGCGGTCTCGGGCTTGCTCGGGGTGGGCGGTGGCTTCCTGATCGTGCCGGCGTTCAAGCAACTGACCGATGTGCAGATGCGCGGCATTGTCGCTACCTCGCTGATGGTGATCAGCCTGATCTCGTTGATCGGTGTGATCGGCGCGTTTCATGCAGGGGTCAGTATCGAGCCGATGGGCTGGGTGTTTATCGGTTCGAGCATTGTCGGCATGTTGGCGGGGCGGCGCCTGTGCTCGGTGATCAACGCGCGCACCTTGCAGGTGGGTTTTGCCACCCTGTGTGTACTGGTGGCGGCGGGCATGCTGTTTCGGGCCCTCATGCAGGTGCCTTGAAATGCACGGGTATCAGCGCCGCAGGTAGGCACCGAAGTCGATGTCCCCGGCGCTGAGAATCGCCTGCACCCGATTGTGCACGTTCAACTTGCGCAGGATCGCCGAGACATGGGCCTTCACGGTGGTCTCGGCAATCTCCAGGCTATAGGCAATTTGCTTGTTCGAGTCGCCCTTGGTCATCCGTTCCAGCACCAGCAATTGCTTGCGGGTCAGGGCTTGCAGCAGCTCCGGCGCAAGCCCCAGGCAATCATTCATGCGCCGTTGCCCGCCGATTTTCTGGCTGCGAATAATCTCCGGCGGCAAATACACATTGCCGTTGAGAATCTGTTGGATCGCTTCGGTCATCTGCAGCCTGGGCGAGGACTTGGTGATAAACCCCACCGCGCCATAGGTGATGGCTTGCAGCACGACCTGCTTGTCCTGCTCGGCAGACACGATCACCACCGGAATCGTCGGCGACTCGTTGCGCAGGTTGATCAGGCCATTGAGGCCGTGCATGCCCGGCATGTTCAGGTCCAGCAGGATCAGATCCAGGTCGTCGTGCTCCTGGCTCAGGGCCAGGGCGCTGTCCAGGTCGCCGGTTTCCATCACTTCGCTGCCCGGGAACCCGTCGCTGATGACGTTGTGGATCGCTTCGCGAAACAGTGGGTGATCATCGGCTATCAGAATTTTGTACATGGACGTTCGCCTTATTATTTTTGCTTATTCAAGCAGGTCCGATCCATAGGGGCATGCGCCCATTACATGCCAGTCTCGATCCCTTGGGAATGCGACGATAGAGAGGGGAATCAGTACCAAAGTAGTAGATCGTGCCGTACGTCGCGGTTTCAGCGCCACCCATTGGTCTGATTGCATTCAGTGCCGGATGGGTTAGTGTGGAGTGCATCTTCCAGAATAATAAAAACAGGCTTACCAATGAGCCCGAACCTGAGTCTCCTGCGTAAATTCGTTTCCCCTGAAATCATCTTTGGCGCCGGCTGCCGGCACAACGTAGGCAACTATGCCAAGACCTTTGGCGCGCGCAAGGTGCTGGTGGTCAGCGATCCCGGCGTGGTTGCTGTCGGCTGGGTGGCCGATGTCGAGGCCAGCCTGCAAGCCATCGGCATCGACTACTGCCTGTACACCGCCGTTTCGCCGAACCCCCGGGTTGAAGAAGTGATGCTCGGCGCCGAGGTCTACCGTGAAAACCATTGCGACGTGATCGTCGCCGTCGGTGGCGGCAGCCCGATGGACTGCGGCAAGGCCATCGGCATCGTGGTCGCCCATGGCTGCAGCATCCTCGAATTCGAAGGCGTCGACACTATCCGCGTGCCGAGCCCGCCGCTGATCCTGATCCCGACGACCGCTGGCTCCTCGGCGGATGTCTCGCAGTTCGTGATCATTTCCAACCAGCAGGAGCGCATGAAGTTCTCCATCGTCAGCAAGGCGGTGGTGCCCGATGTCTCACTGATCGACCCGGAAACCACGGCGAGCATGGACCCGTTTCTCTCGGCCTGTACCGGCATCGATGCGCTGGTGCATGCCATCGAGGCCTTCGTGTCCACCGGCCACGGCCCGCTGACCGATCCCCACGCGCTGGAAGCCATGCGTCTGATCAATGGCAACCTGGTGCAGATGATCGCCAACCCCGGCGACATCGCCCTGCGGGAGAAAATCATGCTGGGCAGCATGCAGGCCGGGCTGGCGTTTTCCAACGCGATCCTCGGCGCCGTGCATGCCATGTCCCACAGCCTTGGAGGCTTTCTCGACCTGCCCCATGGCCTGTGCAACGCGGTGCTGGTGGAACATGTGGTGGCGTTCAACTACAGCGCGGCACCGGAGCGTTTCAAGGTGATTGCCGAGACCTTCGGCATTGATTGCCGGGGCCTCAACCACCGGCAAATCTGCGGCCGGCTGGTGGACCATTTGATCGCCTTGAAGCATGCGATCGGCTTCCATGAAACCCTCGGCCTGCATGGGATTCGAGTGGCGGACATTCCCTTTCTGTCGCAGCACGCCATGCACGACCCGTGCATCCTCACCAACCCGCGTGAATCCAGCCAGCGTGACGTCGAGGTCGTCTATGGCGAAGCTCTCTGACGATCAGCAACGGGCACTCGCGGGGCTGCTGGGGCTGGGCAACCACTCGGCGCGCAAGAGTCATTACCCCGAACTGACCGCGCGCCTCGACGAGCTGGAAGCCGAGCGCAATCGCTACATCCGCCTCAACGACGAATTGGAGCAGCGGGTCGCGGCGCGTACCGACGAGTTGCTGGAAGCCAACCGCAACCTGCAACAGCAAATCGCCCAGCGCGAGAAGATCGAACAGGACCTGCGCGATGCCCGGGATGCCGCCCAGGCCGCCAACCGCAGCAAGGACAAATACCTTGCCGCCGCCAGTCATGACCTGCTGCAACCCCTCAACGCCGCGCGCTTGCTGATCTCCACCCTGCGTGAGCGCAACTTGCCCAGCGTCGAACACGTGTTGGTGGAGCGCACCCACCAGGCCCTGGAAGGCGCCGAGGATTTGCTCACCGACTTGCTGGATATTTCGCGGCTCGATCAAGCGGCGGTCAAGCCGGACATCGCCCTGTACCGTCTCGACGAACTGTTCGCACCGCTGGTCTCGGAATTCCAGTCGATGGCCGCGGCGTCCGGGCTGAACCTGAGGGCGCATACAGGTCGTTACGCAATCAACACCGACCTGCGGCTGGTGACGCGGATCCTGCGCAACTTCCTCAGCAACGCCTGCCGCTACACGAGCGCGGGTACCATCCTGCTGGGCGCCCGCCGCCGGGGTGAGCGGTTGCGCCTGGAGGTGTGGGACACCGGGCGCGGAATTGCGGCGGACCGTCTGGACGCCATCTTCCTGGAGTTCAATCAACTGGACGTAGGCCGCGCCGCCGACCGCAAGGGCGTGGGACTGGGGTTGGCGATTGTCGAGCGTATCGCCGAGGTCCTCGGTTATCCGGTGGCGGTGCGTTCGTGGCCGGGGCGCGGTTCGATGTTCAGCATCGAAGTCCCCATCAGCGAGGACATGCCGCTGCCCATCAGCGTGGTGGCCGCGCAACCGAGCACCGGCAACCCGCTGCCGGGGCGCCGCCTGCTGGTGCTGGACAACGAAGTCAGCATCCTCGACAGCATGAGCGCGCTGCTTGGGCAGTGGGGCTGCGAGGTGGTCACTGCGACCGATCAGGCAGGCGCAATGGTTGCGTTGCAGGGCAGGGCACCGGAGCTGATTCTCGCGGACTATCACCTGGACCATGGCGTGGTGGGCAGTGAGGTGGTGCACCAGTTGCGCGAGCATTTTGGCCGCAGGATTCCGGCAGTGATTATTACCGCCGACCGCACCGACCAATGCCGCCGTGCCTTGCAGCGGCTGGATGCGCCATTGCTCAACAAGCCGGTCAAACCCGGCAAGTTGCGGGCGGTGTTGACCCAGCTATTGGCCTAGCCACTTGATACCCGTCAACACCGGGCGTGACGCTTTGCCTCATGCTGTGGGCCTGATTTAAAGGCCGACGGAGAACCCCATGAGTGCCCCTGCAACAACTGCTGCTTCATTCAAGTTGCCCCTGGGCCTGGTGGCCGGCGTGCTGGTGATGGTCGGCGTGTTGCTGTTGCCGTTGCCGGCCGACTTGCCGGTGGCCGGGCACCGGATGCTGGCGATCCTCGCGTTTGCGGTGGTGGTGTGGATCACCGAAGCGGTCTCTTATGAGGCTAGCGCGATCATGATCACCTCATTGATGGCTTTTTTGCTCGGTACTGCGCCGTCGCTGCAAGACCCCACGCACCTGATCGGCTCCAGCCCAGCCATCAGCATGGCGTTGACGGGGTTTTCCAACCCGGCATTGGCACTGGTGGCGGGTGCGTTGTTTATCGCGGCAGCCATGATCCATACCGGCCTGGACCGGCGCATCGCATTGGTCACCCTGACGCGCGTGGGGACCAGCACGCGGGGAATTCTCGTCGGGGCAATTGCCGTGACCATCCTCCTCAGCCTGGTGGTGCCCAGCGCGACGGCGCGCAGTGCGTGTGTGGTGCCGATCATGATGGGGGTGGTTGCGGCGTTCGGCGTGGACAAGCGTTCGAATATCGCGGCCGGGATCATGATCGTCGTGGCTCAGGGCACGAGCATCTGGAACGTCGGGATTCAGACGGCGGCGGCGCAGAACCTGCTGACGGTTGGCTTCATGGACAAGATGCTGGGGCAGCGGGTGTCGTGGATCGACTGGCTGATCGCCGGGGCGCCGTGGGCAGTGATCATGTCGGCGGTGTTGTTGTTTTTGGTGTTGAAGCTGCTGCCGCCGGAGAGTGACAGCATTCCCGGGGGCAAGGAGGCGGTGGCGCAATCGCTGGTGGATATCGGGCCGATGACGGGGCCGCAGAAGCGGTTGCTGACGGTGTCGGTATTGCTCTTGCTGGCGTGGGCCACCGAGGGACGACTGCACAGCTTTGATACGACTTCGACGACGTACGCTGGGTTGGTGTTTTTGCTGATGCCGGGGATTGGGGTGATGACCTGGAAGGATGTGCAGTCGCGGATTCCGTGGGGCACGGTGATTGTGTTCGGGGTGGGTATCAGCCTGGGTACGGCGTTGCTGACGACCCAGGCGGGGCAGTGGCTGGGTGCGCAGGTGGTGGCGCATACCGGGTTGGATCAGGTGGGGCCGCTGGGGGTGTTTGCGATTCTGGGGGCGTTTTTGATTGTGATTCATTTGGGGTTTGCCAGTGCCACGGCGTTGACCTCGGCGTTGTTGCCGATTTTGATTGCGGTGTTGCAGACGCTGCCCGGGGAGTTCAGTCGGCTGGGGATGACGATGTTGCTGGGGTTTGTGATGAGCTACGGGTTTATCCTGCCCATCAATGCGCCGCAGAACATGGTGTGTTTGGGGACCGGGACGTTTACCGCGCGGCAGTTTGCCAAGGTGGGGATTTTGGTGACGCTGGTGGGGTATGGGTTGATGTTGGTGTTTGCGGCTACGTATTGGAGTTGGTTGGGGTGGGTTTGAGGGGGTAGGTGTACATATCCGTTATTTAGGTAACGGCGTCCTGCCGGTTTACCCGCTCCGCACTGCCTGCGTTCGGCCTCGGGCTTATTGGGGCAGTCAGATCAAGATCAAAAGCAAGAGCACAGCGGCCTCCCGGCCGGCTTGAGTGTTAAAAGCAAAGACAAAATCCAGAGCGAAAGCCAAATCTGAAGCTGATGCAGCTCTGCTTTTCTGTGGGAGCTGGCTTGCCTGCGATGCAGACAACTCGGTTTTTCAGACACACCGAGGTGATGCCATCGCAGGCAAGCCAGCTCCCACATTTGACCGTGCCCGCTTCGTAATGCCGGAGTGCGGGCACACCGAGCCTAAGCCAGGTGCCGAGTGATGGGGCAAGAGCGTTTTGCTTACTTTTGCGCTGTTCAAAAGTGAGCCGCTGTAAGAGCGGAACCATAAGCCGCCGTTACCGCAGCAACGGATATACACCCCAACCGCCCAAATCCCTCCCAAGATGGCAAGTTGAACTCCACTCAGGTTTACTACTCCCTGAGTAACCGTTCCGCCGGCCCCGAACGCCGGTCATCAAGGCCACCGAATGGACAAATACACCCCCCACACCTGGCAGCCCCACGAGCGCCCGAGCCTGCCGGGCTCGCCGTCGACGCCGCTGCATTCCACCCGCAAACGCTGGGCATACGCCTTGGTCGGCGTGCTGGTGGCAATCACCGGCGGTCTCGGCAACTCGCTGGTGATCGCCAACCTGGTGTACCTGCAAGGCGCCTTGGGCGCCACCACCGCAGAAATGGCCTGGCTCCCCGCCGCCTATGTCATGACCAACGTCTCCATGAACCTGCTGCTGGTCAAGTTCCGCCAGCAATTTGGTCTGCGCGCTTTCACCGAAGTGTTCCTGGTGCTCTACGCCCTGGTCACCTTCGGCCACCTGTTCGTCAACGACCTCAGCTCGGCCATCGCCGTACGCGCGGCCCACGGCATGGTCGGCGCCGCCCTCAGCTCCCTGGGCCTGTACTACATGATCCAGGCCTTCCCTGCGAAATGGCGGATGAAGGCCCTGGTCCTCGGCCTGGGCACCGCGCAACTGGCACTGCCCCTGGCCCGACTGTTCTCCGAAGACCTGCTGCAAATCGCCGAATGGCGCGGCCTCTACCTGTTCGAACTGGGCATGGCCCTGACCTGCCTGGGCTGTGTATTCCTGCTCAAGTTGCCCCCGGGCGACCGCTTCAAGACCTTCGAAAAACTCGACTTCCTGACCTTCGCCATCCTCGCCACCGGCGTCGCCTTGCTCTGCGCCGTGCTGTCCCTGGGGCGTATCGACTGGTGGCTGGAAGCCCCGTGGATCGGCGTCGCATCGGCCTGTTCGCTGGTGCTGATCATGGCCGGCCTGGCCATCGAACATAACCGCTCCAACCCGTTGCTGATGACCCGTTGGCTCGGCAGCGGGGCAATGATTCGCCTGGCGTTGGCGGTGGTGCTGATTCGCATGGTGCTTTCGGAGCAGTCCACCGGCGCCGTGGGCTTCATGCAGATGCTGAACATGAGCAACGAGCAGATGCGCACGCTGTACTGGGTGATGCTGGCGGGAGCGATTGCCGGCCTTGCCGTCAGCGCGTTGACCATCAACCCGGCGCACCTGTTGATGCCATTGATCATCTCCTTGGCTTTCATGGCCACAGGGTCGGTAATGGACAGCTTCTCCAGCAACCTCACGCGCCCGCAAAACATGTACATCAGCCAGTTCCTGCTAGGCTTTGGCGGCACGTTCTTCCTCGGGCCGACCATGGTGTTGGGCACGAAAAACGTGCTGACCAACCCCAGGAACCTGGTGAGTTTCTCGGTGTTGTTCGGGATCTGCCAAAACCTCGGCGGCCTGATCGGCGCGGCATTGCTGGGCACGTTCCAGATCGTGCGGGAGAAATTTCATTCCAGCATGATCGTCGAACACCTGACCTTGCTCGACCCGCGTGTGGCAGCGCGTGTAGCCAGTGGCGGCTCGGCCTATGGCGGGGTGATCGCCGACCCTGAGTTGCGTAACCTGATGGGCATTCGCAGCCTGGCCACCGCGGCCACCCGCGAGGCGAATGTGATGGCCTATAACGATGTGTTCATGCTGATTGCGATCATCGCCATACTCACCATGATCTGGATTTTTATCCGCAGCCTCTGGCTGATGAGTACCACTAAAGCTGCCGCCAGTGCAGCGCCTCCCGTTCAACCCAGCGGCGCACTTTCTTCATGACCGAACCGACGACGACCACCACCAACGCCATCGCTTCCACGCCGGAAGGCACCGCGCCGCCGAGCATGCCGGCCACCGAACCGCGCTCCCTGCGGGTGCGCATCATCTCTTCCATGGGCTTTGCCGCGATTGCGATTATCGGCGTGCTGATCGTGCTCTACGCCTGGCAATTGCCGCCCTTCAGCAGCGCCGTGGAAACCACCGAGAATGCCCTGGTGCGTGGCCAGGTGACGATCATCGGGCCGCAGCTCAGCGGCTACGTGTATGAAGTGCCGGTGACGGACTTCCAGTACGTCAAGGCCGGGGATTTGCTGGTGCGCCTCGATGACCGCATCTACAAGCAGCGGTTGGATCAGGCCCTGGCGCAACTGGCGGTGCAGCAGGCGTCCCTGGCCAATGTGGTGCAGCAACGCAACAGTGCCGAGGCGACCATCAAGCTGCGTCAGGCCGCCTTGGCCGACAGTCAGGCCCAGGCGCGCAAGAGCACCGCTGACCTGCGCCGCAACGAAGAGTTGATCAGCGACGGTTCGGTGTCCAAGCGCGATCTGGACGTGACCCGTGCCGCCAATGCGCAAACCATCGCAGCCGTGGCCCAGGCCCAGGCCAGCCTGGAAATCGCCCGGCAGGATTTGCAGACAGTGATCGTCAATCGCGGTTCGTTGGAGGCGGCGGTGGCCAATGCCGATGCGGCGGTGGAACTGGCGCGTATCGACCTGTCGAACACCCGCATCATCGCCCCGCGTGACGGGCAACTGGGCCAGATTGGCGTGCGCCTCGGGGCCTACGTCAACAGCGGCGCACAGTTGATGGCGCTGGTGCCGAACCAGCTGTGGGTGATTGCCAACATGAAAGAAACCCAGATGGACAATGTGCAGGTCGGCCAGCCGGTGACCTTCACTGTGGATGCCCTGGACCATCGCAAGTTTCACGGCACGGTGCAGCGTATTTCCCCGGCGACCGGCTCGGAATTCAGCCTGTTGCAGGCGGATAACGCCACCGGCAACTTTGTGAAGATCGCCCAGCGGGTGCCGGTGCGGATTACCGTCGACCCGGGGCAGGAGCAGAGTGAACGGCTGCGGCCGGGGTTGTCGGTTGTGGTGAGTATTGACACGGCGGGGCGCCTGAAAAACACCCCACCCTAAGACACAATGGAGATCAAAATGTGGGAGCGGGCTTGCTCGCGAATGCGCAGTGTCAGTCGCAGATGGGTTGACTGATCCACCGCATTCGCGAGCAAGCCCGCTCCCACATTGGTTTTGTGTTGCTAGAGGGGTTTGTATTGCAGGCTGAAGCCGAGTTCGGCTGATTCGCTTTGCTCTAGCAGCTTTAGCCCCGGCCTGCCCGGCAGGTGATGGGCATTCACCGGATGACTCACCGGCTCAAAACAGAAAAAATCCAGCCCCGGCGGGCAATACAGCAGGAAGTAGTCGCTGCCGGTGGCCTGGCACTCCAGGGAGTAACCCAGGTCTGGCTGCTTGATCACGCAGCGCCCATCCCACTGGCAAAAACCGTTATCCACCAGCGCCTCAGGCAACGATTTGAGCTGTTGAAAATCCCACTCGGCGGGTACGGCAGCCAGCCCTGTCGGTAATTTCGATGCATCACTCATCCACACCTGCCCAGCCTTGGCCTGCAACTGTGTGCCGGGCCTGCGCGGCAGATACGGATGTAATCCCAGCCCATGCCACGCCGCTTTTTCCTCCAGATGCGTGACCCGCAAGGTGATGCTCAACCTGCCGTCCTTCAACTGAACCCTTTGCTCGGCGCGATACGCAAAGGGTGCGCTGCTGTCCAGTTGCAGCACCACCTCGTCTGCCGCCTGGCTGACCACGTGCCACGCCTGCTGCCAGGCACTGCCATGAATCGGCAGCGGGTCCAGCGGGCTGTTGGGCTCAAGTGCCAACCACCCAGACGGGTTATCGAAGCCACCCTCGGCAATCCGATTCGACCAGGGCGCCAGTGGGAAACACCCCAGCTTGCCCGGCAAACCGGTGGCGAGTGCTTGTTGATCGGTAGGGCGCAGCAAGGGTTCGCCGCTGCTGCGCACGGTCCAGTTGACGAGGCTGCCACCCAACGCTGGCGCCAGCGTCAGGTGGGTGAGGTTGTCTTCGAGTTCAAGCATCAGCGCACCCTTGATCGTTCCCACGCTCTGCGTGGGAATTCATCTTGTGACGCTCTGCGTCACGGTTTTAAGAGCGGACGCAGAGCGTCCATGGCGGCGTTCCCACGCAGAGCGTGGGAACGATCAGTTCATAACACCAGCCCCGGCAACCACAACGACAACGCCGGAATGTAGGTCACGGCCATCAGCACCAAAAACAGTACGCCATAAAACGGCAGCAGTGCCTTCACGGTCTTCTCGATACTGACCTTGCCCACCGCCGCCCCCACAAACAGCACCGCGCCCACCGGCGGGGTGATCAGGCCGATCCCGAGGTTCACCAGCATGATCATGCCGAAGTGCACCGGGTCGACGCCGATGCCCAGCACGACCGGCAACAGGATCGGCGTGAGGATCAAAATCAGCGGCGCCATGTCCATCACCGTGCCCAGCAACAGCAGCATGGCGTTGATGCACATCAGGATCACATAGCGGTTGTCCGACAGGGTCAGGAACATCGTGGTGATTTTCGCCGGGATCTGCATCAGGGTCATGATGTAGCCGAAGCTGGCGGCGAACGCGATCAGGATCATCACGATGGAAATGGTGCGCACCGTGCGGTGCATCAGCTTGGGCAGCTCGCTCCATTTGTAGTCGCGGTAGATGAACATGGTCACGAAGAACGCCCACAACACGGCAATGGCCGCCGACTCGGTGGCGGTGAAGATGCCCGACAGAATCCCGCCAAGAATGATCACCATGGCCATCAGGCCCCACAGTGCATCGGCGCAGATTTTCAGTGCCTGTTTCAGGGGGATCACTTCGCCTTTGGGGTAGTTGCGCTTTTTCGCGAAGATCAGGCACAGCACCATCAGGCAGGCGCTCATCAGCAGGCCCGGGACCACGCCGGCCATGAACAGTGAGGCGATGGACACGGTGCCGCCAGCCGCCAGGGAGTAGAGCACCGAGTTGTGGCTGGGAGGTGTCAGCAAGGCTTGCACCGAGCCGCTCACGGTGACGGCGGTGGCGAATTCACGGGGATAGCCCTGGCGTTCCATTTCCGGAATCAGCACCGAACCCACGGAGGCGGTATCGGCCACCGACGAGCCGGAGATCGCGCCAAAAAACGTCGAGGCCATGATGTTCACCAGGGACAAGCCGCCGCGCACAAACCCCACCAGCACCCCGGCAAACGCCACCAGGCGTCGGGACATGCCGCCCTCGGCCATGATCGCCCCGGCCAGCACAAAGAACGGAATCGCCATCAGCGAAAACTTGTTCACCCCGCCGGCCACCTGAATCATCAGGGCCTGGAACGGAATGTCGATCCACCACGCGCCGATCAGCGCAGAAAGCCCCAGGGCGTAGGCCACCGGCATGCCAATCAGGATCAGGGCGATAAAGCTGCCCAACAGAATCAATGCGTCCATTCAGGCAGCCCCTTCACTTTCTTCAACCAGGTCGAAGCGCACCACCCTGCGGTTGCTCTGGTCACCCAGCAGGAGTTTTTCCAGCACAAAAACCAGGGTCAGCAAGCCACCAATCGGGATCGGCATATAGGTGATGCCCACCCGCAAGGTCGGCATGGCGCTCATGAACTGGTTCCAGGTCGACAGGCACAACTTGCTGCCCCAGATCGTCATGAACAGGCAGATGGTCGCCATCAGCAGTTGCGAGAGTATGCCAACGATTCGGCGTTGGCCGGGCGGCAGGCGGTCGGTGACCATGGCCACCGACATGTGCGCCCCGGCGCGGTAACTGGCGGCGGCGCCGACAAAGGTGAACACCAGCATCAGCAGGATGGCGGTGGGCTCCGGCCAGCTGGAGCCGGTGCCGAGGACGTAGCGGGCGAAGATGCCCCAGGGGATGATCAGCGCGACGCCGAGAACGGCGAGGCCGGCGACCCAGATGCAGCTCATGTAAATGCGGTCGTTGATGCGCAGCAGTAAATTCTTCATGGCGTTCACCGTGACCGGGCGCGTCGATGCCGACCGCGCCGGGCCTTATCTATGAGAGGCGGTTGGGTTACTCGACGGCTTCGATGCGCTTGATCAGGTCGGCGTAAGGCGCGCCGTACTTGTCGCGGATCGAAGCGGTGGCCTCATAGAACGGTTTTTTGTCGATGTCGATGAACTCAACGCCAGCAGCCTTGAGCTTGGCTTCACTGCTGGCTGACTTGGTGTCCCACAGCTCGCGTTCCTGGATCTGCGCGGCCTTGGCGGTGTTTTTTACCAGCACCTGTTGCTCGGGGGTGAGCTTGTTCCAGGTGATTTTCGACATCACGATGGGCTCGGGCAGGATCAGGTGGCCGGTGAGGCTGTAGAACTTGGCGTTCTGGTAGTGGTTGTGTTCCAGCAGGGTGGGCGGGTTGTTTTCCGCGCCGTCGATCACCCCGGTCTGCAGGGCGCTGAAGATCTCGCCGGTGTCCATGGCAATGCCGTTGCCGCCCATGGCGTTGATGGTTTCGATGAAGATTGGGTTACCCTGCACGCGAATCTTCATGCCCTTGAGGTCTTCGATCTTGCGCACCGGTTTCTTGGTGTAGATGTTGCGCGTGCCGCCGTCCATCCAGGCCAGCGCCACCAGGTTGAATTCGGAGTCGGTGATTTTGGCGAGGATTTCATCGCCGATCTCGCCGTCGATGACCTTGCGCATATGCACCTGGTCGCGGAACACGAACGGCATGTTGAACACGTTTACGTCCGGCACCACCGGGCCGACGATGCCGAGGCTGACTCGGGCCATCTGGATCGCCCCGACCTGGGCCTGTTCCACCACTTCCTTTTCCGAGCCCAGCACGCCGCCGGGGAACATCTTGAAGGTCAGGCCGCCGTTGCTTTCGGCGACTAGGGTTTTACCCAGTTGTTCTTCGGCGACGACGGTTGGGTAGCCGGCGGGGTGGATGTCGGCGAATTTGATTTCCAGTGCGTGGGCGGTGCTGCCGAGGGTAAACACGAACGGGAGTGCAGCGGCGAGCAAGGTGCGTTTGAAGTCCATGGGGTGTCTCTCCAGTCTTGTTATTGTTTTGTTCACGGCACAGCGATGCAGCTAGAGGATGAACTGCGGTTCGGGCATTCCCTGTACGCCAGGGTTCAGGGCAAAGACGCCGCCGGCGAGGGAGTGCGAGCTGTGGTCGTCGCGGATCGAGGTGACGAACAAGGTGTCCAGGCGGCTGCCGCCGAAGGCGCACATGGTGGGTTTTTTCACCGGTACAGTCAGTGAACGGTCGAGGCGACCGTCGGGGGTAAAGCGGTGGACCAGCCCGGCATCGTTGGCGCAGATCCAGTAGCAGCCTTCGGCATCCACGGCGGCTCCGTCAGGGCGGCCAAGGAAGTGGTGCATGTCCACAAACAGCCGGCGGTTGGACGGCGTGCCGCTGTCGATGTCGTAGTCGAAGGCCCAGATTTGCTGCACCAGCGGGTGCGAGTCCGAGAGGTACATCGTGCGCCCGTCGGGGCTGAAGGCCAGGCCGTTGGGGGTGATGAAACCGTTGAGTTCCGTGTGAACGGGTTGGCCGGCTTGATAGCGATAAAGCACACCCTCAGCCGCATTCGCGCCCATATTCAGCACCATGCTGCCGGCCCAGAACCGACCCTGGCGATCACAGCGGCCATCGTTCAGGCGCATGTCCGGGCGGGCGTGCTCGACGCTGGCCAACGGCGCGGTGTCGAGCGTGCCGTCGTTGCAGGGCGTCAGCTGGAAAAACCCGGTTTCCATGCCCGCGACCCAGTTGCCCGTCGTGGTGCGGGCGATGCAGGCGAGCATCTGCGGGGTTTTCCAGGCTTGCACCTGGCTGCTGGTGGCGCTCCAGCGCTGCAGCTCGGCGTTGGGAATATCCACCCAGTACAGGGCGTTTTCCTCGGGCACCCACACCGGGCATTCACCTACGGCGTTGCGGGCGTCGACAATCAGTTCTGCTTGCATGGCCACTCATTCCCTTGGGTTGGTCTGTGGTCAGTCACCGAACGGGCCGGCGGCACAAAACGCACCACCCTGGTACACCCGCGCCGGGTCGTCGATGGCGGGCAGCGGCTGGGCTTCCACCTGTTTGCGGAACACTTCAGAGGTGTCTCGCGGGGTGAAACCCAGGTGGGCGGCGAAGCGGTTGTCCCACCAGACGTCGAGGTTATCCGACATGCCGTAGACCACGGTGTGGCCGACGTTGGGTGTGTACAGCGCGCGTTCGAGCAGTTGGGTGAGGTCGTCGAAGCTCAGCCAGGTGTGCATCATCCGGCGGTTCTGTGGTTCCGGGAACGAGGAGCCGATGCGGATGCTGACGGTTTCGATGCCATAGCGATCGAAGTAGAAACTGGCCATGTCCTCGCCGTAGGATTTGGACAGGCCGTAGTAACTGTCCGGGCGGCGCGGGGAGTGGGCGTCGAGGGCTTCGTCCTGCTTGTAGAAGCCGATGACGTGGTTGGAGCTGGCGAAGATGACGCGCTTGACCCCATGGCGGCGGGCGGCTTCGTAGATGTGGAAGATCCCGCAGATGTTCGCGCCCAGCACTTCCTCGAAGGAGCGCTCCACTGACACGCCGCCGAAATGCAGGATCGCATCGACGCCTTCCACCAAGTGGTGCACGGCCTGTTTGTCGGAAAGATCGCAAGGCAGCACTTCTTCGCCGTCGTCGGCGGCCGGGGCCATGTCGGCGATGTCCGACAGGCGCAGTACCTTGGCGTAAGGGCGCAGGCGTTCGCGCAAGACTTTACCCAAGCCACCGGCGGCGCCGGTGAGCAGCAAGCGGTTGAACGGGGTAGGGGCGGTTGTGGTGGTCATGGTGGTCCCGTTATTGTTGTAGGTTGTCGTATGACTATTCCGAAGTATCGTTAGGGTTTCCTACACTTGTCAACGCGCTATTGGTCGAAGTTGATAGAGGGTCATCGCTGTCCTGTGGCGAGGGAGCTCCCTCACTCCAGCAAGCTCACTCACCACAAAAGCCTTTCCTGGTGTTTGTAAACCGCTATAACAACGACAGCGGGTAACTGATGAATATCCGGTTTTCATCAAACTCGTTGGTACTGAAATCCCGGCGCATTGTTGCGTTGCGCCAGCGCACATTCAGGTCCCGCAGTGGACCGCTTTGTACCGTGTAGGCCAGTTCCGACTCACGACCCCATTCCTTGCCGTTGGTGATCGCCCCGGTGTGCACGTTATCGCCGCTGATATAGCGGTTCATCATTGTCAGGCCGGGAATGCCCAGCACCACGAAGTTGAAGTCGTGCCGCACCTGCCAGGACTTTTCCTTGGCGTTGTCGTAGCTGGCGTTGTAGCTATCGTTGGCCAGGGTGCCGCCGCTGGTGCCGTTGACCCGCATCCAGGCGCTGTCGCCGGTGAGTTTCTGCAGGCCGATATAGAAGCTGTTGCCTTTGTATTTAGCCGAGAGCAGAGCGAATGCGGTTTTGTTGTCGAGGTCGCCGGCCAGGGCCTTGCCGTCCTCCTTGCCGGTGAAGTACCCGAGGTTGGCGCCCAGGGTCCAGTCGCCCACGGGTTGGCTGTGGGTGAGGTTGAAATACTGTTGCTGATAGATGTCGCTCAGCTCGGCGTACCACACGCCCACTTGGGTGCGCTTGTCGTTGAAGGTGTATTCGCCGCCGCCGAAGTTGAAGCGGTCCGAAGTGAATGCGGCTTTGCCGTTGAGGAACATGTCCTCCATGCTCGCGTCGTTACGCGGGCTGTTGCCGCGGAACTGGCCGCCGTACAGGGTCAGGCCAGTGATTTCGCTGGAGGTGACCTGGCCGCCTCGGAAGGTTTGCGGCAGTGAGCGACCGTCATCCGAACGCAGGATCGGCAGCACCGGCATCCATTCGCCGACTTTCAATTCAGTCTTCGACAACCGGGTTTTCAGCGCCACGCCCAGGCGGCCGAAATTGTCCGCAGGGCGGCCATCGCTGCCGATCGGAAGCAACTGGGTGCCGGCGGTGCCTTTGCCGCCGTCGAGTTTCTGCGAGTACAGGCCCAGCACGTCCAGGCCGAAACCGACGGTGCCTTGGGTGAAGCCGGACCTGGCGTCGAGGATGAAGTTTTGCGTCCACTCCTCGGCCTTGCCCTGGGGGTAGGCGGGATTGGTGAAGTTGCGATTGAAGTAGGCGTTGCGCAGGTTGAGCGTAGCGGTGGCGTCGTCGATGAAGCCTTCTGCCGAGGCGGTGACGGGGAGGGTAAGGGCCAGGCTGCTCAAACCGATGGCGGCAAAACGGGCGGTGCAGGAGAAATGGCGGACGTGTTGGCTCACAGTGACGCTCCGTTGTCTTTTTGTTGTTTTTATTTTTGTTATACGTTGTCGTACAACATTGGAGGCGATATTTGCGAGGTTTTAGGGGGTTGTCAATCGAAAGTTATACGATGACTCCCTGTGTGAAGGGCGCCAGTGGAGGAGGAGTTATCCTGCTGTAACCATGGGCGGCAAGGTACCAAGCAGCGAAACGGCGGCTACCGCTGAAACACCTAGTAACCATTCAATCATCACGCTGGCCTTCAACGCAGGCAGTCGCTGCTCACAGTTGTGAATCCGCAGGCGGTTCAACAGTGCCAGTGCGAGCATGCCGAACACCAGCAGCACCTTGATCAGCAGGATCAGGGCGAACCCAGTGAACAAGGGCGTTGGCCAGAACTGCCCGGTGAGCACCCGCACGTTGATCAGGCCGGTCACCAGCAATCCCGTTACCAGCCCATAACCAATGCCGCTGAAACGCTTGAGGATCGGTTCCAGTGGATAGTGGGGCGATTGCCTGAGGATCAACACCAGCAGGAGCAAGCCACCCAGCCAGGCACCGACACACACCAGGTGCACCACCTGATTGAGGATCAGCAGTTGCCCGGCCAGGCCATTGAGCATGGCGCCATGGCCCACCGGTGCCAGTGTCGCCAGCAGCAATGCACAGAGCGGCAGGCGCAACGCCTTCCACGGCGTCATCAGGCCCAGCACCAGCAGCACGTTCAGTAGCAGGTGCCAGGTCCAGACCTGGCCGAAGAAGGTTTTGCCCAGCACCAACTGCACCGTCGACCACTCCAGCGCGCCCAGCCCGACTCCGGCCATGCTCGCGCTGATCAACAGCAACCACGCCACCCCCGACACCAGTGCCAGCCACGCCAACCCTTGGGTGATGCGCGCCAGTTGGCGGTCCAGCACCGGTTGCGGTCCCGCGCCCAGCAGCCAGGGCCTGAACACACAGGCCCCGAACATCAACAGCACCACGATGAAATGCAGGAAACGGCACAGCACCAGCAGGGTGGCCATGGATTATTGGCCGACCTTGAAGCTGTATTCACCGTTGCTTTTATGAGTATCCACCGAGACGGCGTTCCACACCACTTTGTAGGTGCCGACGGCCAGTGGTGCGGCCGGTGTCACCACCAATACTTTCTTGTCGGCATCCGGGGTTTCCAGGCCTTTGATCGCGACTTCGGTACCGTCCTTGCTCAGGGACACCTTGGTGAACGTCGCTTCAACGCCTTCGCTGAACGTCAGGCGCAGGTCCTTGGGCGCGGCGACGCTGCTGTCGGCGGCAGGCTCAGAGCTTTTCAGGTGGGCGTGGGCAAACGCGGCCGATGCGCCCAGCAGGGAAGCGAGCAGGGCGACGGTGGTGAGGGTTTTCTTGATCAACATTGTTCAATACCTTCAGGTGAGAGTCAGTCGTTAGGCAGTGCCATGTGCAACAAGGGAAAGGGCTTGCCTTCGCCATCGACGGGCGAGCGGCCAGTCTGGATAAAACCATAGTGCAGATAGAAACCTACGGCCTGTGGATTCTGCTCGTTCACGTCGACCCGCAGGGTGTCGTGGCGGGCGCGCACGAAGTCCAGCAACTGTCGGCCGATGCCCTGGCCACGCCGGCTCGGATCGATAAACAGCATCTCGACATTGTTGCCGCCGGTGCCGACGAAGCCGGCAATGCCTTGGGCGTCTTCGTACACCCACACCTCAAGGGCGGGCATGGGCAGGTAGCAGTCGCGCACCAGGGGCAGCAGGCGCTGGATGTCGTCTTCGCTGAGAAAGTCATGGGTGGCGCGCACCGAGCGTTCCCACAGTGCGCCAAGCACCGGGTCGTCGCACGCGTCTCGCAGTCGAATAGTCATGGAGATGATCCTTCGAGGGGATGGCGATGCTAACCAATCCGCTTTCCACGGGGAAGGTGCTTGTACGAAGTTTCACAGTGGCGTGTCGCCGCGACCTAGAGCGGATGGTAGTCTTGAAGCCATGTTGTTGTCAGGGAGCCCTTATGGGCAATCACAAGATCGGTATTCGTCGGGTCAACGTCGAAAAGATTCTGCTGGCGGCGGAAAAGGTTTTCGCCGAGAAGGGCTATGGCAGCACCGCCATGGCCGACATCGCCGAAGAAGTGCAGCTGCCGCGCTCCAACCTGCATTACTACTTCAGCACCAAGAGCGAGCTGTACAGCGCGGTGTTGTTCGACCTGCTGGAAGTGTGGAAACAGGACGCCTTGTGCTTCGAGATGTTCGACGACCCGCGGGTGGTGCTCAGCAGCTACATCCGCGCCAAGATGCAACATTCCCGCAGCCGGCCCTATGGTTCGAAAGTATGGGCCAACGAAATCATCCACGGCGCGCCGACCCTGGGGGAGGCGCTGGACGTGAGCCTGTACGACTGGGCCAAGATGAAGGAAGCGAAGATTCGCCAGTGGGTGGAGGACAAGCGGATCTTGCCGGTGGAGCCGTCGAGCCTGCTGTACATGATCTGGGCATCGACCCAGCACTATGCCGACTTTGATCATCAGGTGAAGATCCTGAATGACCATCAGCCGTTGTCGGACATGCAGTTTGAACGGGCAGTGCAGACGGTGACGAGTGTGATCTTGCGGGGGATTGGGTTGGAGCCCTAGATCGTTCCCACGCTCCGCGTGGGAATGCCGCCCTGGACGCTCTGCGTCCGCTCTTGAGGTCGTGACGCGGAGCGTCAACGGATGCATTCCCACGCGGAGCGTGGGAACGATCATTCATAGGGCGTCTGTTTGGAGGGCTACACCGCCTCGCGGTAGGGATTCCTCGGGTCCTGCGTCCAGTTCAAAAACGGCTTTCCGGTATCCACCGGCACCATCTCGATACAGTCCGCCACCGGACAAGTGATCTGGCACAGGTTGCATCCCACGCACTCATCATCGATCACCTCGTATTTATGTGTCCCATCCGCCTGCTTCAAGCTGGCAATCGCCTGGTGCGACGTATCTTCGCAAGCAATATGGCAACGCCCACAGCCAATACACGCCTCCTGGTCGATCTTGGCGATCACCTGGTAATTGATATCCAGGTACTTCCAATCCGTCGTATTGCCCACCGCCCGCCCGGAAAATTCCTGCAGGCTGTTGTAACCCTGGCTGTCCATCCATCGCGACAGCCCGTCCTTCATTTCCTCGACGATCCGAAACCCATGCAGCATCGCCGCCGTGCACACCTGCACCGCGCCGCAGCCCATTGCGACGAATTCCGCCGCGTCGCGCCAGTTGCCAATCCCGCCAATGCCGCAGATCGGCAAGCCTTGTGTCTGTGGATCCCGGGCAATCTCCGCCACCATGTTCAACGCAATCGGCTTCACCGCCGAACCGCAGTAGCCACCGTGGGTGCTTTGGGTGCCCACCATCGGCAGGGCGACCATGCGCTCCAGGTCGACACTGGTGATGGAGTTGATGGTGTTGATCAGCGACACCGCATCCGCGCCCCCGCGATACGCTGCCCGCGCCGCCACGCGTATGTCGGTGATGTTCGGCGTGAGCTTGACGATCACCGGCAGCGAGCAATAGGTCTTGCACCAGCGCGTCACCTGTTCCACGTACTCCGGCACCTGGCCCACCGCCGCGCCCATGCCGCGTTCCGGCATGCCGTGGGGGCAGCCGAAGTTGAGCTCGATGCCGTCGCAGCCTGTGGCTTCCACCAGCGGCAGGATGTGTTTCCAGGATTCTTCAACACACGGCACCATCAGCGACACGATCAGTGCGCGGTCGGGCCAGTCTTTTTTCACCTGGGTGATTTCCCGCAGGTTGATCTCCAGGGACCTATCGGTAATCAGCTCGATATTGTTGATGCCGAGCACTTCACGGTTGGCGCCAAAGTGCGCCGAGTAGCGCGATGAGACGTTGACCGCGGCCGGGTCTTCGCCGAGGGTTTTCCAGACCACACCGCCCCAGCCTGCTTCAAAGGCGCGGACCACGTTGTAGGCCTTGTCGGTAGGCGGCGCGGAGGCCAGCCAGAACGGATTGGGGGCTTTGATGCCGGCGAATACAATCGAGAGATCGGCCATTACGCAGCCTCCACATTCAGCATGAGTTGAACGTGCATGGCTTGCGCGGCCAGCTTGCCGTGTTGCACGGCCTGGACGGTGAGGTCCTGGCCGAGGCTGACGCAATCGCCGCCGGCGTACACACCGGGGATGCTGGTGCGCAGTTGTTCGTTGACGAAGATACGATCGCCTTGGCGTTGCAACTGGTGGGCCAGCGGGTCGTGCAGCGCGGCGTCGTCGAAGCCTTGGCCGATGGCCTTGAAGATCGCGTCGGCGGCCAGTTCGAAGATTTCACCGGTGGCCTGCAGGCTGCCATCGACCATGCGGGTGCGGGCGAAACGCATGCCGCGCACATGGCCCTGATCATCGAGCAACACTTCCTCGGGTTGGGCCCAGGTCAGCAGGCGTACCTGGTTAGCCTTGGCGATGTCCTGTTCGTGGCCGGTGGCGCCCATTTCACTCAGGCCGCGGCGGTACACCAGGTTGACGTCACGGGCGCCGAGGCGGGCCATTTGCACGGCCATGTCGATGGCCGTGTTGCCGGCGCCGAGCACAATGCAACGATCGGCCAAGGGCAGTTGGCTGAGGTCATCGGCCTGGCGCAGTTCACGGATATAGTCGGTGGCGGCGAGGAGGCCGGGGGCGTCCTCGTGAGGCAGGCCGAGCTGTTTGCTGGCGGCCAGGCCGAGGCCGAGAAACACCGCATCGAACTGCTGGTGCAGCTCGCTCAAGGTCAGGTTGTCGCCGAGACGCTGGCCATGACGGATTTCGATGCCGCCGATTTGCAGGAGGAAATCCAGTTCCTTCTGCGCGAAGTCATCCACCAGTTTGTACTTGGCGATCCCGTATTCATTCAGGCCGCCGGCTTTTTCCCGGGCTTCGAAAATTACCACGTCATGGCCGTGCAGGGCGCTGCGATGGGCGCAGGACAAGCCCGCAGGCCCGGCGCCGACCACCGCGATGCGCTTGCCGGTGGGGGCGGCGCGCTGGAAGGGGTGTTCGCTGAAGTGCGCGTTGTCCACCGCGTAACGCTGCAACAGGCCAATCAGCACCGGGGCGCATTCTTCGGCGTTGTTGCGCACGCAGGCTTGCTGGCAAAGGATTTCTGTCGGGCAGACCCGGGCGCAACTGCCGCCGAGGATATTCGCCGAGAGAATCTTCTGCGCGGCGCCCTGGACGTTCTCCGTGTGGATATTGCGGATGAACGACGGGATATCGATTTCGCTGGGGCACGCGTTAACGCACGGCGCGTCGTAGCAGTAGAGGCAGCGCGACGCTTCCAGTTGGGCTTGCCGGGCATTGAGCGGCGGCGCCAGGTCGGTGAAATGCGCGGCGAGGGCTGCCGCATCTTCATGGGGGTGGGGAAGATGGTTCAGAGTCTGGATCACGGTATTGGCCTCACGGTTTTTGAGGTGCTGCCTCTGGTGGGCAGTGGTTTTTTTGTTGCCGGTACCGGCCTCTTCGCGAGCAAGCCCGCTCCCACATTCGACTGCATTTATCCTGTTGGAATGGGGGCGAATGTGGGAGCGGGCTTGCTCGCGAATGGCGGCCTCAGCGTTTCACAGCAACCGGCCTGGAACGCTCCGCCCGTTTGCTCAACTGCTCAAACACCGGCGGATACGTCGGCCGTTCGATATACCGCCCCGCACCACGCTCGGCGCGCAAATCCCCATCCGCCCAGACCAGCTTGCCCTGGCTGATGGTATGGCTCGGCACGCCGCGCACGGTCTTGCCTTCGAAGATGTTGAAGTCGACTTTCTGGTGGTGAGTCTTCGCGGAAATGGTCCGTGTGCCTTGCGGGTCCCACAGCACCAGATCAGCATCGGCCCCCACGCGAATCGCCCCTTTACGCGGGTACAGGTTGAAGATCTTCGCCGTGTTGGTAGACGTCAGCGCAACGAACTCCTGCATCGACAAGCGCCCGGTGTTCACGCCTTCATCCCACAACAGCGCCATGCGGTCTTCGATACCGGCGGTGCCATTGGGAATCTTGCTGAAGTCATCCCGCCCGGCAGCTTTTTGCTCGGCGCAGAAGCAGCAATGGTCGGTGGCGGTGGTGTGCAGGTTGCCCGATTGCAGGCCGTGCCACAGCGCTTCCTGATGCCCGCGTGGGCGGAAGGGAGGGCTCATCACGTAGCCGGCGGCAGTCTGCCAGTCGGGGTGTTGATACACGCTGTCGTCCAGCAGCAGATGCCCGGCCAAGACTTCGCCGTACACCGGCTGGCCCTTGCTGCGGGCATAGGTGATTTCATCCAGCGCTTCCTGGGTGGACACGTGCACCAGGTACAACGGGGTGCCGATGGTTTCGGCAATCCGGATCGCCCGGCTGGCGGCTTCGCCTTCCACCTGCGAAGGCCGCGACAGCGGGTGCGCTTCAGGCCCGGTAATGCCCTGGGCCATCAGCTTGCGTTGCAAGTGGTACACCAGTTCGCCGTTTTCGGCATGCACCGTCGGCACCGCACCCAGTTCCAGGCAGCGTTCGAAGCTCGCCACCAGGGTGTCGTCAGCGGCCATGATTGCGTTTTTGTACGCCATGAAATGCTTGAAGCTGTTGATGCCGTGCTGGCTTACCAGCTCGGCCATTTCCTCGCGGACCTGCTCGCTCCACCAGGTAATGGCCACGTGAAAACCGTAGTCCGACGCCGACTTCTCGGCCCAGCCGCGCCACTGGTGGAAGGCTTCCAACAGGGATTGCTGCGGGTTGGGAATCACGAAGTCGATGATCGACGTGGTGCCGCCCGCCAACCCGGCGGCCGTGCCACTGAAAAAGTCTTCACTGGCCACGGTGCCCATGAAGGGCAATTGCATATGGGTATGGGGGTCGATGCCGCCGGGCATCAGGTATTGACCGCTGCCATCGAGTATCTCGGTGCCGGCGGGAATATCCAGATCAGTGCCAATGGCGCGAATTAGACCGTCTGCGCATAAAACATCGGCTCGGTAACTTTCATCATGGGTAATAACGGTAGCGCCACGGATCAACAGCGACATGTCGAGTTCCTCACAGGCTTGACCGGCTTGTGCCAGTTCTAAGTGTTGTCATGCATCGCGCCGCTGGAAGTTAATTCCTGTCAGCGGTGACAGGAATAGAAACTAGCCCGAGTTTTTCGAATGAGCAAGAATATTTTTTATAAGCTTATATCTATATTAAGTTATTGAATTATAAGAATAAAAAATCAAAATCACCAAAATGTAGCGACCTCTCACCATTTTGACGCACTTGACAGGTTCCCAATATGAGCAACATTTCCTATTGCAAATCAGACGCTTGAGACATGCCTCTTGACGGGGCCGGTAAATAAAAATAATTGTGTTGCACCAGATTGAGTCCTGAGGGTTCGGACAACTTCTGCGTTATTTGGCCTGAGTAACGCTGAAAGTAACGAGGGGCTCTTCGGTCGAGACAATAAAGCTGATAAACATCAGCGAGTTATATAAGCGGTGCGGGAAGGGCAACGGTTTACGGCACGGTTATTGAGTGCGGTGGCGGTTGGCCGGGTCCCGGATGTCATGTTGTCAACGAGGTACTCCGGCCATCCCGTGCACGTCACGGGGTGAGCAAAAATAATTCGAAAAAACCGTGGAGCGGCCATGCAACAGAACAGATCGCAAGTCATTGAGCGCAACGGCCTGTACGAACTCGACGCCGGCCCCGACGTCCTCGACAGCCCCCGCTACAACCACGACATGGCACCGACCAAGGTGCGCGAACGCACCTGGAACAAGTGGCACATCACCGCGCTGTGGATCGGCATGTCGGTGTGCGTGCCGACCTACACCCTGGGCGGCGTTCTCACTGCGTACTTCGGGTTGTCGGTGGGCGAGGCGCTGATGGCGATCCTGCTGGCCAATATCGTGGTGCTGATCCCGCTGACCCTCAACGCCTTCCCCGGTACCAAGTACGGCATCCCGTTTCCGGTGTTGCTGCGCTCGTCCTTCGGCGTGCTCGGTTCCAACGTGCCGTGCCTGATTCGCGCCCTGGTGGCGTGTGGCTGGTTCGGCATCCAGACGATGTTTGGCGGCCTGGCGATTCACCTGTTCCTGGGGTCGATTTTCGAGGGTTGGAAATCCCTTGGTGGCACCGGTGAAGTGATCGGTTTCATGATCTTCTGGACCCTGAACCTGTGGGTGGTATTACGTGGCGCCGAGTCGATCAAATGGCTGGAAACCCTGTCGGCACCACTGCTGGTGGCCGTGGGGATCGGGCTGCTGGTGTGGGCGCTGCCGAATGTCTCGCTGACCGAGCTGATGGCGATCCCGCCCAAACGTCCCGAAGGCGCCAGCCTCACCGGCTACTTCATGGCGGGCCTGACGGCGATGGTGGGTTTCTGGGCCACCTTGTCATTGAACATCCCCGACTTCAGCCGCTACGCCAAGAGCCAGAAAGACCAGATCCTCGGGCAGATTTTCGGCCTGCCGCTGACCATGTTCCTGTTCGCCGCCCTCGGCGTGATCATGACCGCTGCCTCGGTGAAACTGGTGGGCGTCAGCGTCTCCGATCCGGTAACCCTGATCGGCCATATCCAGAGCCCGGTGTGGGTAGCCGTGGCCATGGCGCTGATCATCATCGCCACCTTGTCCACCAACACCGCGGCGAACATCGTCTCGCCCACCAACGATTTCCAGAACATCGCCCCCAAGCTGATCAACCGCACCACGGCGGTGGTGCTCACCGGCCTGGTGGGCCTGGCGCTGATGGCCCACGAACTGCTGAAAAAGCTTGGGCTGATCATCTCCGATGTGAGCCTGGAAACCGTCTACTCCAACTGGCTGCTGGGTTACTCAAGCCTGCTGGGGCCGATTGCCGGGATCATGGTGGTGGACTATTTCATCATCAAGAAACAGCAACTGGACCTCGCCGGCTTGTACCGCGATGACGTGTACCCGGCGTGGAACTGGCATGGCTTCCTGGCCTTTGGCGTGCCGGTGGTGCTGACGCTGTTGTCGCTAGGCAGCGACGCGTTCAGCTGGTTCTACAGCTATGGCTGGTTCA
Organism: Pseudomonas sp. TH34; assembly: GCF_016650865.1. Taxonomy (NCBI): domain Bacteria; kingdom Pseudomonadati; phylum Pseudomonadota; class Gammaproteobacteria; order Pseudomonadales; family Pseudomonadaceae; genus Pseudomonas; species Pseudomonas sp. TH34. The sequence goes on from NZ_JAEKFB010000022.1 coordinate 146,820, forward strand.
CCGGCTCGGCGCTCGGCGGGTTGCTGTATTACGCCCTGTGCATGAAGCGCGGGGCCCGTGTGGTCGCCGTGAAAACACCTTTGTGAACACGGTCAGTGTGGGAGCTGGCTTGCCTGCGATGGCATCGCCCCGGTGCAACTGAAAGACCGAGTCGCCCGTATCGCAGGCAAGCCAGCTCCCACAGTTGACCGAGTCGATTCATATAAAAAGTAGTTGAGGAGATCCCCATGAACGCTGCCGTAGACGTTCTGCAATCCACCCATCAGCACATCAACCGCGATCGCCTGTGGCTGTCCCTGATGGAACTCGCCAAGCTCGGCGCCACCCCCAAGGGCGGCGTCTGCCGCCTGGCCCTGACTGACCTCGATCGCCAGGCCCGCGACCTGTTTGTGAAGTGGTGCGAGGAAGCGGGCTGTACCGTGACCATCGATGGCGTCGGCAATATCTTCGCCCGTCGGCCAGGGCGCAATCCCAAGCTGCCGCCGGTGATGACCGGCAGCCATATCGACACCCAACCCACCGGCGGCAAGTTTGATGGTTGTTTTGGGGTGTTGGCGGGGGTGGAAGTGCTGCGAACCCTCAATGACCTGAAAGTGGAAACCGAAGCGCCGCTGGAAGTGGTGGTGTGGACCAACGAAGAAGGCTCGCGCTTTCCGCCATGCATGATGGGGTCCGGGGTGTTTGCCGAGAAATTCACCCTGGCCGATACGCTGGCCAAGACGGATGCCGACGGCGTGACCGTGGGCGATGCGCTGAATGCTATTGGTTATGCGGGATCACGTCCCGTGAGCGGGCACAAGGTCGGTGCATATTTCGAAGCGCATATCGAGCAAGGCCCGATTCTTGAGGATGAAAAGAAAACCATCGGTGTGGTGCTGGGCGCCCTTGGCCAGAAATGGTTCGACCTGAAATTGCGCGGAGTTGAGGCGCACGCGGGCCCAACGCCCATGCACCTGCGCAAAGACGCATTGGTAGGTGCCGCTGCTGTGGTCGCCGCTGTCAATGCGGCTGCGTTGGGTCATCAGCCTCACGCCTGCGGCACCGTCGGTTGCCTGCAAGCGTATCCGGGCTCACGCAACGTCATTCCTGGCGAAGTGCGCATGACCCTGGATTTCCGTCATCTGGAACCGGCGCGACTGGATTCGATGATTGCCCAGGTGCGCAAGGTGATCGACGAGACCTGCGCCAAGCACGGCCTCACGTTCGAGATGACACCCACCGCTGACTTCCCGCCGCTGTACTTCGACAAAGGCTGCGTGGATGCCGTGCGTGATGCCGCCAATGGACTGGGCCTGTCGAACATGGACATTGTGAGCGGGGCAGGGCATGACGCGATTTTCGTCGCGGAGCTGGGGCCGGCGGGGATGATCTTTGTGCCGTGTGAAGGCGGCATCAGTCATAACGAAATCGAGAATGCCGCGCCGGATGATCTGGCGGCGGGGTGTGCGGTGTTGCTGAGGGCGATGGTGGCGGCGTCGGTGGCGATTGCCAGCGGCAAACTGGCTGCCTGAGTCGCCAGGCTTCACTCCTCTCAAATGTGGGAGCCGGGCTTGCCCGCGATAGCGGTGTTTCAGACACAGTTGCAGTGCCTGACACTCCGTTATCGCAGGCAAGCCAGCTCCCACATTTGATCCAGGGTGGGCTCGAGATTTGTATCAGGCGTCGGGCTTCCAGCCTCCGCCGAGGGCTGTCACCAACCCAACACTCGCCTGCAACTGCCGCGTCTGCACCGCTTGCAATGTGCGCTGTGCCTGCAACGCTGCGGTCTGTGCCGTCACCACATCCAGGTAACTCACAGCCCCCGCCTGATAACTGTTCATCGCCAGCGCCTGGGTGTGCTCCGCAGCATTTGCGGCGGCTTGTTCATCCATTGCTTCCTGCTGCAAATCACGCAGTTGCCCAAGGTTGTCTTCCACCTCACGCACGGCTCTTAACACCTGGCTGCGATAGTGCGCCGAAGCCTCTTCAAACTCCGCCTTGGCCTGGCGCTCATTGGCGCTCAGCCGGCCGCCATCAAAGATCGGCAGATTCATCAGCGGCCCCAGCGCCCAATACCGATTGGCGGCGGAGAACAAGTTGCCCACACCTTGGGTCTGCCCGCCAATCAAGCCGGTCAAACTGAAATCCGGGTACCACGCCGCCTTGGCCACGCCGATATTCGCGTTGGCTGCAAACACCCGCCGCTCCGCCGCTGCAATATCTGGTCGACGTTGCAGCAAATGGCTCGGCAGCTGTTGGGGAATTCCCGGCAAGGCGATCAATTGCTGGCTCGGCGGCAGCTGGAATTCACTGGCCGACACACCCACCAACTCCCCAATCGCATGCTCGGTGAGATTGCGTTGACCGCGTACATCGTCAAGCTGCGCCTCGGCTTCAGCCAGCTGATTCTGCGCCCGGGTCAGGTCCAGTTCCGAGGCGATCTGGCCTTCGTACCGGCTGCGCGTCAGTTTCAGTGCCTGGCCAAAATCATCCAGCGAGCTGCTGAGAATCCGGCTCTGGGCATCCAGGCCGTTGAGCTGCACGTACAGCGTCGCTAACTGATGCTGCAGGCTCAGGCGTGCCACCGCCAAATCATCCCCGGAGGCTTGGGCCTGTGCATCACCCGCCGCCACCTGGTTGCGGATTTTGCCCCACAGATCCAGATCAAAGCTCAGCGCAAACCCCGCCGTGTTGCTGTTGTACACCGAAGGTTGGGTATCGCCCCGCAGCGGCCGGGAATCCGATTGGCGCTGACGCAACGGCTGTGCGCTGGCGGTGATTTGCGGGAACAAACCGGCATGCAACTGGCTGGCATACGCCTGGGACGCATCGAAATGCGCCAGCGCCGCCGCCAGGTCCGGGTTGGCCTTGAGCAGTTGTTCCTGCAGGTCGTTCAAGCGCTGGTCCTGGTAAAGCTGCCACCACTTCGGCGCCAGTTGGTCGGACGGTTGCGCGCTGTGCCACGGGCCATCGCTGGTCTGTTCGCGGTACTTGGCCGGCAGGTCAAGGGTTGGCGCCTTGTAGGTGGGCGCCAGCGAGCAACCGTGCAGCGCCAGCAACACCAAGGCCGCGAGGGGTTTAAGCCTTGGGCGCATGGGCACCTCCGGCGTCGGCCAGCTGCACGGCGTCGCCTTCGCGCAGGGCGTCGGGTGGGTTGTCGACTACGCGGTCGGCGGGTTTCAGGCCCTGGTCAATCACCAGGCGCTCGCCGAGGTCGAGGCCGATGTGGATGTCTTGCAGGTGCACGTGGTTCTTGGCGTCCAGTACCGCGACCTGGGTACCTTGGGCGCGGAAGATCAGGGCGCTGGCCGGGATGCTCACGCCATGGGTATCTGCCGGAATCGCCAGGGTGGCTTCGGCGTAGTCGCCGGGCAGCAACTTGCCGTCCGGGTTGTCGGCCACGAACTGCGCGAGCAGCGTGCCGGAGCGGCGGTCGATGGCGGTGGAGTCGCCCATCAGCTTCGCGCTGAAGTGTTCGCCGGGGTGCTCGGGTACCGTCAGTTGGGCGGCCAACCCGGGATGAATTACCGCCGCATAGTTCTGCGGCACCGGCACGTAGAGGCGCAGTTGGTGGGTGTCGGCGATGTCGAACAGCTCGGGATCGCTGTCGCTGTCGGCCTTGATCAACTGTCCGATGTCGGTGTTGCGCGCGGTGATCACACCGGCGAATGGCGCGCGAATGGTCTTGTAGTCTTCCAGCGCCGAGAGCCGCGCATAGTCAGCCTCGGCGGCCTGGGCGTTAGCCTTGGCAGCCAGTGCGTTGGAGGTTTTTTCATCGGCCTCCTGGCGCGATACCGAATGGCTGTCCAGCAGGTTTTTCCAGCGGGTGGCGGTGGTCTCCGCCAGGCGTGCGTTGGCCTGTTCCTGCACCATGCGCGCGTGGGTTTGTGCTACTTGCTGGTCGAGGTCGGGGCTGTCGATCTCGGCGAGGATTTGCCCGGCCTTGACCTGGCTGCCGATGTCGACTTTCCAGTCTTTCAAGTAACCGCTGACCCGCGCATGAATCGGTGCCTTGCTCCAGGCTTCCAGGTGCGCGGGCAGGCGCAGGGTGTCGCCGGCCGCGTTCTGCTTTGGCTGGAACACCAGCACCTGCGGCACGGCGGCGGTTTCGGTCCAGGCGGTGACGGATTTTTCATGCATCGTACGGGCGTGCAGGCCGTTGGCGACCAACAGGGCAGCCAGTGTCAGGCCGCCGACACCCATGAGCATCAGACGCTTGCGCGAGGGTTTGTGATCAGACGACATGTGGGGTTTCTCCAGCAGCAGCGCGAGTAGGGTGACGACCGTGGACCAAACTGAAGACCACGGGTACAAACAGCAAAGTGGCAGTGGTGGCGAGGATCAGGCCGCCGATCACGGCACGTCCCAGCGGCGCGTTTTGTTCTTCGGACAAGGCCAGCGGCAACATGCCGATGATCATCGCCAGAGCGGTCATGCAGACCGGGCGGAAACGGGTGTAGCCGGCTTCCAATGCGGCCTTGAGTGCATCGCCGTGTTCGGCCAGGCGCTCTCGACAGAAGCTCACCACCAGGATCGAGTTGGCGGTGGCCACGCCCATACAGAGGATGGCCCCCGTGAGTGCGGGCACCGACAACGAGGTGCCGCTGAGGAACAGCATCCACACGATCCCCGCGAGGGCCGCCGGCAGCGCGGTGATGATCACGAACGGGTCGGTCCAGGACTGGAAGTTGACCACGATCAGCAGGTAGATCAGCACCACCGCGCCGAGCAGGCCGAAGCTCAAGCCGTTGAACGCTTCATGCAGCGCATCGATCTGCCCGTGCAGGCTGATGGTCGCGCCTTTGGGACGCATCGGGGCCATGTCATTCAGCACTTTTTGCACATCGCTGGCGACGCCGCCGAGGTCGCGGCCTTGCACGTTGGCGTACAGGTCCAGGGTCGGTTCGATATTATAGTGGGTGACCACCGCCGGGCTTTGCACGCGAGAAATGGTCGCTACGCCGCCGAGGATTTGCGACTGGCCATCGGCACCGGTCACCGGCAGCGCTTCCAGGGACGGCAGGCTGTCGAGGCGGTACTGGGGGGTTGCAGCCACGATCGAATACGACACGCCGTTGGCCGGGTTCAGCCAGAACGTCGGCGCGGTTTGCGAGCTGCCGGCCAGGGACGCAACCATGCTGTTGGTCACGTCACGCTCGGTGATGCCCAGGCCGTTGGCGCGCATCCGGTCCACGTTGACTTGCAGTGACGGGTAGCCGGTGGACTGCTGGATACGCAGGTCGGCAATGCCCGGTACGTGTTTCAGGCGACGTTCCAGTTCCACGGCGTAGGCGCGGTTTTCTTCATCGCTGCGCCCGGAGATTTTCACGTCCAGCGGGGCCGGTGAACCGAAGTTGAGGATCTGGCTGCTGATGTCCGCCGGCAGGAAGGCGAACTGGCTGCCGGGGAAACTTTCGGGCAGGGCTTCACGCAGTTTTTTCACGTAGTCGGCGGTCGGCGCGTGGTCTTTTTTCAGGGTGACCTGGATATCACCGTCCTGTGGGCCGATGGTGCCGCTGCTGCTGTAGGCCATGTCGATGCCGCTCAGCGGGATGCCGATGTTGTCGACGATGGTGTCGAGTTCATCGGCCGGAACGATCTCGCGAATCCGCGCTTCGATCCGGTCAAACGCGGCGGCGCTTTCTTCGATCCGCGTGCCCAGCGGCAAGCGCACGTGCAGGGCCATGGCCCCGGCGTCGGTGGCCGGGAAGAAGTCCTGGCCCAGGCTTGGCAGCAGCAGGAACGATGCGAGGATGCACGCCAGAAAACCCACGATGAATCGCTTGCGTGCACCCAGGGCAAGGGTCAGCAGGCTGTGGTAAACGTCGCGCACGTTGGAGAAGTGACGCTCGAAACCCTGCTGGAAATTCAGCACTGATTGCAGTACGGCGTTGCGCTGGGGTTGGTGCTGGTCGCCCTCGTGATGGTTGATGAATTCGTCTTCCGGGTGATGGCCCTGGCCTTGCTCCGGTACGTGTGGCTTGAGCAGGAACATCGCCAGGGTCGGCACCAGCGTTCGCGACAGAATGAACGAGCTGGCCATGGCGAAAATCACCGCCAACGCCATCGGGCGGAACAGATAGCCGGCGATGCCTTGGAGCATGAACATCGGCACAAACACGATGCAGATACACAGCAGGGACACGAATGCCGGGCCGACGATTTGCTTGGCGCCGTCGAGGATCGCGTCCTTCACCGCCTTGCCTTGCTCCAGGTGCCAGTTGATGTTCTCGATGGTCACCGTGGCGTCGTCCACCAGGATCCCCACCGCCAACGCCAGCCCGCCGAGGGTCATGACGTTGAGGGTTTGCCCGGTGGCCGCCAACAGTGCGATGGCCGAGAGCACCGCCAGGGGAATCGAGGCGGCGATGATGAGGGTCGAGCGCCAGCTGCCGAGGAACAGCAGGATCATCGCACTGGTGAGCAAGGCGGCGATGATGCCTTCCTGGGCCACGCTGCCCACCGACTGTTTGACGAACACCGAGGCGTCGCCGAGCAGCGAGGTCTTCAGCGACGGCGGCAGGGTTTCATTGATGCGCGGCAGCATCTGGCGGATGCCGTCGATGATCGACAGGGTGGAGATGCTGCCGTTTTTCAGGGCCGGCATCAGCACCGCACGGTGGCCGTCGACGCGCACGATGTTGGTCTGCGGCGGCGAGCCGTCACGCACGTGGGCCACCTGGCCGATGGTAATGATCGCGCCGTCGACCGTCTTGATCGGCAGGTCGTTGAGCTCATCAATCGCCTTGGGGCTGTTGTTGAGCAAGATCGTGTATTCGTTGGGGCCGAGTTTGGCGGTACCCACCGGGATGATCTGGTTTTGCAGTGCCAGGGCGTTGCCCACGTCTTGTGCCGAGAGGCCTTTGGCGGCCAGCGCCTGCGGGTCGAGGTCGAGGGTGATCTGGCGTTGCTTGCCGCCCATCGGCGTGGGCATGGCCAGGCCGGGCAGGGCACTCAGGGGCAGGCGGATATTGTTCTGCACCAGGTCGCGGATTTTCGCTTCCGACAGGCTGGGGCTGGAGAACGCCATCTGCAGGATCGGCACCGTGGAGGCGCTGTAGTTGAGGATCAGTGGTGGGGTGATGCCCGGTGGCATCTGCTTGAGCACGGTTTGTGACACCGCGGTTACCTGGGCGTTGGCGGTGCGGATATCCACGCCGGGCTGGAAGAAAATCTTCACGATGCCCATGCCGGGTAACGACTGCGATTCAATGTGTTCGATGTCGTTGACGGTGGTACTCAGAGAGCGTTCGTAGGTGTAGATCACCCGACCGGCCATGGCGTCCGGAGACAGGCCGTTGTACTGCCACACCACCGCGACGACGGGGATGCCAATATCGGGAAATACGTCAGTGGGGGTACGCAAGGCCGCCATGGGCCCAATGATGCAGATGAATATTGCCAGCACGATAAACGTGTAGGGCTTGAGCAGTGCGGTCTTTACCAGCCCGAGCATGCCGTAACCTCCAAAGGAGTGGGATTGCAAACCCCGGCAGTCTTGCCCGACCCACCTAACACGCACCTTTCAGCCAGGTGAAGGAAGATTTAGTTAACGGCTGAAGATCCTTTCATATGTATTCATTTGTTCAACAATGGTGACAGTACCAAGCTGGATACCGATCGAACGGGAGCTGTTTCGCCTGTTCACTCTTTATCCATTTGGAGTTCTGCCATGTCTCTTAAACCCTTGTTGTTGATCCCGGCCTTGAGTGCGGTCCTGCTGTTGTCGGCATGTGCCGGCCCGATGCCTAAGGCGGACCCGAGCGAAGCCTGGATCGGCCTGCAAGAGGAGGCGCCCAACGACCTGATGGCCGAGCGGGTAGACGGTAAAAACATTAATGATGGCCGCTACTTCGAAGTGAAATCCGGCGCGCATCGCCTGGATGTCACCTTGTTTGAAGAAGAGGCGGGGGATGATAACCAGCAGGATTGTCGCGGGCATGTGACCTACGGCAACTTCAAGGCCGGCGAGCATTACACCCTGGTGGAATCCAGCCTGGGTACGACGGTGCGTGCCGAGTTGAAGGATAGCCACGGCAAGGAATTGGCGCAGACCGATGACTTCAGTTGCATGCCTGGCTAAGGCGTCAGGCGTGGTGCCCGGCGGGTTTGTGCAGCTTGCCGGGTGCTGCGGGTTTTACCTGTGGGTGATGGTGCCGGCGGGTCACGCGCATAACGCCCCAAAGCATGGCGGCGGCGACGGCCAACCAGCCACAGATCAAAAGCAGAATCGTTGTTGTCAGGCTCATAAGTGCCTCCTTTCGCCCGGTACCGGGCACACACTGTCTTCTCAATGGACAGTCTAGCTATCCGCAGGTTGCCTGCTATTGACCAATGGTCGTGTGCGTCCAACTTGTTTGCTCTATGGCGGGCCTTTTACTGCGGCACAAGGCTATACCCGCGCCCCGGAGCGTCCTATGATCAGGGCCCACGTCGGCAGTTGATCAAGTGAGTGAAGAAGTTGCGGTTTCCCTCGAACATTAAAACCTCCTGGTGGGTCGCAGCCTGTTTCATGGGGCTGGCGGCCTGCACCTCGCATCCAAAACCCACGAGCATCCCGGGCCTGCCGGAGAGCGTCGAACTCAAGGGCGTGCCGGCGTTTCGCGGCGAGACTTACCTCGGTGGCCCAGCCGCTCTGGCCAGCATGCTGTCCCAACAAGGCATTGTGATTACACCGGGGTTATTGGATAAGCCACTGCATTTGCCGGGTGCTGAAGCGGACCTTGAGCGCAACATGCAGGTGCTGGCCCGTGAATACGGGATGTTGGTGTACCCGCTGGAAGATCAGTTGCCGGCGCTGCTGGCACAGGTCGCGGCCGGGTACCCGGTGATGGCGCGTATCACCCAGGGCTCGACCTTCTGGGCCGGGCCGCGGTATGTGGTGGTGGTGGGGTACAACAAGCAGAAGAGCATGGTGTTGCTGCGTTCAGGCTTGGCGCGACGCATGCCGATGGATTTCAGCGCGTTTGAGTCGGCGTGGAAAGACGGCGGCAAGTGGGCGGTACTGATTCAGCGGCCCACCCAGTTGCCGGTCAAGGTCGACGCCCAGCGCTGGCAGCAGGCTGCCAGCGCCACGGCCCAGGCGGGCCAGGAACAGGCCGCGGCCCAGGCGGTCAAGACACTGGCCAGTCAGGCCAACTAAAAAAACGGCGCTCAAGGGCGCCGTTTTTTATGTGTGTGTTTACCAATCAGCGGGATTCGGTGACCTGAACATTCGCCCGTGGACGGTTCTTCAGGTTTTTGTCAGCCTTGTAGCGCAATGCGACGTCTGGCACCGAGCCGCTCTTGCCGGTTTCGACCCAGCTGCGGATGCGCCCGGCATCGGCAAAGTGGGTGAATTTGCCGAAGGCATCGAGGATCACCAGCGACACCGGGCGATTGCCCATGCTGGTCACCAGCACCAGGCAGTGGCCGGCCTGGTTGGTGAAGCCAGTCTTGGTCAGCTTGATGTCCCAGTTGGCGCGGTTGATCAGGTGGTCAGTGTTGGAGAAACCCAGGGTGTAGTTGGGTTTGCGGAACGAGACGGTCTTTTCCTTGGTGGTACTCAACTGGCTGAGCATCGGGTACTTGCGTGCAGCGGCCAGCAGTTTGCTCAAGTCACGGGCGGTGGACACGTTGTGGATCGACAGGCCGGTGGGCTCTACATAGTGGGTGCTGGTCATGCCCAGCGCCTTGGCCTTGGCGTTCATCGCCGCGATAAAGGCCGGGTAGCCGCCCGGGTAGTGGTGGGCCAGGCTGGCGGCGGCGCGGTTTTCCGAGGACATCAGGGCAATCAGCAACATCTCTTTACGCGGCATCTCGCTGCCGATCTTGACCCGGGAGAACACGCCTTTCATCTCTGGCGTGTCCTTGATGTTGATGTCAATGTACTCGTCCATGTTTTGCTTGGCTTCCAGCACGATCAGGCCGGTCATCAGTTTGCTCACTGAGGCGATCGGCACGATGACATCCGGGTTGCTGGCATAGATGACTTTGTTGGTCTGCAGGTCTACCACCATCGCACTGCCGGAAGCGATGTGCAGGGTGGACATGTCGCGGGGGGCCATGGTGGTTTCACTGGCGCTCGCGAAGGTGCCTGTAAATGCAAAAAATAGGCTGATGATGGAAAGATGAATTTTCACGCGGATGAACTCGCTAAAAAAGTAGGGATATACCGTTCTGCACGGACTTTCTGATAAATGCCGTTACATTTTAGGAGTATGGATCAGAAACTGTCGAATGTTCTTCTGAAAACAGATGAAAGCCCTTAAAAACAAAGAAAAAAGTACTTTTTATCCGGCCAATAAAAAGCCCTGCGATAAGGCAGGGCTTTTTCAGAGCGGCTGGTTATTAGCCGTGCAGGGTTTCGGCTGCGTACAGGGTATTTTCCAGCAGGCAGGCACGGGTCATCGGGCCAACGCCGCCCGGGACCGGGGTGATCCAGCCAGCGCGGGGCAGGGCGGTTTCGTACACCACGTCGCCCACCAGCTTGCCGTCGTCCTGGCGGTTGATGCCTACGTCGATGACGATGGCGCCTTCCTTGATCCATTCACCCTTGACCAGGCCCGGCTTGCCGGCGGCGACTACCACCAGGTCGGCGCGGCCAACGTGGCCAGCCAGGTCCTTGGTGAAGCGATGGGTGACGGTCACGGTGCAGCCGGCCAGCAGCAGTTCCATGGCCATCGGGCGACCGACGATGTTTGATGCGCCGACAACGACTGCATCCAGGCCATACAGGTCGACGCCGGTGCTTTCCAGCAGGGTCATGATGCCCTTCGGGGTGCACGGGCGCAGCAGCGGGATACGCTGGGCCAGGCGACCGACGTTATAAGGGTGGAAGCCGTCGACGTCTTTGTCCGGGCGGATGCGTTCGAGCAGTTTCGACGCGTCCAGGTGCTCGGGCAAGGGCAGCTGCAGCAGGATGCCGTCGATGGCCGGATCGTCGTTGAGGCTGTCGATCAGGTCGGTGAGGGCCTGCTGGGTGGTGTAGGAATCCAAGTCGTAGGCTTTTGAAATAAAGCCGACCTCTTCACAGTCTTTACGCTTGTGCGAGACATAAACCTGAGAGGCAGGATCGCTGCCGACCAGGATCACCGCGAGGCCCGGCGTGCGCAGGCCTTGTTGGCTGCGCTCGGCGACTCGTTTGGCGATCTGCTGGCGCAGGCTGGCGGCGATTGATTTGCCGTCGATAAGTTGTGCAGTCATTACGCGTGATTAACCATCGAGAGGGGGAAGAAAAGTGCGCGCATTCTCGCATGCCATGGCGCGAGGGCAAAGGCGCTTGGTCTGCAAATTCCCCTAACCCCTTAAATAAAATGAATTTTTTATAAAAAGGATTTGACGGGTTTCGGGTGCATCTATACTATTCGTCGCACTTGTCGGGCACAGCCTAGCACTGGTTAGTTTGTAATCCTCCAAGAGTACAGATTAATAAGGCGCCCGTAGCTCAGCTGGATAGAGCATCCGCCTTCTAAGCGGATGGTCGCAGGTTCGAGTCCTGCCGGGTGCGCCATTAGGCAGCTTTGGCACAAGTAGCGCAATATGGTGGGCGTAGCTCAGTTGGTAGAGCACGGGATTGTGACTCCCGTTGTCGAGGGTTCGATCCCCTTCGTCCACCCCATATTTAAAGGGCGCCAGATTAACAGTCTGGCGCCTTTGCTTTAAGAGCTTCATGCGGATGTGGTGGAATTGGTAGACACACTGGATTTAGGTTCCAGCGCCGCAAGGTGTAAGAGTTCGAGTCTCTTCATCCGCACCAAATAAAGTTTCGTGAAGGCTGGATGGTCGTCGCGAGGCTCAACAAATAGCCATTTTGACGGGCTTTTTGGTCACGCAATATGGTGGGCGTAGCTCAGTTGGTAGAGCACGGGATTGTGACTCCCGTTGTCGAGGGTTCGATCCCCTTCGTCCACCCCATATTTCGAAAGGCGCCAGATTAATAGTCTGGCGCCTTTTTTGTTTCAGCGGTTTGAGTTTCAACGCAGTCGCAGGTGCTGGGCTGCAAGGGCAGGGCGTTTCGTCGTATTTATGTTTCGCGATGATGCCGCACTGCTCGCTGGCCTTGTCCGCAGGGTCGGTTGTCAGGGAGATGATTGGCAGCTGCTTCTATATATAGAAGGGTTGGCGCAGAGCCCTGGCGTGATGGGATGTATTTGCTACCGGGGCGAGCTGCACTCGTGCATTCGTACCTATAAATTGCCTGCTGTTTTTTTACCCGTTTTCAGTAGGGTGACTTCTTGAGTTTGACCCACTAGAATGCATGCCCTTGATTCTGGGGTCGGAAACGGCCAGCTAACGTCTGTGCAACGAGGAATATCCATGCAAGTTTCTGTTGAAAATACTTCTGCTCTTGAGCGCCGCATGAGCATCACCGTGCCGGCCGAGCGCATCGAGACCCAGGTCAACAAGCGTCTGCAGCAGACTGCCCAAAAGGCCAAGATCGCTGGTTTCCGTCCAGGCAAAGTGCCAATGAGCGAAATCAAGCGCCGCTTCGGTGCTGATGCACGTCAGGAAGCTGTAGGTGACGTGATCCAGGCTTCCTTCTACGAAGCCGTTGTCGAGCAAAAGCTGAACCCGGCTGGCTCGCCTTCCATCGAGCCTAAGTCCCTGGAAGCAGGCAAGGATCTGGAATACGTTGCAATCTTCGAAGTGTTCCCTGAATTCGAAGTTGCCGGTTTCGATTCGATCGCCATCGAGCGCCTGAGCGCTGATGTTGCTGACTCCGATCTGGACAACATGCTGGAAATCCTGCGCAAGCAGAACACTCGTTTTGAAGTGGCCGATCGCGCTGCCCAGAACGAAGACCAGCTGAACATCGATTTCGTTGGCAAGGTTGACGGCGAAGCATTCGCTGGCGGCTCCGCCAAGGGCACCCAGCTGGTACTGGGCTCCAACCGCATGATCCCTGGTTTCGAAGACGGCCTGGTTGGCGCCAAAGCCGGCGAAGAGCGCGTTCTGAACCTGGCTTTCCCGGCTGACTATCAGAACCTGGACCTGGCTGGCAAAGCCGCCGAGTTCACCGTGACTGTCAACACCGTTTCCGAGCCTAAGCTGCCAGAACTGAACGAAGAGTTCTTCAACCAGTTCGGTATCAAGGAAACCGGCATCGAAGGTTTCCGCACCGAAGTTCGCAAGAACATGGAGCGTGAGCTGCGTCAGGCCATCAAATCCAAGGTCAAGAACCAGGTGATGGACGGTCTGCTGGCCGCCAACCCGATCGAAGTGCCGAAGGCCCTGCTGTCCAACGAAGTTGATCGTCTGCGTGTGCAGGCTGTTCAGCAGTTCGGTGGCAACATCAAGCCTGACCAACTGCCTGCCGAGCTGTTCGAAGAACAAGCCAAGCGCCGCGTTGTACTGGGTCTGATCGTGGCTGAAGTGGTCAAGCAATTCGACCTCAAGCCAGACGAAACCCGCGTTCGCGAAATGATCCAGGAAATGGCTTCGGCCTACCAGGAGCCTGAGGCTGTCGTGTCCTGGTACTACAAGAACGACCAGCAGCTGAACGAAGTGCGTTCGGTTGTGCTGGAAGAGCAAGTTGTGGATACTGTTCTGCAGAAGGCTAAGGTGACCGATAAAGCGGTCTCTTACGAAGAAGCAGTCAAGCCGGCTGAAGCAGCACAAGCCGACTGATCGCTCAACTCGTTTGAAAATACACCCATAAGCCAGCCTCGCGCTGGCTTATGCGTATTCAAGACATGACTATTTGGGAGTAACTGCAGAGCATGTTCCGTAATTCGTATATTCAGCAGAACTCTGATATCCAGGCCGCTGGCGGCCTGGTCCCGATGGTTGTCGAGCAATCTGCTCGTGGCGAACGCGCCTATGACATCTACTCGCGCCTGCTCAAGGAGCGAGTGATCTTTCTGGTTGGTCCGGTAGAGGACTACATGGCCAACCTGATCTGTGCGCAGCTGCTGTTCCTTGAAGCGGAAAACCCGGACAAGGACATCCATCTCTACATCAACTCCCCGGGCGGTTCGGTAACAGCTGGCATGTCGATCTACGACACCATGCAGTTCATCAAGCCGAACGTATCGACCACCTGTATCGGTCAGGCGTGCAGCATGGGTGCTTTCCTGCTGACCGCTGGTGCTGAGGGCAAGCGTTACTGCCTGCCGAACTCGCGCGTGATGATTCACCAGCCACTGGGCGGTTTCCAGGGCCAGGCATCGGACATCGAAATCCATGCCAAGGAAATCCTCTTTATTCGTGAGCGTCTCAACACGCTGATGGCCAAACATAGCGGGCATACCCTGGAAGAGATCGAGCGCGACACCAACCGTGACAATTTCATGAGCGCCGAAGCCGCGCGTGAATACGGGTTGATCGACGCAGTGATCGAAAAGCGCCCCGCTTAATATAAGCAGCTCAAAATAGGGCTGGTCGGCAGGTCCGACCACCAGTGGGCTTGAAAAAGCCCTCAATAGCCTTCATCTTGTGTTGCAAGCCTATCGGATTTGGATCGAACGAATGACTGACACCCGCAACGGCGAGGACAACGGCAAGCTGCTCTATTGCTCCTTCTGTGGCAAAAGCCAGCATGAAGTACGCAAGTTGATTGCCGGCCCCTCGGTCTTTATCTGCGACGAGTGCGTCGACCTGTGCAATGACATCATCCGTGAGGAGGTGCAGGAAGCTCAGGCCGAAAGCAGCGCGCATAAATTGCCTTCGCCTAAAGAAATCAGCGGCATCCTTGATCAGTATGTGATTGGTCAAGAGCGTGCAAAGAAGGTTCTGGCCGTAGCGGTGTACAACCACTACAAGCGCCTGAACCAGCGTGACAAGAAAAGTGACGATGTCGAGCTCGGCAAAAGCAACATCTTGCTGATCGGTCCTACAGGTTCGGGTAAAACCCTGCTTGCAGAAACCCTGGCTCGCCTGCTGAACGTTCCCTTCACCATCGCCGACGCAACCACTCTTACCGAGGCCGGTTACGTAGGTGAAGACGTCGAGAACATCATTCAGAAGCTGCTGCAGAAATGCGACTACGACGTGGAAAAGGCCCAAATGGGCATTGTCTACATCGATGAAATCGACAAGATTTCGCGCAAATCCGACAACCCGTCGATCACCCGGGACGTTTCCGGTGAAGGCGTGCAGCAAGCGCTGTTGAAACTGATCGAAGGTACTGTTGCTTCCGTACCGCCACAAGGCGGCCGCAAGCATCCACAGCAGGAATTCCTTCAGGTTGATACGCGCAACATCCTGTTCATCTGTGGCGGTGCGTTCTCCGGTCTGGAAAAGGTTATTCAAAACCGTTCCACCCGCGGTGGCATTGGCTTCAGTGCAGAAGTACGCAGCAAGGAAGAAGGCAAGAAAGTCGGTGAATCCCTGCGTGAAGTCGAGCCTGACGATTTGGTCAAGTTCGGTCTGATCCCGGAATTCGTTGGTCGTCTGCCGGTGCTGGCGACGTTGGACGAGTTGGATGAGGCTGCGTTGATGCAGATCCTCACCGAGCCGAAAAACGCCCTGACCAAGCAATATGCCAAGCTGTTCGAGATGGAAGGTGTGGACCTCGAGTTCCGTGCGGACGCGCTCAAATCGGTGGCCAAGCGGGCACTGGAGCGCAAGACCGGCGCCCGTGGTTTGCGCTCGATCCTCGAAGGCGTACTGCTCGACACCATGTACGAAATCCCCTCGCAGTCCGAGGTGAGTAAAGTGGTGATCGACGAAAGCGTTATAGAAGGTAAGTCCAAGCCACTGTATATCTACGAAAACAGTGAGCCGGCTGCCAAGGCTGCGCCAGACGCGTAAGCGTTGCGCCGCCGAGCTGTACAAAATAAAGGGGCCTTGACGGGCCCCTTTGTTTTTACTGCGTTTAACTGATGCCATTACGCTTGTTTTTTTTGCAGGCAGCCCCCATCTTGGTTTCAAGCTTACTTTCATCTGTCATAGAGGCGAAATCATGAAGACAACCATCGAATTGCCTCTCCTGCCGTTGCGTGATGTCGTCGTCTATCCGCACATGGTTATCCCGCTGTTCGTGGGGCGCGAGAAGTCTATCGAAGCCCTCGAGGCCGCGATGACGGGCGACAAGCAGATCCTGCTGTTGGCCCAAAGAAATCCTGCTGACGATGATCCGGGCGAAGACGCCCTGTATCGCGTTGGTACCGTTGCAACGGTCCTGCAACTGCTCAAGCTGCCTGATGGCACCGTCAAGGTGCTGGTGGAAGGTGAGCAGCGCGGTGCGGTCGAGCGCTTCATGGAAGTGGACGGCCACCTGCGCGCCGAAGTGGCGCTGATCGACGAAGTCGACGCCCCTGAGCGCGAATCCGAAGTGTTCGTGCGCAGCTTGCTGTCCCAGTTCGAGCAATACGTGCAGTTGGGCAAGAAAGTTCCTGCAGAAGTCCTCTCTTCCCTCAACAGCATTGATGAGCCAAGTCGCCTGGTCGACACCATGGCCGCGCACATGGCGCTGAAAATCGAGCAGAAGCAGGACATTCTCGAAATCATCGATTTGTCGGCCCGGGTCGAACACGTCCTGGCGCTGCTGGATGCCGAAATTGACCTGCTGCAGGTTGAGAAGCGCATTCGCGGCCGTGTCAAAAAGCAAATGGAGCGCAGCCAGCGCGAGTACTACCTGAATGAGCAGATGAAGGCCATTCAGAAAGAACTCGGCGACAGCGAGGAAGGCCATAACGAAATCGAAGAGCTGAAAAAGCGCATCGACGCCGCCGGCCTGCCGAAAGACGCCTTGACCAAGGCCACCGCCGAGCTGAACAAGCTCAAGCAGATGTCGCCGATGTCGGCCGAAGCCACCGTGGTTCGCTCGTATATCGACTGGCTCGTGCAGGTGCCGTGGAAGGCCCAGACCAAGGTGCGCCTGGACCTGGCTCGCGCCGAAGATATTCTGGACGCCGATCACTACGGTCTCGAGGAAGTCAAAGAACGCATCCTCGAATACCTTGCCGTGCAAAAGCGCGTGAAGAAGATTCGCGGCCCGGTGTTGTGCCTGGTCGGTCCTCCTGGCGTGGGTAAAACCTCGCTGGCCGAGTCGATTGCTCACGCAACAAACCGTAAATTCGTACGCATGGCCTTGGGTGGCGTGCGTGATGAAGCGGAAATCCGTGGTCATCGCCGGACTTATATCGGTTCGATGCCAGGAAGATTGATTCAAAAGATGACAAAGGTGGGTGTGCGCAACCCGCTGTTCCTGCTCGATGAAATCGACAAAATGGGCAGCGATATGCGTGGCGATCCGGCATCGGCTTTGCTGGAAGTACTCGACCCTGAGCAGAACCACAATTTCAACGACCATTACCTGGAAGTCGACTACGACCTGTCCGACGTAATGTTCCTGTGCACCTCCAACTCGATGAATATTCCGCCAGCCTTGCTGGACCGGATGGAGGTGATTCGTCTGCCGGGTTACACCGAGGACGAGAAGATCAACATCGCTGTCAAATACCTCTCGCCCAAGCAGATTGCGGCCAACGGCCTGAAAAAAGGCGAGATCGAATTTGATGCCGACGCGATCCGCGACATCATTCGTTTCTACACCCGCGAGGCCGGTGTGCGGGGCCTTGAGCGTCAACTGGCGAAGATCTGCCGCAAGGCCGTGAAGGAACATGCGCTGGAAAAACGCTTCTCGGTGAAGGTCACCGCTGACCTGCTGGAACACTTCCTGGGCGTGCGTAAATTCCGCTACGGCCTGGCTGAGCAGCAGGACCAGGTGGGTCAGGTCACTGGCCTGGCGTGGACACAAGTGGGCGGCGAATTGCTGACCATCGAGGCCGCCGTTATCCCGGGCAAAGGGCAACTGATCAAGACCGGTTCCCTGGGGGACGTGATGGTCGAATCCATCACTGCCGCGCAGACCGTGGTGCGCAGCCGCGCCAAGAGCCTGGGGATCCCCCTGGACTTCCACGAGAAGCACGACACCCACATCCACATGCCGGAAGGGGCGACCCCGAAAGACGGCCCTAGCGCAGGCGTAGGCATGTGCACGGCACTGGTATCAGCACTGACCGGCATTCCGGTGCGCGCCGATGTCGCCATGACCGGGGAAATCACCCTGCGTGGTCAGGTACTGGCCATTGGTGGCCTCAAAGAGAAATTGCTGGCTGCACACCGTGGTGGTATCAAGACCGTGATCATTCCTGAAGAGAATGTTCGCGACTTGAAGGAGATTCCTGACAATATCAAGCAGGATCTGCAGATTAAACCGGTTAAATGGATTGACGAGGTCCTGCAAATTGCGCTGCAATACGCGCCGGAGCCCTTGCCGGATGTGGCTCCGGAGATAGTTGCAAAGGATGAAAAACGCGAGTCTGACTCTAAGGAAAGAATTAGCACGCATTAATACGTTTAAGCCTGGGGGCTTCCTTGACAGCTTTTTAGAGCCCTTGTTATAAAGCGGCTCTTAAGTGTCTGTAGGCCATTCAGCACTGGTTTTTGCTTTCACCAAAAAACTTAGAATCATACTCAATAGATAAAAGGGGACTTAGAGTGAACAAGTCGGAACTGATTGATGCTATCGCTGCATCTGCTGATATCCCGAAAGCCGCTGCTGGCCGTGCGCTGGACGCAGTAATCGAATCCGTCACTGGCGCTCTCAAGGCCGGCGACTCTGTGGTACTGGTTGGTTTCGGTACTTTCTCTGTGACCGATCGTCCAGCTCGCACTGGTCGTAACCCACAGACTGGCAAGGCTCTGCAAATCGCCGCTGCCAAAAAACCAGGTTTCAAAGCCGGTAAAGCCCTGAAAGAAGCTGTTAACTAAGCTTCGCTCAAGCCTTACCCATCCGGGTCGGACGAAGGTCTGACCTGGCAGCGGAGCGGCAGCTGACCCAAGTATCCATCGGGTCGCCACGCCGGGGGTGTGGGTTCAAACCCCCGTCCGCTCCGCCAGTTACGAGAAGGCGCATCCTCGGATGCGCCTTTCTTCTATCCGGACTCTACCCACGCTCCACGGTTGCCTAATTTTGAAGTTCAACCGTTTCTGGGGGACGCATGCTGCAGAATATCAGGGACAATTCACAAGGCTGGATTGCCAAAACTATTATCGGGATCATCGTCGCATTGATGGCGTTCACCGGTATCGAGGCTATTTTTCAGGCTTCGACCAACAACAAGCAGGACGTGGCCAAGGTCAACGGTGAAGAAATCACCCAAAGTGAACTGGGCCAGGCCGTCGACATGCAACGTCGTCAGCTGATGCAACAGCTGGGCAAGGACTTCGATGCTTCCTTGCTGGACGAAAAGCTGCTGCGCGACGCCGCTCTTAAAAGCCTGATCGATCGCAAGCTGCTGCTGCAAGGCGCTGCCGATTCGAAATTCGCTTTCTCCGAAGCTGCGCTGGATCAAGTGATCCTGCAGACGCCGGAATTCCAGGTGGATGGCCAGTTCAACGCTGAGCGTTTCGACCAGGTGATCCGTCAGCTGGGTTACAGCCGTATGCAATTTCGTCAGATGCTGAGCCAGGAAATGCTGATCGGCCAGGTGCGTGCTGGTATTGCCGGTAGCGGTTTTGTGACTGATGCCGAAGTGCTCGCTTTCGCCCGTCTGGAAAAACAGACCCGCGACTTCGCCACCGTCAGCATCAAGGCCGACCCTGCGGCAGTGAAGATCACCGACGACGAGGTCAAGGCTTACTACGACCAGCACGCCAAAGAGTTCATGACCCCGGATCAGGTGGTCATCGACTATCTGGAGCTGAAGAAGGCTTCCTTCTTCGACCAGGTCGCGGTCAAGGACGATGAGCTGCAAGCCCTCTATCAGAAAGAAACCGCCAACCTCGCTGAACAGCGTCGCGCGGCGCACATCCTGATTGAAGTCAACGACAAGACCACTGACGAGCAGGCCAAGGCCAAGATCGAAGAGATCCAGGCACGCCTGGCCAAAGGCGAGAAATTCGAAGCCCTGGCCAAAGAGTTCTCCCAGGATCCAGGTTCTGCGAACAACGGCGGTGACCTCGGTTTCGCCGGTCCTGGCGTCTACGACCCTGCCTTCGAAACAGCGCTGTACGCGTTGAACAAGGACCAGGTCTCGGCACCGGTGCGTTCGAGCTTCGGCTGGCACCTGATCAAGCTGTTGGGCGTTGAAGCACCAGAAGTGCCATCGTTCGCCAGCCTGAAAGACAAGCTGACCCGCGAGCTCAAGACCCAGCAGGTTGAACAGCGTTTCGTCGACGCGACCAAGCAACTGGAAGACGCTGCATTCGAAGCTTCCGACCTGGCCCAGCCGGCGTCGGACCTGAAGCTGACCGTGCACACCTCCGCGCCGTTTGGCCGTGAGGGTGGTGAAGG
The DNA here is from genome assembly GCF_016650865.1 of Pseudomonas sp. TH34. Taxonomy (NCBI): domain Bacteria; kingdom Pseudomonadati; phylum Pseudomonadota; class Gammaproteobacteria; order Pseudomonadales; family Pseudomonadaceae; genus Pseudomonas; species Pseudomonas sp. TH34. Next base: position 167,023 of record NZ_JAEKFB010000022.1, read on the forward strand.
CATTGCTGCCAATCGTGCCGTGGTGACCGCTGCATTCAGCCCTGAAGTACTGGATGAAGGTGCCAACAGCACCGCCATCGAGCTGGATCCGGAAACCATCGTGGTGCTGCGTGCCAAAGAGCACCTGAAGCCTACCCAGCTGCCGCTGGAAAGCGTTGCCACGGCCATCCGTGCCCAGTTGACCAAGGAGCGCGCAAGCGCTGCGGCGAAGACTCACGCGGACGAGCTGATTGCCAACCTGCGTGATGGCAAGACACCGCTGAACCAGCCGGTGGATGGCCAGGCCTGGAAAGTCACCGAAGCGGCCACCCGTGGCCAGGAAGGCGTCGAGCCTGCCGTGCTGCAAGCCCTGTTCCGCATGCCAAAGCCTGCGGCCAAGGACAAGCCGACCTTCACCAGCGTGACCCTGCCAGACGGTAGCCTGGTGATCGTGCGCTTGAACGCGGTCAACGAAGCCGCTGCCCCGACCGATGACGAGAAGGCTCAGTACCGCCGCTTCCTCGCTTCGCGTATCGGTCAGCAAGACTTCGCTGCCTATCGCAAGCAGCTGGAAACCAAGGCTGAGATCAAGAAGTTCTGATCGCGTTACCGCCTGAATAAAAAGACCCCGGCCTGAAGAGACCGGGGTCTTTTTTTATCCACTCAAGCAGCTGACTCAACGAGCCGTTGATTCAACGCGCAAACTTGAACTTGCCCCAACTCAGGCCAATCACAGCCGCCAGGGTTGAAGCGCTCAGCACACTCAGCTTGGCAGCCGACAGCAGCGTCGGATCGGAGAAGGCCAGCGACGAGATGAAAATCGACATGGTGAAACCAATTCCCGCCAGCAGGCCCACCAGGGCGACGCCGTTCCAGGTCACGCCCTCCGGCAGTTTGCAGATATTCAACTTGACCAGCACGAAACTCGCCAGCATCACTCCCAGCGGCTTGCCGAGCACCAATGCCAGGATGACCCCCATGAACACCCCGTGGGGCAGCGGGTCGTTCAGGTTGAACCCTTGCAGGCTCACCCCCGCGTTGGCCAGGGCAAACAGTGGCATGACGCCGAAGGCCACCCATGGGTGTAACCCGGCTTGAATCCGCTGCACCGGCGGCAACATTTCCCGTTGGGCCTGTCTCAATTGCTTCAATGGCTTGGCGACCTGATGGGCACTTTCTGACGGATGCGAAAGCCGGTCCATCAGTTCGTTAAATGTGCGCCCGATGGTGTCCAGAGGGCGTTCCCGAGTCGGTCTGGAAGTGACGGGCGTTATCAGGCCAAGCATGACGCCCGCGAGCGTCGGATGGACGCCGGTCTTAAGCAAGCCAAACCAGACAATCGCCCCTGGCAACAGGTACACAACGGCCTTGCCGATGCCCATCCGCTGGAAAATCAGCACCAGCGCCAACCCACAGGCCGCGATCACCAGGCCCATGTAGTCAAGGCTTGCGGTGTAGAAGATCGCGATGATCAGGATGGCGACGATGTCATCAATGATCGCCAGCGCCAGGAGCAAGATGCGCACGCCAGCCGGAATCGATTTACCCAGCAGCGCCAGCACGCCTACGGCAAACGCGATGTCGGTGGCGGTGGGCACGGCCCAGCCGCTGGCCGCTTCGGTGCCATGATTGAGCAGGGTGTAAATCAGGGCCGGCATCAGCACGCCACCCAGCGCAGCGCCCAAGGGCAGGGTAGCGAGTTTCAGGTTGGCGAGTGCGCCGTCCCTGATCTCCTGGCGAATCTCGGCGCCCACCACCAGGAAGAAGATGGTCATCAACCCGTCGTTCACCAGGAAGTGCAACGAGCGCGAGACCGTGAAGTCTCCCAGCCCGATGGTGAGTGGGGTGTTCCAGAAGTGTTCGTAGGAATCGGCGATCGGGCTGTTGGCCCAGATCAGCGCGACAATCGCCGCCAGCAGCAGCACGATGCCGCTGACGGCCTCGATGCGTGAAAACCGCTCCAATGCAGACAGGGCGCCTTCGACCAAAACCTGGGGGCGAGGAATAGCAGGGTGTTTATCAGGCACGACAAGTCTCCATTGGCGGCCCGACCAATGCTTATCCTTTAACCTGCGCTGTGCCGTATGCAGCAGCGCACCCAGGGCGATCATAAGAGTTAAGAAACATCACGTCACGTTTCGTTTAAACATCGGTTAAACGCAACGTTGCCATCAGGGCCAGCACGACCAACGCGGCGACCGCCCACGGAAACGACGTCACTCCCCAACCTTGCAGCAACATGCCGCCGAGCAGCCCGCCGCCGGCGATGCCCAGGTTCCATACCGTCACCAGCATCGACTGTGCGGCATCGGCTGAATCTCCGGCTGACTTGGCCAGCGCCGTTTGCAGCAATGCCGGGAGGCCGCCAAACGCCAGCCCCCATAACGTCACGGTGGTGTAGATCACGGCCGGCGAGGTAATCCAGAACGCCAGCGCCAATGCTGAGAGTGCGAACATCCCGCAACTGATCACCAACAAGGCCCGCAGCCGCTGATCAATCAGCGCGCCGACCACCCAAATGCCCAGCAGTGCTGCCAGGCCAAACACCAGCAGCACCTGATCGATGTCTGCGGCGATCCCGGCAGGTACCAGGAACGGCGCGATATAGGTGTAGAGAATGTTATGGGCCAGCACGTAGGTGAAGGTCACAAACAGCACCGGACGAATCCCCGGCAGTGCCAGCACCTGGCGCAGTCCCAGGCGTTTTTCCGCTCGCTGCCCGGCAAAGTCCGGGACCTGCCAGCGCACCCAGGCCAGCAGCACAACCGTCAGGCCGGTCATGATTGCAAAGCTCAGGCGCCAGCCTACCGTGGTGCCCAGGAATGTCCCGGCTGGCACGCCGAGTGACAGGGCCAATGGCGCGCCGAGCATGGCCACGGCAATTGCCCTCCCTTGCAAGTGCGGCGCAACCATACGGCTGGCATAGCCGGCCAGCAGCGCCCAAAGCAATCCCGCGAACACCCCGGCGAAGAACCTCGCCACCAGGGTCAGCAGGTAATCGCTGGAAAACGCCGTCACACTGTTGACCAAGGCAAACCCGCCGATGGCAATCATCAGCAACGGCCGCCTGCGCCAGCCCCGGGTGGCGATGGTCAGGGGAATCGCCGCCAGCAGGGAACCAAGGGCGTAAAGGGTCACCAACTGGCCCACCAAGGCGTCGGACACCCCGAGGCCAGCGCCCATTTGCGGGAGCAGGCCCGCGGGCATGGCTTCGGTGAGGATGGTGATGAAGCCGGCGGTAGCCAATGCCAGCAGACCGCCCAGGGGCAAGCGTTCACGGCTGGCCGCAAGGGGCGGGGAAGGTAAGGCGTTGTCGCTCATGTTGGGTGGCTCCGGTGTTCAGGCGTAAGGGCAGGGAGCCAGAGTAGGGTGCTGCACGCTGGAGAAAAACAGGCTAAGGTTCCGAACTTATCGGACGCCAACGTCCGCAATCCTTGGGAGCGAGACGATGGACAGCCTCGGCAGTATTTCAGTGTTTGTGCAGGTGGCGGAGACCCGCAGCTTTACCGAGGCTGGGCGCCTGCTGGGGGTGTCGTCCTCGGCGATTGGCAAAAGCATCGCGCGCATTGAAGAGCGCCTGGGTGTTCGGCTGTTCCATCGCAGCACCCGCAGCATCACGTTGACCAGCGAGGGCGCGCTGTTTCTCGAACGCTCCCGACGGATCCTGGCAGAGGTCGAGGCTGCAGAACAGGAACTGAGCCAGGCATCCGCCACACCCAGAGGCAAGCTGCGTGTGAGCCTGCCCCAAGTGCGCGGCCTGTTGATGCCGGTGCTGACGGATTTCATGCGGGCCTATCCAGAGATTGAGCTGGATGTGGACTTCTCCGACCGCATGGTGGACGTGATCGAGGAAGGGTTCGACGCGGTGATCCGCACCGGCAAACCCGAGGATTCGCGCTTGATGGCACGCCACCTCGGGTATTACCGGCTGGTGCTGGTGGCCTCCCCGGAATACCTGCGCTTGCATGGCACGCCGCGTCAGCCTCGGGACTTGAACGACCACGCCTGCCTGCGCCACAAATTCTGCGCCACCGGCAAGCTGGAAGCCTGGCCACTGCGCCCGGAACCGGGCGTGCCGGAGCCGGTCCTGCGTGCGCCGCTGGTCTCCACCACCATCGAATCGTTGATGCATGTGGCCCATGCAGGCCTGGGGATTGCCTGCCTGCCGGACTTCATGGTCCGCGAATCGGTGGAGCAGGGCCGGTTGCAGCGGGTGCTGGACTATTACCTGGACCACAGCGGCAGTTTCTGGATGCTCTGGCCATCAAGTCGCCATGCCTCGGCGAAATTGCGCGTGTTTATCGACCATATGGGCGAGCGGCTTTTTCCTGCAGACACCGTCCCGTAAGGCTGTGACGTTTTACCGACAGGAATTCGCGCGCCAAGGCCACGTTCTGTTGCACAATACCGCCCTGACTGTTTTCCTCAGGATTTTCGATGTCGACATCATTTCACTTGCGTAGCCTCGGGTTGGCGCTGGTGCTGGCGGGCGCTGCGGGCTGCTCGTCACCCAAGACCGCTATTTATGAACATGAGAATTTCGACGACTCCGGTACGTTTTCCCGTGATTACCCGGTCAGTGACACCGCGGCCTGTGAAGCGGCGCGGCGTGCGCTGTTGAGCCAGGGTTACATCATTACCAGCAGCGATCCAAAGCTGGTGGCGGGTAACAAGAGCTTCCAGCAGACCGGCGAAACTCACCTGCAGATCAGCTTCAACGTGGTCTGTGCCGACGATGGCAGTGGCAATCATCACTCGACGATGTTCGCCAACGCCTTGCAGGACCGCTACGCGCTGAAGAAGGTCAATAACTCCGCCAGCCTGGGTGTGGGGGTATTGGGTTCGGTGTCGATGCCGATTGGCTCCACCGATGATTCGATGGTCAAGGTGGCCAGCGAGACGGTGTCTGCGCCAAAGTTCTATGAGCGTTATTTCGCGCTGGTGGATGTTTTCCTGCCCCAGGAAGTGAAAAAGGCTGCGCATATTCCAGAGAAGCCCAAGGCTGACCTGGGCATTCCGGAACCAAAGGCAGCTCCGGCGGCCGATAAGGTTGAGGCGCCTAAAGAATCCTCGAAAGAAGTACCGAAAGACGCACCAGCCGCACCGGTAGCCCCGGTGACGCCGGCGGTTGTGCCTGCGGCATCGGAGCCGGTTGTGCCGCCGGCAGAACCTGCGCCGATTGCTCCCAAGGAAACCCCGGCACCAGCCCCAGAGGCAACCACCCCGACGCTGCCGGCGCCGACCGAAGCGATTCCGCCCCTGCCGACGCCTGCGCAGTAACTACACCGCTACGGGGTTGGCCTTGTCGACGTTGATCCCGTAGCGGCTGATCGCCTCCGCCACCTTGGCGCGGCTGATCAGGCCGTCATCCGCCAGCGCCTTCAAGGCCGCCAGTGCAATGAAGTAACGGTCCACCTCAAAGAACTCGCGCAAGGCTTCGCGGGTATCCGATTGCCCGAAGCCATCAGTGCCCAGCGCCACAAAGCGTCGACCCGGCACGAACGGGCGGATCTGATCAGCAAATATCTTCATGTAGTCGGTGGCGACCACCACGGGCCCGGCCTGGCCCTCAAGGCACTGCTCGACATAGCTGGCACGCGGTTCGCTTTCCGGGTGCAGCAGGTTCCAGCGTTCCACGGCATGGCCTTCCCGGCGCAGCTCGGTGAGGCTGGTGACGCTCCACACGTCGCTGGCCACGGCGAAGTCATCCCGCAGCAAATCAGCAGCGGCGATGACTTCCCGCAGGATCGAACCGCTGCCCATCAGCTGTACCCGTGGTTGCACGGTGTCTTCAGCCGCCTTCAACCGATACATGCCCTTGAGAATCCCATCCTCGACACCTTCGGGCATCGCCGGGTGCGGGTAGTTTTCGTTGAGCAGGGTAATGTAGTAGTAGATGTCCTCTTGCTCGACATACATCCGGCGCATGCCCTCGCGAATGATCACTGCCAGCTCGAAGGCAAAGGTCGGGTCGTAGGAAACGCAGCACGGGATCACCGATGACAGCACATGGCCGTGGCCATCGTCATGCTGCAGGCCTTCGCCCATCAGTGTGGTGCGTCCGGCGGTCGCCCCCAGCAGGAAGCCCCGCGCCCGCGCATCGCCCGCGGCCCAGGCAAGGTCGCCCACTCGCTGGAAGCCGAACATCGAATAGAAGATATAGAACGGCACGGTCATCAACCCGTGGTTGGCGTAAGACGTACTCGCGGCGATCCACGAGGAAATGGCGCCGGATTCATTCAGGCCTTCCTGCATGATCTGTCCGTCCTTGCTCTCCTTGTAGTAGGACAGCTGGCCGGCATCCTGTGGGGTGTAGAGCTGGCCGACAGCGGAGTGAATGCCGATCTGGCGGAACAGGCTTTCCATGCCGAAGGTGCGGGACTCGTCCGGCACGATGGGCACGATCAACTTGCCCAGGTTCGGGTCCTTGAGCAGCGTGCCGAGGATGCGCACAAAGGCCATGGTGGTGGAAATCGCGCGCTCGCCAGTGTCCTTGAGTTGGGTGGCGAAGGCCTCCAGTTCGGGGATCTTCAACGACTCGACCGCGCTGTGGCGAGCCGGTACGTAACCCCCCAGCGACTGGCGGCGAGCGGCGAAATAGCGCGCTTCTTCACTGTCGGCGGCCGGTTTGAGATACGGGATTTCGGCCAGTTGATCGTCGGCCACTTCCAGCCCGAAGCGATCACGGAAGGCTTTGACGGCATCAGCGCCCATCTTTTTCAACTGGTGGTTGATGTTCTGGCCTTCGCCGGCCTCGCCCATGCCGAAGCCCTTGACGGTTTTCGCCAGGATCACCGTCGGCTGGCCGCTGTGGCGCACTGCGGCGGCATAGGCGTTGTAGACTTTGTCCGGGTCATGGCCGCCCCGTGAGAGTTTCCAGATATCGTCGTCGGACATGTCCGCCACCAGCGCCAGCAACTCGGGGTATTTGCCGAAGAAGTGTTCCCGCACGTAGGCGCCGTTTTGCGATTTGTAGTTCTGATAGTCGCCGTCCACGCATTCCATCATGCGCTGGCGCAGCAAGCCGCTTTTGTCCTTTTCCAGCAGCGCATCCCAGCCGCCACCCCAGATCACCTTGATCACGTTCCAGCCGGCGGCGCGGTACAGGCTTTCGAATTCCTGGATCACCTTCGCGTTGCCGCGCACCGGACCATCGAGGCGTTGCAGGTTGCAGTTGACCACGAAGATCAGGTTGTCGAGTTTCTCGCGCCCGGCCAGGGAAATGGCCGCCAGGGATTCCGGCTGATCCATCTCGCCATCACCGAGGAACGCCCACACCTTGCGGCCCTGGTGCTGCTTGAGGTCGCGGAACTCCAGGTAGCGCATGAAGCGCGCCTGGTAGGCGGCGGTGATCGGTCCGAGACCCATGGACACCGTAGGAAATTGCCAGAAGTCCGGCATCAGCCGTGGGTGCGGATAGGACGATAAGCCGTCGCCGCCGGCTTCCCGACGGAAATTGTCCAGTTGCGCTTCGCTGATTCGGCCTTCGAGGTACGCCCGCCCGTAAATGCCCGGTGCCGAGTGGCCCTGGATATACACCAGGTCGCCATCGAAGCTGTCAGTTCGGCCACGGAAGAAGTGGTCGAAGCCTACGTCATACAGCACGGCAGCCGACGCGTAGGTCGCGATATGCCCACCCACGCCGGAATGTTTGCCGGCGCGCAGCACCATGGCCATGGCGTTCCAGCGGATAAACGCGTTCAGGCGGCGCTCGGTGGCCAGGTTGCCGGGGTAGGGCAACTGACGGTCCACCGGGATCGTGTTGACGTAAGGCGTGGTCACCCGCCCGTAGAAGTCGCCATGCCGCGCCACATCGAAATCCAGCAACTGATCAATCAGGTAATGCGCACGCGGGCGGCCTTCGGTGGTCAGCACCGATTCGATGGACTCCAGCCATTCGCGGGTTTCCTGTGGATCGTCGTCGAGGCGTACTGCAGTGTTCGGGGTCATGTCAGGCTCCAGGGTGGACGGGTTTCAGCGTGTGGGCTCCTTGTGGGAGCTTTGCGAATGTAGTTGCAATTGCAACTACATGGCTGAATCTAGCGTGGGATGAGCTACTATTGCAACCTTCTTGAAATTCCCCGGATTGGTGTTGCATGTCGTCGAAAGAGCCTGATGTCTGGTTTCGTTTTGTTCGGGCCCACAGGACGGTCATCCGTGAAATCGAACGGCGCCTGGCCGATGCCGGTCTGCCGCCGTATGCCTGGTACGACGCTTTGTGGGGCCTGGAAAGTGGCCCCGATGGCACTCGGCGCATGCACGAATTGGCCGATGTACTGGCCATCGAGCGCTACAACTTGACGCGCCTCGTGGACCGTCTGGAAAAGGACGGCCTGGTGGTGCGTTCGCGCTCCGACGGTGACGGGCGTGCTGCCTTTGTCTCAATCACCGACGCGGGCCGGGTGTTGCGCAAAAAGATGTGGAAAATCTACGAAAGCAGCGTGGATGAGTTGTTTCTGTCGCAGCTCGACAGCGATCAACGCCGGGGCTTTGCCGAGGCGCTGGAACGCACGGCGGGGCTGGCGATGGAGGCGGGTGTGCAGACCCGTGGGCGGCGTAAGACCTGAAGCAAATATCAGATAGCACCGAGATCCAGGGTGGGAGCTGGCTTGCCTGCGATAGCGGACGGTCTGCCAAAGTATCGGCGCCTGGCACCCCGCTATCGCAGGCAAGCCAGCTCCCACATTTGATCGCATTCCATTCATCTAAGGTGATATCGATGCAGGGCGGCTTCTACCTGTTCTACTTCGATACGGCCGTCATCCGCCAGCGCCTTCAATGCCAGCACCGCTACCCAATATCGACTGGGTGGTGACGTTTCCACCGAGCCCGCGCCCAAGGCTACAAACCGCGCATCCACATACCCCGCCAACTGATCAACGATCGGCTGCGGATACCCGGTAACCGCGACCACCGGCGCGCCATCCCCAGCCAGGCAATCCCTTAAATGACAACTGCGCTTCGGTGCCAACGTATGCAGGCGGTTCCAGCGTTGCGCCGCATCCGCCTCACGGGCCAGCCGTGTGTAGCTGGGGCAGCTCCACAGTTGTGCCGCGACGTTCCAATCCGTTTCGAGCAACTGCGCGGCGTGCACGACTTCTTCAAACGCTCGACCCGCGCCCAGCAACCGCACCTTCAATTCACTCGTGTATGAGCGCCGGACCCGGTACATGCCCCTGAGTGCATGGTCACGATCCTGCGGGCTCAGCCCTGGCCCGTCGTATTGATCGTGCAATGCCAGGTAATAAAACCCCGGCTCTCCGTCGACATACAGCGCCTGCAAAGCCGCCAGCACTACCGCCCGCGCTTCCTCGCCGGAGGCCGGGTCATAAGGTGTGCAGTGGGGATTACTGGCCAACCACAAGGGCAGTGATGGGGAGGGCCGGGTTTCATTGTCGTTGCACAAGATGCCTCGCTGGCGGGTCTCGCTGGACAATGCGCGCAACTGCGCCGATGACGCGGCCGTGTGCAGGTACAACATGGGCTTTTCCCCGGTGTTGCGCGCAAACCACGTGGGCCAGCTCATCACCCGGCGCGAGCGCGACTGGCCGCGAATCACCCACGCCTGCCGGCTGGACTCCAAGGTGTTGGCCATGGTCATCACGCTATACAGGGGCGAGCAGCGGGGCTGCTGCATTGCATTCAGGGCGTCGATACAGATCAGGGCAGAGCGTTCGGTGCTGGCAGTCATGAGCAGGGTCGCTTGGCAACGGGTGCCCATACCCTAATGGAATTCCGCTTTTGATTGCAATTGCAATGATTGCAGTTGCATCTAAAATTCATCCGGCTAAATCAACGCAACACTGCTACGTTTAATCTTGAAGTGCAGGAACGTCATGCCACGGACATTTTTTCGTCATGGCGGCACTTTAGGCTGGTTGTGCAGGTCATTAAGCAACCCCTTTTCATAAAACAAGGAGTCAACCATGGACGATTACCAGGAAGAACTGTTGGAGTACCAGGCCTTTGAACTGGATCCGCTGGATCCGGCCGATGATGCCACCGAGCTGTAAGACAGACGTCAGGCGGAATGCCGCTGACTGCGGCGAAATTCCCCTGGGGTCTGGCTGTTCCAGCGCTTGAAGGCGCGTTGAAAGGCTTCTGCTGAAGCAAAGCCGAGCAAATAGGCAATTTCACCGAACGCCAGTTCGGTATCGCGAATGTAGGTCATGGCCAGGTCGCGGCGAGTGTCATTGAGAATCGCCCGGAACTGAGTCCCTTCTTCCGCCAGCTTGCGCCGCAAGGTCCAGGTCGGCAGTTTCAAGCGTGACGCCACTTCTTCCAGGTCGGGTTCCCGGCCACCATTGAGCATCGGCCCGAGCAACCGGGTAATGCGCTCGCGCAGGCTGCGGGTGCGCGTCAACTGCTCCAGTTCTCGTTCACACAATTGCACCAGTAATTGCCAGGTACTCGGGCAATGTTCCGGGTTGCGCATGGCCAGGGTTTGCTGGCTCAGGCGCAGTTGATTGTGCTCGGCGCCAAACTGGATCGGGCAGTCCCCCAGCACGCTGTAGCGCTCGCTGTAGTCCGGTGCTTCGAATTCGATTTCGATGCGCTGCGCCTGCACCGGTTGCAGGCTCAGGCTCGACAACTGATGCAGCCACCCGGCGATGATCGAGTCCACCACAAAGCGGTTATAGGCGTTGTACGGGCTGATGGAATAGAAGCGTAGCCAGGCCCCATCCGTATCCTCGTGAAAGCTCGACTGGCCACGATAGTTGGAGCCGTACAAGGCTTCGAAGCGTGTCAGGGTGCGGGCGGCTTCGCGCACGGTAGGGGCCTGGGCGGCGGTGACACCGGCGAGGCCAGCCTGGCTCAAGCGGCTGAGCTGGCCCATGCGCAGCCCCAGACTGGCGTCGCCGGTCAGCTGGATGGCGGCGTGGCCCAGGCGCATATAGCGCGGGATCGACAAGCGCGCGCCGGCCTCGGCCAGGCGGGCCGGGTCAAGGCCGTATTGCAGCAGCAACGGTTGCGGGTCCAGGCCATGGCTGTGGATCGCATCGGCCAAGGTGTGGACGAAGCCCACCGACAAATCCCCAAGCCGCACCGGTTTCATCGTGTTACAGCCACACGTTCAGCAGGCGCGCGCCACGGGCATTGCCGTCGGCGAACACCTGGCCGTTGCTGCTGAGGAAGCTTTGCCCGGCGCTGCCCATGTCAAAGAACTGCCCGCGCAGGAACACGCTCATGCCGGCAGTCGCCTGGCTGATGGGTTGTTGGCTGATCAGAGTCAGGCGGTGCCAGGCTTCGCCTTCGCTGAGTTCTTCGGGCTTGAGGCTGATTTCCGGCGGCGTCGACACGCTTTTGAAGCCGCGCCACGGCTTGTCCCAGGTCTCGCGGCCAATCACGAAGGCCGGGACGGCCACCAACTGGGCGCCTTGCTCGTTGAGCTTGCGGTAATTGTCCGGGTACCAGCTGTCGCTGCCGATCAGGATGCCCAGGCGCCCGGCCGGGGTGTCGACCACGCTGACGGTGTTTTCGTCGCCGGGTTCGATAAAACCGCGCTCATCGAAAATCGGATACAGCTGGCGTTGCGGCTGGCCCACCGCCAAGCCATCACGGTCGAATACCACGCTGGTGTTGTACAGCGCGCCATGGCCGATCTGCAGCTGGCCCTGGCTGACGCTCGGGTTGGGCAGGGCAATGGAGCCGGCTACCAGGGTCACGCCGAATTCCTTGGCCAGACCGCCGAACAGCACCTGATAGTCGCGGGCCATGGCCGGAGCCTTCATGCGCAGGTAGGCGTCGTCAATACGGTCATCACCCTTGGCGCTGATCAACGCCCGCAGGAACAGCAGCGGGTTGCTCGCCGACAGCCAGTTCATCGCGTCCTTGAGGTTGGTGGCCTGATACAGCTCGTTCTTTTCGCCGCTGACCATCAGCCAGGTGCCGATATGTTCCGGCAGCACCACGATGGTCTTGTCGTTGATCAAGCCCTGGTCGCGGGCCTTTTGCAGATAGGCCGCCAGCTTCAGGTGCAGGCGTTCCAGGCTCTGGTAGTCGGCGGGGAAGAGTTCCGGCTGGATGCCCAGCAGGTTACCGCGGTCGGCGGGCACGCCTTGGTCGACGGCCAGGTTGATCCGCAGGTCGGACAGGTAATGGCCCACGGGGCGCTCCTGGGTCCAGACCAGATAGGCGGAAACGGCGGCGACCAGGGCCATGATGAGGGTGAATCCAAGAAGTTTACGCATGGGAAAAAGACAACGGACCGGGTGCAGGGTTCGGTACCTAGGGTAGGGCTCATGTACACGGTTGCCAAGGGGCGCTGCGCATTTGGATCAATAACTTGTCAGTTACAGTCATTGAGCGGCAACCGGCAGCCTCTTAGGCTGTGGGACATAAACCGATGGAGTGCCATTCGAGCGCTCCACGTCCCGTGATGATCCGTTGTGGAGCTGTACCATGACCGCTGCTGCCTACCCGCACCTGCTGGCCCCGTTGGACCTGGGTTTTACCACCCTGCGTAACCGCACCCTGATGGGCTCGATGCACACCGGCCTTGAAGAGAAACCCGGCGGCTTCGAGCGCATGGCGGCCTATTTTGCCGAGCGCGCCCGTGGCGGCGTGGGCCTGATGGTCACCGGCGGCATTGGCCCGAACGATGAAGGCGGGGTGTATGGCGGTGCAGCCAAGCTGACCACCGACGAAGAGGCGCAAAAGCACAAGATCGTCACGAAAGCGGTGCACGAGGCCGGCGGCAAGATCTGCATGCAGATCCTCCACGCCGGGCGTTATGCCTATAGCCCGAAACAGGTCGCGCCAAGCGCAATCCAGGCGCCCATCAACCCGTTCAAGCCCAAAGAGCTGGACGAAGAAGGCATCGAAAAGCAGATCAGCGATTTCGTCACCTGCTCGCTGCTGGCCCAGGTCGCCGAGTACGACGGCGTGGAGATCATGGGCTCCGAAGGCTACTTCATTAACCAGTTCCTCGCCGCTCACACCAACCATCGCACCGACCGCTGGGGTGGCAGCTATGAAAATCGCATGCGCCTGCCGGTGGAAATCGTGCGCCGGGTGCGCGAAGCCGTAGGCCCGAATTTCATTATCATCTTCCGCCTGTCGATGCTCGACCTGGTGGAAGGCGGCAGCACCTGGGAAGAAATCGTGCAGTTGGCCAAGGCCATCGAGCAGGCCGGTGCAACGATCATCAACACCGGCATCGGCTGGCACGAAGCGCGGATCCCGACCATCGCTACCAAAGTGCCACGCGGTGCGTTCAGCAAGGTCACCGCCAAGTTGCGCGGTTCGGTGCAGATTCCGTTGATCACCACCAACCGGATCAACACCCCGGAAGTCGCTGAGCAGATCCTGGCCGAAGGCGACGCCGACATGGTCTCAATGGCCCGCCCATTCCTCGCCGACCCGGACTTCGTCAACAAGGCCGCCGAAGGCCGCGCCGATGAGATCAACACCTGCATCGGCTGCAACCAGGCGTGCCTGGACCACACCTTCGGCGGCAAGCTGACCACCTGCCTGGTCAACCCGCGTGCGTGCTACGAGACCGAGCTCAACTACCTGCCGGTCAAGCAGATCAAGAAAATCGCCGTGGTCGGTGCCGGGCCTGCGGGCCTGGCGGCCGCCACCGTCGCTGCCGAGCGCGGGCATCAGGTGACGCTGTTTGATTCGGCCAGCGAGATCGGTGGCCAGTTCAACATCGCCAAGCGCGTGCCGGGTAAGGAAGAGTTCTTTGAAACCCTGCGCTACTTCAAGCGCAAGTTGCAGACCACCCACGTCGAGCTGTGCCTGAACACTCGGGTCGACGTTGAGCAGCTTGTTGCGGGCGGTTACGACGAGATCATCCTCGCCACCGGCATCGCGCCGCGCACACCGGCCATCCCGGGCGTGGAAAACGCCAAGGTATTGAGCTACCTGGACGTGATCCTGGAGCGCAAGCCTGTGGGCCGTCGCGTGGCGGTGATCGGTGCCGGCGGTATCGGCTTTGACGTGTCGGAATTCCTCGTGCACCAGGGCGTGTCCACCAGCCTGGACCGCGAGGCATTCTGGAAAGAGTGGGGCATCGATACCCAGCTTGAAGCCCGCGGCGGTGTGGCCGGGATCAAGCCCGAGCGCCATGCGCCGGCGCGTGAAGTGTTCCTGCTGCAGCGCAAGACTTCCAAGGTCGGCGACGGCCTGGGCAAGACCACCGGCTGGATTCATCGCACCGGTCTGAAGAACAAACAGGTGCAGATGCTCAACAGCGTCGAGTACCTGAAGATCGACGATGAGGGCCTGCATATCCGCATTGGCGCCGAGGGTGAGCCGCAGGTGCTGGCGGTGGACAATATCGTCATCTGTGCCGGCCAGGACCCGCTGCGGGAATTGCAGGATGGCCTGGTCGCAGCCGGGCAGAACGTGCACTTGATCGGCGGTGCGGATGTGGCGGCCGAGCTGGATGCCAAGCGCGCCATCAACCAGGGTTCGCGCCTGGCGGCCGAGCTGTAAACACGCCAAAGGGGCGGTGGTAGACTACCGCCCCTTTTCTTGTGCAGAACCGCCCTTATGGGTCCTTTCGACTGGCTTCCCCACGCGCCCCTTGAACCCCTGAAGCTGGACTGGATGGGGCCGGTGGAAGTCGCCGTGCTGCGCCTGGATCGCATCGACCCGCTGATCAGCGGCAATAAGTGGTTCAAGCTCACCGAACACCTGGCGCAAGGCCGGGCGGCGGGCGCCAGTGGGATCATCAGCCTGGGCGGGGCTTACTCCAATCATTTGCATGCACTGGCGGCGGCCGGGAAACGCTTCGGCTTTCCTACGGTTGGCTTGCTGCGTGGCCATCCTCAAGACACGCCCACGGTGCTCGACCTCAACGCCTTCGGCATGCAACTGCATTGGTTGGGGTATGGCGGCTATCGCGCGCGCAATGAGCCGGACTTCTGGCTACCGTGGCGCGAGCAGTATCCGCACCTGCACCCGGTGCCTGAGGGCGGTGGTGGCTTGGCCGGTGCGTTGGGCTGCGGGGTGTTGGTCAGTCAGGCGCAGGCGCAGTTAGGCGGCCTGGGCTGGGCGGACTATCACGGTTGGTGGCTGGCTGCGGGGACCGGCACCACGCTAGCGGGATTGGTGCTGGCCGAGGCGGGCGCGCATCCGGTATATGGCGCGCTGGCGGTGCCCGACGACCACGGCGTGGCGCAGCAGGTACGGGCGCTTGTGCAAGAGGGTTATGAATTGCTGGAGGCCAGCCGGGGCGGCTTTGCCAAGGTTGATCCGGAGTTGCTGGCCTTTATCGACGCCACCGAGCAAGCCTGTGGCCTGCCCCTGGAGCCGCTGTACACCGGCAAGGCGTTATTGGCGTTGAAGCAGCAGATTGAAGCCGGGAGATTTTCCCCCGGCACCCGTCTGATCTTTGTCCACACCGGTGGCCTGCAAGGCCGCCGAGGATTCCCTGTAGGAGCTGTCGAGCTTTAGCGAGGCTGCGATGCAGGCGCTGCGGTCTGGCAGGTACTGCGCGGTGATCCCATCGCAGCCTCGCTGGGGCTCGACAGCTCCCACGGTTACTGAAGGTTCCCTCTCTTGCCGGGCATCATCCGTAATGCAGTATTGTCCCGCAGCACATAGTGATGGCCCAACCCCGCCAACGCATGCAGGCCGATCAGCCAGTAACCGACCTTGCCGAACAGCACATGCCAGCTTTCAATCTCTTTGGCCAACGCCTTGTTTTCGGCAATCAACGGCGGCAGCTCGATGCCGTAGAACATCACTGAATGCCCCTCCGCGCTGACGATCAGCCAGCCGGCGATGGGCATGCCGATCATCAAGGCATACAGCGCCATGTGCATCAGGGTGGCCAGGAAGGATTGCCATTGCGGCGGGGCCGGCACGATCTTCGGCGCCACGCCCAGGCTGCGGGCGAACAACCGTAGCCACACCAGTACAAATACGGTCAGGCCGAACATGAAGTGCATTTCCACAATCAACGTACGGCCGCCGCTGCCTTTGGGAAACTGCCCGCGTAATTCAATGCAGG
This sequence comes from Pseudomonas sp. TH34, assembly GCF_016650865.1. Lineage (NCBI taxonomy): Bacteria > Pseudomonadati > Pseudomonadota > Gammaproteobacteria > Pseudomonadales > Pseudomonadaceae > Pseudomonas > Pseudomonas sp. TH34. The sequence goes on from NZ_JAEKFB010000022.1 coordinate 182,966, forward strand.
CGTAAACCACCGCCAGCAGCACCACCATCAGCCAGTGCAACGCAATCGACATGGTGCTGTAACGCGTATCGGAATTCTTCCAGGGCATCGCTTTCTTCCTCACTCATCAGGGCAAACCTCCGTTCTTTCGCGACGGAGTCCTTTCAATGTAAGCCTGTTTTAGAAGGTTTGCCCGTGAGAGAAGGGTGTATAGGCGATCTTTTGATCTCGATCAGTAGCCCTGTGGCATTTCACCCCGTGCCAGGCGCTGGTTGATGTCGGCGATCACCGCAGGCAGGTCGGTGATGGTGTCGATCATGTAGTGCGGGCGCGAGCCTTCGAACATGGCCTCGATGCGCGTGCGTTCGCTGGCGAGTGTGTCGGCGTCCAGGGCGCGGAACTGCTCGTAGGTCAGGCCCAGGGCGTTGCCTGAGCAGGTCAGCGCCACGGTCCACATTCCGGCGCGACGGCCTTCGAGAATGCCCGGCACGGTGTCGTCGATCTTCACGCAGGCCGCGACATCATCAATTCCGAGGGCGATCACGTTGGCCAGGGCCTGGGCTGGCCATGGGCGGCCGTTGGGTACTTCGTCGGTGGCGACCACGTGGTCGGCGACGTAGCCGTTGGTGGCGGCCAGTTCGACGACTTTGTCCATCACCTGCTTGGGGTAGCCGGAGCACGAGCCGATCTTGATCCCTTGCGTGCGCAGGTTGGCGATGGTGTCCAGGGCGCCGGGGATCAACGCCGAGTGCTCGGCGATTTTCTCGATCTGCAGCGGCATGAAGCGCTGGTAGATGGCGGTCACGTCATCGTCAGTCGGTGTGCGGCCAAAGGCCTTGCGATAGCGCTCGGCCACTTGCGGCTGGTCACACAGGGTGCGGATGTGGTCCCACTTGCCCATGCCCATCGGGCCGCGGGCTTCTTCGATGGAGACCTGCACGTCGAATTCAGCGAAGGCTTCGACAAAAATCTGCGTGGGGGCGAACGAGCCGAAATCGACCACAGTGCCGGCCCAGTCGAGGATCGCGGCTTGAAGCTGGGTTGGGTTTGCGTAGTTCATGGTTCAGATCCTGTTTAAAAGCGGATTTATGTAAGAGCGAGCTTGCTCGCGAAGGTCGTTAACGATGGCGTTGGCATCCTGAATGAACGCGGTGCCCTCGGGTTTTTCGCGAGCAAGCTCGCTCCTACAGGGGGAATTCAGTTTTATATGTCGAGCACGTTCATTTCTTGCAGCACCTCGGCCACCGCCGCGACGGCGGCTTGCATCTCGGCCTGGTTTACATGGCCGATGCAGCCCACGCGGAAGGTTTCCACCTGGGTCAATTTGCCGGGATACAGGATGAAGCCCTTGGCCTTGACCCGTTCGTAGAACTCCTTGAACTGGTAGCGCGGGTCTTTCGGCGCATGGAAGGTGACGATGATCGGTGCCTGGATCGCGGCAGGCAGGAAGCTGCGCAGGCCCAGTTCGGCCATGCCATCCAGCAGCGCCTGGCAGTTGTCGGCGTAGCGCTGGTGCCGGGCGGGCAGGCCGCCTTCTTCGTTGTATTGCAGCAGCGCTTCGTGCAGTGCGGCGACCACGTGGGTCGGCGGAGTGAAGCGCCACTGGCCGGTCTTGGCCATGTAGCTGTGCTGGTCGAACAGGTCCATCGCCAGGGAATGGCTGTTGCCTTGGGCCGCGGCCAGCGCCTGCTTTTCAGCGAACACAAAACCCATCCCCGGTACGCCTTCCAGGCACTTGCCGGAGGCGGCGATCAGCGCGTCGAATGGCACCTCGCGGGCGTCGATCGGCAGCGCGCCGAAGGAACTCATGGCGTCGATGATCAGGCGCTTGCCGTGGCGGGCGATGACCTGGGCGATCTCGGGCAGCGGGTTGAGAATCCCGGTGCTGGTTTCGCAATGGATCAGTGCGACGTGGGTGATGCCCTTGTCGGCGTGCAACAGGCGGTCGACGTCGGCGGCGGTGGTGGGTTCGTCTTCGGCGGTTTCAAAGGTACTGAACTCGCGGCCGAGCACTTCGCAAATCTTCGCCAGGCGTTTGCCGTAGGCGCCGTTGATCAGCACCAGCACCTTGCCGTCCCGTGGGACCAGAGTGCCGATGGCCGCTTCCACGGCGAAGGTGCCGCTGCCTTGCAACGGCACACAATGGTGGCTGTCGGTGCCGTTGACGATCACCAGCAGCTGCTCGCAGAGGCTGGCGGTCAGTTGATTGAAGCGGTCATCCCATGAACCCCAGTCGACCATCATGGCCTGGCGGGTACGGGCCGAGGTGGTCAAGGGCCCGGGGGTCAGCAGGATCGGCGCGGCAGTGCTCATTCGTGTGTCCTCGCAAAACAATGGGATGAACTTACGGCGCCTAAATTGCAGTTTGGCTTGTCATCAATCAAATTGTTTGTTGTTATGCGAGCTATCAGTGAGGCCGATAGCTATGAACCTGTTTCAACTGCGTGCGTTTGATGCCGTCGCCCGTGAGGGCAGTTTTACCCGGGCGGCCGAGCGGCTGTTCATCAGCCAGCCGGCGGTGACCGGGCATATCAAGGCGCTCGAGGAGCACTACCAGATTGCCTTGCTGCGGCGTACCGCGCGACGGGTGGAGTTGACCGAGGAGGGCACCAAGCTCGCGGCGATCACCCGGGCGATCTTCGGCCTGGTGGAGGAGGCGCAGACCTTGCTGGAGGCCAACCGGCAATTGCTTACCGGGCGCCTGGAAGTGGCGGCGGACGGGCCGCACATGGTCATGCCGATGTTGGCCAGCCTGCGGCAGCGGTACCCGGGGATTACTGTCAATTTGCGCCTGGGCAACGCTCAGGAAACCCTCGCGGCGTTGCTGTCGGAGCGCGCCGATGTGGCGGTGTTGACGGAGGTGGAGCCGCGCAAGGGCCTGCACTTGCAGCCGTTGATCGAGTCACGGATTTGCGCGTTGGTGCCTGCCGGGCATCCGTGGTTGGCGGAGCCTGCGGGGATTCGGCTGGAACAGTTGGATCAGGTGATCATGGTGTTGCGTGAACCCAGCTCGATTACGCGGCGGACCTTCGACGATGCCTGCGCCCAGGCCGGTGTGCAGCCCAAGGTGTTGCTCGAGTTGGACAGCCGTGAGGCGGTGACGGAAGCAGTGGCGGCTGAATTGGGGGTTGGTGTGGTGTCGTCGATGGAAGTCAGCCGGGACCCGCGGGTGCATGCGATTCCGATCCAGGGTGAGGGGCTAGTGAATCGGCATGTGATCGGGTGCATGGAGCGGCGGCGGGAGTTGCGGTTGATTCAGGCGTTTTTCGAGTTGGCGCCTTAGAGGGTGTTGGCTCAAGGCCTAGTTGGCCCCTTCGCGAGCAAGCCCGCTCCCACATTCGACCACATTCCATCGGTAGAACTCGGTCAACTGTGGGAGCGGGCTTGCTCGCGAAGGGGTCCTCAAATTCACCGCAAACTTTCCCGCACAATCTCCAGAAAAGTCGCCACCACCCGCCGCGAACTCTGCTCTTTCAAGCACACCAGGGTTTCCTTCATCCGCTGCGTACAGTCACGGATCGGCATCGCATACACCCGCGAATCGGCCCCAAACTCCGCAGCCGACACCACCCCCACACCAATCCCCACCACCACCGCCTCCCGCGCGGCTTCGCGGCCTTCCACCTGGATCGCCGGGCGAATTCGCAGCCCGGCCTGGTGCATTTCCTGCTCCAGGGTCTGGCGGGTCACCGAGCCGATTTCCCGCAACACCAGCGGCGTATCGTCCAGGTCCGCCAGGCAGATCGACTCACGGCCCGCCCACGGGTGGTTGCGGGCGACAAACGCGAGCAATTGATCATCCGGCAATGGCAATGACAGCAGCCGCTCGTCGTCCACATCGCGCCCCAGCAGCGCCAGGTCGGCCTGGTAGTTGTAGAGGCGAAACAGCGATTCATCGGTGTTGCCGGTTTCGATCTTCACGCTGATGCCCGGGTACAGCTGGCAAAAGCGCGCGATCTGCGGCAGCACATGCACGGGCGCATCGACCGCGAGTGTCAGGGTGCCGGTTTGTAATGCCCGGGAATCCTGTAACAGCTCTTCGGCTTCCGCCGCGACCGCAAACAAGCGCTGGGTGATGCTCAACAGGCGCTCGCCAAGGTCGGTCAACCGTACTGAGCGTTTGTTGCGATGAAACAGCAGCACGCCGAAGCGTTCTTCGAGCTTGCGCACCTGGTCGGAAATGGCCGGCTGGCTGAGGAACAAGCGTTCGGCGGCGTGGGTAAAGCTGCCGTGGACGGCCACCGCATGGAAGGCTTTGAGTTGGGCGTGGGACACCGACATCGCGAATCCTCTTACAAGCTCAGCTTATATTTGAAATACGATAAATCGATTTTACCTATTAGTCAGCCATTGCTTTGATAGCCCCCAGTCGCCGTAAGTCGAGTCCTACACCTTCGGCGGCCATGGGTCTTCTGCGTGCTTACCAGCGGGACTCATCTGACCAATACCGCGCCTTTCCAAGCGCCGGTACTGCAGTGCTCAACAATAAAAATACAGGCGTTTGCTTTTCATTCTGCCGGCACACTCACACCCGAGGTCAGAACCACCATGACTACTCCCTTGAGTAACATCAAGCGTTGGCGCGTGCAGATTTTCGCCATCACCTGGCTGGCGTACGCGGCCTTCTATTTCACCCGCAAAGCTTTTTCGGTGGCCAAACTGGGGATCGTCGACGACCCGAGTTTTCCGCTGGACAAGATGATGATGGCCAACCTGGATGGCATCTACCTGGCGGCCTACGCCGTTGGCCAGTTCACCTGGGGCATGCTCGCCGACCGTTTCGGGCCGCGTGTGGTGGTACTCGGCGGGTTGCTGATTTCCGCCGCCGCCGCCCTGGTGATGGGCACGTTTGCCACCTTGCCGATCTTTGTCACCTGCATGTTGATCCAGGGCCTGGCCCAGTCCACCGGCTGGTCGGGGCTGTGCAAGAACCTTGGCAGTTTCTTCCCGGCACAGCAGCGTGGGCGGGTGCTGGGGCTATGGAGTTCGTGCTACGCCTTCGGCGGCCTGGTGGCGTCGCCGTTTGCCGGCTGGTGGGCGTATACGCTGATCGGCACCTGGCATGCAGCGTTTATCTCAAGTGCGGCCGTGGTCGCGGTGGTGGCGGTGCTGTTCTTCATTTTCCAGCGCAACACGCCACAGGATGTGGGATTGCCAGCGGTGGAACCCGAGCCGGAGCAGACCGCTGCCGAAAAGAGTGCCAGTGTGCTGGAGCCGTTGCGGGCCATCTTGCGCAACCGCACGGTGTTGACCCTGGGGCTGGCGTACTTTCTGTTGAAACCGGCGCGTTACGCGATCCTGTTGTGGGGGCCGGTGATTGTGTATGAGCAGATGCCCTCGGTGGGCAAGGTCGGCGCAGCGATTGTGCCCACGGCGTTCGAACTGGCGGGGTTGCTGGGGCCGATCATGATCGGGATGGCGTCCGACAAACTGTTCGGCGCCCGGCGCATGCCGGCCTGTGTCCTCAGCCTGTTGGCGCTGACGGTGGCGCTGGCGTTGTTCATGGGCGCCTTGCACACCGGCAGCGTGGTGCTGGTGATGGCGTTGCTGTTTGTGATGGGCCTGACCCTGTATGGGCCGGACTCGATGATCAGCAGCACCGCCGCCATCGACTTCGGCACCGCCAAGGCCGGCGCGACGGCGGCGGGGTTCGTCAACGGCTGCGGTTCGGTGGGGGCGATTCTTGGCGGCTTGTTGCCAGGCTACTTCGACACGGTCACGGTGTTTATCGTGTTTGCCGGCGCCGCGCTGTTTTCCTCGCTGGTGTTGATGCCGTACTGGAACGCCAGGCCCGCGGTGCTGGCGCAGGTGGGCGACTTCGTGCCCGACCGTGAGCGCGCCATCAATCCCTTGCGGACCTGAGGGGCATGGCCGGTTTTTTGGTGGATTAGAGTGTTTCAGCGCTATAAACTCTGCCCCCAAAGCGCCGGCCAGTAGACGTCTCGGCGCGATGGACAGAAGAGAGTGAGTCATGGGCGCACAGTGGAAAGTCAAACATAAAGAAGCGGCATCCAATGCCAAGGGCAAGATCTTCGGCAAGCTGGTGAAAGAGATCACCATTGCCGCCCGCAACGGTGCCGACACTGCCACCAACGCACATTTGCGCCTGGTGGTGGAGCAGGCCAAAAAGGCCTCGATGCCCAAGGAAACCCTGGAACGCGCGATCAAGAAAGGCGCCGGTCTGCTCGGTGAGACCGTGCAATACCACCGTGTGACCTACGAAGGTTTTGCCCCGCACCAGGTGCCGCTGATCGTTGAATGCGTGACCGACAACATCAACCGCACCGTGGCGGAAATCCGTGTGGCGTTCCGCAAGGGGCAACTGGGTGCTTCGGGCTCTGTGGCCTGGGACTTCAACCATGTGGGCCTGATCGAAGCGTCGCCGGACAGCCCGGACGCCGATCCGGAAATGGCCGCGATTGAAGCCGGTGCCCAGGATTTCGAAGAAGGCGAAGAAGAGGGCACCACCCTGTTCATCACCGAGACCACCGACCTGGACGCCGTGCAGAAAGCCTTGCCGGAGCAGGGTTTCACCGTGTTGTCGGCCAAGCTGGGCTACATCGCGAAGAACCCGGTGAGCGGTTTGAGCGATGAGCAAATGGCTGAAGTCGAAGCCTTCCTGGAAGGCTTGGACAACCATGATGACGTGCAGGACATGTTCGTCGGGTTGGCGGGTTAATTCTAACCGGATGTGAACTCGGCCCAAATGTGGGAGCGGGCTTGCTCGCGAATACGGTGTACCAGCCAAGTATGTATTGACTGACACACCGTATTCGCGAGCAAGCCCGCTCCCACATTGGGTTTAGCGGAGTGTGGAAGACTGCAACAGGGTTGTGATTGCCTCGAACCCAGGCCGGGACAGCACCTCCGGCTGGCAGCAGTTATCCCGCAAGGCTTCCAGCGCCACGCGTTTTTCCTCACTTAACCCCGTATCAATCCTTTCCAGCAGCTCCCCCAGCAACACGCCGAACGCGCGCACTTCTATACGCTGCAACGCGCGGGTTTCCTGGCTGTCGACCGTGGCGTGAAACGACGCGGCACCAAAGTCCCCCAGCAAACATTCACCGGCTTCATTCCACAGAATGTTATGGCCGTACAGATCGCCGTGGGTGATGCCTTGCTCGTGCAGGTGCGCCGCCACCGAAGCGATGCCCCGGGCCATGCGCAGCGCCACCTCCGCGCTGAAACGGGTGGTGGGCTCGTAGATATCCCGGGTGCACGATGCCAGGCTCGGCAGGGCCGCGAGGTTGCGGTAGCTCGGTTCGATCAATTGCATCACCAGCGCCGCCTGGCCTTGGGGATGCTCGACCACTCGGCCTTCCACCTTGATCAGGTTGGCATGCAGTCCGGCAGCGATGCAGGCGTGCATTTCGTGCAGGGGCGAGCCGTCGCTGGTAATGCTGCCTTTATAGAGTTTGACCGCGACCGCCTTGGCCGGCCTGTTGGGCGGGGTCCAGGACGCTTTGCGGATGATTCCGGAAGCGCCTTCCCCCAACACTTCGCCCAATTCCAGCTCGGACCAGGGAATGTTTGGCGTCGCGTCATGCCGGGCCTCTTCCACGGCCATCTCTACCGGGTTGCCGGCGTAGGCCAGCCAGGTCAGGCTCGGCAAGGTCAGCAGCCAGTCCGGCAAGCGGGTCAGGCGGTTGGAGGCGATGCGGATCAGTTCGAGGTTTTTGCACTGGGCCAGGCTTTGCGGCAACTGCTCCAGATGGTTGCCGGCCAGCATCAGCTTTTGCAGCAAGGGCCGTTCACCCAGCTCCCTCGGCAACTGGCTGATGCGGTTATCGGTGAGGATCAGCCAGCGCAACAGTGGCGGCAGCGACGCCGCCGGGACGCTGCTGATCTGGTTCGACTTGAAGCCGATCATGCTCAACTGCGCGCACTGGCCCAGGCATTCCGGCAGTTCGGTAAAGGCGTTTTCCGAACAGAACAGCACGCGCAGATGGGGTAGGCGGTGCAGGTCGTCCGGCAGGCTACTGAGGGCATTGCCGGTGAGGTTGAGGATTTCCAGGGAGTCGGCCAGGTCGAAGATTTCCCGGGGGAACTCCGTCAGCCCGCAGCGCAGGTCCAGGCGTTTGATGCCGGCCAATTGGCCGGCCTTGAGTTGGGCAAGGGTATCCATGAACAGCGCGTCACTCGGCAATAGGGGCGTGAATGGCGCTCATGATAGCGGGTTGCGGGCCGATCTTCTGCAACTGCCCGAGGCGGCTGGCGGTGCGGGCCAAATCGATGGCCTGGCCACTGAGGGATTTTTCCAGCGGCTGTTCGCCGATCAGCACTAAGTGTTTGTCTTGGTCGTAGAGCACGTCTACCAGATTGATGAACCGTTGCTGGGTGGCAATCGGGCACTCCGCCAGATGCGGCAGGCCATCGATGATCCAATGGTCATAGTCGCGGCACAGTTGCAGGTAGTCCATGACCGCGGTCGGTTGTTCGCACAGGTCGCTGAAGCTGAAGGCGATGCTGCGACCCTGATGCCTGCGGGCAATCAGTTGCCGGGCACCCACCGCCAGGTTCAGTGGTGGGTGATCCACTGACGGCAGGCCCAGGGCCTCGCGCTGCGCAGATGTGCCGGGCCAGACGAACTGGCCTGCCGTAAAGCGCTGATCGCCATGGGCCTGAGCCATGCCGCGATAATCCTGGGGTGCACTGACTTCCATCACGTCCATGCGCGCACTGATCAGCTCGATCACCGGCTTGAATCGCTGGTGGTACAACGGATTCGGCAACAACCCGGCAGGCGGGTAATTGGAGGTCACCAGCACCCACACCCCGCGCCGGAACAGCGCCTTGAACAGGCGGCTGATCAGCATCGCGTCGCCGATGTCGTGCACATGAAACTCGTCGAAGCACAGCACGCGGCAACCATCGAGCAGCTTGTCCAGGGTCACGGCCAGCGCATCGCGCTGCTGGCGATGGGTAAACATCCCCTGGTGCAGGCGGGCGAAAAAGTCGTGGAAGTGCACGCGCTGTTTCTCGGCAACCGGCAGTGCCTGGAAAAAACCGTCCAGCAGCCAGCTTTTGCCCCGGCCTACGGCGCCGTGCAGGTACAGGCTGCGGGTGGGGCGCCCGGCCAGCAGGTGGGCGGTTTGTCGGGCCATGTCCTCGATGACCTGCAACTGGCTGGGGCTGAGGGTATAGCCCTGTTGCCGGGCCTTGCCTTGAAAAAAAGCCGCGATGCCGGGGTCGGCGTCGGTCGCCGCAGGCTTACCCAGCAACCGTTTGAGCAGGGGCGGTAAAGCAGCCAATGTCAGTCACTCTGTATGTCGGTGGTCGCTCACTTTAGAGCGCCGGTTACGGTTTGACCAATAGAGAAGCACACCGCCAGCTATCTGGAAACGGCATGGCTGAATGGATCCAAAACAACGGTTTGACTGGCGGATTCCCCTCAAGTGACTAACCTCATACACAGCGGTCACCCCTGTATAAGGATTTGGGGCAGTGAAGGGACAAGCAGTCTTGGCAATCATGAGCGCGATGCTCTGCAACACGGTTTATGGTGCACAGCTCCAGGTTGAGGTGCGCATCGACGTGCAGCGCGGTTGCCAGTTGGTCGGCACCACGCGTGAGGCCGGCATCGAGCAGCTCGGCGTGCTGGATTTTGGCAGCGGCTCCCGCCTGGATGACCCGGCTGGCCCGTTGAGTGCAGCCTTGATCAGCCAGCGCCAGCCACGCCTGGAGTGCAACCCGGACACGCCGTATCAGATGCGCGTCGACGGCGGCCTGCATGGCGGCGTCGGCGAAGTGCGTTACCTGGGCGCCGCCGCCCCTTCGATCAAACCCATTCCCTACCGAATTTATGCCGACGCCGCGCGCCGCATCCCCTTGGCCGTGGACGTGCCGGTGAGCGGCCGCGTGCCCGATTCCGGCACGGTGGACTTGCCACTTTACGGACGCATCGAGCCGCTCAAGGAAATCCCGGCGGTGGGGCGTTATTCCGACCTGCTCAAAGTGACGGTGACATGGTAAGCCGCGCCCTGGCCTGCATCGCGCTGGGCGGCCTGTTGCTGCTGGCCGAGGACGCCCAGGCGGCGGTGGCCGGGCAGATTCACGCACGGCTGGTGATCACTGCCAGTTGTCAGGTGAGCAAGGGCACCGCCAGTGCGCCAGTGAGCCCGGATGGCGGCTCGGCCTTGCTGGATTTCGGCAGCCACGGACCCACCTGGGACAAGGGCCTGGGCGCCGGCATCAGCGATGGCGACAAGGCGGCGCTGGCGGTGTCCTGCAACCCGTCGGTGGTGAGCAGTTTCACCGTGACCATCGACGGCGGCGCCCATGGTGACGGCGTCACCCGGCGCTTGAGCAATGGCCGGCAAACCATACCGTATCGGCTGTCGGCCGACCCCGCAGGCCGGAGCACCTACAGCATCGGCCAGCAACGCAATTTCGTCGTGACCAAGGGCGCACAGGTACCGATCCCGGTATTCGGCTCGGTGGTGGCGAATACCAGGGCCTTACCGGCCGGCATCTACACAGACACCCTGACGGTGACTCTGGATTGGTAAAACATGAGGATGGACATCATGCATGCACTTGTATCGAAAGCAGTTTTTCCATTGGTGGCGCTGGTGTGGGTATCGGGCATCCAGGCAGCCACCACCGTGACCGGGCAGATCAGCTCCACGCTGATCCTGACCAACAGCTGCCTGGTCAACGGCGTGGGCGGTACCACCGGTTTGAACTTCGGTACGATCAATTTCGGCACCACCAACAGCCAGTTCACCACCCAGTCCGGCCAAGTGCTGGGCGGCGGCGGCGGCGCACTGTCGATCCAGTGTTCTTCGGGCACCTCGCCGGTGATCACCGTGGGCGCCGGGTCCCATGACGGCCAGTCCACCGGCGGCACCCGGGCGCTGTATGACGGCGTGGCCAATTATGTGCCGTATGACTTTTACACCGACTCCGGGCATTCAACGCTCCTGGCCATCAACGGCACCATCAACGTGGGCGCGAGCACGGGCGTTGCGCAAACCGTGAATATCTACGGCCAGGCCGTGGGCAAGGCGGGACTGCCGGCGGGTACCTATACCGATACGGTGTCCGTGCAACTGACGTTCTAATGCCATGAAACGGGCCTGCTGGGCGGCGCTGGCGGTCATTACGGGTTGGGGAATGCCGTTGTCGTTGCTGGCCGTGACCAGCCAGACCATCCAGGTCAGCGCGACGATTGCCGCAGGCTGCCTGGTGGTGGGCGGTGGCACGAATTACGGCAGCCTGGCGTTCGGCAGCTACTCATCGTTGTCCACCAGCACGGTGTCGGTGGCGCTGAGCGGCGGGGTCACGCTGCAGTGCACGCCGGGAGTCACCTTGAACATGACCGTGGATGGTGGTTTGCACAACGTCAGTGGGCGGCACATGCAGCTCAATAGCGGCAGTGCCCAAGTGGCGTATCAGCTGTTTCGGGACGCGGCGTTCAGTCAGAGCCTGGGGATCAGCCAAAGCGTCAGCGTGGCCTATAGCAACGCAAACAATATAACCCTGCCGATTTACGGCCGGGTGGTGTTACCGGGTAACCAGCCTGGGGGGACGTACAGCGACGTGCTGCAGGTGCAGCTGTCCTGGTAAGGCGATTGGCATGAGGAGTGGACTCTATGTTTGCAGCTTCCCGGTGGTATTGGGTTGCGGGTGTTATTGGCTTGGCGGCGTTGGGCGCGGGGCAGGCCCAGGCGGCCAGCTCGGTGCTGATCTGGCCCATTGATCCGGTACTGGAGGCCGATCAACAGGCCAGCGCCTTGTGGTTGGAGAATCGCGGTACGGAGACCGCCAATTTGCAGATCCGGGTATTTGCCTGGAGCCAGGGCGGGTTTGACGAGCAGTACCAGAACCAGCGTGACGTGATCGGCAGCCCGCCGGTGGCGAAGATCGAGCCGGGGCAGAAGCAACTGGTGCGCCTGACCCGCACCCGCGAAATACCGCCGGGCCAGGAGCTGGCGTATCGAATCATCATCGACGAAATTCCTGGCGCCGTTCCTGAAACGCCTGCCGCCGATGGCAAGACGGCCGCCGCGATCCGCTTTCAAATGCGCTATTCGGTGCCCTTGTTCGCCTACGGCGCAGGCCTGTGGAGCAAGGACGACGCGACACGCCAGCGCGACCCCAAGGGCGCGGGCAAACCTGACCTGAGCTGGAAGAAAGTCACGGTGGGCGGGCGCAACTATGTGGAGATGCGCAACCAGGGCGCAGTGCATGCGCGGCTGACCGACGTGGCGTTCAAGCAGGGCGGGCAAACCCGGCCGCTGGTGGACGGCTTGCTGGGCTACGTGCTGCCGGGCGCAACCATGCGTTGGCCGGTGCCGGAAGGTGTAGCCGGCGACCAGCCGTTGCAGGTACGAGTCAATGGCGCAACGCAACTGGAGAACCTTGCACCGGGACGGTAACGCAATGGAATAGGGCATGGAGTCGCCCTTGGTCTTAACGGATGGAGATGTCCATTGATGGACACAATGCCTTGGTGAGCCTTGATCAGGCTCGTAGTCGATGGCGATCGGTGTGGGTGGTGGGCGGCCTGTCTGGCCTGGCGCTTGCGCCGCTTGGCGTGGCCGCTCCGTTGCCGCCGCCCCCCAGCAACATGGAGGCTGTGGCCGATGCACAGTTGTTCCTTGAATTGGTGGTCAACCAGATGGACACCGGCCGGGTGGTCGCCGTGGATCAGCGTGCCGGCGGCCTGTTTGTGCCGGCGGCCACCTTGCGGGATATCGGCATGAAACTGCCGGCCGACATCACCAGCGAAGTCGCGCTGGACCACGTGCCCGGCCTGCACACCGATTACGACAGCCAGGGCCAGCGCCTGATGCTGACGGTACCGCCGGCATGGTTGCCGGCGCAGTTCATCGGCAACCGCGATAACTACCCGCGCACCCAAGCGCTCACCAGTTTTGGTGCGTTGCTCAACTACGATGCCTACTTGAATGACACCGACGATGCCGGCACTTACCTGGGCATCTTCAACGAAGTGCGGCTGTTCGACACGTGGGGCACGCTGTCCAATACCGGCCAGTACCGCACCACCTTTGGCGGCCAGACCAGCGGCAGTACCCTGGACAATGGCTATCGGCGCTATGACACCACCTGGCGCTTTTCCGACGATGAACGCCTGCTGACCTACGAGGCGGGCGACGTGATCAGCGGCGCGTTGCCGTGGAGCAGTTCGGTGCGCCTTGGCGGGGTGCAGGTGTCGCGGGACTTCGGCGTACGCCCGGACCTGGTGACTTACCCCTTGCCGCAGTTTGCCGGGGAGGCGGCGGTGCCGTCGTCGGTGGACCTGTTTATCAACGGCTACAAATCCAGCAGTGCCGACCTGCAACCGGGCCCTTACACCCTGACCAACGTGCCGTTTATCAACGGTGCCGGCGAAGCCGTGGTAGTCACCACCGATGCGTTGGGGCGGCAGGTTTCAACCACGGTGCCGTTCTACGTCACCAGTACGTTATTGCAAAAAGGCCTGTCGGACTTTTCGGTAGCGGCCGGTAATTTGCGCCGGGACTACACCCTTCGGGATTTTGGCTACGGCGCCGGTGTGGCCAGCGGCACGTTTCGTTACGGGGTATCGGACTACTTCACTCTGGAAAGCCATGCCGAAGCCGCAGGCGACCTGACCCTGGGCGGACTCGGCGGCAACGTGCGGCTGGGCAACTTCGGGGTGCTCAACACGGCCCTCAGCCAAAGCCAGTTTGACGGCGAGACCGGCCAGCAACTGAGCTTCGGTTATCAATACAGCAACCAGCGCTATAGCCTGTCTTACCAACGGGTAGAGCGCCGCGACCAGTACGCCGACCTGACCCTGGTCGACACTCCTTATGCGAGCCTTAGCAAGCGCAGCGAGCAGGTGACCCTGAGCCTGAACCTCAACGATTTCGGCAGCATCGGTGCTGGCTATTTCGATGTGCAGGCGGCCGATGACTCCCGCACCCGGCTGTTGAACCTGACGTGGAGCAAGCAGTTGTGGCGCAACACCAGTTTCTACTTGTCGGCCAACCGTGAGGTCGGCGACAGCAACTGGGCCATGCAGGCGCAATTGGTGATTCCGTTCGACGTCTACGGCAGCCTGGCTCTGAGCAACGAGCGCAGCCAGGCGGGCGAGAGTCGCCAGCGGGTCAACTACAGCCGGGCGGTGCCGTCCGAGGGCGGCGTGGGCTACAACCTGGGGTATGCCAGCGGCGACGGGCCGGCTTATCGCCAGGCTGACCTGACCTGGCGCATGCAGTCGGTGCAATTGCAGGCGGGCGTCTATGGCAGCAGCGACGCCGAGACACGCTGGGCGGATGCCAGTGGCTCGTTGGTGTGGATGGACAAGCAAGTGTTCGCGGCTAATCGGGTGAATGACGCGTTTGTGGTGGTGAGCACTGACGGTTATGCCGGGGTGCCGGTGCTTTACGAAAACCAGCTAGTGGGTGAAACCGATCGCAACGGGCATCTGCTGGTGCCGTGGAGCAGCGCTTATTACCGCGGCAAGTATGAAATCGACCCGCTGAACCTGCCGGTCGACGTGCAGACCCCGAATGTCGAGCAGCGGGTGGCGGTACGTCGCGGCAGCGGCTATTTGCTGGAGTTCCCGGTGCGCCGGGTGGTCGCGGCCAGTATCACTCTGGTGGATGCCCAGCATCAGGAGTTGCCCCTGGGCAGCCAGGTGCGCCACGAGCAAACCGGGGCGCGGGCAGTGGTGGGTTGGGATGGCCTGGTATACCTGGAGAACCTGGCGGCCCACAACACCTTGCAAGTCACTGTGGGTGAGGGCCGTTCCTGCCAGGCAACGTTCGATCTGGATATCAACGAAGCACAGGTGCCGCTGATCGGGCCGCTGGTTTGCCAATGAGATAAGGAGTGTGGGTGTGCGGGGCAAGGAATGCATAGTGGGGCTGCTGGTGCTGGCGGGGCTGGGCTTTTCGACACAGGTGATGGCCGCGTGCTCGGTGCCGGGAACCACCTCGCCGGCCGGCTTTGGCTCGATCAGTTCGATGACGGTGCGCACCGCTCCCCAGACCAGTTCCACCACCAATGCCGGCTTGAATTGTGGGGCCACGCTGATCTCGTTGCTGGCAGCCAATGATCACTTCTATGCAACCATCACGTCGGCCACCAGCGGCATGGTCGGCCCCACTGGGGATATCATCAGCTATACGATCTACGGCAATAACAGCACCAGTTACCCGATCACCCGTGGTACCCAATTCGATTTCGGCGCCACCGGCATCGCCCAAAGCCTGGGCCTGGTATCCGGGCCAGGCACGAAAACCGTGCCGCTTTATCTGAGTTCCATCATCGGCAGCAATGTGGCGGCCGGCCTTTACACTGAGACACTAAGCATTGCCTGGACCTGGAATTATTGCTCGGTCCTCGGCGTGGGTTCTCTCTGTGTCATACGGGACACCGGCAGTGGCACGGCTTCCCTGACCGTCAGCATGACCGTGGCCAACGACTGCACAATCTCTGCACCCAACATCGCCTTCGGCAGTGCGCCGGTAGTCAGTGGTTTTTCCAGCGTGAACGGGCAGGCCACCATTGCCTGCACCAAGGGCAGCGCCTACACCGTGGGCATCAGCGATGGCCAGAACCCGGTGAGTGTGGGTGGGCAGCGGCGGATGGTGTCTGGCAGCAATTTCCTGAATTACGACATTTTCAAAAGCGCCACCACCACCCGTTGGGGCAGCGTGAGCACCGCCCGGCGTGCCAGCTCCACGGCTGAGGTGAATCCCGGGAATGGCTTGGGTACCGGTAGCCAGGTGTTCAACTACAACGCCGCGATCTATACCAACCAGACCACACCGCCGGCCGGCACCTACGTCGATAACGTGGTGCTGGATGTGGCCTTCTAGAACCGCATCGTCTGCTTGAGCATTTGCGTGGTCGACGGGTCTTGCGGGCTGACCATCGCATAGTTGTAGCCCGCGCCTGACCAGTATTCGGCCTGCAGCCCGTCAGCACTGCGGCTGCCACGGGGCAGGAATTTGTTTTCCGGGCCTGGCGGACGGATATAGAAACTGATGCGTCGCCCTTGAGGGTCTTCATACAGCACCATGGCCGCTGCACCCTGTTCGGTGCTGAGCAGGCGCCCGCTGACCGCCTTGAACCCGGCCTGGCTCAGGTCCGGCAGGCGGTAGGCCTGGTTGAAGTAACGGTCGAGCCAGCCTTGCATGTCGCCACCGCTTTGCACGTGGTAGTCGGCGGGCAAGATGCCGTCCTGGGCAAACAGGCGGTAGGCCTGCATCGCGTCGCTCATGGGCGCCATGCTCTCGAGAAGGGTGGCCTGGCGGGCCTGCCAGCCACCGAGGCCGCCGACACTGACGGCAATCAACAGCATGGCGGCGGTTGCGAGATGGCGGCGTGACTGGCGCTTGACCCGCTGGCGAATCAGGGCCGGGTCCAGCTCGGGGTTGGCGGGCTGTTGCAGTGCGCCGCTCAACGATGCCCGCAGGTGCTGCGCGTCCTGTTGCCAGGCGTGCACCTGGGCGGCGACGTCCGGGTGGGCCGCCAGCCAGGTTTCGAGTTGGCGGCGGTCAGCGTCCAAGAGCTGGTGATCGACGTAGGCATGCAAATCGCGTTCGCTGGGAGGCAGGCTGATCATTTGAGTATCCGCAGGGCAGGGCTGGTGATTTCGCCGTCGCTGAGCTGGCGCAGGGCCTGGCGTGCGCGGGACAGGCGAGACATCACGGTGCCCACGGGCACCTCGAGGATGTCGGCGACTTCTTTGTAGCTCAAGCCTTCCACCGAGACCCACAGCAGCAGGGCGCGCTGTTCGGTGTTCAACTGGTCGAAGGCTTGCAGGGTCGATTGCGCGATGACCGTGCGCTCGACCGACGGCTGCGAATCATCGCGGCCGGTGAAAAATTCCAACATGCGCGTGTACCGCCGGGAACGTCGATGGGCATCGAGAAACTGCCGGTAGAGGATCGAGAACAGCCAGGCGCGCAAGTCGCCTTCGAGGCGTTTGTCGGCCCAACTGATGATCGCCCGTTCAAGGCTCGCCTGCACCAGGTCATCGGCGCTGCTGCTGTTACGCGTCAGGGACACGGCAAATCGCCGCAGTCTGGGGATGAGTTCACGTAACTGTTCGTCGAGTTCGTGCATGGGATTCTGGCTAGTCACTACGCTGGGACTAGGAAGACGTCCGGCGTTGAAGGTTATTCCAGGCCGATAAAAATAAACAGCAGGCCAGGGAATAGAGTGCGCTGGCGTTCGTCCCAAGTGTTCCGACCTTATGTTTCACCCACTCAAGGCCCCTGGCCCTGGAGTTATTTCATGGTAGATCACTCATCACCGCCCCGTCCGCCGCTGAGCACCGCAAGCCTGATAATTCGGTTGGCCAGCATCGGCGTGGTGGTTGCGGTTGTGGCCGGGGCGTTTGCCTACGTCAACGGTAGCCTCGACCCGCAGCGGTTGCGCCCCAAAACCTTGGTCAACGCCCTGGAAACCAACAATGGTTTGCACCCTGGCTACCGTCGCAACCATGCCAAGGGCGTGTGCGTGGCCGGTTATTTCGAGAGCAGCGCCGAGGCGCGCCAGTATTCCAGTGCCCAGGTATTCAGCGAGGCGCGTACACCGATCATCGGGCGTTTTGCGCTGCCCAGCGGCAACCCGTATGCGCCGGACAGCAGCGTGCCGATCCGCAGCTTTGCCTTGCAATTCAGCTTGGCCAACGGCCAGCAATGGCGCACCGGGATGAACAGCATGCCGGTGTTCCCGGTGGGCACGCCCGAGGCCTTCTTTGAGATGCTCAAGGCCGGCGCACCTGACCCGGCCACCGGCAAGCCGAACCCGGCGGGTATGCCGGCGTTCTTCGCTTCGCACCCCGAGACGGCGCCGTTCCTGGCCTGGGTCAAGACCGCCAAGCCTTCCGCCAGCTACGCCACTGAGACCTATAACGGCATCAACGCGTTTTACCTGGTAAACGCCAGCGGCCAACGTCAGGCCGTGCGCTGGGGCGTCGTGCCACAAAGCCAGGATGCCGCGGGGGCCAAGGCGCCTGCCGGCAGCGATTTCCTCGAAAAAGACCTGGCCCAGCGTCTGGTGGCCGGGCCGTTGCGCTGGCAGTTGAACGTCACCCTGGCCAACCCGGGAGACCCGGTGGATGATGCCAGCAAGACCTGGGCCGGCGAGCACAAGGTGCTGAATGCCGGGACCCTGGTGCTGGAAAGCAGCCAGCCGCAAATGGACGGTGATTGCCGCGACATCAACTTTGATCCACTGGTTTTGCCGAGCGGTATTGAAGCTTCGAATGACCCACTGCTGGCCGCCCGTTCGGCGGCGTACGCCAGTTCTTACCTGCGTCGCACCAGCGAAGTCAGCCAGTTGCACAGCGCCCCTCAGGAGTCGAAGCCATGAATGTCCAACCTCGGTTTTTCGCCCCGCTGGCGCGCCTGCTGCACTGGCTGATGGCGTTGATGATCATCGCCATGCTGTTTATCGGCGCGGGCATGGTGGCCTCGGTATCGGAACGCCATGAGTGGCTGATCCACCTGCATAAGCCGTTGGGGATTGCGATCCTGGCACTGGTGATCGTGCGCCTGGTGGTACGGTTTTCAACCCGTCAGCCGCCGCTTCCGGCGGACTTGCCGCTGTGGCAAGCGTTGGCGGCCAAGGCCTCCCACGTGGTGCTGTATGCGTTGATGCTGGTGTTGCCGCTGCTGGGTTGGGCGATGATTTCGGCGGCCGGCGATCCGGTGATGCTCAGCAGTTCGGTGCAGTTGCCGGCGCTGGTGGGGGCGAGTGCGCCACTGTTTGCGGTGTTGCGCAAGGCTCACGGTTATCTGGCGTATTTGCTGTTTCTGACGGTGCTGCTGCACCTGGCGGCGGCGCTGTTCCACGGTTTGATCCGGCGTGACGGCGTGCTGCAAAGCATGACCGGCAGCAAGGACTGAAGCCTTGCCCGGCGACGACTGCCGTGGTGCAGCCGTCGCCGGGAGGGTGGATTCCTAGCGCAGTACGCTGACGATATCCGCCACGCTGCTCAACACATCCTTGCCCAACTGCATCGAGCGTTTACCCGACCAGCCAGTGTGCGGGTTGGGCGCGTCGTCGTTGTCCTTGAAGGGCATTTCCAGGGTCAGGGACAGGCAATCGAACTTCTCGCCGACGCTGTTGCACGCCAAGGTCATGTTGGCTTCGCCCGGCAGGTCGCGGGTGTAGCCGTGAACGGTCTGGAAGTCCCGGGTGAGGCCGCTCAAGTGGCTGCGGAAGTGTTTCTCCAACTGCTCGATGCGCGGCGTGTAGCCGGGGTTACCTTCACAACCGGCGGTGAACACGTAGGGGATTTCCTCGTCGCCGTGGATATCCAGGAACAGGTCAACGCCGTATTTTTCCATTTGCTCTTGGACGAACAGCACTTCGGGACTGATCTCCTGGCTAGCGTTCTGCCAGGCGCGGTTGAGGTCCTGGCCCATGGCGTTGGTGCGCAGATGGCCATGGAAGGCGCCATCGGGATTCATGTTCGGCACCAGGTACAGGTCAGCGGCGGCCAGGAGCTTTTTCAGCTCGGCGTCTCCGTCCTGCTGCAGGCGCTCGATGATGCCTTCCATAAACCATTCGGCCATATGCTCGCCGGGATGTTGCTGGGCGATGATCCAGATCTTGCGCTTATTGGCCTCGCCTTTGCCACGGCGCAGCAGTTGGATATCCCGGCCTTCGGCACTTTTGCCGGTGGCCAGCAATTGCGTGCCAGCGCGGTTCAGCGCCTGGTCGATCAGCCAGTTGTGGCGCTCGCGGCTGTAGGGTTCGAAGTAGGCGAACCAGGCTTGTTTTTCGCGGGTTTCGAGGGTGATGTGCAGCGTCTCGCCATCAAAGCGGGTGGGCACCCGGAACCAGTTGATATGGTCGTAGGACGCCACGGCGTTGTAGCCGCTCCAGGCGTGCTTGTAGGAAGAATGGCCCGCGTTGCTCAGGCGGAAAGTGTGGGTGTGCCCCACATGCATGCCTTCGGCCTTGAAGTGGAACCACTGGAAGTGCTGGCTGCGCGTATCGGGCTTGATGGCCAGCAGCAACTGGTGGGCATCACTGGCATCGAGTACCTGGATATTGCCGCTGTCGAAGTCTGTGCTGATCTTGATAGAGGTCAAGGCCACGGTCATAGTCTGGTTGCCTGAATATGAGTGTTGTGGCGGGCATTTTACACCGGAGCGGGGTAAAGCCTGGATGCAATTTTTGCAGGGGAAAGAGGGGGCGTCCTCCTTGACGCCGCAGCAGCTTAGAATCTATGAGATTGATTCTCAAGTGCTATTTTTGAAAGAACCGGCCTAGAGCGCTCGATCGACTTTCATTGGGCGATAGTCTTTTGCTACCATGCGCGCCATCAAGCAACACACAGTCTTCATTAGCCTGAAGCCACGCCAGGAAAAACTGGCAAAAAAAAGACCCGGCCAAAGAGCCGGGTCAAAAACCGTGATTAGCCTGATGAGGAGATATTCCAAGAGTCCGACCTAAGGTCTCTTGGTCTATCGACTGATCTCGCGATCAGCTGGGTCCAATAATAATCATTATCATTTGCAAGTCAAATGTTTTTATCTGTCCGATAGAAATATTTTTCCTTTGTGTCTGCTACATCCTGGCCGGGTGTTCGGTGTCCCTTGCCGAAAGCCGCAGCGACCGCTCCACCATCACCTTCGCCATATCAATCAAATAGACCACTGAAAATGCCAGGTCCCGGCTATTGCCATGGGCGCTGTTTGCCGATTCGTACGCGGTGGCCGCTGCGCTGCGCAGCAGGTCGGAAGCGTGGACCAGGGCTTCCTCGTCGCTGATGCCGGGCTTGACCTCGAACAAGGTGTCGTCAACGGAGGGCGGCGTACCGTCCTCTTTCAGGTAATAGTCCAGCGCGCGTTGGGCGGCGCCACTGCTGCGCATGAACAGCAGCTCGTCTTCATCGCAGATTTCGGGCAGGGAATATGGGGTTGTCGTCATAAAGGTCGGTGCTCTGGGTGGATGTCGAAAGCCTGTAACCGATATTAGTACTAATCGTATTTATGGCGTTTTATTGATTACTACAAACTGTTTATTGTCGTTGGGAGTACACAACGTATTGTCAGGCCCCATGGATAAGTGGATAGCGTTGGTCAAGGCCAGCATGAAAGACCGCAAGGTCACACAGGATCAACTGGCGTCGCGCCTGGGCATGTCCCAGGGCGGGGTCGGCCATTGGCTGAACAAGCGTCGGGTGCCGAGCCTGGCCGACATGAACCGGGTGATGCAGGAGCTGGGCCTGGATGACCTCGAGGTGGCGCTGGTGGTCCGCGAAAAAGCGGTTGCGCCAGTTGCGCAGGAGCTGGAGCTGACGCCGCACTACAACCCGAATTACCGTTACCCGGTGAGCGAAGGGAAGGGAGGGTACCCCTTGCAGGAAGAACCTCGGCCATATGGCGCTACTCGTTTCCAGATGAGCGACTACCAGGCCCGTGGCAAGGCATTCTGGATGCGGGTGATTGGCGATGCCATGGCTGCCCCCAGCGGCTTGAGCATCACCGAGGGCATGATGGTTCTCGTGGACCCGGGCATCAAGGCCGGGCCCGGAAAATTGGTGGTGGCCCAATGGGCATTCAATCCCCAGGCGACCTTGCGCAAACTGGTGAAGCAAAGCGGCCAGCTTTACCTGGTACCGCTCAACCCGACCTACCCGAAAATGCTCTTCAGCGAAGAATGCCGGATCATCGGCGTGGTGGTGCAGGCGGTCACGAGGTTTTAGCTCGCGGCTTCCAGCTCCACCAGTGCGCTGCCTTCGCCGACCATTTCCCCTTCCTGGCAATACAGCGCCTTGACCACTCCGGCATGGGGCGCGCGGATGCTGTGTTCCATCTTCATGGCTTCCAGCACCACCAACTGCGTACCGGCTTCAACTGATTGCCCGACCTCCACCAGCACCCGCACGATGCTGCCATTCATCGGTGCGGTCAGGCCGCCCTGATGGGACTGGCTGGCGTCTACGGCGGCAATCGGGTCGAACAGGCTGACGCTATGCACCTCGCCATCCCAACGCAAAAACACACTGCCGCCCTCGCGTACCGCCAGTTGGGAACGGCGCACACCTTGCTGGTCGATCAGCAACTGTTCGCCACGCAACTGTGGCGGGTTGACGCCAGCTTGCAACGTCACCAGGCGATCCTGGCCGCTGCAGCTCAAATGCAGGGAAACCTCGGCCGGCAAACCGGCGCGAAAGCCGTGGGTATCTGCCCACGGTGAACGGGCGTCATTGAGCGGTTGGGTCTGCATGAACGCCTGGCCGGCTGCTTGCCAGAACTCATCGCTCAACTCGCCTGGCACAGGTAGCAGCTCATCCTGATAACGCGGGATAAACCCGGTATCCAACTCGGCAGCGGCAAACGCCGGATGGCCGATGATGCGTCGCAAGAAGCCCAGATTGGTCTTCAGCCCACCCACGGCAAACTCATCGAGCATGCCCAGCAGCCGCAGGCGTGCTTGCTCGCGGTCCTCGCCCCAGGCAATCAGCTTGCCCAGCATCGGGTCGTAGAACGGTGAGACGCTGTCGCCTTGCTCGACACCGCTGTCCACTCGTCGCCCCGGACCTGGCGTGGATTCGCGGTACAGCGCCAGGTGCCCGGTGGCCGGCAGGAAATCGTTGGCCGGGTCTTCGGCGTACAGGCGCACTTCTATCGCATGCCCCAGCAGCGGCACTTGCTCCTGAGTCATTGGCAGCGGCTCGCCCTGGGCCACGCGGATCTGCCAGGCCACCAGGTCCAGGCCGGTGATGGCTTCGGTCACCGGGTGTTCCACCTGCAGCCGGGTATTCATTTCCATGAAGAAAAACTCGCCCCGTGCGTCCAGCAGAAACTCCACGGTGCCCGCGCCCACGTATCCGATCGCCTGGGCGGCCCGCACCGCTGCTTTGCCCATGGCCTTGCGCTGTTCGGCGCTCAGGCCGGGCGCCGGGGCTTCTTCCACGACTTTTTGATGGCGGCGCTGGATCGAACAATCGCGTTCGTTGAGGTACAGGCAATGACCGTGCTGGTCGGCGAACACCTGGATTTCCACGTGGCGCGGCTTGAGCAGGTACTTCTCCACCAGCATCTGCGCGTTGCCAAAGGATGAAAGTGCTTCACGCTGTGCCGAGGCCAACGCTTCGGCCAACTGACTGACGTCTTCGACCACTTTCATGCCCTTGCCGCCACCGCCCGCCGTCGCCTTGAGCAGCACCGGGTAACCGATGCGCTCGGCCGCCTGGCGGAAGGTCTCCAGGTCCTGGGCGTCGCCGTGGTAACCGGGTACCAGCGGTACGCCGGCGGTCTCCATCAACGCCTTGGCCGCAGACTTGCTGCCCATGGCATCAATGGCCGAGGCGGGCGGCCCGAGGAAGATCAGCCCGGCCGCTTCGATGGCGCGGGCGAAACCGGCATTCTCGGAGAGAAACCCATAACCCGGGTGAATTGCCTGGGCGCCGCTGGACTGGGCTGCGGCGATCAGCTTGTCGATTTGCAGGTAACTGTCGGCGGCCTTGCTGCCGCCCAGGTCCACACGAATATCCGCCTCGCGGGCATGCCGTGCGTCGCGGTCCGTGGCGCTGTGCACGGCCACGGTGGTCAAGCCCATGGCCTTGGCGGTACGCATCACCCGGCAGGCGATTTCGCCGCGATTGGCCACCAATACAGTGGTAAGCGTCTTCATGAACGCGGCTCCTGAGGCTGCCAGTTGGGCGCGCGTTTTTGCAGAAAGGCGCGCAAGCCTTCCTGGCCTTCGGCGCTGACGCGGATCCGGGCGATGGAGTTTTCGCAATAGCGACGCAGCGCGGGCGTCAGCGCCCCGTGGCCGACTTCCCGTAGCAGGTCCTTGCTGGCGCGCATGGCTGCCGGGCTGTTGAGTAGCAGGTTGGTAATCCACAATTCGACGTGGATGTCCAAATCATCAGCGGGATAACTTTCCGCCAGCAAACCGATTTCCCGCGCTCGCTGACCGCCAAAGCGCTCCGCCGTCAGGGCATAGCGGCGGGCAGCCCGCTCACCGATCGCCTGTACCACGAATGGGCTGATCACCGCCGGCGCCAGACCAATGCGTACTTCCGACAGGCAGAATTGCGCATCATCGGCACCAATTGCCATGTCGCAGCAACTGATCAACCCGAGGGCACCGCCGTAGGCCGCGCCCTGAACCACCGCCAGCGTCGGGATCTTCAGCTTGGCGAGGTTGTACATCAGCTCCGCCAGTTCACGGGCATCGTCCAGGTTGGTGTGATAATCCAGCTCGGCGGACTGCTGCATCCAGGCCAGGTCGGCACCGGCGCTGAAGTGTTTGCCGCGCCCACGCAGTACCAGGAAACGCAGGGCCGGGTCGCCTTGCACCTGGTCCAGGGCAATGATCAATTCGCGGATCATTTCGGCGTTGAACGCGTTGTTCTTGGCTTCACGGCTGAGCCACAGGGTGGCAAAACCACGGGGGTCGGTGATCAGTTCGAGGGTGTTGAAATCGGTCATGGGGTGCAGCTCCATTTACATGCGGAACACGCCGAAGCGGCTCGGCTCGATGGGGGCGTTCAGCGAAGCGGACAAGGCCAGGGCCAGCACGTCGCGGGTCTGCAACGGATCGATGACGCCGTCGTCCCACAGTCGTGCGCTGGAGTAGTAGGGGTGGCCCTGGGTTTCGTACTGGTCGAGGATCGGCTGCTTGATCGCCGTTTCCTCGTCGCTGCTGAAACCCTGGCCCGCGCGCTCGGCCTGCTCACGCTTGACCTGTACCAGCACGCCGGCCGCCTGTTCGGCGCCCATTACGCCGATGCGTGCGTTGGGCCACATCCACAAGAAGCGCGGGTCGTAGGCGCGGCCACACATGCCGTAATTACCGGCGCCGAAGCTGCCGCCGATGATCACGGTGAATTTCGGCACCTTGGCGCAGGCCACCGCCGTGACCAGTTTGGCGCCGTGCTTGGCAATGCCGCCGGCTTCGTATTTCTGGCCGACCATGAAACCGGTGATGTTTTGCAGGAACAGCAGCGGAATCCCGCGTTGACAGGCCAGCTCGATAAAGTGCGCTCCTTTTTGCGCAGCCTCGGCGAAGAGAATGCCGTTGTTGGCCAGGATCGCAATCGGGTAGCCGTGCAGGTGCGCAAAGCCGCACACCAGGGTGGTGCCGAACAGTGCCTTGAATTCATCGAACACCGAGCCGTCCACCAGCCGCGCGATCACTTCGCGCACGTCGAACGGTTGCTTGGCGTCGGCCGGGATCACGCCGTACAGCTCTTCGCTGCTATAAAGCGGCGCCAGCGGCGTGCGTTGTTGCAAGTGCCCCAGCTTGCGCCAGTTGAGGTTGGCCACACTGCGCCGGGCCAGGGCCAGCGCATGTTCGTCGCTGTCGGCATAGTGGTCGGCCACCCCGGAAATCTTGCAGTGCACATCGGCACCGCCCAGGTCTTCGGCGCTGACCACTTCACCGGTCGCCGCCTTCACCAGCGGCGGGCCGGCGAGGAAGATGGTGGCTTGCTGGCGAACCATGATTGCTTCGTCCGCCATCGCCGGCACATAGGCGCCACCGGCGGTGCAGGAACCCATCACCACCGCGATCTGCGGGATGCCCTGGGCGCTCATGTTGGCCTGGTTGAAGAAGATCCGCCCGAAGTGCTCGCGGTCCGGGAACACTTCATCCTGGCGCGGCAGGTTGGCGCCGCCGGAGTCCACCAGGTAGATGCACGGCAAACGGTTCTGCTCGGCGATGGTCTGGGCGCGCAGGTGTTTTTTGACTGTCAGCGGGTAGTACGAACCGCCTTTCACCGTGGCGTCGTTGGCGACGATCATGCACTCGACGCCTTCCACCCGACCAATCCCGGCAATCACCCCGGCCGCCGGCACGTCTTCGCCATACACCTGGTAAGCGGCCAGTTGGCTGAGTTCAAGGAACGGCGAGCCAGGATCGAGCAAGCGATTGATCCGCTCGCGGGGCAACAGTTTGCCTCGGGATGTATGCCGCTCCTGAGCCTTGGCGCCGCCGCCTTGCTGCACTTGGGCGAGCAGGCTGTGCAGGGCGTCGACCTGTTGGAGCATCGCCGCGCTGTTGGCGGCGAATTCCGCCGAGCGCGGGTTGAGCTGGGTGTGCAGGGTAGCCATGGTGCGCGCTCCGTTCAGCGGGTTTCGTTAAACAGTTCGCGACCGATCAACATGCGCCGGATCTCACTGGTGCCGGCGCCGATTTCATACAGCTTGGCGTCACGCAGCAGGCGGCCCGCCGGGAATTCATTGATATAGCCATTGCCGCCGAGAATCTGGATCGCGTCGAGGGCCATCTGGGTAGCACGTTCGGCGCTGTACAGGATCACCCCGGCGGCGTCCTTGCGCGTGGTTTCGCCGCGTTCGCAGGCCTGGGCCACCGCGTACAGGTAGGCGCGGCTGGCGTTGAGTTGGGTGTACATGTCGGCGACCTTGCCCTGGATCAGCTGGAACTCGCCGATGCTCTGGCCGAACTGCTTGCGGTCGTGGATGTAGGGCACGATCAAATCCATGCACGCCTGCATGATCCCGGTCGGGCCCCCGGAGAGCACCACGCGTTCGTAATCAAGGCCGCTCATCAGCACTTTCACGCCGCCATTCAGCGCGCCGAGGATGTTTTCTTCCGGCACTTCGACGTCATCGAAAAACAGCTCACAGGTGTTGGAGCCGCGCATGCCGAGCTTGTCGAACTTGTTGCTGCGGCTGAAGCCTTTCGAGTCGCGCTCGACGATAAACGCGGTGATGCCGTGGGCACCTTTTTCGAGGTCCGTCTTGGCGTAGATCACGTAGGTGTTGGCGTCGGGGCCGTTGGTGATCCAGGTCTTGCTGCCGTTGAGCACATACACACTGCCGCGTTTGTCGGCGCGCAGCTTCATGGAGACCACGTCGGAACCGGCGTTCGGTTCGCTCATGGCCAGGGCGCCGATGTGTTCACCGCTGATCAGCTTGGGCAGGTACTTGAGTTTTTGTTCGTGGGTGCCGTTGCGGTTGATCTGGTTGACGCAGAGGTTGGAGTGGGCGCCGTAGGACAACGCCACCGAAGCCGAACCCCGGCTGATCTCTTCCATGGCCACCACGTGGGCCAGGTAGCCCAGGCCGGCGCCGCCGTATTCTTCCGGCACGGTGATGCCCAGCAGGCCCATGTCGCCGAATTTGCGCCACATGTCGGCGGGGAACAGGTTGTCGATATCGATCTGCGCAGCCCGTGGCGCCAGCTCCTTGGCCACGAAGGACTGCACCTGGTCGCGCAGCATGTCGATGGTTTCACCGAGGGCGAAGTTCAGGGAGGGGTAACTCATGGACGGGCACCTTCTAACGTTGTTTTTGTGTGGCCAATGCGCCCGGGGAGGGCGATCACCTTTACGTTAACGTAAGCTTGCGTTGCAGACCTGTCAATCGTAGTTTACGTTTACGTCAACCTACAAAAAAGACAACAGGGGTCGTTATGGATCAATCGAATCAGAGCTACAGCCGTGGCTCTCAGGACAAGGCCTTGCTGGCCATGACTATCGGCCAAGCCTTTGATCAAACGGTTTCGCGCTACCCCGACGGCGAAGCGTTGGTCGTGCGCCATCAACAGCGTCGCTATACTTGGCGGCAACTGGCAGAGACGGTTGATTTGCATGCACGTGCGTTCCTGGCCATGGGGATGCAAGCCGGCGACCGCCTGGGCATCTGGGCCCCGAATTGCGCCGAGTGGTGCATCAGCCAGATCGCCAGCGCCAAGCTCGGCGTGATTCTGGTCAACATCAACCCGGCGTATCGCAGCAGTGAACTGGAGTACGTACTCAAGCAGTCCGGTTGCCAGTGGCTGGTGTGCGCCGGGTCGTTCAAGGCCTCCGATTACCACGGCATGCTGCAGGAATTGAAGCCCGACCTGCGCGGCATCATCAGCCTGGATCCCAGTCCTCCTTCGGGGTTTACGCCCTGGTCGCAATTGGCGGCGCTCGGCGCTGGCACTCCGCCCGAGCAACTGCACACTCGCCAAGCCAGCCTGCACTTCGATCAACCCGTCAACATCCAGTACACCTCCGGCACCACCGGCTTCCCCAAGGGCGCCACCCTCAGTCACCACAACATCCTCAATAACGGCTACATGGTCGGCGAAAGCTTGGGACTGACCGCGCAAGACCGCCTGGTGATCCCGGTGCCGCTGTACCACTGCTTTGGCATGGTGATGGGCAACCTGGGCTGTATCACCCATGGCACCACAATGATTTACCCGAATGACGGTTTCGACCCCCTGCTGACCCTGAGCGCTGTCGCCGAAGAACAGGCCACCGGGCTTTACGGCGTGCCCACCATGTTTATCGCCATGCTTGATCACCCGCGCCGCGCTGAATTCGACCTGTCGCACCTGCGCACCGGGATCATGGCCGGCGCCACCTGCCCGATCGAAGTGATGCGCCGGGTCATCAGCGAGATGCACATGAGTGAGGTGCAGATTGCCTATGGCATGACTGAAACCAGCCCGGTGTCGTTGCAGACCGGGCCGGATGACGACCTTGAGCGGCGGGTGACCACCGTCGGCCGTACCCAGCCACAGCTGGAAAGCAAGATCATTGATGAGGCGGGTAACACGGTTGCTCGGGGCCAGATAGGTGAGCTGTGTACCCGTGGCTACAGTGTGATGCTGGGTTACTGGAACAATCCTGACAGCACTCGTGAGGCTATCGACGAGGCGGGCTGGATGCACACCGGCGACCTGGCGACCATGGATGAACATGGGTATGTGTGCATCGCCGGGCGTAACAAGGACATGATCATTCGTGGTGGCGAGAACGTTTACCCGCGGGAGTTGGAGGAGTTTTTCTTTACTCATCCGGCGGTGGCGGATGTGCAGGTGATCGGGATTCCGGATGAGCGCTATGGTGAGGCGATTGTGGCGTGGATCAAGTTTCATCCGGGGCATGTGGCTAATGAGCTTGAGCTGCAGACGTGGTGCAAGGGGCGGATTGCGCACTTCAAGATGCCCAAGCATTTTAAGTTTGTAGATGAGTTTCCGATGACGGTGACGGGGAAGATTCAGAAGTTTCGGATGCGGGAAATTATGATTGAAGAGTTGAAGGAGGGGTGAGGGGGGCTCTGGGTGTATATCCGTTATTTAGGTAACGGCTACCTATGGTTTCGCTCTTACAGCGACTCACTTTGGAAAAGCCCCAAAGTAAGCAAAGGGCTCTGCCCCGCCTGTCGGCACCTCGCTAGGGCTCGGTGTTCCCTCACTCCGGCATTACTCCGCGGGCCGCCGCGACGGGCCATCCTTGGCCCAGCGCGGCTAAACCGGCGTCCTGCCGGTTTACCCGCTCCGCAATACCTGCGTTCGGCCTCGGGCTTATTGGGGCAGTCAGATCAAAATCAAAAGCAGATCAAGAGCACAGCGGCCTCCCGGCCGGCTTGAGTGTTAAAAGCAAAGACAAAATCCAGAGCGAAAGCCAAATCTGAAGCTGATGCAGCTCTGCTTTTCTGTGGGAGCTGGCTTGCCTGCGATCCAGGCACCTCGGTGCATCAGGTACACCGAGGTGATGCCATCGCAGGCAAGCCAGCTCCCACATTTGACCGTGCCGGCTTTTGATTTGGCTTTTGCTTTTGCTCTTCAACACTCAAGCCGGCCGGGAGGCCGCTGTGCTTTTGCTTTTGATCTTGATTTTGATCTTAGGCGGCCCGTTAAACCACGCTGGCCGAACGCAGGCTTTGGAGCGTGGGTAACCCGGCAGGACGCCGGGTTAGCCGTCCTGGGCCAAGGATGGCCCATGACGGCGGCCCACGGTCCAAAGCCGGAGTGAGGGCACACCGAGCCTAAGCGAGGTGCCGAGTGGTGGGGCAAGAGCGTTTTGCTTACTTTTGCGCTTTTCAAAAGTGAGCCGCTGTAAGAGCGGAACCATAAGCGGCCATCACCCAAAAAACGGATATACACCCAAATCAGCTTCACGAGAAAGCACAAAGGGGACCCGAAGGTCCCCTTTAATTTGTCGTTGCGTGCTCTTTTTTATTATTGAGGGGCGGTCTGTTGTTGTTTTTGGCAACCGTGGCCCTTTACCGCTGTTTTTGGCGACCCCCATCCGGGGTCAAGAGCAAACGTATTTTTTTGAGCGCTGATCTGCTTCTTCGCACGCGATCCAACCAGAGGGTAGCTACCTGAAGGTAGTTTTTTGTTCTTCTCTATCCGGTTGCGGGTTTCGGCTAGCCGTACCCTGCGAAGCACATCTTCTCCAAAAAAATCTGTTAGCTGCGTCTCTGCCGTGTTGTTTTTGTTATGTCAGAGTCGTTACGTCTTATTTTTATTAGGTTTGGTGCTTTTTATTCTTGTTATGCAATAGAGATAGCAGAAGCCGTGCCAACTTTTTAAATCCCTTTAAAATCAATAGCTTGGTTTTTTAGCGGGAAATTTCTTTCAGGAAATGCGACAAGATATGTTCCCGTGTTACCCGATGTGTAGCCGCGAGGTAACACATCGTCACAGGCGCGCTACTCAACCCGCGCTGCGAGCCTTCGCCACACGCGAACCCGTGGGGCGCCCGAGGACCGTACAAATCTGCTGACCCGCCAGAATCAGCTTGTCCATGTCGATACCCGTCTCGATGCCCAGGCCATTGAGCAGGTACAGCACATCTTCGGTCGCGACGTTACCGCTGGCACCCTTGGCATAGGGGCAGCCGCCGAGGCCTGCAATAGAGCTGTCAAACACCTGGATACCTTCCTCCAGGCTGGCGTAGATATTGGCGATGGCCTGGCCATAGGTGTCATGGAAGTGCCCGGCCAGCTTGTCCCGTGGCACCTGCGCGCCGACCACCTCGAACATCCGCCGCGTGGCGCCTGCGGTGCCGGTGCCAATGGTGTCGCCCAGGGACACCTCATAGCAGCCCATGGCAAACAGCTCGCGAGCGACTACCGCGACGTGTTCCGGGGCGACCTGACCTTCATAGGGGCAACCCAACACACACGACACATAACCCCGTACGCTCACGCCATGCTGCCTGGCCGCGTCCATGATCGGCACGAAGCGCTCCAGGCTTTCGCTGATGGAGCAGTTGATATTGCGCCGGGAAAACGCCTCGGATGCCGCCGCAAACACCGCGACTTCCTTCACGCCCGCCGCCAGCGCATCTTCAAAACCCCGCAGGTTTGGCGCCAACGCGCCATAGGTCACGCCAGGTTTGCGCTGGATCTGCGCAAACACTTCGGCCGACCCGGCCATCTGCGGCACCCACTTGGGCGACACAAAGCTGCCGACTTCGATGTAACCCAGGCCGGCGGCGCTCAGGGCGTCCACCAATTGCACCTTGTCGGCGACGCTGATGGGTTGCGCTTCATTCTGCAAGCCATCGCGCGGACCGACTTCCACCAGGCGCACATGAGAGGGAAGGGACATGGCAGCTACCTTTTATGAATGGCCAACCTGGCCCTGAATGGTCTGTTCCAGCGCCTGGGTGCACCGCTCTTCGGCGGTGTCCAGCTCCAGCTTCATCTGTTCGATGTCCAGTAACTGTTGCTCCAGTTGCTCGCGACGCTCGGCGATTTTCGCCAGCATGCTGTGCAGCTGTTTCTGGTTGCCGCTGGTGGGGTCGTAGAGTTCGATCAGCTCCCGGCACTCGGCCAGGGAAAAACCGATGCGCTTGCCCCGCAGGATCAACTTCAGGCTGACCTTGTCCCGGGGCGAGTAAATGCGCTCCTGGCCCCGGCGTTCCGGGGTCAGCAGGCCTTGTTCTTCATAGAAGCGAATGGCGCGGGTGGTGATGTCGAGCTCGCGGGCGAGGTCGGAGATGCTGTAGGTCGTGCTCATGGTAGCGCTCAAGGAGTGTCTTGAGCGTTAAGCTAATGGGTGCTTGACGTTAACGTCAAGCAGCAGCTCAAGCCTGCTGCTTATCCAGCTTCTTCTCATGGGCGGTCACCTGCTGGCACAACTCGATCATTTGCTCGCGCATCCAGCGGTTGGCCGGGTCCTGGTCGGTGCTTTCATGCCAGTACAGATGGGTTTCCACCATGGGCACATCATTTACCGGCAGGTTGAACCAGTGCAGTTCATGGCGCCGGGCAAAGCGCTCAGGCACCGTCATCACCATGTCGGTCTGCTGCAACACTTGCGAGGCCATCAGGTAGTGCTGGGAGCGCAGGGCAATCTTGCGCTGCAGGCCCATCTTGCCCAGCGCCAGGTCGACGTGGCCCAGGCCGTTGCGCCGGCTGGAGATATGAATGTGGGTCAGCGACAGGTAGTCATCCAGAGTGAGCTTGTCCTTGCCTGCCATCGGATGGCCCTTGCGCATGGCGCATACATAGCGGTCTTCCATCAGCTTGACGTGGCGCACTTGCGGGTCGGTGTTGAGCGGCGCATCCACCGCAAAGTCCAGGCGACCGGCCGCCAGTTCCTTGGTGGTTTCCCGGCGTTTGGACAGGAAACTCTCGATCACCACCGTCGGCGCCAGGCGGCGCAGGCGCTGGAACAGTGCGGGCAAGATCACCGCTTCGGTGAGGTCGGTCATGCTGATGCGGTAGGTCTTGGCGGCCTGTTGCGGATTGAAAATCCGGCTTTCCTGCACCGATACCCGCAGCAACGACAGCGCATTACGCACCGGGCCGATGATGTTTTGGGCCATGGGCGTGGGCACCATGCCTTGGGCGGTGCGCACGAACAACGGGTCGTTGAACGTCTCCCGCAGGCGGGCCAGAGCGTTCGACACCGCCGGCTGGGTAATCCCGACAATCTGCCCGGCGCGGGTCAGGTTGGCTTCGGTGTAGATCGCGTCAAAGACGATGAAGAGGTTGAGGTCGACCTTGCTCAGATTCATTTCGCTGCGCTCTTATTGTTAGGTGTCCATACGCCGATCATATATCGGTGATGAATGTTAATACACGCCGAGAATAGGC
Source organism: Pseudomonas sp. TH34 (assembly GCF_016650865.1). Lineage (NCBI taxonomy): Bacteria > Pseudomonadati > Pseudomonadota > Gammaproteobacteria > Pseudomonadales > Pseudomonadaceae > Pseudomonas > Pseudomonas sp. TH34. The sequence continues at coordinate 215,716 of NZ_JAEKFB010000022.1, forward strand.
TAGGTAAATTATCAACGCTGTTCTAGCATCGATTCATGACCTCAACAACCTCCATTGAGAAGGTGCTGCCCATGGATTTCGCCTATTCGCCCAAGGTTCAGGAACTGCGTGAACGCGTTACCGCGTTCATGGACGCTTACGTCTACCCGGCCGAGCCTGTGTTTGAACGCCAGGTTGCCGAAGGTGACCGCTGGCAGCCCACTGCGATCATGGAGGAGTTGAAAGCCAAGGCTAAAGCCGAAGGCCTGTGGAACCTGTTCCTGCCGGAATCCGAACTGGGCGCCGGGCTGACCAACCTGGAATACGCTCCCCTGGCAGAAATCATGGGCCGCTCCTTGTTGGGGCCGGAGCCGTTCAACTGCTCGGCACCGGATACCGGCAACATGGAAGTGCTGGTGCGCTACGCCAACGAAGAGCAAAAGCAGCGCTGGCTGGAGCCGTTGCTGCGCGGCGAGATCCGCTCGGCATTCGCCATGACTGAGCCGGACGTGGCGTCCTCCGATGCCACCAACATGGCGGCCCGTGCGGTACGTGACGGCGACGAGTGGGTGATCAACGGTAAAAAATGGTGGACCTCCGGCGCCTGTGACCCGCGCTGCAAAATCCTGATCTTCATGGGCCTGAGCAACCCGGATGCGCCGCGTCATCAGCAGCACTCGATGATCCTGGTGCCGGTGGATGCGCCGGGTGTGAAAATCGTACGTCCGCTGCCGGTGTTCGGCTACGACGATGCGCCCCATGGTCACGCCGAAGTGCTGTTTGAAAACGTCCGGGTGCCTTACGAAAACGTCCTGCTGGGCGAAGGCCGGGGTTTTGAAATTGCTCAAGGTCGCCTTGGCCCGGGCCGTATCCACCACTGCATGCGCTCCATCGGCATGGCCGAGCGTGCGCTGGAATTGATGTGCAAGCGTTCCGTCAGCCGGACTGCATTCGGCAAACCGCTGGCCCGCCTGGGTGGCAACATCGACAAGATCGCTGACTCGCGGATGGAAATCGACATGGCGCGCCTGCTGACCTTAAAAGCCGCCTACATGATGGACACTGTGGGCAACAAGGTCGCGAAAAGCGAAATCGCCCAGATCAAAGTGGTAGCGCCGAACGTGGCGTTGAAGGTGATCGACCGTGCGATCCAGATCCACGGTGGCGCCGGTGTCTCCAATGACTTCCCGCTGGCCTACATGTACGCCATGCAGCGCACCCTGCGCCTGGCTGACGGCCCGGACGAAGTGCACCGCGCGGCGATCGGCAAGTTCGAGATCGGCAAGTACGTGCCGCGGGAGATGATGCGCAGCGGCCAGTAACACCGAGGTGTCTTCATCGCAGGCAAGCCAGCTCCCACAGGGGAATGCAGTCAACTGTGGGAGCCGGGCTTGCCCGCGATGAGGCCAGTCGGGGCAATAAAGATCTTTAAGTCCTCAATACACCCAAACCTCCACCCGCCGGTTCTTGATCCGTCCCTCATCCGCCGTATTTGCCGCCACGGGCATCTCGGCACCGAACCCCTGAATGTCCCTCAGCACCACGCCGCTTTTAACCAGTTCCCGTCGCACCGCCATCGCCCGCAACTTCGACAACAGCGCCGCCCGCTGAGCATCACTCTTGGCATCCCCAAACCCCACCAGCGTCACCTGCTTGTCCAGCTTGCCGTGGCTCTTTATATAAGCCACCACCCGCATCAAGTCCTGGCGCGCCTTGTTGTCGAGGCTGGCGCTGCCTTCCTCAAACCGGAAATTCACGGTCAGCCGCTGCGCCTGCCGGGCGATCGCCTGGTAATCCTCTGGCATTGGCGCCCGCGGCTCCACCGCCATGGCTTGCACCTGCTGCGCGATAAAGCCGTTGGCGGCCACGATCGCCTGGCCCGTGCTGCTTTGCGCAAAGTCCACCAAGGCCTTGGCCCAGGGATTGTGCTCAACCGGCGGCAAATAGAAGAACAGCCGGCGTGACAGCGGGTAATCCTCGGTGGCAATCAGGCTGCTCAATGGCAGCATGGGTTGCGAGTCGCCATCGACAATGGCAACTGCCTTGGCCTGGCGCACATAAGGCAACCCGATAAAACCAATACCCTGCGGGTCACGGCTGACGGCATCCGACAATTCCTCGCTGGACTCGAACCGGTTGGCGCTGCCATCCAGTGCCTTGCCGCGACGGCTGAGCACCAGTTCCTTGAAAGTATCGTAGGTGCCGGACTGATCGTCCCGCGCGTATAAGTGAATCTTGCCGCCGATGCCGCCCAGTTGCTCCCAGCTCGAGACTTCGCCGCTGAAAATCTGCGCCAGTTGCTCGGTGTTCAACGTACCCAACGGGTTGCGCGGGTTGAGGATGATTGCCACCCCGTCAATGGCGATGACTTGTTCGGCATCCGGACTCTTCAGGTCGCCGAGGGATTCCAGATCCACCAGTTCACTGTCCTTGATCGGCCGGGAAGACGCCGCAAGATCGGCGCTGGCTTTTTTCAGGGCCGCGAACCCGGTGCTGGAACCATGGGCGGCCACTTCCACTGTCACCTTCTGGCCCTGGCGAGTCTTGCCGACGATGTGCTGTTCGTTGGCCTGGTCAGATGGCTCACTGTGCACCGCTTGCAGCCCCTGTTGCTCCATCAGCCCCTTGACCAGCGCCGGGCCAAGCGCCGCGCCGATGGTGTTGGAACCCTGGATGCGCAAGGCCGGGCCATATTCGGGGAAGGGCAGTGGGGTGGAAAAAGCGGCGAGGGGAAATGCGCTGAGCAGGGCCAGCAGGGATAGAACGCGCAGCATCATGCCGGCACCTTCTCAAGCCAAAGGGAGTGCCGCGAGATTAAGTCAGGCAGGTTGCATAAATGTGACGAGGGCCGGCTTCCCGACCCTCAGTGCTGAATCAGCTCAATTCCAGCCAGATCGGCGCATGATCGGAGGGTTTTTCCATGCCGCGCAGGTCGTAATCCACACCGGCATCCTTCACCCGGGGCAGCAGCCCTTGGGAGGCCAGGATCACGTCGATCCGCAGCCCGCGCTTTGGCTCGTCTTCAAAACCACGGCTGCGGTAATCGAACCAGCTGAAGCGGTCCGCCACGTCCGGGTTGAGGTGGCGGAAGCTGTCCACCAGGCCCCAGTTTTTCAGGCGCGCCATCCACTCGCGTTCTTCCGGCAGGAAGCTGCATTTGCCGGTCTTCAGCCAGCGCTTGGCGTTGTCGGCGCCGATACCGATGTCGCAATCTTCCGGGGAGATATTCACATCGCCCATCACGACCACGGCCTGGTCATTGCTGAACTGCGACTCCAGCAAGGTTTGCAGGTCCTCGTAGAAGCGCTGCTTGGCCGGGAATTTGGTGGGGTGGTCGCGGCTTTCGCCCTGTGGGAAATAGCCGTTCATGATGGTAATCGGGTTGCCGTTGGCGTCGGCGAAGGTGCCCCAGATGAAGCGGCGCTGGGCGTCTTCTTCGTCACTGGCAAAACCTTTATGCAGCGCCAGCGGTTCCTGGCGCGAGAGCAGGGCGACACCGTAGTGGCCTTTCTGCCCGTGGTAATACACGTGATACCCCAGGGCCTTGATCTCATCCAGCGGGAACTGGTCGTCGTGGACCTTGGTTTCCTGCAGGCCGATCACGTCCGGCTGGTGTTTCTCGATCAGTGCCGCCAGCTGATGAGGGCGGGCGCGCAGCCCGTTGATATTGAAAGACACGATTTTCATGGTCGGCAGTCCAGTCTGGCAAAAGGGCGATGCTAGCCGACAAGTCGGACGGGGGCCAGCCTTGTAGCAGCTGCCGAGGCACGAGGCTGCGTAGGGCTGCGAAGCGGCCCCCGGTGGCTACACTGAACGAACCAGTGCCGCAGACGTTCGTAATAACAAGAGCGCAACCTTTTGAGCCGCGCCCAGGGGAGATTCACTGTTATGCCTGACACCTCGACTGCCATCACCCAGATCCACATGCTCGACAGCGGCTATTCCCGCGAAGCCCGTTCCTTGTTGTACCAGGCCTATCGCCATGAGCCGACGTTCGCCTACATCTTCGAAGCCGAACGTCCCGGCTACGAACAGCGGGTGCGCGCCACGGTGCGTGAGCTGGTCAAGCAGCACTTCTTCCAGAAACTCCCGGCCATTGGCCTGTTGGTCAACGACCGACTGATCGGCATCGCCCTGATCGCGCCACCGACCCGCCGCCTGGGCATCACCGAAAGCTGGGCCTGGCAATTGCGCATGTGGCTGAGCACCGGTGTGCGCGGCACCCGGCGCTACCTGGAATACCATCAGGCGGTGCTGGCATGCCTGCCCTCGGATTCGGTGCACGTGCTGCCGCTGCTGGGGATTCACCCGCAATTCCAGGGCAAACACTATGGTGAGCAACTGCTGGAAGCGGTGCACAACTGGTGCGCCGAAGACCCGCATTCATCCGGCGTGGTGCTGGATACGGGGAATTCTCGCTATCTGGAGTTCTATAAGCGCCAGGGGTATGAAGAGATTGGCGAGGTGGCTGTAGGACCTGTTCTGGAACACGTGTTCTTTCACGCAAATCCGCAGGTGTTACAGGCTGCAACGGTTTGAGACAGAATTATTCAGACAAATCCGGGTTCTAACCCGCTCCCAAGCTCGTGTAGCATCCCGGCCTATGAAGTTTCCAGGAAGATTTACCAGCGGCTTGATTCTGCTGTTCACGAGCTGCGGCGCCTTGGCGCAAAGCGAATTGGATGTGCGCATCAAGCCTTCAAACGACGCGTTGAAAGCCAACATCGAAGGCTATATCGGCGGGGTCGGCGATCGTGACGAAGAAGCCCTGCTGCGGTTCAGCCGTGGCGCCGAGGAGCAGGCCCGCAAGGCCGCCCAGGCGTTGGGCTACTATCAACCGCAGATTGCCAGCGATGTGAAGGGCGGCAAGAACCCGCGCCTGATCCTCACCATCGACCCCGGCGAACCGGTGCATTTGCGCAATGTGACCATTCGGGTCGACGGCCAGGCCGCCGACCTCAAGGCCTTTCGCGTGCCCGCCAGCGACCAACTCAAATCCGGCGCCGTGCTCAACCACGGCAACTACGAAGACGCCAAGCGCGTCATCCAGAACCAGGCGTCACGCTACGGCTTTTTCAGCGGGCGCTTTACCAGCCAGAAACTCTCGGTCGACCCCAAGGCGGGCGTGGCCGATATCGAACTCATTTATGACAGCGGCCCACGCTACACCTTGGGCAAGGTCAGCTTTGCCGGCGATACGCCGTTTGATGAAGACCTGCTGCAACGCATGGTGCCGTTCAAGAGCGGCGCGCCTTACGACTCCGAACTGATCGCCGAACTCAACCAGAACCTGCAATCCAGCGGCTTTTTCGAAGGCGTGCGCGTGGACGCCGCCCCGGCGGCCTCGACCAATGACGTGATCCCGGTGGCCGTGCAACTCGAAACCCGCAAGCCGCGCACCATGGGCCTGGGCCTTGGCTACTCGACCGACGTCGGTCCACGGGGCAAGGCCAACTGGACGCGCCACTGGGTCAACCCCCAGGGCCACAGTTATGGCTGGGAAGCCGAGCTGTCGGCGCCCCGGCAGAACGTCGGTCTGTGGTACGACATTCCCATGGACCCGCCGCTCACCGACAAACTGCGTTTCGCCGGCGGTTACCAGAATGAGGAAATCGCCAACACCGACACCCTGAGTAAACTGCTCACCCTCGGCCCCGAGTGGCACAGCAAGTTGCCCAGCGGTTGGACGCGGGTGATTTCGCTCAAGTGGCAGCGCGAAGAATATCGCCTGGGCAACGACTCGGGCCTGAGTACGTTGCTGATGCCGGGCATCAGTTATTCCTACCTGCGCAGCGACAACCGCATCGACCCGCACAATGGCTATCGCCTGCTGTTCGACGCGAAGGTCGCCAAGGAAGGCCTGGGTTCCGACACCAACCTGCTTTACGGCACGGCGACGATCAAGGGCTTGACCACCCTGTGGGACAACCACCGCTTCCTGGCGAGGGCGCAGTTTGGTGGCAGTGCCACCAACGGCTACAAATCCGTGCCGCCGTCGTTGCGCTTTTTTGCCGGTGGCGACCAGAGCGTACGGGGTTACGAGTACCAGACCCTGTCCCCGGAAAACGATCGTGGCGACCGCATCGGTGGCCGCTACATGGTGGCCCTGAGCGCCGAGTATCAATATTCCATCGCCGAAAAATGGCGGATCGCGACCTTTATCGACCAAGGCAACTCGTTCAACACCCTGGAAATGCCGAGCCTGAAAACCGGCGTGGGTGTGGGCGTGCGCTGGGTGTCGCCGGTCGGCCCGATCCGCCTCGACCTGGCCCATGCCCTCGAAGATCCGGGCGGCATTCGTTTGCACTTTTCCATGGGGCCTGAGCTGTGATGCGTGGTTTGAAAATAGCGGGGCTGGCCGTTCTGGCGGCCCTCGCGGTGATAGTGCTGGCACTGTGGACGGTGCTGGGCACCCAAGCCGGCAGCCGTTGGGTGCTGGGCCAGGTGCCGGGTTTGACCGTGGAGAATTTCCAGGGTCGCCTTGGCGGGCAGTGGAGTGTCGACCACCTGTTGTGGCAGCAAGACAGCAGCCGCGTGGAGCTGCAGGCACCGAAGTTCGACTGGTCGCCGGCCTGTTTAATGCGCATGACCTTGTGCATCAACCAGCTGGATGTGGAGCAGGTGAACCTGCAATTTCCGCCCAGCACCGAAGAAAGCAGCGGTCCGATTACCCTGCCGGACTTGAAACTGCCAGTCGCCATTCAGTTGGGCGACATCCGCATCGGCAGCCTGCTGTTCAATGGCAGCGAAGAGCTTCAGGGCCTGCAACTGGCGGCGCACTGGACCACCGCCGGAATGCAGATCGACTCGGTGCACCTGCAACGGGACGGTTTGGTCCTCGACCTGTCCGGCCTGCTGCAACCCACCGGCAATTGGCCGCTGACCGCCAGCGGTAACCTGAGCCTGCCTTACGCGCCGGGCGGTGCGCTCTGGACGCTGGCGCTCAAGGTCGATGGCGATTTGCTCAAGACCCTCAAGCTCGACGCTGACAGCAGCGGCTACCTGCCGGCCAAGCTCAGCGGCGAGTTGCAGCCCCTGGTGGAAAACCTGCCGGCGCAACTGCACATCACCGCCGACGGCTTTAAACCCAGCGCCGATTTGCCCGATACCCTGCAACTCAATCAGCTGGACCTGACCGCCAAGGGCGACCTGAGCAACGGTTACCAACTGCTCGGCAAAGCCGTTCTGCCGGCGGAAAAAGGCCCGGTGGACCTGCTGCTGCAAGGCAAGGTCGACGCCAAGGGCGCGCAGATCGCCGGGCTGGACCTGAATGCCGGCGACAAGCAAAGCCTCAAGGTCAGTGCCAATCTGGACTGGCAGCAAGGCTTCAGCGCCGACGCGAAAATCGACTGGCTGGATTTCCCCTGGCATCGCCTGTACCCGGTGATCGACGAACCCCAAGTCGCCTTGCGTACCTTCAATGGCGAAGTCTCCTACAAGGACGGCAACTACCTGGGCAACTTCAAGGCCGACCTCGACGGCCCGGCGGGCAAGTTCAGCCTGGCCAGCCCGTTCAGCGGCGACCTCAAGCAAGTGTTCCTCCCCGAGTTGAAACTCGCCGCCGGTCAGGGCAAGGCCGAAGGCCACCTGAACCTGCAATTTGCCGATGGCATCGCCTGGGATACTGCGCTGGACCTGTCGGCCATCAACCCGGCGTACTGGGTCGCGGAACTGCCGGGTACTCTGGCCGGCCCGCTGCGCAGCAAGGGTGAAATGAAGAACGAGCAACTCAAGCTCAATGCCGACCTCGACCTCAAGGGCCGTTTGCGCGGCCAACCCGCCGTGCTTCAGGCCAAAGCCGAAGGCGCAGGCGAGCAGTGGACCCTCGGCGCCCTCGACATCCGCCTCGGCGACAACCGCATCTACGGCAGCGGTAGCCTGCAACAACGGCTGGCCGGGCAGATCGACATCAAACTGACGCGCCTCGCCCAACTCTGGCCGCAACTGCGCGGTCAGATGAACGGCCGCCTCGACGTCGCCGGCACTCTGCACGCACCCCAAGGCAAGCTCAACCTGGTGGGCCAACAACTGGCGTTCGAAGACAACCGTCTGCAAAACCTGACCCTGGACGCAAACCTCGATACCGCCCAGCGCGCCAAAATCGACTTGAAGGGCAGTGGCATCCAGGCCGGTGAAACCCAGCTCGGCACCCTCACTGCCAGCGCCCAGGGCGATATCAAGAGCCAGAAAGTCCAGCTCGACCTGGCCGGCCCGTTGCTCAAGCTGGCCCTGGCCCTGGACGGCAACCTCGACAAAGGCAACTGGCGCGGGCGCCTGGCCAGCGGCGATGTGCAAGCCGGTGGCCAGGACTGGAAGCTGCAAGCCCCGGCGAAAATCGAGCGCCTGGCCGACGGCAAGCTGACCTTTGCTGCCCATTGCTGGGTCTCCGGCCCGGCGAGCCTGTGCGGTGAAGACCAGCGCCTGATGCCAGAGCCGAAGCTGCGTTACCACCTCAAGCAGTTCCCCATCGACAGCCTGGCCCAGTGGTTGCCCAAGGATTTCGCCTGGCAGGGCAAGCTCAATGCCGACGTGCAACTCGACTTGCCAGCCAGCGGCCCCAAAGGCGTGGTCTCGGTGGACGCCAGTGGCGGCACCCTGCGGGTCAAGGACAAGGATCAGTGGCTGGATTTCCCCTACGACACGCTGAAGCTGGAAACCACCCTCAACCCCACGCGCATCGACACCCAGCTCAATTTCCGTGGCGGCAAGCTCGGCGAATTGCTGTTGCAGGCGCAGCTCAATCCGCTGGCGAAGAACAAGCCGATCACCGGTAACTTCACCCTGACCGGCCTTGATCTCGCCGTCGCCCGACCCTTTGTACCCATGGTCGAGAAACTCAACGGCAAGCTTAACGGTAACGGGCGAATCGCCGGCAGCCTGCTGGCGCCTCAGGTCAACGGCAGCGTCAACCTGGTCGGCGGCGAAATCTCCGGCCCGGAACTGCCCACCAGTTTCGAAGGCCTGAATATCCAGGCGGTGATTGCCGGCGAAAGCGTGCAACTCAGCGGCGGATGGCGCAGCGGCAAGGCCGGGCAGGGCACTATCAAGGGCCAGATCGATTGGGGTCAGGCCCTGGCGGTGGACATCGCCCTGCAAGGCACGCAACTGCCGGTTACCGTGGAGCCGTACGCGGCCCTGGAAGTGGAACCCGACCTGAAAATCAGCATGAAGAACGACAAGCTGGCGATCTCCGGCAAGGTGCAGATTCCCAGGGGCGAGATCACTGTGCGCGAACTGCCGCCGTCGACGGTCAAGGTCTCGGATGACACCGTGATCGTCGGCAGCCAGACCGAAGAGGGCAAGCCGCCCATGGCCATGGCGATGGACATCGACGTGGAGGTCGGCAAGGACAAGCTGAGCTTCGCCGGGTTTGGCCTCACCGCCAACCTGCAAGGCCACGTGCACATCGGCGACAACATGGACACCCGTGGCGAACTGTGGCTCAACGACGGCCGCTACCGCGCCTACGGCCAGCGCCTCACGGTGCGTCGTGCGCGGCTACTGTTCGCCGGGCCGCTTGACCAGCCGTTCCTGGATATCGAAGCGGTGCGGATAACTACCGAGCCGTCCCGGACCGTCACCGCCGGTATTCGTCTGAGCGGCAGTGCCGAGCAGCCGACGACGCAAATCTTCTCGGAGCCGGCGATGGCCCAGGAGGATGCCTTGTCTTACCTGGTGTTGGGGCGATCACGCACCACCAACGGTGAGGACAACAACATGCTGGCAGAAGCGGCGCTGGGTCTTGGGTTGATGGGCAGTGCCGGGGTCACTTCGGACATCGCCAAGAACCTGGGCATCCAGGACTTTGAACTGGACACCCAGGGCAGCGGCACCAATACCGCCGTGGTGGCCAGCGGCAAGATTTCGGAGAAGCTCAGCCTGCGTTATGGCGTCGGGGTTTTTGAACCGGCCAACACCATTGCCTTGCGCTACCTGCTGAGCAAGAAGGTGTACCTGGAAGTGGCCAGCGGTGTGGCCAGCTCCCTGGATATTTTCTACAAGCGCGATTTCTGATCGGTACACGTTCAGGGTGGGAGCCCGGCTCCCACCCTTTATCGGCTAATTAGCAAGCAACCTAACTATTCGTTTGACATTCGCTGCCTAGGCAGTAACATCGTGTCACACATTCACTGCTTAGGCAGTTAATAGGCTGGTCACGATGAAGCACTTCACCCCCGAAAACTTTCACAACTGCCACCTCGGCTTGCTGCTGGGCCGGGCTGCGCTGCTTAAAGACAAGATCATCGACACCCACATGGAACCCCACGGCATCACGGCCGCGCAGTTCAAGGTGTTGATCATCATGGCCCAGTACGGCGTCGACACCCCGGCCGAACTGTGCCGCAACCTGTCCCTGGACAGCGGCTCCATGACCCGCATGCTCGACCGCCTGGAACAGAAGGACCTGCTGGCGCGCAAGCGCTCCGAGCAGGACCGGCGCCAGGTGCAGTTGGTGCTGACCGCGGAAGGCCAGCGCGTGGCCGACATGCTGCCGCACATTGGTGCCCAGGCCTTGAACCAGTTGGCAGGCGCGCTGGAGCCGGGTGAATTGCAAACCCTGGAAAAAATCTTGAAGAAAATTCTGATAGCTGCGGGTGACCCCATCACCATTCAGCGGGTAGGTGGTGCATGAACAATCGCTCCTTGCGTGCCGGCCTCAGCCTCGTGCTGGTGGCCATGACTATGGCCGGTTGTGCCAATTTCAGCGGCTTGAACACAGAAGGCAAACGCCTCGAAGCCAATAACCTGCAAACCGGCAAATCCCTCAGCGGCGTGACCCTGTCCACCGCCGCCTGGCCCACCGCCGACTGGTGGAAAGGCCTTGGCGACCCACAACTCGACGGCCTGATCCAGGAAGCCCTGCAGAACAGCCCCGACATGCAAGTGGCCAGCGCCCGCGCCCACCAGGCCGAAGCCGCTGCCTATGCTGCCGACGCCGACCGCATGCCAACCCTGGATGCCAGCGCCGGGGTCAGCCGTTCACGCTTGGCCAAGGACCAGGACCCACAAGGGGTCGGCGGCACTTACGCCACCGTGCGCAACATCGGCGCCAGCTTCAATTACAACTTTGACCTTTGGGGTGGCCAGCGTGCCGCGTGGGAAGCCGCGCTGGGCCAGGCCCGCGCCGCCGAAGTCGACCAACAGGCCGCGCGCCTGACCCTCGCAGCCAACGTCGCCAAGGCCTACAGCGACCTGGGCCAGGCCCATATCGTGCGCGACCTGGCCAATGATGACCTCAAGCGCACCCGGCAAATGCTCGATCTGGGCAAGCGTCGCCTGAACTCCGGGATCGACAGCCAGTACCAGTACCAGCAAACCGAGAGCCTGGAAGCCAGCTCCCAGTCGCAACTGATCGATGCGGAAAAACAACTGCAGAGCGCCAAGATCGCCCTCGCCGTGTTGCTCGGCAAAGGTCCGGACCGCGGCAGCGAACTGGTACGCCCCAACGTGCTCAAGCCCAGCGCGGTTGCCGTGCCTTCCGTATTGCCTGCCGAGCTGGTGGGCCGTCGTCCGGACCTGATCGCCGCACGCTGGCGTGTCGAGGCTGCAAGCAAGAACATCGATGCCAGCAAGACCCGTTTCTACCCCAACCTCAACCTGAGCGCGAGCGCCGGGGCCGAGTCGTTGCTGGGGGATGCGATGTTTGGTTCGGCCAGCCGCTTCTTCAGCATAGCGCCGACCATCTCGCTGCCGATCTTCGACGGCGGCCGCCTGCGCGCCGACCTCGACGCTCGCGACGCCGACTACGACCTGGCCGTGGCCCAGTACAACAAAACCCTGGTGCAAGCCTTGGGCGATATCGGCAACTCCCTCTCGCAATTGCGCGAGACCGGCCGGCAGATCCAGGCCCAGCAACACGCCGCTGACATTGCCCAGCAGTCCTACGACACCGGCGTCCAGCGTTACAGCTCGGGTATCGGTAATTACCTGGACGTGCTCAGCATCGAACAGCAATTACTCCAGGCCCAACGTCAGTTGGCCACCCTGAATGCCGAGCAGATCGATCTTTCGATTCAACTGATGCAGGCCCTGGGCGGCGGTTTCCACGCCGATAACGTGGCCTCGACCACCCCAGTCACGCGCACTGAATAATTCAAGGTACTTGTCATGGCCACTGCCGAAACCAGCAACAACGCTCCTGAAACAAAAAAGCCTGAACAACCGTCCACCAGCAACCCGCGCAAACGCAAAGTCATGCTGTTTGTGTTGGCACTGATCGTTATCCTCGGCGTCCTGGGCGTATGGGGTTGGTACGAACTGTATGGCCGCTTCAGCGAAAGCACCGACGACGCCTACGTCAACGGCAACGTGGTGGAAATTACCCCACTGGTCACCGGTACCGTGGTGAGCATCGGTGCCGACGACGGCGACCTGGTGCATGAAGGCCAGGTGCTGATCAACTTCGACCCCAACGACGCGGCCGTCGGCCTGCAAAGTGCCCAGGCCAACCTGGCCCGCACCGTGCGCCAAGTGCGTGGCTTGTACAGCAACGTCGATGGCATGAAGGCCCAGGTGCTGGCGCAACAAGCCAACGTGCAAAAGGCCCAGGACAACTACAACCGACGCAAGAACCTCGCCGCTGGCGGGGCGATTTCCCAGGAAGAACTGTCCCACGCCCGTGACGACCTGACCTCGGCGCAAAACGCCTTGGCCAACGTGCAGCAACAGTTCAAGACCAGCAGCGCCCTGGTGGATGACACCGTGATTTCGTCCCACCCGGACGTGCAGGCTGCCGCCGCGCAGTTGCGCCAGGCTTACCTGACCAACGCCCGCAGCACCCTGATTGCACCAGTGACCGGTTATGTGGCCAAGCGTACCGTGCAACTGGGCCAGCGGGTCCAGCCGGGCACTGCGTTGATGGCCGTGATTCCGCTGGATCAGCTGTGGATCGATGCCAACTTCAAGGAAACCCAGCTGCGCAATATGCGTATCGGCCAGCCGGTGGATATCGAATCCGACATCTACGGCAGCGACGTGAAGTTCAGCGGCACCGTGGACAGCCTCGGCGCAGGCACCGGCAGTGCGTTTGCCTTGCTGCCGGCGCAGAACGCCACCGGTAACTGGATCAAGATCGTGCAACGGGTGCCGGTGCGTATCCATGTGAACGCCGATGAGCTGGCCAAGCACCCACTGCGGGTGGGCTTGTCCACCGTGGTCAATGTCGACCTGCACGACCAGAGCGGCCCGGTACTGGCCCAGCAGGCGCCGCAAAAGGCTTCGTTCAGCACCAACGTCTACGATCGCCAACTGGCTGAAGCTGACGCCATGATCACCCAGTTGATTCATGACAACAGCGTCGCCGCTCCAAAGGCTGCGCAACGCTAATGAGCAATAACGCCTCGTTCACGCCGCCCAGCTTGCTGATGGCCACCATCGGCTTGTCCCTGGCGACCTTCATGCAGGTGCTCGACACCACCATCGCCAACGTGGCGTTGCCGACGATTTCCGGCAACCTCGGCGTGAGTTCGGAGCAGGGCACCTGGGTCATCACCTCGTTTGCGGTGAGCAACGCCATTGCGCTGCCGCTGACCGGCTGGCTGAGCCGTCGCTTCGGCGAGGTGAAGCTGTTTCTGTGGGCCACCATCCTGTTTGTGCTGGCCTCGTTTCTGTGCGGTATTTCCACCTCGATGCCTGAGCTGATCGGCTTTCGGGTGCTGCAAGGCCTGGTTGCTGGCCCGCTGTACCCGATGACCCAGACGCTGCTGATCGCGGTCTATCCCCCCGCCAGGCGCGGCATGGCCCTGGCGTTGCTGGCGATGGTCACGGTGGTGGCGCCGATTGCCGGGCCGATCCTCGGCGGCTGGATTACCGACAGCTACAGCTGGCCGTGGATCTTCTTTATCAACGTACCCATCGGCATCTTTGCGGTGATGGTGGTGCGCTCGCAACTGAAGAAACGCCCGGTGGTCACCAGCTACCAGCCGATGGACTACGTCGGTTTGCTCAGCCTGATCGTCGGCGTCGGCGCCTTGCAGATCATCCTCGACAAGGGCAACGACCTGGACTGGTTCGAGTCGAACTTCATCATCATCGGCGCGGTGATTTCGGCCATCGCCCTGGCGGTGTTCGTGATCTGGGAAATGACCGACGAGCACCCGGTGGTCAACCTGCGGCTGTTCGCCTACCGCAACTTCCGCATCGGCACGATTGTGTTGGTGTTGGGGTATGCCGGGTTCTTCGGGATCAACCTGATCCTGCCTCAATGGCTGCAAACCCAGATGGGCTATACCGCCACCTGGGCGGGCCTGGCGGTGGCGCCCATCGGGATTCTGCCGGTGTTGATGTCGCCGTTTGTGGGCAAGTACGCGCACAAGTTCGACCTGCGTTTGCTGGCCGGGCTGGCGTTCCTGGCGATTGGCCTGAGTTGCTTCATGCGGGCAGGCTTCACCAATGAAGTCGACTTCACGCACATCGCCCTGGTGCAGCTGTTCATGGGTATCGGCGTGGCGCTGTTCTTCATGCCGACCTTGAGCATCCTGATGTCCGACCTGCCACCGGCGCAAATCGCCGACGGCGCGGGCCTGGCGACCTTCCTGCGGACCCTGGGCGGCAGCTTTGCAGCCTCGTTGACCACCTGGATCTGGATTCGCCGGGCGGACCAGCACCATGCCTACATGAGCGAAAACATGACCACCTACGACTCGGCCACTCGGGATGCCTTGCAGGCGCTCGGCGGGGCAGGGCAAAAGGCGTATGCGCAGCTTGATCAGATACTGACGAGCCAGGCGTACATGATGTCCACCGTGGATTACTTCACGTTGCTGGGGTGGATGTTCATGGCGTTGATCGTGATTGTATGGCTGGCGAAACCGCCGTTCGCGGCGAAGGCCGGGCCGGAGGCTTCGGGCCACTAAGCTTCAATCCATGATCGTTCCCACGCTCCGCGTGGGAACGCCGCTTTGGACGCTCTGCGTCCGCTTTTGAAGGTCGTGACGCAGAGCGTCACAGGATGCATTCCCACGCAGAGCGTGGGAACGATCTGGGTCAAGCGCCGGGCAGTGCCAACTGCGGATTGACGAAGTCAAACGCCGCCAGTTGAAACCCTTGCTCATCCACCTGCAACGCCCACCCTTGCTTGTCCCAATCCCCCAGCACAATGCGCTTGGCCGATTGCTCGCCAATCTGCAGCTTGTGAATCGCCGGGCGGTGGGTGTGGCCATGCACCAACGTACGCACGCCGAACTGCTGCATCACCCTCGGCACTTCCTCAGGTGTCACATCGACAATATCGTTGGCCTTCATCCGCACCTGGGCGCTGCTTTCACTGCGCAGCTTGCGCGCCAGCTTGTGCCGCGCGCCCAAGGGCAGGTGGCGCAGGATGAACAGGGTGATGGGGTTACGCAGGATGCGCCGCAGCTTCATATAGCCAAGGTCGCGGGTACACAGGCTGTCGCCGTGCATCAACAGCACGGGCTCGCCGTAAAACTGCACCACACTCGGGTCCTTGAGCAAGGTTGCGCCTGCGGCTTTGCAGAACGCCTTGCCGATCAGGAAATCCCGGTTGCCATGCATGATGAAAATCTGGGTGCCGCTGTCGCTCAGCTCGCGCAGAGCCTGGCAAATCGAACGCTGGAAGGGCGTCATCCCATCGTCGCCAATCCAGGCTTCAAAGAAGTCCCCCAGAATGTACAACGCCTGGGCGGAACGGGCGCGGCCGTTCAATAAATCCAGAAACGCCCGGGTTATGTCCGGGCGCTCCTCTTCCAGATGCAAATCTGAAATCAGCAATATCACTCAACGATCTCGGCTTTCTCGACGATAACGTCTTCTACCGGTACGTCCTGGTGACCTGCCTTGCCGGTGGTTTGCACACCCTTGATCTTGTCGACAACGTCGGTGCCTGCGGTGACTTTACCGAATACCGCGTAGCCCCAGCCCTGCACGTTCTTGCCGCTGTGGTTCAGGAAGGTGTTGTCGGCGACGTTGATGAAGAACTGCGCGGAGGCCGAATGCGGCTCCATGGTACGGGCCATGGCGACGGTGTACTTGTCGTTGGAAAGGCCGTTGTCCGCTTCGTTCTGGATGCTTGGACGCTTGTCTTTCTTTTCTTTCATGCCAGGCTCGAAACCGCCGCCCTGGACCATGAAGTTGCCGATGACACGGTGGAAAACAGTGTTTTCGTAGTGGCCGGCTTTAACGTACTCGATGAAGTTGGCGACGGTGATCGGCGCTTTCTCGGCGTTCAGCTCGATGACGATGTCACCGTGGTTGGTGGTCAGTTTGACTTGAGTCATGTTCACTACTCTTTCAAGGAATTCGTGGGTTTGGGCGTTTTGCGCCTTACCTGCTTGGCAAAAACGGCAGCCAAGGCGCGCAGTTTAGCGTGACCTGCGGGAATTTCGAGGTGGTTTTTTACCGCCTGTGCAATAAATGCAGCAGTTTTTGGCCACGCTCTGTCAGGGCCTTGACAGCATCGGCTATGATAAGCCCTTTGTTTGTCGGCCTCACCCGGCCAAGTACTTCGTCTGTTCAAGGATCCTATGAGCAAGCCCACTGTCGACCCTACCTCGAATTCCAAGGCCGGACCTGCCGTCCCGGTCAATTTCCTGCGCCCGATCATCCAGGCGGACCTGGATTCGGGCAAGCACACGCAGATCGTCACCCGCTTCCCGCCTGAGCCCAACGGTTACCTGCACATCGGCCACGCCAAGTCGATCTGTGTGAACTTCGGCCTGGCCCAGGAGTTCGGTGGCGTCACGCACCTGCGTTTCGACGACACCAACCCGGCCAAGGAAGACCAGGAATACATCGACGCCATCGAAAGCGACATCAAGTGGCTGGGCTTCGAATGGTCCGGTGAAGTGCGCTATGCCTCCAAGTATTTCGACCAGTTGTTCGACTGGGCTGTCGAGTTGATCAAGGCCGGCAAGGCCTACGTTGACGACCTGACCCCGGAGCAAGCCAAGGAATTCCGTGGCACCCTGACCGAGCCGGGCAAGAACAGCCCGTTCCGCGACCGTTCGGTGGAAGAGAACCTGGACTGGTTCAACCGCATGCGCGCCGGCGAGTTCCCGGACGGCGCCCGCGTACTGCGCGCCAAGATCGACATGGCCTCGCCGAACATGAACCTGCGCGACCCGATCATGTACCGCATCCGCCACGCCCATCACCACCAGACCGGTGACAAGTGGTGCATCTACCCGAACTACGACTTTACCCACGGTCAGTCGGACGCCATCGAAGGCATCACCCACTCCATCTGCACCCTGGAGTTCGAAAGCCACCGTCCGCTGTACGAATGGTTCCTGGACAGCCTGCCGGTACCGGCGCACCCGCGTCAGTACGAGTTCAGCCGCCTGAACCTGAACTACACCATCACCAGCAAGCGCAAGCTCAAGCAACTGGTCGATGAAAAGCACGTGTTTGGCTGGGACGACCCGCGCATGTCGACGCTGTCGGGTTTCCGCCGCCGTGGCTACACCCCGGCGTCGATCCGCAATTTCTGCGAGATGGTCGGCACCAACCGCTCCGACGGCGTGGTCGACTACGGCATGCTCGAGTTCAGCATCCGTCAGGACCTCGACGCGAACGCCCCGCGCGCCATGTGCGTGCTGCGTCCGTTGAAAGTCGTGATCACCAACTACCCGGAAGACCAGGTCGAAAACCTCGAACTGCCGCGTCATCCGCAGAAAGAAGAACTCGGCGTGCGCAAGCTGCCGTTCGCTCGTGAAATCTACATCGACCGCGATGACTTCATGGAAGAGCCGCCAAAAGGCTACAAGCGCCTGGAGCCGAACGGCGAAGTGCGCCTGCGCGGCAGCTACGTGATCCGTGCCGACGAAGCGATCAAGGACGCCGATGGCAACATCGTCGAACTGCGTTGCTCCTACGACCCGGAAACCCTGGGCAAGAACCCGGAAGGCCGCAAGGTCAAAGGTGTGGTGCACTGGGTGCCGGCTGCGGCCAGCGTCGAATGCGAAGTGCGCCTGTACGATCGCCTGTTCCGCTCGCCTAACCCCGAGAAGGCCGAAGACAGCGCCAGTTTCCTGGACAACATCAACCCTGACTCGCTGCAAGTTCTCACGGGTTGTCGTGCCGAGCCATCGCTTGGCGACGCACAGCCGGAAGACCGTTTCCAGTTCGAGCGCGAAGGTTACTTCTGCGCGGATATCAAGGACTCGAAACCCGGTGCTCCGGTATTCAACCGTACCGTGACCTTGCGTGATTCGTGGGGCCAGTGATTCTGTTTTAAGGAACTGTCGTGCTAACGATCTACAACACACTCAGCAAGACCAAAGAAGTCTTCAAGCCGCTGGATGGCAACAAGGTGCGCATGTACGTGTGCGGCATGACCGTGTACGACTACTGCCACATCGGCCACGGCCGCAGCATGGTTGCCTTCGACCTGGTGACCCGCTGGTTGCGTTTCAGTGGTTATGACCTGACGTATGTGCGCAACATCACCGACATCGACGACAAGATCATCAATCGCGCCAACGAAAACGGCGAGTCGTTCGACGCGCTGACCGAGCGCATGATTGCTGCGATGCACGAGGACGAGGCACGCCTTAACATCCTCAAGCCGGACATGGAACCGCGCGCCACGGACCATATCCCGGGCATGCATGCGATGATCCAGACCCTGATCGACAAGGGTTACGCCTACGCCCCGGGCAATGGCGACGTGTACTATCGCGTCGCCAAGTTCATGGGCTACGGCAAACTGTCGCGCAAGAAAATCGAAGACTTGCGCATCGGTGCGCGGATCGAAGTCGACGAAGCCAAGCAAGACCCGCTGGACTTCGTGCTGTGGAAAGGCACCAAGCCTGGCGAGCCGAGCTGGGAGTCGCCATGGGGCGCCGGGCGTCCGGGCTGGCACATCGAATGCTCGGTGATGTCCACCTGCTGCCTGGGCGAGACCTTCGACATTCATGGCGGCGGCAGCGACCTTGAGTTCCCGCACCACGAAAACGAAATCGCCCAAAGCGAAGCGGCCACCGGCAAGACCTACGCCAATGCCTGGATGCACTGCGGCATGATTCGCATCAATGGCGAGAAGATGTCCAAGTCCTTGAACAACTTCTTCACCATTCGCGACGTGCTGGAGAAATACCACCCGGAAGTGGTGCGCTACCTGTTGGTATCGAGCCACTACCGCAGCGCGATCAACTACTCGGAAGACAACCTCAAGGACGCCAAGGGCGCCCTTGAGCGGTTCTACCACGCGCTGAAAGGCCTGCCCTCCGTGGCGCCTGCGGGTGGCGAAGCGTTCGTGGCACGGTTTACCGAAGTGATGAACGATGACTTCGGTACGCCTGAAGCCTGCGCGGTGCTGTTTGAAATGGTGCGCGAGATCAACCGCCTGCGCGAGAGCGATCTCGACGCAGCGGCGGGGCTTGCCGCACGTTTGAAAGAGCTGGCAAGCGTGCTGGGCGTGCTGCAGATGGAAGCCGACGACTTCCTGCAGGCGGGCGCTGAAGGGCGTGTGGATGCCGCTGAAGTTGATGCGCTGATTCAGGCACGCTTGACTGCCCGGGCCAACAAGGACTGGGCGGAGTCCGACCGTATCCGTGACCAACTGACCGCGATGGGTGTGGTGTTGGAAGACGGGAAGGGCGGGACGACGTGGCGGTTGGCTGATCAGGCTTGATTGGTGAATGCTGAATGAAAAACGCCCCGACTGGTTCGGGGCGTTTTTTTGCCTATATATCCGTTATTCGGGTATTGGCTGCTATGGGGACCGCGCTTGCGGCGGACCACGGGCCAGACGCCTGTGCGGGGACATAGTTGACACATTCAAGGACAGATCAGGCCGGTTCAAGATCAAGCGAATAGCTGCTTAATGTGGGAGCTGGCTTGCCTGTGATGCAGACACCTCGATTCAACCCAATCGCTCAATGAGCATCAGCGCTTGCCACCGACCTCATACCGGCTTTGAACAAACTCGTTATCCGACGCATACGTGCCGATATGCCGAAGCTCATGCTCGCCACTCAACGGGCTGAACAAGGGGATCCCCTGACCCAGCACAACCGGAATACGCGTGATGATCATCTCGTCGATCAAACCCGCCTCAAGAAACGCCTGAATCGTCTGGCCTCCGTCGATATACAGGTGTTTCATCCCGCGGTCGGCCAACGCTGCCACGAGGCTGGTGACATCCTGGCTCACCACCTCAACCTTGCCCTTCAACTCCGCAGGTAGCTCAACCGATTGATGAGAGAGTGCTATGACCGGCGTGCCCTCATAGGGCCACTCCGGAAAGGACAACACTTTTTCCAGGGTCTTGCGGCCCATCACCAGCGCATCCACGGTGGCGATGAAGTGTTCATAGGTCACGCCGTTCAATTCGGCTCCTTCGTACTCAGGGCGATGAAGCCACTCGATATCACCGTCTGGCCGGGCAATAAAGCCGTCGACGCTGGCTGCGATAAAGACCGAACATTTGCTATCCATGGGGCGTGAAACTCCTTTTCTATGTGCTTGAAAATATCGACTGTCATGGGTCGGCAACGCTAATGTTAATTTAATCTTCCGATGCAATAAGCGAGCATTGCCAAAAATCACCGTGGGTACCCGGCGCAGGCCGGTGTCCCTTTTCGTATTGCGAGGATCTATGCGCCGTTGGTTAATCCGCTACCGTTACGCGATCATTTTCTGGCTGTGCTTCGGGGTTTTCCGCACCTCCCTGGCTGACTGGAATCCCATCCCTTCCGGTTCCATGCGCCCGACGTTACTTGAGGGTGATGTGGTGCTGGTCAACCGCGTCGCGTACGACCTCAAATTGCCCCTCACCGATATTTCCCTGGCGAGACTGGATAATCCCCAGCGCGGAGATGTCGTCACGTTCTCTTCGCCCAAGGACGGCACGCGCTTGATCAAACGCATCGTCGGCATCCCCGGCGATACCCTGGAAATGCGCGACGAGGTGTTGTGGGTCAACGGTACGCCGGCCACCTACAGTAATGGGCAGGACATCAGCGAGCCCATCGCTCCGGGCCACACGGTCCCGGGGATCAAGCTGACCGAGCGTGCGAACAACAGCCAGCGCACGATTCAGTTCATGCCGACGGTACGGGCGTTACGCGATTTCGGCCCGGTGGTGGTGCCGGCCGACAGTTACTTCATGCTGGGCGACAATCGCGATAACAGCGATGACTCCCGCTATATCGGGTTCGTGCCGCGTCGGCTGTTGATCGGGCATGCGCACCATGTCCTGGCGTCAGCGCAGATCCTGGATCATTGGATGCCACGATTGGGCCGATTTGGCGCGCCGATACTCTAGTGGGCTGATCACGCTTTTGCGCTCAGCGCCCGCAGTGCAAAACCCGCAATGCACTCCAGCTGCTCAGTAGTGGCGCCGCCCTTGCTGGCGATTTTCATGCCGCTGAGGGTGGCCATCAGAAAATCACACGCGCCCGAGAGATCGGTGCCGGCTGCCAATTCACCTTGTTGCTGCGCGCGCTCCAGGGTCTGTTCGAACGCATTGCGCAAACGGCCGGCGCTGTGGGCGGTGAGTTGATTGATTTCTTCATCACCCACGCCGAACTCGCAGATGGCATTGACCCCCATGCAACCCGCCGTTCCTTCCCGCAGGGCGCGGGTGGCGAAGGATTGCAGGGTGTCCTCCAGCGCCTGCAGCGGGGTCGGGCCCTGATTCAGGCGCTCGATCAAGTCGTCGACGCCGGTGCGCTGATACTCGGCCATCGCTAGCAGGTACAACTGGCGTTTGTCGCCAAAGGTGTTGTACATGCTCTGGCGGCTCAGCCCCATGGCCTGCATCAATTCTTCCGTTGAAGCCGCGGCAAAACCCTTGTCGCAGAAAACCCGGATGGCCTCGCGCAGCACCTGGTCGCGGTCGAATGCTCTGGGTCTTGCCATGGTTACCTCGGGGAAATTGCAGTTGATGGATCAGGCCAGGTAACCACCGTCGATGGTCATGCTGGCGCCGGTGACAAATGCCGCGTCTTCGGACGCGAGATAAGCAACCATTCCGGCAACATCGTCGGCAGTGCCCACGCGGCCCAAGGGGATCAGGCTTTTGATCATGTCCGCATGGGGCCCGTCTGCCGGGTTCATGTCGGTGCTGGTCGGGCCCGGTTGCACGTTGTTGACGGTGATGCCGCGCGGGGCGAAATCAATCGCCAGGCCGCGGATCATACCGGCGATCGCCGACTTCGTCATGCTGTAGACACTGGAGCCCGGGAAGCCCGAACGTTGAGCGACCACGCTGCCCACGGTGATGATCCGGTCACCGTTGTGCATCACCGGCGAGCAGGCCTTGGCCGCCGCAAACGTGGCTCGCACATTGACCGCAAACATCCGGTCGAAGTCTTCCAGGCTGAAGGTGTCGACGGTGCCCATCAGGAGGATCCCGGCGTTGTTGACCAGGATATTCAAGGCGCCGAAATGCTCGACGGTGGTCGCGACCGCCCGTTCTATCGCCCCCACATCGGCGCTGTCGGCCTGAATCGCCAAGGCTTTTCCGCCCTTGCTTTCGATCAGGCCAACCAGCGCTTGTGCCTTGTCGACAGAGGAGGAATAAGTAAACGCGACCGCTGCACCTTCAGATGCAAGCCGGCGGACAATCGCTTCGCCGATACCGCGGGAACCGCCGGTGACCAGGGCGACTTTATGGTTGAAGCGAGGGGTGTGAGCTGTCATGGGGGAGGCCTGAGGTTTAGTGGATTAAATAATCCACTAAACCGTACCAGCCTGGAAATACTTAGCCAAGCTGTTTTTGGATTAATTAATCTTTAACTGCCGGATGTGCTCTCGAATCCGTCATCAGTCGCCGGTCATTTCAGGTCGCTGTAGGTCAACCTGAATTCCGACAGCGCCGGGTGCTCGGTTTTCCACTGGCGGCCATACGCCTTGGCCGTGTCTATTTCCTCGGTATTCAACGCGCTGCCCAGCTGTTGCAGGTAGCCTGCGGCTTCGCCGTGCCGAGGGTTCTGCCGGGTACTGTCCATGACCAGCCAGTACAGCCCATAGGCGTGGATTTTGTTCTCGGGATAGTGATAGCGGTTGGTGCCATTTTCATCGATATCGAAGCCGCCGAGCGCACCGGCATAGGTCATGACGCCATCGAGATCATTCAGCGCAAGCCGTTTTTCCAGGTGTATGCGCTGGTAGGAGAGGTTGTGGTAATAGGTCTGCATGTTGGCCAGCCACTTCATCGCCGGCGGGAAGCCCTTGAAGGCCGCGTACCTGAGCATGGAGTCGCGGTTGTCACTGGCCTCCGGGTTTTTGTTATACAGCAGCGCTGCAATGTAATAGGCCTCGGCGCAGCCGGCATCACCTGCCTTTCTCAGCCACGAGCGGTCTTTGGTCAGTTCATACAGCTGCAGCATCGCCTCGCCGTCGCCAGCATCGGCGCCTGCCTGGGCGAGGGTCTTGGCCTTGGCCAGGTTGGTTTCGCCACCCAGGCGCATCAGGGCGTACACATGATCCTGGGCGGCGGCCAGGCGGTACCACGCCTGGGCATCGGGGCCGACACTGCCGACCCGGCGCCGGATGGCTTCGCCCAGGGCATATTGGGACGGCGCATCGCCGGCCGAGGCGGAGATGGTCAAAGGGGTTTCGCACTCTTCGAATTCACCGAGTTGATACAACTCGAGACCCCGCTGCTTGGCTGCCTGTTGCTGGCTCGTCAAATGTGAAATCAGCGCATTCAGCGCGTTGAGCAAATCAAACAGCGTGGTCAGTGCATCGGAATGGGTATACATGATCATTACCTGTATCGGGATACGTTGTCCGATAAAGGTAGGTGGGGCGGTGGGGACCCAGGTGACAGATAATTATCGGCAGGAGCGCTGCCTTTCCCGCGCTCTGCGCAACCACTCAAGCGCTACGGCTGCCACGTATTGCCTGGTCCAGAAACAACGCCGCATTCGCCACAGCCTGCATGCCTTCGGGCAAGATTGCCGCAAACAAATGCCAGACATGAAACATCCCGGGCCAAACCTCCAGCGACACGCGTACCCGGTTTTCCCCCAGATGGGTGGCCAGGCGCATGGCGTCGCTGAGCATGACTTCGTTTTCGCCGATCTGCACCAGAATGGGCGGCAATCCCCGGACGTCCGCGAACACCGGCGATGCATCGGGATCATTCGGCAGCGCACCATTGAGAAACGCTTTTGCAAGCAGCGTCAGCCCCAGGCGGGAGGCTTGCGGGTCGAGGCCGTCACGGTTGTCGATTGAGGCGCCGGTGTGTTCCAGGTTGGCCCACGGCGACAAGGCGGCGCCCCCGGCGGGCAGTGGCAGGCCTGCGTTGCGGGCCTTGACCATCACCGACACCACCATCGCGCCGCCGGCCGAATCGCCCGAGAACACGATGGACCTGGGGTCATTGCCTTGGTCGAGCAGCCAGCGATAGGCCTGCAACGTGTCATCAATAGGCACGGGGAACGGATGCTCGGGCGCCAGGCGGTAGTCGGGCAGGTAGACCTTTGCACCCAGCAGTTTTGCGAAGTGGCCGGCAAGGCCCAGGTAGCCCCGCGGGCTGCCGCCGACATAACCACCGCCGTGGATGTAAAGCAGCACCCGGTCACCCTCAAGCCCATCAGGCACGACCATCATGCCCGGTACGCCACCCATATCGACGTCACAAAAGCTGACACCGGCGGGAATCGGATGGGAACAAAGCACCTGCTCATAAGCCTTGCGCTGCTCGTTGAGGGTGAGGGTGGTTTCCTGGCCCGAGAGAAATGGGCCAAAGTCAGCGGCGCAGGCAACCCACGCGTCGAGATGGGCCTGGACAAGGGGAGTGAATGCCATGGGGGAGAACCTCATAAAGTGATCCCGATACCGGGATTAGCGATTGAGGTTCTATTTTATGGATTCTATTGGAGAACGGATTTCACCACTGCGGCGCCTGCCGGGATCAGCTGCCGCTGTCAGTGCGACGGCTGCTGACTTCAGCCGGCACATCATCCCCGGCCATGCGCTTGCGGAACAACGCGGTGCGTGCCAGCAGCAACGTGGTCACCGGCACCGTGATCGATAGCAGAATCGGGATCAACCAACCGTGCAACACCGGCCCGGACTTGAGCACCGAAAAATAGATGATCGAGGCCAGCGCCACACACCAGGCGCCCAAGGTCGAGGCCAACGCCGGCGGGTGCATGCGCTGGAAGAAGTCTTTCATCCGCAACAACCCAATCGCCCCAATCAGCGCAAACAGGCTGCTCAGCACCAACAATACCGCGACGATCACTTCAACCCACAGCGGTAACACATCGACATTGATCATTCGATCACCTCCCCACGCAGCAGGAATTTCGCCAGGGCAAACGACCCCACAAAACCAAACAGCGCAATCAACAACGCCGCTTCAAAATACGTGTCACTGGCATACCGAATGCCCAGCACCAGCATCATCAGCATGGCCAGGATGTACAGATAATCCAGTGCCAGCACCCGGTCCTGGGCCGACGGGCCTTTGAACAGGCGCACCAGGGTCAGCACCATGGCCAGGGAGAACAGGAACAGGCTGAACAGGATCGCATTGGAGAGCAGGGCGCTCATTCGAAGATCTCCATCAGGGGCCGTTCGTAGGCGTGTTTGAAGTGCTCGATAAACTGCGCTTCGTCATCCAGGTCGAACACGTGGATCAGCAGGATGCTGCGGTCCAGGGCCAGTTCCGACCACACGGTGCCCGGCGTTACGCTGGTAATCATCGCCAGCACGGCCAGGCCGTTTGCATCCCGCAGGTCCAGCGGGATCTTGATAAAGCGCGAACGCGGCGGGCGCGAGCCGCAGGTCAGGATGCCCCAGGCCACGGCAAGGTTGGAGATGATCACGTCACGCCCTACCAGGAAGAACAAACGGATGATCACCCCCGGGCGGCGGATGCGGATCGGCAACGGGCGCAATGGCGCCATCATCAGCGGTGCGGCAAAACCGAGAATCGCACCCAGCAGCAGGTTGCCGGGGCTGACGGACAGGTTCAACACCAGCCACAACAACCACAGTGCCAACGATAGCCACGGGGCAGGGAACAGACGCTTCATGGCTGCATCTCCAATGCGGCGGCCTTGGCTTCAGGGCTCGGCACCGGGCGCGTCGCCATGACCGCCATCACGTAATGCTCCGGGTTGTTCAGGCTTTCGGCGGCGGCCTGGGTGTAGCGCATCAGCGGCTCGGCCTTGAAGGTCAGGGCGATGCTCAGGCCCAGCAGGAAGAAAATCGGCACACACTCGAAGCGGCGCAACAGCGGCGACGGGCGTTCTTCCGGGGTCCAGAAGCGCTGGATGCCAAGGCGGGCGAAGGCGATCAGCGAGGCCAGGCCGGAGAAGATCAACAGCGCCACCAGGCCCCACGCCGCCGGGCGTACCGGTTCGTCGATGGCGTTGCCCAGGCCCATCGGGTTGATCAACGCGCTGAGCAGGCTGAGCTTGCCGATAAACCCGGACAGCGGCGGCATGCCGATGATCAGCAGGGCACAGGCGATAAAGCTCAGGCCGAGGAAGGCCACCGTCCAGGGAATGACCTGGCCTACGACGGCTTTCTGCTCATCGTCGAGGTTGGTGCCGGGCGGTGGATGCAGGGATTCCATGGCCTTGGGCAGGGCTTCGATTTCGTCGTCCAGGGGCATGTCGTTGGCCGAGCGCGAACGCTCGATCAGCTCGGCCAGCAGGAACAGTGCGCTCAGCGCCAGGGTGGAACTGACCAGGTAAAACAGCGCCCCGGCCGTCAGGCTTGGCTGGGCAAACCCCACCGCCGACAGCAGGATCCCGGCGGACACCAGAATGCTCAGGCTGGCCATGCGTTCCAGGCGTTGCGCGGCGATCATCGCCAGCGCCGCGCAGACGATGGTCGCCATGCCGCCGTAGATCAGCCAGTCGCCGCCAAACAGCGCCGAGGCCCCGGCCTGGCCGGAGAACAGCAGGTTCCACAGGCGCAGTACGGTGTACACGCCGACCTTGGTCATGATCGCAAACATCGCCGCCACCGGCGCACTCGCCGAGGAGTAGGCGGGTGCCAGCCAGAAGTTCAGCGGCCACATGCCGGCCTTGGCCAGGAAGGCGACGGCGAGGATACCTGCACCGGCGTGCAGCAGGCCGCGATCGGCCTCCGGTACCAGGGGGATTTTCAGTGCCAGGTCGGCAAAGTTCAGGGTGCCGGTGACGCCATAGATCAGCGCCGCACCAATCAGGAACAAGGTCGAGGCCAGCAGGTTGATCGAGATGTAATGCAGCCCCGCCGACACCCGCGCCCGGCCGGAGCCGTGAAGCATCAGGCCGTAGGAGGCCGCCAGCAGCACCTCGAAAAACACGAACAGGTTGAACAGGTCGGCGGTCAGGAAGGCGCCATACAGGCCCATCAACTGAATCTGGAACAGCGCATGGAAACTGGTGCCGGCCCGATCCCAACGGGCCATGGCGAACAGCAGGGCGCTGACGCCGATGATCCCGGTGAGTACCAGCATCATCGCCGACAGTTGGTCCACCACCAGCACGATGCCGAACGGCACTTGCCAGTTGCCCGGCAGGTACACGCCGATGGAGCCGGGGCCGCCTTTCTGGGTCCAGTACAGCAACAGCACGGCGATGCCGAGGCCGACCATGCTGGAGAACAGGTTGATTCGCGCCTTGAGCGGGCGGTGTTTCTCGCCGAGCATCAGCATCAGCGCGGCGGTCAGCAACGGCAGCAGGATCGGTGCGATGATCAGTTGATTCATCCAGGTCATTCCTTGGGCTCCCGGCCGTCTACATGGTCAGTGCCGGTCAGGCCCCGGGACGCCAGCAGCACCACCAGGAACAACGCAGTCATGGCGAAGCTGATCACGATCGCCGTCAGCACCAGGGCCTGGGGCAGCGGGTCGGTGTAGTTGAGCAGGTCTTGCGGCACGCCGTCCTTGATGATCGGCTCCTTGCCGATAAACAGGCTGCCCATGCTGAAGATGAACAGGTTGACCCCGTAGGACAGCAGGCACAGGCCCATCACCACCTGGAACGTCCGTGGCCGCAGGATCAGCCAGACGCCGGAGGCCGCCAGGACCCCAATGGCAATTGCGATGACTTCTTCCATCAGGCGGCTCCTCCTTGGCTGGCAACGGCTTTCGCCTGGTTGCTGGGTTTATGGGCACGCACCGATTGGTGGCCCAGGGCGGTGAGCATCAGCAAGGTCGAGCCGACCACCATGGCGTACACGCCGACGTCGAAGAACAGTGCGCTGGCGACGTGGATGTCCCCCAGCACCGGCAGGCTGAAGTGCCAGGTGTGGGTGGTGAGGAACGGGTAACCGGCGAGCAGTGCGCCGAGCCCGGTCAGGGTTGCGGATAACAAGCCAAAGCCCATCCAGCGCATCGGTCGCAGGCTCATCTGTGCCTCGACCCACTGGGTACCGGCGACCATGTATTGCAGGATGAACGCGACGGACATCACCAGCCCGGCGACAAATCCGCCGCCCGGTTGGTTGTGGCCGCGCATGAACAGGTAGAAGGAGACAACCAGGGCAATCGGCAGCAGCAGGCGCACCAGCACCGCCGGCACCATCATGAAGCCCAGGGCGGTGTCGCTGGCCTGGCGCGGGTTGACCAGGTCGGTGGCTACGTCGGGTGCCAACTGGCGCTGTTGCGCGGGCAATTCCATGCTTTCCTTCGACGGGCGGAAGCGGCGTAGCAGGGCGTAGACGGTCAGCGCCACGGCGCCGAGCACGGTGATTTCGCCCAGGGTGTCGAACCCACGGAAGTCCACGAGCATCACGTTCACCACATTGCTGCCGCCGCCTTCGGGCAGTGCGCGGCTGAGGTAGAACGAGGAGATGTCGTTGGGGGTCTGGCGGGTCAGCATCGCGTAGGAGAGCAGCGCCATTCCGCCACCGACCACGGTGGACAGGAGAAAGTCCCGCAGGCGGCGGATGCGTGCCTTGCGCAACGAGCTCGGCAGTGGCGAGACTTCTTCGATCCGCCGTGGCAGCCAGCGCAGGCCCAGCAGGATCAGCACCGTGGTGACCACTTCCACCACCAGTTGGGTCAGCGCCAGGTCCGGCGCGGAGAACCAGACGAAGGTCACGCAGGTCACCATCCCGCACACGCTGACCATGGTCAGGGCCGCCAGCCGGTGATACTTGGCTTGCCAGGCGGCGCCCAGGGCACAGGCGATCGCCAGCAACCAGAGGGTGACAAACACGATGGAACCCGGGATCTTCGGCCGGTCGCCCCAACTGATGCCGCTGTAGAGCATCGGGATCAACCCGGCGATCACCGCCGCCAGCACCAGTAGGAACAGCTGGGTTTGCAGGCGTTTGGTGCTGATGCGTTTTTCGATCTTGCGCACCCCGCGCATCATCACCACCAGGCAGCGCTCGAAGCCGCGCTTGCCGTTGAAGTAGCTGATGATCGGCGGGTATTTGAAGCGGCCCAGCTTGAGTTGCTTGCGCAGCAGCAGGTAGAGCACCACGCCGCCGGACATGGCCACCAGGCTCATGATCATCGGCGCGTTCCAGCCATGCCAGATCGCCAGGCTGTATTCCGGCAACTCGCCGCCGACCACGGGCAGGGCGGCTGCAGCGAGGATCGAACCCACCACCTGGGCCGGGAAAATCCCCACCAGCAGGCAGGTAAACACCAGCAACTCCACCGGTGCACGCATCCAGCGTGGTGGCTCGTGCGGAGTGTGAGGCAGGTTGGTGGCTTTAGGGCCGAAGAACACATCCACGGTAAAGCGCAGGGCATAGGCCACGCTGAAGGTGCCGGCGATGGTTGCGATGACCGGCAGGGCGATTTCCACCCAGGCGGTGGCGGAGATGAACACGGTTTCGGCGAAGAACATTTCCTTGGACAGGAAGCCGTTGAGCAGCGGCACGCCGGCCATGGACGCACTGGCGACCATCGCCAGCGTCGCAGTGAACGGAATCAGCTTCACCAAGCCGCTGAGCTTGCGAATGTCACGGGTGCCGCTTTCGTGGTCGATGATCCCCGCCGCCATGAACAGCGATGCCTTGAAGGTGGCGTGGTTGAGGATATGGAATACCGCGGCGACGGCGGCCAGCGGGCTGTTGAGGCCCAGCAGCAAGGTGATCAGCCCGAGGTGGCTGATGGTGGAGTAGGCCAGCAGGCCCTTGAGATCGTTCTGGAACATGGCGCAATAAGCGCCGAGCAGCAGGGTAATGGCGCCGGCACCGCCGACAATCCAGAACCACTCTTCGCTGCCGGACAGCGACGGCCACAGGCGGGCCAGCAGGAACACGCCGGCCTTCACCATCGTTGCCGAGTGCAGGTAGGCCGACACCGGCGTCGGTGCAGCCATGGCGTGGGGCAGCCAGAAGTGGAAGGGGAATTGTGCGCTTTTGCTCAGGGCGCCGATCAGCACCAGGGCGAGCATGATCGGGTACAGCGAATGGGCACGGATCTGATCACCGGCAGCCAGGACCTGGTCCAGGTCGTAGCTGCCGACGATATGCCCGAGCAGCATCACCCCCGCCAGCAGGCACAAACCGCCCGCGCCGGTGACCATCAGCGCCATATAGGCGCCGCGCCGGGCATCGGCACGGTGGTGCCAGTAGCCGATCAACAGGAACGAGAACAGGCTGGTGAGTTCCCAGAAAAACACGATCTGGATCAGGTTGCCGGAAATCACCAGGCCAAGCATGGCGCCCATAAACGCCAGGAAAAACGCGAAGAAACGCGGCACCGGGTCTTCCGGCGACATGTAATAACGGGCGTACAGCGACACCAAAGTCCCGATGCCCAGTACCAGCATCGAGAACAGCCAGGCAAAACCGTCCATGCGCAATACGAAGTTCAGCCCGAGGCTGGGCAACCACATGAATTCTTCACGTATCACGCCACCGTGGGCGATCTGGGGGTAGAGCAGGGCGACTTGAACCGTCCCGACCAGGGCAACGAGGCCGGCCAGCAGGGACTCTGTATTACGTGCGTTGTGCGGCAGCAAGGCCGCGAGACAGCTGCCGATAAAGGGCAGAAGCAGTAGAACTATCAGGGACATAGGCTTCTAATCTGCGGGAGTTTGGGATGCATCATACGTGCCGGAATCTTGATCACCAAACGGCAAGATGTGGCAGGATCCTACAAGGTAGGCTGAAAAAGACTGTTTGGCATTGTTTCAATGCCTGTATTCAGGGCAGGTATGCTGTTCAAAGGCTTTTTTTCAGCCTGTTACATAAGGACGTGTGATGACCCAGCGATTGCTCCACCTTGACCATGTCGCCTACAGCCTGCCGGACGGACGCAGCCTGTTCGACAACCTGAACCATGCCTTCAGCGCCCGGGCGACCGGCCTCGTGGGGGCCAATGGGACTGGCAAGTCCTTGTTGGGCGCAATGCTCGCGGGCACCCTGCAGCCCACCCGCGGGCATGTGCGCCGTGAGGGCAGTGTGTACGCGGTGACGCAACTGCTGGAGCCCGAGCGCTATCCCACCGTAGCGGCGCTGGCAGGTGTCGACCAAGTGCTGGGAGCGTTGGCGCGTATCACCGAGGGCAGTCTGGACGAACACGACCATGCACTGGCGGTTGATCAATGGGATTGCGCGCCTCGACTGGTGGCTGCCCTGGAACACATCGGCCTGGGGCACTTGACTGCCGACTCGCCCACCGCAGCCCTCAGTGGCGGCGAACGCCAGCGCGTCGCTTTGCTGGGCGCCTGGTTGTCCAGGGCAGACTGGTTGATCCTCGATGAGCCCAGCAACCACTTGGACATTGATCAGCAACACAAGCTTGCCCAGCAGATTGATCGCTGGTCCGGCGGCCTGGTGCTGATCAGCCATGATCGTGGATTGCTCGAGCACATGGACGAGATTGTCGAACTGTCGCCCACGGGCTTGGCGGTGTACGGCGGTAATTACAGCCACTATGCGGCGACACGGGAGCAGGAGCAGCAAGCGTTCCAGTCGGCGTTGCAGGGGGAGCGCGCGCACGCCAAACGTGAGCAGCGTGAAGCGGTCATCCAGATGGAGCGTCAGCAGCGCCGTAATGCCCGGGGCGACCGCCAGGCCCGGGATGGCAATCAGACCAAACTGATCACCAACGCCCAGAAAGAGCGCAGTGAAAACAGCCAGGGCAAGTTGCGCCTCAATCAGCAGCTGGCGCGTGAGCAGCAACAGCAGCGGATCGCCGAGGCGCGTGCACGGTGTGCGCCCGAGATCCAGCGCATGATGCTGTCGCCGGAAAGCGTGGTGCCCCAGGGCAAGCTGGTGTTGCAACTCAACGAGGTGGTGCTGCCGTTTGGCAGCCGCGCACCGATCAATCTGACCCTGACCGGCCCGATGCGCATGGCGATCGTGGGGGCCAATGGCAGCGGCAAGTCGAGCCTGTTGCGGGTGATCGCCGGCCAGTTGCCGGTGGCCGCCGGCGAGTTGGCGCGCAGTTGCCACATCGGCTGGCTGGATCAACACGCCGGATTGGAGCACCCCGAGCGCACGGCGGTGCAATGGCTTTACGAAAGTAATCCGCTACTGGCGGAAAGCGAAGCGCGTACCCGGCTGGCGCAAATGGGCATTGATGCTGACCGCGCGATGCTCGACACCTGCCAACTGAGCGGTGGCGAGCGCCTGAAAATTGCCCTGGCCGCGCAGCTCTACGCCCAGCGTCCGCCGCAATTGCTGTTGTTGGACGAACCCGATAACCATCTGGACTTGCCCAGCCGGATTGCCCTGGAGCAAATGCTCAATCAATACCAGGGTGCATTGATCGTGGTGTCCCATGACGAGGCGTTTCTACAGTCCATTAACCTGGACGGCGAGTTGCGCCTCTGAGGCGTTTAACCCTGGTTTTCGTGTTCCAGTTCGATCTCGGGTTCGGCGAGCCGCTGCCGACGGGTTTTCATTTCGCTGACAATCACCGCCGCCACAATCAACGCTGCGCCCACCATGGCAATCGGCGGGAAGCGCTCGCCGGCAATCCGCCCGACCACGCCGGCCCACACCGGCTCCCCGGCATAAATCAGCGTGGCGCGAGTCGGCGAGACGCTTTTCTGCGCCCAGTTCATCGCCACCTGAATCACCGCGCTGGTCAGCCCCAAGCCCACCGCGCTGAACAGTAGCAACCAGGAAAACGCCGGCAGCGCCTCGCCCATCGGCACCACCATCAGGAACGACAGCACTGAGGCCGTGGCCAGTTGCACCACCGTCACCCGACGTACATCCACCTGCCCGGCAAAGGCGCTGATCAGGATGATCTCGGCGGCAATCGCCACCGCACCGATCAGCGTGGCGATTTCACCGGGGCTGAAATTCAGCGATGCTCCGGCCGGGCCGGTCAGCAGCATCAACCCGGTAAACGCCAGCATAATGCCGATGCTCGGCATCAACCCCGGCCGCCGTCCCAGCACCAGCCATTGCAGCAGCGGCACGAATGGCACATACAGCGCGGTGATGAATGCCGACTGGCTGCTCAGGATTGTCTGCAAGCCAATGGTCTGCAAACCGTAGCCGAACATGATCGCTACACCGATAAAGCACCCGGCTTTCAACTCAAAGAAAGTTAGGCCTCGCAGACTGCGTAACGAGAACGCCCCGACGATCAGCGCCGCCGCCGCAAAACGCAGGCCGACAAAAAACATCGGGCCGCTCACGGCCATGGCGTGCTGCACCAGCAAAAAGGTGCCACCCCAAAACATGGTGATCACCACCAATACACATTCGGCTTTGCTGAAACGGG
This sequence comes from Pseudomonas sp. TH34, assembly GCF_016650865.1. Classification (NCBI taxonomy): domain Bacteria; kingdom Pseudomonadati; phylum Pseudomonadota; class Gammaproteobacteria; order Pseudomonadales; family Pseudomonadaceae; genus Pseudomonas; species Pseudomonas sp. TH34. Next base: position 249,260 of record NZ_JAEKFB010000022.1, read on the forward strand.
AAAACAACGGGGAGGTGGTCATGGCGGCTCGGTCTTGCACAGTAGGGGCGCGGACCGCACAATGCGCCGCAAGCTGGGCAGTATACTGCGCAACCCCACCCTGTGAGCAATATAGTGCACAAAGAAAATCCGCAACGGGCTTCGGTCCTGCAACACGTCAGCCAGAACGTTCGACGCCTGCGTCATGCAGCAGAGTTGAGCCAGACGGCGTTGTCCGAAAAATCCGGCGTCAGCCGGCGCATGCTGGTGGCGATCGAGGCGGGGGAGAAGAACGTCAGCCTGTCGACCCTCGATCGGGTGGCCGAAGCCCTGGACGTGGCCTTCAGCGACCTGATCCAGGCCCCGGATGCCCCCGACCACAGCCGCATCAACGAACTGGCCTGGGCCGGCGAGATCCCCGGCAGTAAAGCCGTGCTGCTGGCCAAAGCCACCGCTCGCCGCGAGGTGGAATTATGGGAGATGCGCCTGGAGCCCGGTGATCGCTACATGCCCGAGCCGGACCCCGAGGGCTGGAGCGTGCAGTTGTTTGTGTTCGAAGGCACGCTGACGCTGGTGCTGGGTGACGAGGAAAAACACGTCGCCGCCGGTGAGTTCCTGATGTTCGCCAGTCGCTACCTTCACGCCTATCGCAATGACGGCGACGTGGCGGTGCGGTTTGTACGCAATGTGGTGATCTAACTGTTGGCAGCGCAACAGTGGTTGGACACTTTGCTGGTTTGAACCGCTGACGACTTCCCCGTTTTACAAGCAACCCTCTGATTTTATTGAGCATTAGATTCAGGCACGACTCCTGCAATTACCCCAGTATCTCTCTGGAGCCTGGAGTCGGCCCATGTCAGCCCAACCCCTGCAACCTGCCCACATCATTCGTTCAGACGCCGAAGCCATTGCCGTCGCCACCGAGCTGGCCAAGCGTTTTGCCGTCGAGGCCGGCGTGCGTGACCGCGAACGACGCCTGCCGGTGGCCGAGCTGGATGAATTCTCCGCCAGCGGCCTGTGGGGCATCACCATTCCCAAGGCCTACGGTGGCGCCGGGGTGTCCTATGTGACGGTGGCCGAGGTGATCAAGCTGATCTCCGCCGCCGATCCGTCCCTGGGGCAAATTCCGCAGAACCACTTGGGCGTTGTCGACATCCTCCTGCAAACCGCCAGCGAGGAACAAAAGCAGCACTACTTCGCCAAGGTCTTGCAGGGCTACCGTTTCGGCAACGCCTTCTCCGAGGCCAAGAGCAAGAACGCCGGCACCTTTGATACCCAAGTGCGCTTTGACGGCGACAGCGCGTACATCAACGGTGAGAAGTTCTACTGCACCGGCGCCTTGTTCGCCCATATCGTGCCCGCGGTGGGCGTGAATGAAAAAGACCAGGCCTTCATCGCCTTTGTCGAGCGGGACGCGCCGGGGCTGCAAGTGGTCGACAGTTGGGACGGCTTCGGCCAGCGCACCACCGCCAGCGGCGGCGTGACCCTCGACGGTGTGAAGGTGCCGCTGAGTGCGGTGATTCCCGCCCACCAGGCCTTCGACCAACCCACCGCCAACGGCCCGATTTCGCAAATTATCCAGGCGGCCGTCGACACCGGTATCGCCCTCGGTGCCCTGGAACAAGCAAAAATCCATGCACGCCAGGCCCGGCCCTGGATCGACAGCCAGCAGGATCACGGCTGGCAAGACCCGTTCACCATCGCCGCCATCGGCGACCTGGAATGGCGGGTCCACGGCACCGAAGCGATCCTCGCCAAGGCCGGCGTTGCCGTAGACCAGGCCCTGGCCAACCCCAACGAAGACACCGTGGCCGATGCCTCGCTGGTGGTCGCCCAGGCCAAGGTGCTGTCAGCCGAAACCGCGTTGCTCGCCAGCAGCAAACTCTTCGAACTGGCCGGCACCCGCTCGGTGTCCGGCAAGCACAACCTCGATCGTTTCTGGCGCAACGCGCGCACCCATACCCTGCATGACCCGGCCCGCTGGAAATACCACTTGATCGGCAACTTTGTGCTCAACGGCGTCAAGCCCGCACGCCACGCCTGGAACTGAGGAGCTTCATCCATGACCGCACTGAATCAGGCGCGCCAACTGCTGGAAAGTACCCGGCGCTTTGTCGAGAAAAGTGATGACCCCTACGTGATCAGCCGCTTCGGCGATTTGCAGATTCGCGTGGAGGTCGCGGCCGCTTTGTTTGAGCGTGCCGAAACCCACCCGAGCCCGGTTGCCCTCACCGAAGCCCAGATCGCGGCTGCCGAAGCCCTCATCGCCGCCAGCAACGCCGAATTCGAACTCACCGGCCAGCGCACCGCACTGCCACCCACCCTTGATGATCCCTTGCGCTGGAAATACCAGATTGTCGGCAACTACCACCTCAACGGTGTCGCCCCCCGGAGTACTGTTTAATGCCTCGTGAAATCCGCTTGAATGCCTTCGACATGAACTGTGTCGGCCACCAGTCGCCGGGCCTGTGGGCTCACCCGCGTGACCGCTCGTGGCAGTACAAGGACCTGGAGTACTGGACCGACCTGGCGAAAATCCTCGAACGCGGCAAGTTCGACGGCCTGTTCATTGCCGACGTGCTGGGCATCTACGACGTCTACAACGGCAACGGTGACGCGGCGATTCGCCAGGCCACCCAAGTGCCGGTCAATGACCCACTGTCGCTGATCGCCCCCATGGCGCTGGTAACCGAGCACCTGGGCTTTGGCCTGACGGCGTCGCTGTCCTTCGAACACCCGTATCCGTTCGCCCGGCGCCTTTCCACCCTCGATCACCTGACCAAGGGCCGCGTCGGCTGGAACATCGTCACCTCGTACCTGGAAAGCGGCGCCAAGAACCTTGGCCAGAAAGCCCAGACCGAACACGATGCGCGCTACGACTACGCCGAGGAATACCTGGAGGTTTGCTACAAACTCTGGGAAGGCAGCTGGGAGGAGGGCGCCGTGTTGCGCGACCGCGAGCGGCGGATCTTCAGTGACCCGAGCAAAATCCACGAGATCCGCCACGTCGGCAAACACTTCCAGGTGCCCGGCATTCACCTGTGTGAACCTTCGCCACAACGCACCCCGGTGCTCTACCAGGCCGGCGCTTCCAGCCGGGGCAAGCAGTTCGCCGCCGAGCAGGCCGAGTGCGTGTTCGTCGCCGCGCCGTCGAAAGTGCTGCTGAAGAAAACCGTCGCTGACATCCGTCGGCGTGCGGCGGAGGCAGGCCGTGATCCGAAGAAAATCCTGATCTTCAACCTGCAGACGGTGATCGTTGGCGAGACCGACGCCAAGGCCAAGGCCAAGTTCGACGAATACAAATCCTACGTCAGCTACGAAGGCGCGATGGCGCTGATCTCCGGCTGGACCGGTATCGATTTCAGCCAGTTCAAGCCCGATGACCCCCTCAAGCATGTGCACACCAACGCCATTCAATCGGCGGTGGAAGCGTTCTCCACCGCCGACCCGAACAAGGTCTGGACCCCGAATGAACTGGCAGACTGGGTCGGCATTGGTGGTTTCGGCCCGTTGTTCGTCGGCGGCCCGGAAACCGTGGCCGATCTGTTGCAGGAATGGGTTGAAGAGACCGATGTGGACGGCTTCAACCTGGCCTATGCACTGACCCACGAGACCTTTATCGATGCGGTCGAGCTGCTGGTGCCGGAGCTGCAGAAGCGTGGCGTGTACAAGACTGAATACGCCAAGGGCACCCTGCGGGAGAAGTTGTTTGGAGACGGTGCGCGCTTGGCGGACAACCATCCCGGGGCCAGCTATCGTGACCTGAAGGCCACCGCGATCTAACGGGAGAAACTGAATCAATGTGGGAGCTGGCTTGCCTGCGATAGCGGCGTATCAGCCGGTAGAGATGCAAGCTGACTCAACGCCATCGCAGGCAAGCCAGCTCCCACATTTTATCTTCATCGATCCAACGATTTCAGCCAGCGGACCACCGCATGCTTGTTTCACCAATAGGAGCATCACCCTATGAGCGTGCATGAACTCGAACTTCCGCTGGATGTGGAATGGCCCGCCGAACGGGTCACGGTGCTGCCCGAGGCGTTGGCGCAATTGCGCCATTGGGCACAAGTGACCCCGTTGCACAGCGCCCTGCGCCACAAGCGTGACGGCCAGTGGTACGCCTGGCGCTGGATTGATGCGTTGCGGGATGTCGAGCGCCTGGCTGATGGCTTGCGTCAGCAGGGCTTTACCGAACAGTCGCGGCTGGCCCTCAGCGGTGCCTTCGAACCCGGTCTGTTACTGCTGGCCCTGGCCGCCCAGGTGATCGGTGGCCAGATCCTGACCCTGGCGGATGACCTCGAGCCCGCGGCCTTGCAGCAACAGGTGTGGCGCATCCGGCCTACCCATGCGTATGTCCCTGGGTTCCAGCCGTTGGCGGTCGTGCAACGGATCGACCCCGTGGACACTTCCCAACGGCTCTGCCGCTGGTGGCAGCCTTCCGGCAAGACCGAATTGTGGAGCGAGGAGAGCACCCATTGGCAAGGTGGCCTGGCGGCGGTGCTTGAGCAATGGCTGAAGAGCGGCCAAAGCCTGGGCTTCCCACAGTCGAGCTGAACTAGGCGTCTCGTGTCGATGTGCTGGATACTGCACGGGGCGATTTTTACCACAACCATTCAGGCAGACAGTAAGGGCGCAATTTCATGAGTGAAACCGAACGCGGACAGGCGACGAGCGCCATTCGCAACGCTGATGTGTTGATTGTCGGCGGCGGCCTGAGCGGGACGATGCTGGCGGTGCAATTGCTGCGCCTGCCGGGCAAGCGGCAGATCCTGGTGATCGAACCGCGCCAGGAACTGGGGCGCGGCGAGGCCTACAGTGCGGTGGAACTCGGCCACACCTTGAACGGCAACGCCGCCCGCATGAGCGTCGACCCGGATAATGCCGATGATCTGACCCAGTGGCTGACCGCCTACATCGCCGACGGCGGTTGGCCCGAGTCGGACCAGCAGCACGTGCCCATCAGCGAACTGTTCCCGCCCCGTGGGATCTTTGGCTTGTACGCGCAACAACGGCTGGCGGAGGCCAAGGCGTTATCGGCGTCGACCGTCGAGCATGTCCGCGCCGAAGTGGTAGACCTCGAGGTGGACGAACACTCCACACTATTGACCTTGAGCGACGGCCAGCAACTGCGCGGTACGTTTGCCGTATTAGCCACCGGCATGTTCCCGGCAGCGCGTACACCACAGACCGAATCCAGCGGCTTGAATGCCGCAGCAGTCGACCCGTGGGATGTGCAGGCCATGACCCAACTGGACCCGCAATCCACGGTGCTGATCATTGGTTCCGGGCTGACCATGGTGGACGCCGTGGTGTCCCTGGAACAGGCCGGTCATCGCGGGCCCGTCGAGATTTTTTCGCGCCACGGCCTGCTGCCCCACGTGCGCCGGCAGCCACCGGCCTGGGTCGACTTTCTGGGGGAAGACCACAGCCTGCGCAGTCCTCGGCAATTGCTGCGGGAAGTACGCCGCCAATGCAAGCTGGCGCTGGAGCAGGGGATCGACTGGCAAGCGCCGCTGGACACCGTGCGCGCCCATATCGGGCGTTTGTGGAGCCAGGCCAGCGAGGCCGAGAAACGCCAGTTCGTGCGGCATATTCGGCCCTGGTGGGAAAGCCATCACCACCGCTCGCCGCCCTTGAGTGCCGAGTTGGTGGTGCGGTTGCACGGGGAAGGGCGATTGCGGATCCGCGCAGCTTCGTACAAGGGGCTGGTGCCGTCGCAGGTTGATGTCACGATTCGCCTGCGTCCTCGTGGCGAACAGGAAGTCGTCCAGGTTTCAGGGGCGGCGCTGATCAACTCCAGCGGGATTGAATACGACTGGCGGCGGGTGGCCCGGCCGTTGCCTCGGCAGTTGCTCAAGCGTGGGTTGATTCAGCCCGGGCCGCTGGCCTTGGGGATTGCGGCGGATGTGTCGGGGGCGGTGCTGGATGCCAACGGCCAGGTCAGCCGGCGGCTGTTTGCCATGGGCCCACCGTTGCGCGGGATGTGGTGGGAAAGTACCGCAGTGACGGATGTGGCGATTCAGGCCAAGGCACTCGCCGCAAGGTTGGCACGCATCTAATAATGTGGGAGCGGGCTTGCTCGCGAAGGCGGTGGATCAGTCGACTGATAGGTTGACGGACACTCCGTATTCGCGAGCAAGCCCGCTCCCACATTTTGATCTTCATTCGCCTTTGGGCCGATTCAGGAGCCGACCTTCACAAACCCTGGCTTCAACCCAAACACCTCCACCCCCTGCGCCGTCGACTGCCCGGTTGTCACGGTCACCCGCTCCACCGGCTTGTCCATCGCGGCCCGATATTCCACCGTCATCACACCATCCCCGCGACTGATCGCCTGCGCCGGTACGACAATCGCCTGGTCATTGTTGTAGGTCACGATGGTCAACCGCGCACTCATCCCCAACCTTACCCGTTGCAACTGTTGCGGGGTCAGCTTGGGAATCGACAGGGTCACCGGAAACTGCGCGCTGCCCTGGCTGTCGCTGGCAATCGCCAAGCCACTGACCACGCTGACCGACCCCGTCAATCGTTCCCCGTCAAACCCGTCGCCCAGCACCTCCACGGCCTGGCCCTGATGCAACTGGTTGATATCCAGCTCCGAGACCTTGGCGACGATTTTCAGCTTCTCGATATTCGCCAGTCCAAACAGCACCTGACCCTGACTGACCTTGCTCCCGGCCTGCACCGGCGCGTTATTGTTCCCGCCGCCCTGGGCCGATGAGGTACTGCCCGGCGCCGGCACTACGATGCCGGAGAACGGTGCCTTGACCTCCTTGCCATCGAGCAAGGTGCGAAGGGCTTCATATTTCACCGTGGCATTGGTCAGCTCCATATCGGCGATCTGTCGGTATTCGCCTTTGCCTTGTTCAATCGCCTGTTGCAGTTCGCCGCGGGCCGCTATCAGGTCCAGCTGTTGCTGGGTGGCCTGTTGCTTGAGGTCGTCGAGTTCGTTGCGCGGGATGATGCCGCGCTTGAACAGGTTTTCGCTTTCGGTGAGTTTGCGCTGGGTATTGCTGGCGGTCATTTCGGCGGTGCGCAGGCCGCGCCGGGCGCGACCGACTTGTTGGCCGCTGTCCCAGTCCTGCATTTCCTGCACGGTGCGCCGGGCCTTGAGCTGGGCGGAGAGGGCGTCGCGCAGTTGTACTTCGAGGGTGGCCGGGTCCATGCGCAGCAGCACCTGGCCGGCCTCCACCCGTTGGCCCTGTTCCACCAGGTTGGCCTGCACATTGCCGTCGAACGGCGCGGTGAGGGTGACGGTGGTGTCAGGCTCGATCTTGCCCACCAGGCCGATCTGATGCACCAGCGGGTCGACCTTCACCTCCAGCCATTGTTCGGCATTGCCGGGTTGATTGGCGGCCGGGCTTTGACGGCTGAGCAGCGTGATACCGACACCGGCCACCAGCACAATCAACACGGCACCCAACAGGCGCTTCTTATTAGTAGTCATTGAGGGCGATTTCCCAACTTTCCAGCGTCATGCCCAGAGTCAAGTCGAGCTGAGTCTGGGCGTTCAAATAGGCAATCAGCGCATTGAGCCGTGAGTTCTCGGCGTTGCGCAGGTCGGTTTCGAAACTCAATACCTGAAAGTTCGTGGAGCGCCCGGCGCTGAGTTTTTCCCGTTCGATTTCGATCTTGCGCTTGGACAGCTCCACCGCCCGCTGGGAAATTTCATACTGGCGCCAGCGGGTGCCCAGGTCGCGCACCACATCGTTGACGCTGCGCTCCAGTTGCTGGCGGGCGTCGGCGATGATGATCTCCTGGTTTTCCACATCAACCCGCGCGTGCACCTCGGCCTGGCGGGTGCTGATATCACCGATGGGAATCTGCACCTGCACGCCGGCGTAACTGTCCCAGCGCCGGTTGTTCGAAGAGCCGTTGTCGTTGTCGGTGGCGGCCCGAATCTGGTTGGCGCCGGCCACCAGGTCCACTTGCCAGCGTCCGGAGTCCTTGGCGATCACCAGGTTGAGGTCGGCCTGCTGGCTGCCGAGCAGGGTGGCGAGGTATTCCGGCTGCTGGTTCTGCGCCAGGATGAAGGCCTGGCGTTTATCGATGTCCATGGGTTTGGCTTCCAGGGCCTCGGTGGCGCGGATCGGCGTCGACAGGTCAAGGGCCAGCAGGCGCAGCAGGGCCAGGCGGCTGGTGTCCAGTTGGTTCTGGGCTTCTTCCACCCCCAGTTGCTGGGTGGCAATATCGGCTTCGGTCTGCACAATCTCGAACTCGGCCATGCGCCCGGCACTGATCAGTGCCTTGTTCACTTCCAGCAGGGTACCGGAGCGCTTGAGGGCGTCCTGCACGATGGTCAACTGCTCCTGGGCCCGCAGCAATTCGCGGTAGGTGGCGATGATGTTGCTGATGGTCTGCGCCACGTTGGCCTTGAGGTTCAGGCGGTTGGCCTGCTCCGACAGGCGTGACAGGCGCAGCGGGGCGGTGGTGGCGTCCCAGCCGGCACCGCGCATCAGGGGCTGGATCACTGACAGGTCGAGACCGTCGCTGCGGTAGCGCCCGGCGCGATCGGCGTTGTTCAGTTGCTGGGTCCAGTTCATGCTCAGGCGCGTGCCGTACTCACCGAGCAAGGTGGCATTGGGCGCCAGGTTGGCGTTGCGGGCGCTGTCGTCGGTGCCCTTGGTGGCGCGGTAGTAGCTGTTCAGGGTCAGCTTGGGGTTGAACGTGTCTTCGGCCACCCGCAGGTCGAATTTCTGCGCCACCCGTTGCAGGTACGCGCTGCGAATCGCCGGGTTGTTGCGCAGGCCCAGGTAGACCGCGTCGCCCAGGGTCAGGGTGGTGGACTGGGCATTCAACGACACGCCGCGGTCATAGCCGCTGCGGGTGGTGCTGGGCGCCGACGGGCGAATCACCACGTCGGCGGCCACGCTGTGCAGGCTCACCAGGGCGGTCAACAACAGCAGCCGTTTATTCATCGCGCAGGGCCTCCACCGGCTGCAGCCGCGAGGCCGACACGGCCGGGTAGATCCCGAAAAACAGCCCCACCAGCAACGTGCTACCGACCCCGAGCGGCAGCGCGGCAACCGCCAGGGAAAACTGCCAGCCGGACATCCAGGCATACAGATAGGCGGCGGTCATGCCTACGACCGCGCCGCATAACGCGCCGACGGCGGTCAGGGTGACGGCTTCCAGCAGGAACAGGTTGCGAATGTCCCGCTGGCGCGCACCGAGTGCCATGCGGATCCCGATTTCCCGACGCCGCTCCGAGACGTTCATCAGCATCACGTTCATCACCCCCACGCCGCCGCCCACCAGGGAAATCGCGCCCAGGGCCAGCAGCAGGTAAGCGAAGGTACGGCTTTGGCGGGTCATGCCGTCGATCATTTGCTGGGGCACCTGGATGTCGACATCGTGGTCGGTGAGCTGGGCTCGCAACGCCACGGCTGCGTCCCGGGCGACACGCTCCATGTCCTGGCCGGGAGTGGCGCGGATCACCACATTGCCGATTTGTGGGCTGAAGTAGATCCGACGCATGCCCGGGGCGGGGACGAACAGCGATTCGTTGGCCTGTACAGGGATCAGCATGGCCCGGGGCTGGTTTTGAAGAATGCCCACCACCAGGTACAGATAGTCATTGATGCGCACCCGGTCCCCCAGTTGCAGCGGGTCGCCGGGAGCACTCAAGGCCTGGACGACCTGTTCGCCGACGACCGCGTAGGTTTCCCCCGCGTCGAAGGTCGACAGGAAACGCCCCTCGCGCACCGACAGGCGCATGGCGTCCTTGAGGTCCGGCGTACTGCCGACAAAGCTGCCATTAAAGGTGCGGCCATGGAACACCACCGGACCGCTGAACATCGAAATCGCGCCAATATGGGCGATGCCGGGCACGCTGCGGCGCACCGCCTCCAGGTCCAGGCTGGCCGGCATAGGGGCAATACTGGCGCCCTTGGGCGGGAACTGTGCCACCAGCGTGTCGGTGCCCATGTCCTTGAAAATCATCGCAGCGTCTTCGGCGGCGTTGTGCCCGATATTGATCAGCGCCACCACCGAGGAACTGCCGATGACGATGCCCAGCAAAGCCAGGATCGAGCGCTTGCCCAGGGTGCGCAGGCTGACAAATGCCTCATGCAGCAATTGGCTCAGGCTTTGTTCGACCCGCAGGCTCATAGGCGCTCGGCCTCTTGCACCACGCCATTGCGCACCAGGATCTTGCGGTTCAGGCGTTCGGCAATGTGCGGGTCATGGGTGACGATGATCAGCGTCACCTGCTGCTCGCGATTGAGCGCCAGCAACAGGTCCATGATCTCCTGGGCGGTGGTGCTGTCGAGGTTGCCGGTGGGCTCGTCGGCGAGGATCACCGAGGGGTTGCCCACCAACGCGCGGGCGATGGCGACCCGTTGGCGCTGGCCGCCGGAAAGGTCGGCCGGGCGATGGTGGGCGCGTTCGGCCAGGCCCACCTGGTCGAGCATGCGCATTGCCTGTTCCAGCGAGTCATGCCGGGACACACCGCGATAGCTCAGGGGCAGGGCGACGTTATCCAGGGCGCTGAGGCGCGGCAGCAGGTTGAAGCTTTGAAAGACGAAACCGATCTGCTGATTACGGATCGCCGCCAGTTGATCGGGGCTGGCGCTGAAAATGTCATGGCCGGCAAAACGGTACTGGCCGCAGTCGGGCAGGTCGAGCAGGCCGAGGATATTGAGCAGGGTGCTTTTGCCGGAGCCGGATGCGCCGAGGATGCCGCAGCTGTCACCGGTTTCGATGGCCAGGCATACATCATTGAGAATCGACAGGTGCTGACCGGCCAGCTGATAGCTTTTGCCGATGCCTTGCAGGGAGATAAAGCCTGGGAGCGCGGGGGTATCTGTCATCATGACTACGCCTGCAGCCTCGACAGCGCCGTGCTTCCCCCGAAAATTCTTGTAACAAGTTCAGGGGCCGCCTGGTACACGTCACGGACTGGTTTTATTTCTTGTTTTTAAAATATTGTTTGAATACTAACCGCGATCCTGCCGTTCCGCCAGCCATGGATATAGAGCGGTTTTACCCTTTGAAACGATTCGTCTACGGGGCATTTCAGGCGCCTGAAAAGTCCATCAGCTACCCTCAATAAGCCCGGCTCTGTTGGGTTTGAATAGTATGGCGCAGTGTCACTACTTGCTTTCGGGCAGCGGCCCCGGTATAAAAAATCAAATTAATTTTTAAAACAATATTTCCGCAGTGGAACCCCACCCCCTATGGTCGCGAAGAAACTCAGCGCTCCAAACGTTACCAAGACTCGATTGCTGGATGCGACAGAGGCTCTTTTCATCAAATACGGCTATGACGCTGTTTTGTTGCGGCAGATTACCGAGAGGGCCCAGGTCAATCTCGCTGCGGTGAATTACCACTTCGGGGACAAGGATTCCCTGATGAAAACCCTGCTGATGCAACGCCTGGAGCCGCTCAACGAGCAGCGCCTGGAGTTGCTGGCCAGGTGCGAGGCCGAATCCGACGGCCCGCTGGACTGCGACACCTTGCTTGGCGTGCTGTTTGCCCCGGCCATGGGCCTGGAGCGCAGTGATCCTGCCAGTGGGGAAGGGCGTTCCTTCATCCGTTTCCTGGGGCGGGTGTACAGCGACACCTCGCCGTTTATCCAGGAATACCTCAAGGTGCATTACCAGCCGGTGTTCCAACGCTTTTTTGAAGCGTTCGCCCTGGCATTGCCAGACCTGCCGCGCAACGAACTGGGGGTGCGTTTGCAATTTGCCCTCAAGGCAATCTCCGGGGTGATGGCCGGTACCGAGCTGCGCTTGCTGATGAACTCCATGAGCCTGGGACGCCCGGCCACGGATGCCGAGGTCATGGCCAAGCTGATTACCCTGGTGTCGGCAGCGATTCGTGTGCCGCAGCAAAGTCCTGAAGCCGAAACGGCCCTGGCGCGGGTGCTCGATACCCAGCGCGCGATCCGTGAGCAAGCGGCGTCGCCTGTCGACAAGATTGCTCGCTGATCCATCAAGACCGGCTCGCAATGAGCCGGTTTGCTTCGACTCCTCTCTGAGGAAACCGAGTGAACACTCAAATCCCGGGCAAAAAAAACCCGCTGGGGCGGCGGGTTTTTAACTACAGCGTTTGTAACGGATGAGGCTTCACCCTACGTCTCCGGATGTGAATAAAACGTGAAAAATATGTAAGAGAAAGTGTGAAGTCTAGTGGCTTGTGTAAACCCGACAAATGGCAGTCAGCGTTGACTGTGAACCCGGCCAATAAAGTCCAAAAGGTACTCACTCACCCTTTCCGGCGCATCCTCCATCAGAAAATGCCCGGCGTTTTCCACCACCTGCAGCACTGCTCCACGAATGTCGTTTTGCAGGCGATGTGCATACGCCAGGGGCTGCCATTCATCTTCAGCGCCCCACAAAATCTGCACCGGCAAATCCATGCCCGGCAGGCGCTCCGCAAAATCGGCGGTATACCGCGAGTCGTAATGCGCCACCTGATGCTGGTAGAACGCCGGCTGGCCGATCACGCCACTGATCGGCGCCAGGTATTCCTCCAGCAGCGCGCCCTGCATCACCCTCTTGTCGAACACGGCCATGGCCAGCTGTCGGATCATCAACGCGCGGTGTTCATCCGGCGCCATGCGCGCATGTTCGGCAAATCGCTGATGAATCCCGCGCCAGGTGGGCGATGGCCACGAGTCATAGCTGGGGGCGTCGGCGACCGTCAATGAGTGCACCCGCTGCGGATGGTCAAGGGCAAACAGCAGCGCGTTGACGCCGCCGATGTCATGGCCCACCAGGTGCACCCGCTCAAGCCCCCAGTGGTCCAGCAAATCGCCGATCAAGCGGCTTTGTGCGGCCACCGACGTATCGGCCTGGAGTGGGCGCTCCGAAGCGCCAAAACCCAGCAGGTCGAACAAATGGACCTGCATGCCGGCGGCAGTCAGGCGCGGCACCACTTTGCGCCAGATGATGGAATGGGCGGGCGTGCCGTGCAGCAACAACACTGGTAGCCCCTCACCATGGCGGCCAGCGGCAATGCGCCAACCGTTGATCAGTGCGGTTTCGTTAAGCAGGGCAGTCATGACAGATCCTCGCAGTGAATGAAGGCTTTACCCTAAAGCTCGGCTGGTCATGACGCCAATGACAACTTACTCTCTACCTATCCTGTTTTTGTCATAGGTGTTGATCATGAACCAGCGACTGCCCATCGATGTGCTGCGTGCCCTGCAAACCGTGGTCGAAACCGGCAGTGTCACCCGCGCGGCCGAGCGCCTGAACCTCAGCCAGTCGGCGGTCAGCTGGAAGATCAAGCGCCTGGAGAAACAACTCGAACGGCCATTGATCCAGCGCGAGGGGCAGCGCCTGGTGGCCAGTGATGACGGCGCGCAGCTGCTGGTCCACGCCCGGCGCATCATCGAGGCCCACGACGCGGCGTTGGCGCATTTCAATCCGGTGCAGTTGCAAGGCTCCATCCGCCTGGGCGCCACCGAACAGGTGCCGATGGCCGAGCTGTCGAACTTGCTCGGCCAGTTTTCCCGGCAGCACCGTCAGCTGGATGTGCGGATCGTGGTGGAGCAGAGCCACGTGCTTCGCCAGGCCCTGGTGGACCGCGAGCTGGACCTGGCGCTGCACCAGGATTTCATCCCGCGTATCGAAACGCGTGACCACTTGCTGTGGACCGAACAGGTGCACTGGTGCGCCCGGCCCGGCTGGCAGGCAGCGCCTGACGAAAGCGTGCGGCTGATCACCTTCGGCCCAGGCTGTTTTTACCGGCAACTGGCCCAGGAACGCCTGAGCGCCTTGGGCATTCGCTGGCAGGTGGTGGTGGAGTGTGGGTCGGTGGAGGGTGTGGTATCGGCCATCGCCGCCGGGTTGGGCATCGGCCTGCTCAGCAGTGACCATCTCGACAAGCGCGTGGAGGTGTACCGCCCTTTCGAGCAGCAGATGCCGCTGCCCGAAGTGGCGAATGTGTTGCGCTTTGCCGAGGACAGCCCCGAGCCCCGGTTACAGGCGTTGCAGCAACTGCTGGTACAGGCGCTGCACCGGGGCTGATCAGATTTTCCAGTGGCTGGCGCTCTTGGCCAGGCGCTGGCGCATGCCATCAATGTTCGCCGCCAGTTGCAGGGTCAATAACCGGTAACCGTCCAGGGCGTTGACCACCGGCACTTCAAATGTCTGCTCGTGGGTCGGCGTATTGCTCGGCCGTTCCAGCCGGTCGGTGGCCCCGGATTGCAACGCCCGCGCCATCCCGATCAACTGCACCCGGATCTGACGATGCTCGGCCTTCAACGCCACTTGCATACGCGCCAACGCTTCCTTGTCCCGTGGATCGGGCCGAGTGTTGCCGAGGATCTCCAGGGTGCTGATGCACATCCGCAAATGCCGCTGCAGGGTGTCCAGGTCGGTCATGGAAATCCGCACTTCCTTGGACACCGATGGCATCAATGAGCGCAGTTGCAGCATTGCCGCATTCAAGCGGTTGAGCAGTTTCAGGTGCTCATCGTCAGTGACCGACTGGCCGCTGATGATCCGGCTATAAATCGCCGCGCAATCGCGCAAGGCACTGGCCAGGTTGTAGCGCCAGGAATACACCGCATACAGCGGCAGAGCGAAGGAAAACGCCAGGGCCAGGACGATACCGATCAGGATGTCGACCGTGCGCCACAGCCCGTCCGATATCGGATTATCGCCATGGCCCGCGACGATAAATACGGTGATCGCCGACAGCAACGCGATGTAGCCGCCCTTGCCGATGGCGTGATAGGAAAAGAACCCGCACACCACCGACATCAGCAAATAGGTCAACAGCGGCTGCCCCAGATACGCCTGTTGCAGCACCAGCAGCAAACCGACGCTGGCGCCGATCAACGTGCCGTAGGCGCGCTCGACGGCTTTCTTGCCGATATTGCCGTGGTGCTGCAAACCGCCGATCACGATCAACATCGTCACCGAGGCCCACTCACCGTGGGGCAGATTGATGCCGGTGGTCAGCAGGATCGTGGCCAGCAACCCAATGGAAACCCGCACCGCGTGGATCAATTTGGCATGACGGTAGCGCCGATACGGGTCCAGCAACGGACGCAGCAAGCGGCGGGCGAAGAGAGGGAGATTCATTGGTATCAGGGTAACCTCGTTGTTCAGGCTTCACTCAGTTCCAATGTGGGAGCGGGCTTGCTCGCGAAGGCGGCGTGTCAGTCAATACATCCGGCGACTGAACCACCGCTTTCGCGAGCAAGCCCGCTCCCACATTTTTAGATCGGTGTCGGGCTCAGAAAATATAGTCAGTGGTCAGAAAGCTCGATGTGCGCTCCTGCAGGATATCGCTGACCAGTTCCTTGTTGCTTGCCTGGAACTTGGTCGCCACCAGGGTACGGATCGAAAACACCCGCAGCGCATCATGCACCGACAGCGTGCCCTCGGCCGAGTTCTTGCGCCCGTTGAACGGGAAACTGTCCGGTCCGCGCTGGCACTGGGCATTGATATTGATCCGGCCCACCTGGTTGGCGAACGCGTCCACCAGGCGCCCGACTTCCCTCGGGCTGGTGCCGAAGATACTCAGTTGCTGGCCGAAGTCCGATTCCAGCACATAGTCGATCACCGTCTCCAGGTCGCGGTAAGGCACGATCGGCACCACCGGGCCAAACTGCTCCTCGTGGTACACGCGCATCTGCGGGTTCACCGGGTACAGCACCGCCGGGTAGAAGAACGAGCCACGGCTGGCGCCGCCATTTTCGTTCACCACCTTGGCGCCATGGGCCAGTGCGTCGGTGACCAGGCCGCCGAGGTAATCGACCTTGCCCTGCTCGGGCAGCGGCGTTAGCGACACACCGTCTTCCCACGGCATGCCAGGCTTGAGGGTCGCCAGCTTGCGGTTGAATTTTTCGATAAAGCTGTCGACCACGTCTTCATGCACAAACAGGATCTTCAACGCGGTGCAACGCTGGCCGTTGAACGAGAGCGAACCGGTGACGGCTTCGTTGACCGCATTGTCCAGGTCGACCTGCGGCAGCACGATCCCGGGGTTCTTCGCATCCAGGCCCAGCGCCGCGCGTAGGCGGTGGGGTTTCGGGTGCAGTTTCTTCAAGTCACTGGCGGCCTTGTTGGTGCCGATAAACGCAAAGATATCGATCTTGCCGCTGGCCATCAGCGCGCTGACGGTCTCGCGGCCGCTGCCGTAGATCACGTTGATCACGCCGGCCGGGAAGCTGTCGCGGAACGCCTCCAGTAACGGGCGAATCAGCAGTACGCCAAGCTTGGCCGGCTTGAACACCACGGTATTGCCCATGATCAGCGCCGGGATCAGCGTGGTGAAGGTCTCGTTCAGCGGGTAGTTGTAGGGGCCCATGCACAACGCCACGCCCAGCGGTACGCGGCGGATTTGCCCGAGGGTGTCCTGTTCCAGCTCGAAGCGGCTGGAGCGGCGGTCGAGTTCCTTGAGGGCATTGATGGTGTCGGTGATGTAGTCGCAGGTGCGGTCGAACTCTTTCTGCGAGTCCTTGAGGTTCTTGCCAATCTCCCACATCAGCAGCTTGACCACCGCCTCGCGCTGTTCACGCATGCGCCGCAAAAACGCTTCTACATGCTGGATGCGATCCACCACGCGCATGGTCGGCCACGCGCCCTGGCCACGGTCGTAAGCGGCTACGGCGGCGTCGAGGGCGGTCAAAGCCGTGTCGGCGTCCAGCAGCGGGGTGCTGCCGATGATCACCGGCGTGTCACCGTCGGCACCGCGCAACTGCACCGGGCTGCGCACTTCGGCCAAGGGGCCGTTCCACACATGCAACTGGCCGCCGACCAGGTAATCGCGTTGTTCAATGGGCGCCGCGAGCCGGAATTGCTCGGGAATCTCTGCGGCAGTGGGAAACAGCTGGGCGAGCAGGTTGTCGGTGGTCATGTCGCTACCCCTGGAATGGTTGCAAAACGTGACTAGAGATTCACCCATCAACGCCCCGTGTGGCAAGGGCTAGACGCATTAACCCGCGAACCTTGGAAAACCTTGAGCACAACCGTGAGCTCGCCGGGTAAACTGCGCGGCTTTCTTGAAGGAGTTCACATGAGTCAGTACCAGCCGGGCATTCTTGCCGCACCGGTGCCGTTGCAGGCACGCCATCTGTTTTTTGCCATTGAGTCCCTGGACGCTGTACCTGCCGCACTGGATGCGCTGGTGCAGTTGGTGGACGCCAATGCGGTGGTCGGTTTTGGTGAGCCGCTGGTGAATGCCCTTGGTGCCCGGATTGACGGGTTGCGGGCGTTCCCTCATGTGAGCGGGCCGGGGGCGGAGAATCCGTCGACCCAGCAGGCGCTGTGGGTCTGGTTGCACGGTGTGGATCGTGGTGAGCTGCTGTTGCGCAGCCGGGCGTTCGAGAAGGCCCTGGCGCCGGGGTTTGGTCTGGTGCAGATGACCGAGGGGTTTCGCTACAAGACCGGGTTTGATCTGACCGACTATGAGGATGGCACTGAGAATCCGCATGATGATGCGGCGGTGGACGCGGCGGTGGCGCAGGGTGGTGCGAGCTTTGCGGCGATCCAGCAGTGGCAGCATGATCTGGATGGGTTTGCGGCGTTGCCGGCTCTGGAGCGGGATCACATTATTGGTCGGCGCCATGGTGATAACGAGGAGCTGGAGGACGCGCCGGAGTCGGCGCACACCAAGCGTACGGCCCAGGAGAGTTTTACCCCGGAGGCGTTTGTGGTGCGCCGGTCGATGCCTTGGGCGGAGAATGGGCAGGCGGGGTTGATGTTCCTGGCGTTTGGGCATTCGTTTGATGCGTTTGAAGCGCAACTGCGGCGGATGAGTGGGCTTGAGGATGGGATTGTTGATGGGTTGTATCGCATTAGTAAGCCGTTGACTGGGGGGTATTACTGGTGTCCGCCGGTGCGTGATGGGCGGGTGGATTTGAGCTTGGTGCTCTGAGGTTTTTGTTTTGGGGACATATCCGTTATTTAGGTAACGGCCACTTATGGTTTCGCTCTTACAGCGAGTCACTTTGCAGAAGCGGCAAAGTAACCAAAGCGCTCTGCCCCGCCTGTCGGCACCTCGCCTAGGCTCGGTGTTCCCTCACTCCGGCACTGCTCCGCGGGCCGCCGCGACGGGCCATCCATGGCCCGGCGCGGCTAAACCGGCGTCCTGCCGGTTTACCCGCTCCGCACTGCCTGCGTTCGGCCTCTGGCTTATTGGGGCAGTCAGATCAAAATCAAAAGCAAGAGCACAGCGGCCTCCCGGCCGGCTTGAGTGTTAAAAGCAAAGACTAAATCCAGAGCGAAAGCCAAATCTGAAGCTGATGCAGCTCTGCTTTTCTGTGGGAGCTGGCTTGCCTGCGATGCAGACAACTCGGTTTTTCAGATACACCGAGGTGATGCCATCGCAGGCAAGCCTGCTCCCACATTTGACCGTGCCCGCTCTTGATTTGGCTTGTGCCTTTGCTTCACCACACTCAAGCCGGCCGGTAGGCCGCTGTGCTCTTGATCTGCTTTTGATCTTGATCTTAGGCGCCCCGTTAAACCACGCTGGCCGAACGCAGGCTTTGGAGCGTGGGTAACCCGGCAGGACGCCGGGTTAGCCGTCCTAGGCCAAGGATGGCCCATGACGGCGGCCCACGGTCCAAAGCCGGAGTGAGGGCACACCGAGCCTGGGCGAGGTGCCGAGTGGTGGGGCAAGAGCCTTTTGGTTACTTTTGGGCTCCTTTCAAAAGTGACCCGCTGTAAGAGCGGAACCCATTTCAGCCGTTACCCAAATAATGGATATGCCCCCGATCCAAATCCCCCCCAAACAACGCCGACAACTATAAACCCCCAACACCACCGGCTTTTTCCGCGCCCCACGCTCAACCCAGGTCGGCGCAACAAACCGATACCCCTGGCCCATCGCGGTCGAGATATAGACCGCATCATCACCCCCAACGCCCGGCGGATCGCCTTGATCTGCGCCCGCAGGTTGCACTCTTCCACCACCAACCGTGGCCAGGCGATGTCCAGCAATTGGGTCTTCTCCAACAGCTCACCAGGCCGGGAGGCGAGAGCAATCAGCAACGTCAGGGCCCGACTACCCAGGCTCACCGGCTCACCGTTTTTCAGCAGCAGATGACGCCTGGGCAACAGTCGATAAGGCCCAAAGTGAATTTCAAAAGCGCTGTCTTCAAGAGGGCTGCGTTGTGAATACGTCATGTGATTAACCTTTGTGCATGTTCAAAAACACAACCCCGCGCGGCTCCCTTCGCGCAAGGCTGCAAGAGACGGTCAGGTGTTAATCGCCGGGATCGGATCTTCCGGATAATCACCCGGCTCCGTAGGCCCGCCAGTCAAACCGTATTGCTTGAGCACCGGCACAAGCTCGCCGTAGAACGCGTCCTGCGCCTTGCCATGAGCATCGGCCAGGGCGAAGGGCAGAAAGGCGCTGCCGATCCCGCCAAGAATCGCCGTAGCCCCGCCAAGAATGCCGCTGATGGTCCCGGCCACCGCGCCGATTTCCGTCGCGCCGTACAACCCGGCCCCGGCTTCCACCAACCCGGCCACCGCCGCACCCGTGCCCAGCACACCGGTGGCCACCGAGAAACTGCCGCTCAGGTAATCACCTTTTTTCAACGAGTCGACACCGCCAATCACCCCGATCACGCCGCCGATAATCCCGCCCGCCGAGCCGATGATCTTGCCGGCCGCGCCGAGGTTGGCGATTTGCTGCGGACTGAGCGGGCCCTTGCCCACCGGTACCTTGCCGGGGAAGTCACCAATGGTGCCGCCATCCGGGCGGTTGACCCAGGTGATGCCGTAACCCGCTTCCTTGGCATATTTGGTGCCGCCTTCCATCAACAACCCGGCAAATTGCAGCCCGGCGGATACCCGGTTTGCGTCCGCCACCGGCGTGTTGCTGCCGCTGGCCGAACGGGCCATCAGCACGCCGCTCATCAACACCGCACTGCCGATGTGCAGCAGGCCTTGCTTGAACGCCGGGCTGACGTCGCCGAACTTCATGCCTTCGATGGCCTTGGGCAGTGCGTCGGCGATCTTGTCGCCCTGGCGCCCGATGTCCCATACCGAACGCAGCATCGACACCACTTGCGCCGGATCGATCTTGCCGCCGTCCGAAGTGACGAACATCTCTGGATCTTTTTGCTGGGCGTCGTTGATCGCCGCGGTGACCTTGGCTTCGTCGAAGTTGCCCTTGCCGTCCCCCAGGGTGATGTTCAGGGTGTCGGTGGTGGCGCCGCCGAGCAGGGCGTCGCCCAGGGCTTCGTTGAAATTCACCTGCAAGGTGGCGGCGTCATCCGCTGAGGCTTTGTCGCCGAGGAAGGCCTGGGCCGAGGCAGTGCTGGCGGCGAAGCTGCTGGCGGCCACGGTGGGGTCCATGCCGCCGGCCACCGCGTCGGTAAAGGCCTTGCCGGTCACCAGTTCGGTTTTGTAGTACTGCTGGATATTGTCGCTTTGCCCGGCCTTGTCGGCGATGCCGGTCAGGTCCACATGGCCGTTGCCTCCCAGCGCCAGATTGGCGATGGTCGTATCGTTGGCGGCGTTTTGCAGGCCCATGCCCATGTCGATCTGCTTGCCGTTCTGGTCCTTGGCGTTGAGGTTGTCGTTGAGGTTTTTGCCGGTCTCGATGTCGCTGGTGTAGTAGTTCTGCATCGCGACTTTCATCGTCGGGTTGCTGTCGACGATATCAGCCAGTGCCGGGCCGCGATTGTTTTGCAGGAAGCCTTGTACGTCCGGGTCGGCCGAGAGGGTTTCGATGCCGCTTTGCAGCTGCGCCTTGATCTTGTCTTCGTTGGGGTTGAGGCCGTAGTGGGGCGAGGTGTACTTGTCCATCAGCCCGGCGTGGGGCACGTAGTCGCTCACCAGCAGGCGGGTTTGCGCGTCGGTGAGTTGCACCAGCACTGCGGCTTTTTGCTCGCCGCTGTAGTTCTGCGGGTTGGCCAGGATGTCGGCGGTCAGGCCCGAGGTGTCGACGCCGGCGACGGCATCACGGGTGGCGGCGCCGTCGAGGAAAGTCAGGGTGTCGCTGTCGGTTTTCGGCGCCTGTTTCTCCAGCCAGGCGCCGATGTTGTCGCGGGTGCCGATGCCGTCCGACTTGCCGGTGGCCGGGTTGTCACCACCGGTTTCCAGGGCATGGAACATCCCGGGTCTGGACCACATGGCCGCCGCGCCGGTCAGCTCGGTGCTCAGGGCTGAATCGCTGCCCAACGCTTGCAGGTTGTCGGTGCGCAGCATGCCGTCGTTGCTGCGCTGGTTGGCGTCACCGGGGCGCATCGCCGAACCTGCGCCGGCGGCCAGGCTCTCGTTGGCCATCAGGATTGCCGCCGACTTGGCATTGGCCTTGGCCAGGTCTCCCGGATTGCTGCCGAGGAAGCTGCCATAGGATTTCGACGCAGCGCCGAGGTCCTTGCCGGCGTTGTCGATGAAATGGTCAACGTCCGAATGGGTGATCACGTTGTCGGCCTTGCCGCGCCCGCCGGTGTCCAGCGCGGCCATCAGGCTCGGGCTGCTGGCGACGTACTTGAGCACGGCCTGGGCCTCGGGCGGCAGGGTCGTGGGCGGGTTGGCGAAGTCGATCGGCGCACCGTGCAGGCCCCAGGCATCCCAGTTTTGCGAGAGCAATTGCGCGGCCGCCTTCGGCCGGTTCAGGTCCAGTTCTTCCTTGGTCGGCGTGCCGCTGGTGTTGCCGGTGATCGTGTCCCAGTCCTTGGCGCCGGAAACGCCGAACGACGAGGTGTCGATCCAGGACGTGTCCGAGGCCCCCGCGGCGCCGGTGCTACCGGCATACAGTTTGGCCACCTGGTCGTACAGCGCGGGGGTGATGTCCTGGGACACGATCACCTTGTCGCCCGAAGCAGTGGTATAGCGAATCAACCCCGGGCCGACTTCCTCGGGTGGGCCGATCTTCGCTGCCGGGTCCATGGTTTCGGTGGGACCGGCCAGGCGATAGCCCTCGGCCTGGCTGGCGTTGATCGCGAACAGCTTGGCCGAATCGCCGCTGACCTGAGCGAACAGCGCGGGCGTTTCCTTCTGGCTGACCACGACTTTGTCGCCGGCACTGGTCTCGTAGCGGATCAGCCCCGGGCCCAATTCGGTGGTGCTGCCGATCGCCTTGTAGTTGCCCAAGCCGGGCGCCACGGTGCTGGCGTCGGCCTCCTTGTAGCCGGCGCTTTTGCTGTCAGCCAGATTCTTCTCAAGGGTCGCGTCGCTTTGCTGCGCGTTGTACTGGTTGACCAATTGCTCAAACAGCCTGGGGTTGTCGATCTGCTTGAGGGTCACCGGTTTGTCGCTGCCCAGCGGGGTGTAGGTGATGCTGTTGTTCACCGGTGCCTGTACGTTCTGGTACGGCAGCGGGATGGACGGGCCGCGGATTTTCGAGGGGTCGAATACCGGCCGGTCGACCGCCGTGAACAGGGCTTTTTCAAATGTGCTCCGGGCGCCATCCGGGCCCTTGTTATCGGCAGGATCAAGGCCATTCGGGATCGCAGTCATAGATCACCTGGAAGTTGTCTTATATCAATCGATATTTAGTGCAAGTGCACTAACTGGGGCGGGCGAAAGTTGCGAAGTGTTATTGAACAAGCCCGCGCCGAGCTATCAAACGCGATGATCAAGTCGCTTTTGTTACAAATGGCAATATCTGCAAAGTTGGGCAATTGGCTATTAGTTAAAAGTGTGAAGTTGTCTGCGTTATTTTCAAAAATTGTTGGGTAGTCAACGTTTTTGCCCAGGCGTTATTGGCCTCTACATTGTTCAAAACCGTTCATGCTTAAGCGAAGTGCCCCGTAATCATTGGGTTTCGTCATGTATTGGATTTTCAACAAAAGTTCCACGCCTGCCTGGGGATGAGATTTTCTCAACGGCAGGTTGAGCCGGATTTTTCACAGCCCCCACCCTGAACGTTTCACAAGCTTTCACAGCGAAGGCGTTTTATTCGTGAGTAGTATGGTTCCCATGCAAACCGACGGCTGCATTGCCAACTCACTGTCTGACGCGGGGAGTTCGGTTCGGTTTGCATACTGCTTAACTTCCCTATCGATGCAAGGAGATTGAACATGGCTACTACTCCACCAGTAAGTGCAGGCGGCGCCGACGACGCTATCGCGAAGATGGAAGCAACTTTCAATATGGCCATCGAGAAGTCGGCCAAGATCACCGAGATCAGCACCGCGAAAAAAGCAGAGCTCGACGCCACCAAACAGCGTCCGCAGAACTGATTCGCCATACGGGCAGCGCCGGCGCTGCCCGTATACCTGCCTGACCCCGTTGCACCGTTGTTGATCGGCACAGGTGTGGTTGCTGCCTGTGATTCTCAAGGGGGCAAACCCAACCATGACAGCCTTGATTTCCCTGGGCCTGCCCGCCGCGAACGGCGCGCCGACCCTGCTCGTGACCCACGGTTTGCACCAGGGCAGTTCCCTGATGCTCGACCAGCCGGTCTACACCCTTGGCGCCGCCTTGGCTGCCGACCTTCAGCTCAGCGATCCCGGAATCGCCGAACTGCACCTGCGCCTGCGTTTTGAAGGGGCCCAGGTGGCCGTCGAGGCCCTCGGCGGCGATGTACTGATCACCGGTACTGCCGGTGATATCCGCATTCCCCAAGGCAGCGGCCATCGCGCGCGGCTGCCGTTGCAACTGCGCATCGGCACGGCGGGTGTGAGCTTGGCGCTGCCGGGCAGCCCTGAAAAACCACCTGTAGCCACACGCACCTTTACCCCGTGGATCATCGCCACTGCCTTGCTGTTCGTGTGCGCAGGTGCCTTGGCCTTTCGCAACGATCCACCGCAAGCGGAGGCCGTACTGCCGGTCGCCGAAAAAGCCGTGGCCAAGCCTTCCCGCGCCGACGCCAAGGCCTGGTTCGAACGGCAATTACAGGCCGCCCACCTGGACGCCGTGACGGTCAACGACATCGACGGCCAGCTCAACGCCGTCGGCTCCTTCGAGCGGGCGCAAAAGCCTCAGTGGGTCGCCCTGCAACAAGCCTTCGACCAGCGCTATGGCCAGCAGATCGTGCTCAACCCGCGGGTCGCGGTGCGTGCGGATGCGGCCCGGCCACGGGTGCGCTTCCAGGCGGTGTGGTTCGGCACCCATCCCTATGTGATCAACGACAGCGGCAAGCGCCTGTACCCCGGCGCGGCCTTGGCCGACAACTGGGTACTGGAACGCATCGAGAACAACCAGGTGATCCTCGCCCGTGGCGAAGAACGCTTCACCTTCACCCTATGACGCTGCTTTTTTCAGCTAAGGCCCCGGGATGAAAGTCGAACCCCGTCCGTTGATTCCCAGTGATGTGCGCAGCGCGCCGGTGGAGGCGATCCGCCCGGTCAATTCGCGCCAGGCCACCGCCTTCGAGGCCGTGCTGAAAACCCGCAAGGTCCAGTCCCGTCGCTCCTTGCGCAGTGACCTGGAAGAGCTCACCAGCGCCGCCGGCGTCGACTCGCTGCTGTTCGGCAGCGCACGGTCCCTGGAGTTGCTGGATCACGTGATGCAGCACCTGTTGCCGAACCTCGACGCCGAGCCGCAGATCAAGGCGCTGGCCCATGACCTGATCAGCGAGGAAATCGAGATGCGCCGCACCCTCGAACAACAACGCTCGGAGGTCCAGGCCTGATGTCCCGGAATAACGACGACGCGGTGCAATTGCTCAAGGGCATTGGCGAGCTGTACCGGCGCAACGGCCAGTCCCAGCGTGCGCTGGTGATGCTGCTGATTGCCGTGAGCGTGGCACCCGACGACGGCCTGCTGCTGCGCTCGCTGGTGCTAGCGTTCACCGACAGCGGCGACTTCACCCGCGCACTCGCGGCCCTGGACCGCCTGGTGGCGCTGGAAGGCGAATCCGCCAGCCTGTTGCTGCTGCGCGCCCGGGCGCTGTGGTACGGGGAGCGCAAGGACGAAGCGCGCCAGTGCTTCAAACGCTACCTGGCTGCACGGAGAGTGGCGCCATGAACCTGCTCAACCGCCTGAACGGCATCGCACGCATAGCCGCCCAGCGTACCGACGTGATCATTGTCGCGTTCATGCTGATGGCGATTGTGATGATGATCATCCCGCTGCCCACCTACCTGGTGGATATGCTGATCGGCCTGAACATTGCCCTGAGCATCCTGATCCTGATCGTCGCCTTCTACATCGGCCACTCGGTGGAATTCTCCGCGCTGCCACCGCTGATTCTGCTCAGCACCCTGTTTCGCCTGTCGCTGTCCATCACCACCACCCGCTTGATTCTGCTGCACGGCGACGCAGGCCATATCGTCAAGGCCTTCGGCGACTTCGTGATTGCCGGCCAGGTGGTGGTGGGCATGGTGGTGTTCCTGATCATCACCGTGGCGCAGTTCGTGGTGATCACCAAGGGCGCCGAGCGGGTCGCGGAAGTGGCGGCGCGCTTCACCCTGGATGCGATGCCCGGCAAACAGATGAGCATCGACAACGACCTGCGCAATGGTGATATCGACCAGGCCGAAGCCCGGCGCCGGCGTTCCCGCCTGGAGCGCGAGAGCCAGATGTTCGGCGCGATGGACGGGGCGATGAAGTTCGTCAAGGGCGATGCGATTGCCGGGTTGGTGATCCTCGCGGTCAACCTGCTGGGCGGCATGCTGATCGGCATGATCGAGCGCGACATGGCCTTCGGCGCGGCGGTGCACACCTATTCGCTGCTGACCGTGGGCGACGGCTTGATCGCACAGATCCCGGCGCTGCTGATCTCGGTAGCGGCGGGCACCGTGGTGACGCGGGTCAACAGCGACGGCGAGGCGGGTGACCTCGGCAGCGAGATTCTCAAGCAGTTGGGTGCCAGCTACCGGGCCCTCGGGTTGACCGCATTGATCATGGTGGGCGTCAGCGTGATCCCGGGTTTTCCGACCTGGGTGTTCCTCGGGTTGTCGCTGGTGTTCGGCGGCGCGGCGTTCGTGATGTACCGCCGTCATACCCGTGAACACCTGGTGGAACCCGAGGCGCTGATCGAGACCCTGGAGCCGGTGGTGGAGGTGCAGGCCGAGCAGGATTATGGCGTGGCCCCCGACACGCGGGTGTTGCTGACCCTCGGCAGCGCCTTGGCCCTCAGCGCACCGCGCCAGCTGTTGAGCCAGCGCATCGAAGCGCTGTGTCACGACATTCGCAGCGACCTCGGCGTCGACATGCCGGTGCCGGGCATTCACATGGACGCCAAGGCCACGCCGGGCAGCTTTCGGGTGTCCCTGGAAGGCGTGCCGGTCAGCGAAGGCGAGATGCCGATCAACTGCCTGTTGTTGCAGGACGATCCGGTGCACGTGCAACTGCTGGACATCGCCACCCTGCAAGCCGATTCGCCCCTCAATGGCCGCGCCGCACACTGGATCGAGCGCCAGCACGAAGACGCGTTGCGCACCGCCGGCATCGGTTTCCTGCTACCGGATGAGGTGCTGCGCGGCGTGCTGGAACGCAGCCTGCGCCGCTATGCCGCGGACTTCCTCGGGATCCAGGAAACCCGCCTGCTGCTTGAACGCACCGAAGCTACCTACGGCGAACTGGTCAAGGAAGCCTTGCGCCTGGTGCCGTTGCAGCGGGTGGCCGAGACCCTGCGCCTGCTGGTGGGCGAGGGCGTGTCGATCCGTAATCAACGGGCCTTGCTAGAAGCCATGGTGGAGTGGGGCGCTCGGGAAACCGACGCCAGTCGCCTCGCCGAACACCTGCGCGCCGCGTTGGCGCGGCAGATCAGTCATCAATACGCCGATCGCAATCGGGTAATTGGCGCTCTGGTGCTGGCGCCGGGATTGGAAGACCAACTGCGCGCGTCCCTGCGTCGCCAGGAGCCCAGCCGCGAAGTGATCCCCGAGGAGGTCAACCGCGCCTTGCTCGCCCAGTTGCGCCAGGCCTGCGACAAAACCCTCGAGGCCAACAGCGCGGTATTGCTGGTGCATCCGGAATTGCGCCGCAGCCTGCGCCGTTTGGTGCTGCGCGGCGAGCTGGAACTGGCGGTGCTGTCGTTTCGCGAGCTGGCCACCGAATACAACCTGCAAGCGCTGGTGACCATCAGCCTCACCGATATCTCCAACCGCCGTGCACCTGCCGCGGCTTCCGTCACTTCCCTGGCGTCTGCCTCATGATTCGTTTTGGTTTGTTATTGCTGACGTTGACCTCGTTTTTTTGCAGCGCCCAGGACATTGCCAACGGTGCGCAGGGCTCCATCAGCCTCGCCTCCGGAGAAGGCCGGATCCTGCACTTCGTCGCGCCGGTGGAATCGGTGCTGGTAGCCGAGCCGGGGATTGCCGACCTGCAAGTGGTGTCGCCCGGTGTGATCTACATCTTCGGCAAGGCCCCGGGCAATACCAGCCTGATTGCCCTCGGCAGCGACGGCAAACAGCTCGCCAGCCTGTCCCTGGCCGTCAGCAGCGCCACCCAGGCGGTGACTGCGCCGATGCAGGAATTGCATCCCGGCAATGGCGCGCAGATCAGCGGCGCCGGCAACCGCTTGATCGCCAAGGGCACGGTGCGCAGCGTGGGCGAGGCGACGGATTTGAATGCCTTGCTCAACCCACAGGGCCAGGGTTTTCAGAGCGCGGTCAACACCACTGAATACGCCGGTGCGGCCCAGGTCAATTTGCGGGTGCGGTTCGCTGAAGTGTCCCGCTCGGAACTGTTGCACTACGGCGTGAACTGGAACGCCATGTTCAGCAACGGCACGTTTTCCTTCGGCCTGATCACCGGTGGGCCGCTGGCTGCGGCGACGGCGGGCGGACTGGCGGCGGCGGGCAGCGGTTCGGGCAACACCAATATCGACGGCATGCTCGATGCGTTGCAGGCCAACGGGATTCTGCAAATTCTGGCCGAGCCGAATATCACCGCCATGACCGGGCAGACCGCGAGCTTCCTGGCGGGCGGCGAAGTGGCGATTCCGGTACCGGTGAATCGGGATCTGGTGGGGATTGAATACAAGTCGTTCGGCGTGTCGCTGCTGTTCAATCCGACCCTGCTGCCCAACGGCCGGATCGCCCTGCAAGTGCGTCCGGAGGTCAGCAGTGTGGTGAGTGGCGGAACGGTGGATTTCGGCAATTTCCATGTGCCGTCGTTCAGCGTGCGCCGGGCCGATACACGGGTGGAAGTGGGCAGCGGGCAGACGTTTGCGATTGCCGGGCTGTTCCAGCGTGAGAGCAGCCAGGACATCGAGAAGCTGCCGTTGCTGGGGGACCTGCCGATCCTGGGCAACCTGTTTCGCTCCAAGCGTTTCCAGCGCAATGAAACCGAGCTGGTGATTTTGATCACGCCGTACCTGGTGGAGCCGGTGCGCAGTCGCACCCTGGCCACGCCGCTGGATGCGCAGCCCGCAACCGCCGCAGCGGCGGGGCCGCGCAGTGGTGGGGCGTTTGGTTTCTACATGAATTGATGAGGGGGCATGGCATGAAAGTTTCGCGTTTGTTGATGTGTTTGCCCCTGTTGGTGGTGGGGTGCAAGACGCATTTGGCGCCGGTGTATTACTCACCGCAGTATCAGGCGGACGGGTTGCCGAGCCAGTGCCAGCAGCCGCCGGCCAAGGATGAGATCGGGCTGGATGAGGATTTCAAGGCGACCTTGCCGTTGGGGTGTGCCAACAATTTGAATTTGATGCAGATGGTGGAGCAGCGGCAGGATTTGAATCAGGGGCGGGCCACCGGCCCGGCGATGGCGGCGCCGGTTGGGCGGGCGGCGCAGGTGTATATCGAGGGGTTTGATCGGGAGCAGTTGCAGCGGCGTCAGGCTCAGCAAGAGGCCAAGGCGGGCGCTCCGGGAGCGGAGAAATGATCCGTCATGCACATTCCCCCTTTGGGAGCTGGCTTGCCTGCGATAGCAGTATTCCAGCCCCAGCAGATCTATCTGTCACACCACAGTCCAACTGTGGGAGCTGGCTTGCCTGCGATAGCGGTATTCCAGCCCCAGCAGATCCATCTGTCACACCACAGTCCAACTGTGGGAGCTGGCTTGCCTGCGATAGCGGTATTCCAGACCCAGCAGATCCATCTGCCACACCACCATCCAAATGTGGGAGCGGGCTTGCTCGCGAAAGCGGACTGATAGGCGACCGGGATCTTGAAGCTTACCGCGTACATATCCATTCCTGCGGTAACGGCCACTTAGGGTTCCGCTCTTACAGCGGGTCACTTTTGGCAAACGCCCCAAAAGTAACCAAAAGGTCTTTGCCCCACCACTCGGTGCCTCGCCGAGGCTCGGCATGCCCGCACTCCGGCCCGGCTCCGCGGGTCGCTGCGATGGGCCATCCCTGGCCCAGCGCAGCTAAACCGGCATCCTTGCCGGTTTACCCGCTCCACCGTGCCTGCTTGCGGCCATCGTGGTTAACGGGGCCTGATAGATCAAAAGCAAGATCAAAAGCAGGGCAACAGCAAGGTTACCCTTTAGTGCGTATCCACCAGCCCCAACTCGCGCGCTTGCGCAACCGGGTCGCTGATGCCTTTGATGCGGTTGGCTTCGGTGATCAGGCGTGCGCGCTTAGCGGCCGGAATATCGTCCAGCGGCAAGCTGGCCACTCGCTGTTCGTATCCCGCCAATACCAGCACCAACAACTCATTACGTTGATGCCGTGGCAACGCGCGGGGCGATTGGGTGACGGGGGCGATGGTGTCCAACGCCTGTTGCGACTGGCCGCCAAGGGCGTAGGCCAGGGCCAGGTTGCAGCGGCTGTCGAGGTCGTCGGGTTGCAGGCTCAGGGCTTTGGCGAAGGCGGTTTGTGCCGTCACCGCCTGGCCGTTCAGCACGTGGGCGATGCCCAATCGGGTGTACGCGACCGGCGACTGGCTGGCCTCTGCGGCTTGCCCCAGGGCCGTCACGGCGCGTTGGGTTTTTCCCAGTCGCAGTTGCGCGGTGCCCAGGCCCAGCAAGGCGTCGGCGTTGTGCGCCTGGAGGCCGAGGGCTTGTTGGTAGGCGCGCTCGGCACCGGATGCGTCGTTGCCGTCGAGCCGCGCCTGGCCGAGTTTGAGCCACAGGTCGATGCCGGCGCCCGGTTGCTGGGCCGCACGTTCGTACAGCGCCGCCGCGCTGGCGTAGTCGCCGCGTTTGTTCAGGTCGTTGGCCAGCTTTACCGAGCGGTCGGAATCGCTCGGCACAGTACTGGAACAGGCGGCGAGCAACAGGCTGCCGGCAAGCAAAAAGTGTTTGGTCATCGTCACAACTCGTTGGGCGAAGGCGGACGTCATGTAAGCATATTTTCCATGGTGCTCCTATGTCTGTCGGTGCTGTTTGGCGCCTCGATCGCCCACGCCGACGAAGAGCCCGAATGGTTTGCCAAACCCTACGCCTACGTGCTGGTGGACCAGGACGTACGCGCCGCCCTCGAAGAGTTCGGCCACAACCTCGACATCCCGCTGGTGCTCTCGGACAAGGTGCGTGGCAAGGCCCGCAGCACCGTGCGCGCAGCCACCGCCGGGGAGTTCCTGCAGACGTTGTGCAGCACCAACGGCCTGACCTGGTACTTCGACGGCAACCTGCTGTACCTCAATGCCAGCGACGAAATCACCACCAAGCTGTTCAAGGCCAGTGCGCTGAACCTGGACCAGTTGCAGGCGTATCTGAATAACCTCGATGTGTTCGGCCAGCAGTTGTCGATGCGCAACGGCCCCGAGGGCGATGAGGTATTCGTGTCCGGGCCGCCGCCGTACCTGGCGCTGGTCCAGCAGCATGTGGATCACCTGCAACCCAAGGCCAACCCGCCTGTCGTGGCGCGCGAGCACGGCGTGCGGGTGTTTCGCGGTGCCCAGGTGAGCACCGAAACCCCTTGATTCACCCCAACCCCAGTAAAGGAGCATGACCATGTCCGTAACCGCCGTAGACAGCAACCTCGCCCCCGGTGGCGCCAGCCCTGAAGCCAAGTTCAACGCCGCGGTGGATAACGCCAAGAGCGCCGACAAACCGGAGATGACCGACGCCGAATTCACCGATGCCCTGATCACCCAGGCGGTCACCATCGGCGGTCAATTCATCATCATGCCCAAGGCGCAGGAAATGCTGAATGACGCCATGTCCGATGACGACGAAGAGTAGGGCGCACCCATGACCATCAGTCTCGCTGCCAGCGCCACGGCCTTGCCGCCGTCCGCCGGCGCGGGGCCCGCCGGGGCCTCGCAGAATCTGTTCGAGCACATGGCCAATACGGCCAAGGGCATGCCCGAGGGCGCCAGCCCCCATCAGATCGGCTCGGGCCTGATGGAGCGCTTGAACAGTTTTATCGACCGCTCCCGGACCTTTTCCGAGCGCGCCGATTTGCTCACCAATAACCCGTCGGCGCCGCCCCAAGTGGCCGCTGCGGATATTCGCACCACGGGTGCCTCTCCCTCCGCAGAGCCGGGCAAGAAAGTCGCCGAGCAGCAGGTCGACCAGATCGTCCATTCACTGGGCAAGATGTTCGACTACTCCATCGAAACCCAGATGGTGGTGCGCGGTGCGACGCAGATTTCCGGTTCCGCCAACACGCTGCTCAAGGGTCAATAACGCCATGCCAAGCCCGAATCGTGCCCTGCGCCTGCTGCTGATCGGCATGCTCGCCAGCCTCTTGCAGGCCTGCGACATGGACCTCTACACCAACCTCAGCGAGCGCGACGCCAACGCCATGGTCGCGGTGCTGCTGCGCGACGGCATCCCGGCGACGCGCAAGGTGCAGGACAACGGCCAGCTGAAAGTGGTGGTCGACGAACAGCGCTTCGCCGAAGCCATGACCCTGCTGGACAACGCCGGCCTGCCGCAGCAGAGCTTTTCCAACATGGGAGAGGTGTTCAAGGGCAACGGCCTGGTGTCGTCGCCGGTGCAGGAGCGGGCGCAGATGATTTACGCCTTGAGCGAAGAACTGTCCCACTCGGTGTCGCAGATCGACGGCATCGTCTCGGCGCGGGTACACGTGGTGTTGCCGGACAATGACCTGCTCAAGCGGGTGATTTCGCCGTCGTCAGCCTCGGTGCTGGTGCGCTACGACCCGGGCACCGATATCAATACGTTGATCCCGCAGATCAAGACCCTGGTGGCCAACGGTATTTCCGGGCTGAGCTATGACGGCGTGTCGGTGACGGCGATCAAGGCCGCCGTGTCCATCAGCCAGAACCCCGCGCAACCGCGATTGACGCGCTTCATGGGCCTGTGGCTGTTGGAAGACAACCTCAATCAGGCGCGGTTGCTGTTCGGCGGTTTGCTGCTGGTCGCTCTCGGCGCGTGCGGTGTGTTGGCCCGTCAGCACTGGGCGCGGCGCCAGTCCCAGGCGTTGTATGTGCTGAAGGAGGGTGAATGAGCCTGGTTGAGCGTTGGCAGGGCCTGATCGCCCAGCCGTTGCAGTTTGTGCGCGAGCAAAGCCTCGGCGAGTGTTTCGGCGAAGGCCTGCCGTTCGAGGTGCTGCAAGCCTTGCACGGGCAGCCGCGTTTTCGGTCGCGCCTGGAGCAGTTGCTGGCCAGCCATTATCAGTTGGCGCCGCTGGCGCATCTGGTCACGCCACCCGCCGCCGATTTGCCGGTGTTGCTGCTGAGCCCGGGGCAATTTGAGCGATTGCCCAGGCTGTGTGGCGCGATCTGGCATGCCTCGACCTTGAGCCGGGAGATCCGCCGCGAAGTGGTCAATGAACTGCGCGAAGGCCTCGGTCAGGAAGCCTTTGCCCTGGCCCTGGCGAACCGGCAGTTGGGCGGCGCGGCCGACCTGCTGCGCGAGCCCGCCGAGTTGATCGACGCCATCGACCGCGATGGCCTCACCTGTGTCGCCGCCTGGCTGCAAGCCCAGCCCGCCGAGTTGCAAGGCTGGTTGCCCCTGCGTTTTGTCGCACCCAAAGGCTATAGCGGGCGCCTGCCCCGCGACCTGGAAATTGTCCAGACCGTCGCCGCCCAGTTGCTCGCCGAGGAGCTTGCTCATGAGTGAATTACCCAACCGTCCCGCCGTACGGATTTTGCGTGCCGACGAAGCGGCCTTGTGGACCGATGGTTTCGCCTTCGTGCAAGCTGCCAAGGAACACGCCGAGCAGATCAAGGCCGACAGCGACCAGTGGCTGCACACCGCACGTGCCGAAGGCTTTGAGAGCGCCCGCCGGGAAGGCGCCGAACAGGTCGCGCAGCTGCTGCTGGAGACCCAGGCCAAGGTCCAGCATTACCTGGCCGGGCTTGAGGCGTCGCTGGCGGACCTGGCCCTGGGTATCGTGCGTGAAGTGCTCGGCGAGCTGGACGACACCGACCGCGTGGTGCGTTGTACACGCCAGGCGTTGAGCGCGTTTCGCCAAGGCCAGGCGCTGACCTTATGGGTGCCACCGGCCGAAGTGAATGCCCTGCGCCCACAGTTGCTCAAGGACGGCATCGCCGTGGAGGCCGATGCGCAACTGGGCGCCGGGCAGGCCCGCCTCAGCAGCCCGGCGGGCTCGGTTGAGTTGGGGCTGGAAGCGCAGCTGCAAACCCTGCGCCGCAGCCTGCTGCCCTTTGCCGAAGAGGGCGTGGCATGAACCTCGGTCAACTGCTGCCGCGTCTG
Organism: Pseudomonas sp. TH34; assembly: GCF_016650865.1. Lineage (NCBI taxonomy): Bacteria > Pseudomonadati > Pseudomonadota > Gammaproteobacteria > Pseudomonadales > Pseudomonadaceae > Pseudomonas > Pseudomonas sp. TH34. Next base: position 282,574 of record NZ_JAEKFB010000022.1, read on the forward strand.
ACCGAGCGGCTGTCCCAGGCCCGCTTGCGTCCGATGCAGGGCACGGTGCTGAGCATTCGCGGGGTGTTGCTGCGGGCCAGCGTGGCGGGGGCGAGCATCGGTGAGCTGTGCCATTTGCGCGACCCGGTGAGTGGCCGCAGCCTCAGTGCCGAAGTGATTGGGTTTGATGGCGACGAAGCGATCCTGTCGCCCATCGGCTCCATGGAAGGCCTGTCGACCCGCACGCAAATCATTGCCACCGGCGAAAGCCTGGGTGTGGCGGTAGGTGATGCGCAACTCGGACGAGTGATCAGCCCCATGGGCGAGTTTCTCGACGGCGACGGTGTACCGCCAACCCTGAACTTGCAGACCTACCCCTTGCATGCCGAGCCACCGGCACCGTTCTCCCGGCAATTGATCGTGCGCTCCATGGCGTTGGGCATTCGCTCCATCGACGGCTTGCTGACTCTCGCCCAGGGCCAGCGCATGGGCATCTTCGGCGAGCCCGGTGTGGGCAAATCTTCGTTGTTGGCGAGCATCATCCGCAACAGCGAGGCCGATGTGATTGTCATCGGTTTGATCGGCGAGCGGGGCAGGGAAGTGCGCGAACTGCTGGACGTGCAACTGGACGCCACGGCCCGCGCACGCACCGTTGCTGTCGTCGCCACCTCCGACCGCCCGGCGGCCGAGCGGGTGCGTGCGGCGTTTGTCGCCACCACCCTGGCCGAGTACCACCGCGACCAGGGCCGCAATGTATTGCTGTTGATGGACAGCCTCACACGATTCGCCCGGGCCCAGCGTGAAATCGGCTTGGCCGTGGGTGAGCCACCGACACGTCGCGGCTATCCACCGTCGTTTTTCGCCACCTTGCCCAAGTTGCTGGAACGCGCCGGCCCGGGGCCCACCGGCAGTATCACCGCGCTGTACACCGTGCTTACCGAAGGCGACGCCGCCAGCGATCCGGTGGCCGAGGAAGCGCGTTCGATCCTCGACGGGCACATCGCCCTCAGTGCCGAACTGGCCCAGCGCAACTACTTCCCGGCGGTGGACGTGCTGCGCAGTCGCAGCCGGTTGATGGAGCAGGTGGCGGGTGAGGAACATAAACGTCTGGCAATGCGTATCCGAGAACTGATGGCGCGTTACGGCGAAATCGAAATGCTGATCCGCGTCGGCGAGTACTCCGCCGGCAGCGACCCGCTGGCCGACGAAGCAATCACCCGCCATGGCGCGATCGAAGCCTTCCTGCGCCAGAACGCCGACGAACCCAGCAGCCCCGAACACACCTTGATCCGCATGCGGCAGGTGCTGGCATGAGCCCGAACGCGCAGCAAGGTCCAGTGTGGGAGCTGTCGAGCTTCAGCGAGGCTGCGATGGCGGCAGCACAGCCGACATCGATGTTGCCTGACCCACCGCTATCGCAGCCTCGCCGGGGCTCGACTGATCTTCATGCACTCCTTGATCCGCATGGGCCAGGTGCTCGCATGAGCCCGAAAGCACAGCGCGATCCAGTGTGGGAGCTGTCGAGCTTCAGCGAGGCTGCGATAGCGTCAGCACAGCCGACATCGATGTTGCCTGACCCACCGCTATCGCAGCCTCGCCGGGGCTCGACAGCTCCCACATTTGATCTTCATGCACACCTTGATCCGCATGCGGCAGGTGCTGGCATGAGCCCGAACGCACAGCAAGGTCCAGTGTGGGAGCTGTCGAGCTTCAGCGAGGCTGCGATGGCGGCAGCACTGCCACCATCAATGTTGCCTGACCCACCGCTTTCGCAGCCTCGCCGGGGCTCGACAGCTCCCACATTTGATCTGCATGCACACCGTGACCCGCATGCGGCAGGTGCTGGCATGAGCCTGAAAGCACAGCAAGATCCAGTGTGGGAGCTGTCGAGCTTTAGCGAGGCTGCGATGGCGTCAGTGCAGCCAACATCAATGTTGCCTGACCCACCGCTTTCGCAGCCTCGCCGGGGCTCGACAGCTCCCACATTTGATCTGCATGCACACCTTGACCCGCATGCGCCAGGTGCTCGCATGAGCCTGAAAGCACAGCAAGATCCAGTGTGGGAGCTGTCGAGCTTTAGCGAGGCTGCGATGGCGTCAGCACAGCCGACATCGATGTTGCCTGACCCTCCGCTATCGCAGCTTCGCCGGGGCTCGACAGCTCCCACATTTGATCTTCATGCACTCCTTGATCCGCATGCGGCAGGTGCTGGCATGAGCCCGAAAGCGCAGCAAGGTCCAGTGTGGGAGCTGTCGAGCTTTAGCGAGGCTGCGATGGCGGCAGCACTGCTGACATCGATGTTGCAGTGTTGCCGGGGCTCTACAGCTCCCACATTCGATCTTCATGCACTCAGTGAGTGCGCTGTTGGTATGACGATGGAGAAAAGAACCGATGAAGACTGAACAACTGCGCACCCTGCAAACTCTGCGGGTGCTGCGGGAACAACGGGCGGCGAGCCAGTTGGCGGCGCAACAGCAACGTTGCGCGCAAACCCACGGCGCCCTGACTGATGCCAAGGAGCAATTGCGCTTGCACCGTGAAGCCGTTGCCCGTGAAGCCGGCGAGATTTACGCCTCACTCACAGAGGGCTTGTCGGTGGCCAGTTGGCAGGCCGCCCAGGATCGCCTGCGAGGCTTGTCCGACGATGAGCGCTTGCTTGAAGGCGACGTCAGCCACGTCTCCAGCACCCTGCAAACCCAGGAGCGCGAGCGTGAGCTGTTTCGCCAGGAGCGCCTGAGCCGCCAGCGCCAGTCCGACGCCTGGCAAAGCCTGCTGGACGGGCGCGAAAGCTGCGAGCGGGTCGCCGGTGAGCTGCTTGAAGAACAAGGACTCGGCACATGATCGTGGCCCTTGCCGATCCCTTGGCACCCTGGCTTGAACACTTCGACCCGGCGCTGCTCACGGTGCATAACCAACTGCACCGCCGGCGCCATGCGTGGCAGGGCCGTTGTGCCGGGCAGGACTTGAGTGTCGCCTGGGCCGCCGATCCCCAGCCGCTGAAATCGCCTCGGGATGTGCAGCTGCTGCTCGGGCAATCACCGGTGCGCCTGCGTCTGTCCGCCGCCGCTGTGGAGCAAGTGCTGGTGCCGCTGGCGTTGCAGTTCGATGCGCAGGTGCTGCCGTCATTGCCGCGTTCGCTGCTGCTGGAACTGGCCGTGCTGGATCTGATTGAGCGCCTCGAACCGTTGCTCGGCCACCCCGTGCAGTTGCTCGAAGCCAGTGACGATGCGCGGTCTTACCCCGTGCACCTGGCGCTCACATTGACCTTCGGCAACACCCCGCCAATGGCCGCCCAACTGGACCTGAGTGAAAGCGCCGCGCTCCTGGTGGCGCAGTTGTTGGAGCAACACGGCCGGGTCCAAGCCGACCCATTACCCGCGTTGCGCCAGACACTCTCGGTGCTCACGGGACAGCAATGGCTGAGCCTCGGCGAGTTGCGCAGCCTGCGGCCCGGCGACGTGTTGATGCTCGAGCCCGGCAGCGGCCTGCTGCTGGACCTTGAGGGCCGTCTGCAAGCTCGCTGCCAGCGCGACGGCTCATCGCTGCAGCTGCAGGAACCTTTGAAATCGCCCCTTTTGGACATGGAGAACACAATGACTGATGTCGATGCCGCTGCGGCCCTGGACGATTTACCCCTCAAGCTGGTGTGCCAGGTCGGCAGCCTGGAACTGACCCTGGCGCAGTTGCGGGAGCTGGGGGCGGGCAGCCTGCTGCAACTGAATACGCCGACGGTGGATGGCGTGGACCTGATGGTCAACGGCCGCCGCGTCGGCCAGGGCCAACTGGTGAAGATCGGTGATGGCCTGGGCGTACGCCTGCTGAGTTTCGCCACCCCATGACCGGTTATCAGCCGAACCTGATCGAGATCATCCTGGTGGTTGCCACCATCGGGTTGATCCCGCTGGCGGTGGTGACCCTCACCGGCTTCATGAAAATCTCGGTGGTGCTGTTCCTGATCCGCAACGCCCTGGGGGTGCAGCAAACGCCGCCGAACCTGGTGCTGTACGGCATCGCGCTGATTCTCTCGGTGTACGTCACCACGCCGTTGATTGGCGACATGTACCGCCAGGTGGAAGGGCGCGACCTGAACATCGAGCACGTCGAGCAACTCAAGGACCTCGGCGACGCCTTGCGCCCGCCTCTACAGGCGCACCTGGCGCGGTTTGCCAATGAGTCCGAGCGCGGCTTTTTCGTGCAGGCCACCGAGACCATCTGGTCGCCGGAAGCCCGTGCCGACCTGCGGGATGACGACCTGGTGGTGCTGATCCCAGCGTTCGTAAGCTCGGAACTGACCCGGGCCTTCGAGATCGGGTTCCTGCTGTACATCCCGTTCCTGGTGGTGGACTTGCTGGTGTCCAACGTGCTGATGGCGATGGGCATGTCGATGGTCTCACCTAACCTGATTTCGATCCCGCTGAAAATCTTCCTGTTCGTGTCGTTGAGCGGCTGGTCGCGCCTGATGCACGGTTTGATTCTGAGTTACGGCTGAGGCACGACCCATGGGCCAGGACGTTTTCCTGTCATTGATGAAACAGGCACTGATGACCGTGCTGATGCTCTCTGCGCCGGCGCTGGGGGTAGCGATTATCGTCGGCTTGAGCGTGGGCCTGTTCCAGGCGCTGACCCAGATCCAGGACCAGACCTTGCCCCAGGTAGTGAAGCTGGTGGCGGTGCTGCTGACCATCGTGTTCCTGGGGCCGGTGCTGGCCGGGCAAGTGGCGGAACTCGGCAGCCAGGTGCTGGATAACTTCCCGCTGTGGACGCGCTGACCCCCCATGGATGCCAGCCTTACCGCACAGTTTCTCGAAGTCGCCTACCCGGTGATCAGCTCGGCCTCGCTGGCGGCCTGCCGGGCCATGGGCGTGGTGGTGATCACCCCGGCGTTCAACCGCCTCGGGCTCACCGGGATGATTCGCGGCTGCGTGGCCGTGGCGATTTCGATCCCGATGTTCATGCCGGTGTTCGACGCCATGACCTCGATGCCGAACCACGGCAGCCTGTTTATCGCCGGGTTGCTGATCAAGGAATTCCTGATCGGCATCCTGATCGGCCTGTTGTTCGGCATCCCGTTCTGGGCGGCGGAAGTGGCGGGGGAGTTGATCGACCTGCAGCGCGGTTCGACCATGGCGCAACTGGTGGACCCGTTGTCCACCGGGGAGTCGAGTGTGATGTCGACCTTGCTGACGGTGATGTTGATCACGCTGTTCTTCATGTCCGGCGGTTTTATCCTGATGGTCGACGGCTATTACCACAGCTACCAATTGTGGCCAGTGACCGCGTTCACCCCGGTGTTTGCCAGCTCGGCGTTGCTGGCGGTGCTGTCGATCCTTGACCAGATCATGCGCGTCGGGGTGCTGATGGTCTCACCGCTGATCATCTCGCTGCTGGTCACTGACCTGATGCTGGCGTACCTGTCGCGGATGGCGCCGAACCTGCACATTTTTGACTTGTCGCTGCCGGTGAAAAACCTGTTTTTCTCGATCCTGATGGTGATCTACATCGGCTTCCTGATTCCGCTGATGCTGGACCAACTGGCAGAGTTTCGCGGCACCGTGGAGCTGCTGAAAACCCTGGCGGGCATGGAGTAGCGCATGGGCGATACCAGCGAAGAAAAATCCCAGCCGGCCACGGACAAAAAGCTCAAGGACGCACGCAAGAAGGGTCAGGTCGCCAAGAGCCAGGACCTGGTCTCGGGCATGGTCATCCTGTTTTGCACCCTGTGCATTTCCATCCTCGCACCCCGGGCCCAGGCCCAGGTCACCGCGCTGATCGACCTGACCGCGCAGATCTACATCGAACCCTTCGCCACGGTGTGGCCACGGGTGCTGGACCATGCCGAGCAACTGGTGATCGGCATCACCCTGCCGGTGATGGCGGTGACCACCGGGGTGGTGATCCTGACCAATATCATCACCATGCGCGGCTTTGTGTTTTCCGTGGAGCCGATCAAGCCGGAGTTCAAGCGCATCAACCCGGCGGAAGGCTTCAAGAAGTTGTTCGCCTTGCGCAATTTTGTGGAATTCATCAAGGGCCTGATCAAGGTGCACGTGCTGGCCGTGGCGTTCTACGTGGTGGGGCGGCACGCGTTGCAGGCATTGATGGAGTCGTCGCGGTGTGGCGCGGGGTGTATTGAGTCGACGTTTTTCCTGGTGCTCAAGCCGCTGGTGTTTACCGTACTGGCGGCTTTTATCCTGGTGGGCGGGGTGGATGTGTTGATGCAACGCTGGCTGTTTGGCCGGGACATGAAAATGACCCGCAGCGAGACCAAGCGCGAGCGCAAGGACATTGATGGTGACCCGCTGATCAAGAGCGAGCGCCGGCGTCAGCGCCAGGAGATGCAGGCGCTGGCCACCAAGCTGGGGCTGGGCCGGGCGTCGATGATGATCGGCACCACCGACGGCTGGGTGATTGGCGTGCGCTATGTGCGTGGAGAAACGCCGGTGCCGGTGGTGGTGTGCCGGGCGTCGCCGGAGGAGGCGTTGGGGATGTTGCAGGAGGCGTTTGACCTGGGCATCCCGCAGGCACCGGACAACAACCTGGCGCAGGCGATTGCCAGGAAGACCGTGCCGGGAGATCCGGTACCGGATGCGTCGTTCCAGGCGGTGGCGGACTGGTTGGTGGCGGCACGGTTGATCTGAGGCCGGCGGGCAGCGCTGGAACCGATGCCGACCGCTGCGCCACAGAGCAACAGTCTGCCGCTACTCCGTTTTCCGACGGCATGCAGGGCAGGTATGTCGAACAGACCAGGAAAATTCAATCATGACGCTAACCCATTCATTCAGTGCACCTCACACACAGCACTCGTATCTCAACGGTCACTCCCAGCACGCGCATCGCCCCTCTGGCAACGCCTATGCCCGGCATTCAGACGCGGCCCTGGCCCTGGCGTTTGACAAGAACTTCGATGCCTTCAGGCCGTCGGGTTCAAGCAATGCGACACAAGGAAAAATTCGCGAGGTTGCCGAGCGGCCACTGACGGGATACCCGCAGCGGGACAACCTGACGATGCTGGCCAGGGAGGTACTCAAGCGCGATAACGTGATGAATGAGCTGGACTCGGTGGACCACGGCGGTCATCGGGACGGCATTATTGGCCGGAATAATCCGAAGAACGCGGCCAACAAGTTATCGGACTGCCCGCCGCCTGACCCTTGCTACTCACAACCCTGCCGCCCGCAACCTGGCAGGCCAAACCCATACGGTTCTTCGCCGCTCAATATTTATCGCAGTATGTCGGACTCCAGCGTGGCGCTGGCGTTTGGCAATAACTACAAGGAGTTCGGCAACCCGCAAAGAAATGGTGTGGCAGACCTTGGGCAGATCTTCAAAATGGCGGGGCGCGAGATGAGCGGCAACTGGGCGCAGGACAACATGACGTTGCTTGCCCGAGAAATCGTCAAGCGGCCTCATGTGAGCCACGCATTGGATTCCATCGATGACAACGGCAGGCAGGACGGCATTATCGGTTATCGCAACGCACAGCTGGCATCCGCTCACCTGGCGCGCCGCTAAGCACACCCCCCCGATCCTGAACCCTGTGGGAGCCGGTCGGCCACACAGGGTTTCTACGGGGGGGCGGGGCACTCAGGGCTTGTCTACATCGTGATACTCACCGCCATATCCATCTCCCACCCGCCAGACGATGTCGTGGTTTTCATTGGTCCATTCCGACGGTTTCAGCGAGTACTTGTAGTCCTCTGAGTTACGGTTATTCCCGTCGCCGATAAAGTCCGGATGGTCCCGCCGATGGTCGCCACCACGAATACTGGAGCGGGCATCCCACTCTTCCTTGCGGAAATCAAAAATACTCTGGTCCTGCGGCGCATCCCGCTGGCCCCAGTCGGACAGATACGTCTGCAACCACACATATGCCTCATCCCCGTTGGGCTTGAGCAATCCGTCCTGCTTGAAGTCCTGGATCTGGTTCCAGTTCTGCATCGAAATCTTGTGCAGCTTGTGGGACTGCACCGTGCTCAGGATCGCCCCGACAAACGACAACGCGCCGGAGATCAAAAAGCCCACCGGACCCAGGAACGGAATGATTCGCCCGGTCACCCCCAGCGTGGTGAGTACGCCGCCGCCAGCCGCCACCAGGCTGCTGACGCCGCCGGCCATGGACAGTGAGCCGGAGGCGATTTTTACCGGGTCTTTCTCGCGCACGCCATCACGCAAGGTAAACGCCGCCTGGACCACACTGATCACACCGCCCGCCACGTCGGTGGCCATGCCGATCACCTTGATCGCGCTGCTGGCGAACTTCGCGCCAAAGCCTGCACCGGCCACGCCACCGCGGCTGGCGATGCCTTTTTCGATCCCTTCCTGGACCTTCTTCGCACCTTCGTCGCTCCAGCCGCCGCTGTTGAGGGCCTTGCCCACGTCCTTGCCGTCGTCCATGGCCTGGTCGACGATGTCGAAGTACTTCTTCTGCACCGCCTCGGCGTCCTTGGGCAGCGCGTGGTAACCCTCGCCGGGCTTGGCCCACAGGTCGGGCAGGGAACGGTCGAAGCCCATCAGTTTGTAGGCGTTGGTGCCGCGCAGCTTGTCGTAGACCTTCAAGCCCAGCGTGGCGAAGTGTGAGCCGGTGCCGAGGAAGCCAAGGAAGTCGTTGGCGATGCCCAGGCGCTTCATCGGCGTGTCGGCGAGCTTGCCGCCCTGGCCTGCGAGTTGATAGACGATGCGGCCCATCCCGATCGCGCCGCCCACCGAGCCGAGTACGCCGTTGTCCTTGAGGAAGTTGAGGTTCTTCACGAAGGCACTGCGGTTCTCTTCGCTGAGGCCCGGCATGATTTCCTTGCTCACCGCCTTGTCGATGTCGCTGAAGCTGATCACGCCGTTTTTCTGCCAGGTATCGCCGAGGGAAATCATCGCCTTGCCGAAGTCGGCGGCGGCGTTTTTGTCCTTGAGCAACTGGTCGACGAACTTCGAATACACCCCCAGCGCCTGGCGCGGCAGCCCGTCGGCGCCGCCCTTGAGCATCGACAGGATCGCCATCGTGTTGTCGGTGGTGGCCAGGGCGGTGTTGTCGTCGGAGATTTTGGTCGGGTCGTCCATCAGCTTTTCAACGGCGTCGGTGTAGCCGTCGATTTGCAGGTTTTGCAGGAAATTGTCGGCCTTGGCCGGGTCGATATCGGCCAGGGCGGTGTAGGCGGTCTGGATTTCCTGGGTGGCCAGTTCGGTCTTGCCACTGTCTTGCAGGGACTTGATGTATTGGGTGAAGTTCTCCGAGGAGGTGCTGTCGATCAGGCGCTGCCTGGTCTCGTCGACTTTCGGCTGGCCGCCGTCGACCTTACCCAGCGCCGCGTCGTGGTTGGCCTTGATGTCGTGCTGGATGGTCGGGTCGCCCAGCAGGTCGTTGATGGTCTGGTCGATGGCCTTGGTGTCGAAGATGTTGTCGCGTACGTCCCGCGAGGTCACGTCGATGGGCGTGGTGGCGATGCCCTGGTTGCCGAAGCCGTGCTCGGGGATGATCGACATGCCATTGTCGGCCATGCTTCGGGCTTCCACCGCCCGCAGAAACTTGGCGCGTGGGTCGTCCTTGCCGATGCTGCCGTCCTTGACCCCGGCGCGGTAGCTGTCCACCAGGGTTTTCATCGACAGGTCCTGCACCGACAGCGGGTTGCCGCTTTCGTCTTTCTCGGTGGTGGTCAGGTTGTCGACGGACACATCCTTGAGGGGCGGCAGGCCGTTGTCGGTGCGCAGTTTGTCGACGTCGGTGGTCTGCGCGGCGATGTCGCTGCGGTAGCTGGAAATCTGCTCGAACAGCTGTGGGTTGCTGTCTTCCGACACCACGATTTTCTCTTCGCTGCCCCCCGGCTTGTGCTGGGTGAAGGCGATCAGGCCGGGGCCATAATCACCGGCGCCGCCGACGCTCATGATGTCTTCGGTGGAGGGCAGGTACGCGTCCGGAGCGGCGAGGGTGTAGCCGTCGCCCTTGGCCTTCTCGATGCCGGCCAGGGTTTGGCCCTTGGTGGTGTAGGCGGCGAAGGCTTCGGGGGTGATGTCCTTGGACACCACCAGCAATTTGCCGTCGGCCTGGTTGACCACGAGAATGCCGTCCATGGGCCTGTCGACCTTGCTGATGTCCCCCAGTTTCAGGCTGGCTTCGTCCTTGCGCAGCAGTGCCTGGCCGGGCAGGGACTGGGCGTTCTTGATGTAGTCGAAGGCCTGCGAGCCCTCGCTGGCGCGCACGGCGTGGAGGAAGTTGTAGAACGGCCCGCCGGCATTGGGGTTGGGGTTACTGAGGTCGGCGCCGGGTTGCGGCAGGTCGGCTTCGGACTTGCTGATCATGTACTTGTGGCCCTGGTGTTCAAACAGGATCACCCCGGCGCTGCTGTCTTCGGACACCACTTTCAACTGACTGAAATCGAGGTCTCCCGGCAGGCTGGTGACTGCTTCATAACCCTTGGCCTTGCCGTCATTCAGCGCCTCCTTGGTCACCCCGGCCTGGGTGTAGGTGCTGAAGGCTTGCGGCGTGAGCAATTCGGAGATGACCAGGGTCTGGCCGTTTTCCAGGGTCACCTTGAGGATGCCGTCTTCGGCCTTGCCCACGGATTTGATATTGGCCAGGCGTACGCCGTCGTCGTCCTCGCGCAGCAGTTGCTGGTCGGGATTCTTCAGGCTTTCGACGATGGCCTTGCCGGCCGGGGTGCCCTGGATTTCGGCCAGGGTCTGGAGGAAGGTATACAGCGGCGTGCCTTCGTCGGGCCCGCCTTGGTTGACCGGGGCCACGGCATGGCCGAAGCGCAGGTTTTTCAATACGTCGAAACCGTCCTGGGCGTTGGCTGCACCCTCGGCACTGATCTTGTATTTGGCGCCGTCCTGTTCGAAGTAGATCACCCCGGCGTCTTTGTCCTGGGAGATGACCTTGAGCTTGTCGATGTCGAGCTTGGCCGGGAGGGCGGTGACTTCCTTGTAGTCCTCGGGCTTAAGGGTTTTGTCGCCCGGCCCGGTGCTGGCCAGGACTTTGGCTTTGTTCAGGACGGCGTCGAAAACCCGCTCGGGAGTGTTGGGTTGATCGACGCGGGGCGACGCGGGTTTTTCGGGGCGGGTGATCATCGGTTCAGTCCATGTGAGGGGCGCACGAGGACTCGATAGTAGGGGCTGCAAGCGAGTGAAAACGGGTTTGTTGGCAACAAGTCACAAGCTTTCACGGGTGTGAAATTCACTGGACCTGCCGGGTGGATATCCGTTACCGAGGCAACGGATATCCCCGGCTTTCGTTAGAGAGGCCGGAGCTTGTAGGCGGGAACGAGATCCTCGTCAATCGTCCAGTGATCCTCGCCAGGCCGGATGCAAACACCGCCGATCCAGCGTTCCTGGGTGGCATGGTCCGGCCAGTAAGCCGTACCGCTTAGAACCTGACGACCCAACGCAGTCAGCGCCAACAAACGTTGAGGCCACGGCAGTTGAGTCTCGGACTCGATCAGCAACGGATTAGCACCGTCAATCAGTGGCCGCATCAGCGCATGGAACATCATGTCCCCCAGGTACGGCAGCGGTTCGCGCTTGCCCATCAACTCGGCAAACACCCTGCCAAACGCCACAGGCCCAGCCTCATCCACGTAGTGCAGGGACAGGCGCTCGGTCAGTGACAAACCGTCCCGCACACCCGGTAACTCCTGCAACTGCCGACGCAACGCCGGGGCCAGGAAGGGCAGGGCTGTGTGGTTGCCCTGGGCCAGTTCCGCCAGCTTGACCGGCGAACTGTCGCAGTACGCCAGCCAGGCCTGCCGCGCCAGATTCAGCATGTCCTCATCGACCCGCCGACGTTGTGGCCACAGCCACGCCAGCACTTCAGGCGCCAGTTGGCCAATGCCGATAAAGCGTTGCACGCCGGGGATACGGTCGACCTCGATCAGCTCGAGCTTTTCAGGCAATTGCTCAAGCCCCGCCAGTGCACGAATCAGGAACAACTGATCGTAAGCATCCGCCTCACACCACAACACGCTATGACCGGCGTTGCCCAGTTGCTCAAGATGCTTGTATTCGTCTGCATGCCGGCGGGACACTTCGGGCTCGTCCATTGCAAAAACCTGGCTGATATAGCGGCTGCGAACGACCTGGTATTGCTCGGCTGGCAGGTCCTGGACCGGGCCCATGCACAGCGGATCAATCAGCATCCGAAAGTGCCCCTTGAACCCCGCCACGCCCAGGCTGTGGGCAATGTCACTGCCGCAGCGCCAGTGGGTGGTGCGGGCTTCATCGCTCGCTTCGAAACCCGGATGGCGGGCGGCAAAATCCACTGCATCAACGTGGGCTTTAAGCTTGGGCCAGCTGGGGAACCCGAGTTCCTTGGCGATCAGCCATTGAGCCTCGGACAAGATGGGCGTAGCAGCGGCATCGGCGCTTTTCAGGCGCAGCAAAAGCTCCTTGGCGCGCTTGCGTTGCTGCTCAAGGTTGATACGGCCGTTAGCGGACGAGAATGATTGCGACATACGATCTCCTTGCACAAACCTTGTCCGCTTTAAGGTTGGGAGTCGTAGAAATGTGATATTCAGTCAAGGTCTTGGGCGCAGCCCTTTCCGCGGATGGTGGCGTAGATGGCGCCAGGCGGGAAATATAGGCAGTGCAATGATTGATTGCAAGCCGCCCGGCGTTGAGCGCCGGTGTTTGCACAGGAGACGTTCATGAAAGTTGGTGTGATTTCCGATACCCACGGCTTGCTCCGCGCCGAGGCCCTGGCGGCCCTGGAAGGCTGCGAGCAGATTGTTCACGCCGGGGATATTGGCAGCCCGGAAATTCTTGAGTTGCTGGCCTCGATCGCGCCGTTGCATGTGGTGCGGGGCAATAACGATTTGGACGCGGCCTGGGCAGAGCACCTGGCTGACCGCCTGGATTTCGAGCTGAATGGCTGGCGGGCGCTGCTGGTGCATGACATCGCCGATGTGCCGAAGGCGCTGGATCCGGGCATCCGGCTGGTGATTACCGGACACTCTCACAAGCCACTGATTGAGTGGCGCGGCGACCGGCTGTTTCTCAACCCCGGCAGTGCAGGGCGGCGCCGCTTCAAATTGCCGGTGACCCTGGCGCTGCTTGAGGTGCAGGAGAAATCGCTCAAGCCGCGGCTGGTGTCGCTTGAGCCCAAGCGCTGAAGCATCTGTGGCGAGGGGGCTTGTTGTGGCGAGGGAGCTTGCTCCCTCGCCACGGGGGACGTGCCCTGTCTTACCATTGCGTCTAAATCAGGAACAGGGATCATCAAGTCCATGAGCGTATTAGTAGAAACCCGGGCGCTCACGCGTATGGACGAGCGCCGTCAGCTTCAACTGCTGCACCCTACGGATTTCCAGTTGCACCGCGCCGACCGTATCTCCATCACCGGCTCATCCGGCTCCGGCAAAAGCGTATTCCTGCGGGCACTTGCCTTGCTCGACGCGCCCAGCTCAGGGGAAATCCTCTGGCACGGCCAACCCATCGCCAACGCGCAAATCCCCCAGTACCGCAGCTATATCAGCTATCTCGCCCAACGCCCGGCGCTGATCGAGGGCACCGTGGAAGACAACCTGCGTTTCCCCTACAGCCTCAAGGCCTTGCACCACCTCAGTTTCGATGCGGAGGCCGTCAAGGCACTGCTGGCCCACGCGGGGAAAGAATCGGGCTTCCTGGCAAAAAACGCCGGGGACTTGTCCGGCGGTGAGTCCCAGGTGGTTTCGCTGATCCGTACCCTGCAACTCAATCCCGATGTGTTGCTGCTGGACGAACCCACCGCCGCTCTCGACCCGGCGTCATCCCGGGAAGTCGAGGCGCTGATCAACGCCTGGGTCGAAGCGGATCACGACCACGCCTATATCTGGGTGTCCCACGACCTTGAGCAGGCACAACGCATGAGCACCACCCGCCTGCATATGGACGCCGGCGTGCTGACGGAGGCCGTGCAGCCATGAATTATCACGACCTCACGGCACTGGACATGGCCATCGCCGCCTCGCTGATCCTGATCAACGGCGCGCTGTCACTGCTGTTGCGTTTGGGCCTGGAACGTCAGCTGTTCTGGGCTGCCGTACGCACGGTGGTGCAGTTGCTGGCGATTGGTTACCTGCTGGGCTGGGTGTTCGAGTTCGCCTACTGGTACGTGGTGTTGCCGCTGATGTGCCTGATGACCCTGATCGCCGGGCTCTCGGCCGCCGGGCGCGGCAAGCGGACTTATGCCGGCCAGCGGGCTGACAGCATTGTGTCGGTGTGGGGCAGTTCGTGGTTGGTGACGGCTATCGGCTTGTTCGCGATCATCCGGATTCACCCGTGGTACGAGCCGCAGTATGCGATTCCGATCCTCGGCATGATTCTTGGTAATACCCTCACTGGTGTGTCCCTCGGGATTGAGCGCATGACCCAGGAACTGACCTCGGGGCGCAACACCATCGAGATGGTCCTGGCCCTCGGCGGTTCACGCTGGGAGGCGGCGCAGGATGCGATTCGCCAGGCGGTCAGGGCGGGGATGATCCCGACGCTGAACCAGATGACGGTGGTGGGGATAGTCAGCCTGCCGGGGATGATGACTGGTCAGGTGCTGGCGGGAGAAAGCCCGGTGGACGCGGTGCGTTATCAGATCGTGATTATGTTTTTGATCGCTGCGTCGTCGGCGTTGGGCACGGTAGGTGCGGTGTTGCTTACCTACCGGAGGTTGTTTTCTCCGGGGCATCGGTTTTTGCGCTACCGGCTTGAAGAGCGGGTGTGACCCTGAGGGGGGGTAGGTTTTTTTGGGGGGCTCTACTGTGTACATATCCGTTTCTTCGGTAACGGCCGCCTATGGTTCCGCTCTTACAGCGGCTCACTTTGGAAAAGCCCCAAAGTAAGCAAAGGGCTCTGCCCCGCCTGTCGGCGCCTCGCTAGGGCTCGGCGTTCCCTCACTCCGGCATTGCTCCGCGGGCCGCCGCGACGGGCCATCCATGGCCCGGCGCGGCTAAACCGGCGTCCTGCCGGTTTACCCGCTCCGCAATACCTGCGTTCGGCCTCGGGCTTATTGGGGCAGTCAGATCAAGATCAACAGCAAGAGCACAGCGGCCTACCGGCCGGCTTGAGTGTTAAAAGCAAAGGCAAGATCCAGAGCGAAAGCCAAATCTGAAGCTGATGCAGCTCTGCTTTTCTGTGGGAGCTGGCTTGCCTGCGATGCAGACAACTCGGTGCATCAGGTACACCCAGTTGATGCCATCGCAGGCAAGCCAGCTCCCACATTTGACCGTGCCCGCTTTAGCTTTTGATTTGGCTTTTGCTCTTCAACACTCAAGCCGGCCGGGAGGCCGCTGTGCTCTTGCTGTTGATCTTGATCTTGATCTTGATCTTAGGCGCCCCGTTAAACCACGCTGGCCGAACGCAGGCTTTGGAGCGTGGGTAACCCGGCAGGACGCCGGGTTACCCACGCTCCAAAGCCGGAGTGAGGGCACACCGAGCCTAAGCGAGGTGCCGAGTGGTGGGGCAAGAGCGTTTTGCTTACTTTTGCGCTTTTCAAAAGTGAGCCGCTGTAAGAGCGGAACCATAAGCGGCCGATACCCAAATAACGGATATACACCCGGTTCAATCACCCACACCGAAATCCAGCATCACCTTCATCGCCCGGCTCTTGTCCGCCGCCAGTTCAAACGCCTTCACCGCCTCGCTGAACGGCACGGTGTGGGAGATCACCGGGCGCACATCAATCACCTGGCGATTCAGCAAATCCACCGCCTGGGCGAACTCCGAATGGAATCGGAAGGTGCCTCGCAGGTCGATTTCACGGCTTACCAAAAGGTTAAGCGGCAGCGAGACTTCGCCACCCAGGCCGACCGTCACCAGTACGCCGCGCGGGGCCATGCACTCCAGGCCGTTGCGCAGGGCCTGAGCGATGCCGGAGACTTCGAACATCACGTCGAAGTAGCCTTTTTCGCCGATGTAGGGCTTCAACGCGTCGGCGTCTTCCGCCAGATTATGGGTACGGCTGGCGCCCATTTTCTCGGCGCAGGCCAACGGCCCGGCGGCCAGGTCCACGGCGACAATTTCCCCCGCACCGGCGGCCCGCAGGCTGCCGATCAACAGGTTGCCGATAGGGCCGCAGCCGGTCACCAGCACCCGCTTGCAGAAGATCGCTCCGGCGCGCTGGATCGCATGCAAACCCACAGACAAGGGTTCGGCCATCGCACCTTCGGCGAGGCTGACATGATCGGCCAGCAGGTGCGCCTGGTGCGTTTCGATCACCAGGGACTGTTGAAACGCGCCTTGCACGTGGGGGAAGGGCATCGCACTGCCGTAGAAGCGCATGTTCAGGCAATGGTTCGGCAGCCCTTGATGGCAATAACGGCAACCCCCGCAAGGCCGCGACGGCGAGACCGACAAGCGTTGGCCGACTTTGAACGGGCCACCCTCGCTGCCCACGGCATCGATCACCGCCGACACTTCATGGCCCAGCACCATCGGCTCGCGCAGGCGCACAGTGCCGAAGCCGCCGTGCTGGTAGTAGTGCAGGTCCGAGCCACAAATTCCGCCCCGGGCAATGCGCACCCGCAACTGGTCGGGGCCGAGGGTGTGAGGTTCGGTTTGCGGTTCTACCCGCAGGTCCTTCGAGGCATGGCAGACGATAGCGTGCATGAAATTCTCCGGGTTACAACGAGGCGGTGATGCCACCGTCCACGTACAGGATATGACCGTTGACGAAACTCGCCGCATCGCTGGCAAGGAACACCGCAGCGCCCGCCAGTTCGGCGACGTCACCCCAGCGCCGGCTCGGCGTGCGTTGCACCAGCCAGTCACTGAACTCGGGGTTGGCCACCAGGTTGGCGTTCAGTTCGGTCTTGAAGTAGCCGGGGCCGATGCCATTGACCGTCAGGCCGTGTTGGCCCCAATCAATGGCCATGCCTTTGGTGAGCATCTTCAGCGCGCCTTTGCTGGCGGCATACGGCGCAATACCCGGGCGGCCCAATTCACTTTGTACCGAGCAGATATTGATGATGCGCCCACGCTTGCGCGGGATCATCGCCCGGGCCACGGCCTGGCCGACAAGGAAGGCGCTGTCGAGGTTGGTGCTCATCAATTCGCGCCAGTGGGTTTCGCTGTAATCCTCAAGTGGTCCGCGCCGCTGCATGCCGGCGTTGTTCACGAGGATGTCCAGCGGGCCCAGGCGCTCTTCGATATCTGCCACGGCGGCCAACACCGCTGCGCCATCGGTGACGTCGAACCCCTGGGTATGGACTTCCAGGCCTTCCGCCGCCAGCAACGCGGCACTGTCACGCAAGGTGCTGCGATTACGCCCGTTGAGCACCACCCGCGCGCCGGCCTGGGCCAGGCCACGGGCGATAGCCAGACCGATACCGGCGCTGGAACCGGTAATCAAGGCCAGGCGGCCATCGAGGCGGAAGTTGTCTAAAACGCTTTGCATGGAGAGATTTCCCGTGGCTGAAACAGGTGATCAACACTAACAATCCGAGTCCGAGGTGCCGTCCTTATTGTTATAGGCCAAACCCTGTCATATCGTGCATGACGGACCTAACTTCACCGCAGCCCGGGTTCAGCGTCCAATTTTCATTTGTGATCCAGTGATCAAAAACGGTGATAACCGGAGCCTCATGATGGAACTCAAACACCTGCGCGCCTTTGTCGTGCTAGCCCAGGAACTGCATTTCGGCCGGGCGGCGGCGCAGCTGTCGATCGTGCAACCGGCGCTGAGCATGCAGATCAAGCTGCTCGAAAGCGGCTTGGGCGTGCGCTTGCTCGACCGCAACCGGCACTCGGTGACGCTGACTGAAGCCGGGCGGGTGTTTCTCCCCGAGGCCCAGGCCACCCTGCACCAGGCCACTCGCGCCGCCGATGCCGCCCGTGCTTCAAACCGTGGGGAAATCGGCCGGGTGCGCCTGGGATTTGTCTCGTCAGTCTTGCCTGAATTGCTGCCGGGATTGATTCGCGCGATGCATCAGCGCTACCCGCGAATTGAACTGGAACTTAAGGACATGCCCGGCCCGGATCAGGCGACGGCGCTGAAAAACGGTCAGTTGGATTTCGGCCTGATGCGTTTGCCGGCGGCCTATCCCGGCGTGCAGACCCGCGCGGTGTTGCAGGAAAGCTTTGTGGTTGCCTTGCCCATTGATCATCCGTTGGCGGCTCAGACAGCCATTCAGCCGGCCGACTTGCTTAAGGTCCCGGTGTTCATCCTGGCCCGACGGTATGCCCCAGGGTTCTACGACGAGTTCGTCCAGGCCGTGGGCGCGCCCCTGGAGATCGCCTCTGAACTCGGAGAGTTCACCACCATGCTGGCGCTGGTCTCGGCCGGGTTGGGTGTGGGGGTGTTGCCGCAGCAGGCGGCTCGGGCGTTGCCGGCCAATTGTGTATCCAGGCACTTGGAGTTGGGGGCGTTCCGGGCCAGGACCGGCCTGGCCTGGACCGAACTCGACAGCGCAGTGAAAACCACCGTGTTCAACCTGATCGACGAGTTGTTTGGCGAGTGATTATTTCATCTGGTGAAATGCTGGATTGTAAAAACTGGCTATTCTGCTGCGTGCCGTAGCGGTGGAAGATAAGTGCCATCGACACGATTACCGGGTCGAGTCCCTGGCACATCGCGGAGCTTGTCATGATCAAACTGTACCGTTACCCCTTGTCTGGCCATTCCCACCGGGTCGAGTTGATGCTGTCGCTGCTGGGCGTACCCGCCGAGCTGGTACTGGTGGACCTGAAGCAAGGCGCCCACAAAACCTCCGAGTTCCTGACCACCCTCAACAGCTTCGGCCAGGTGCCGGTGATCGATGACAACGGTGTGGTGCTGGCGGACTCCAATGCAATCCTGGTGTACCTCGCCGGCCAATATGGCAACACCCAGTGGCTGCCGACCGAGCCTTTGGCCCAGGCCCGTGTACAGCGTTGGCTCTCGGCAGCGGCGGGGCCGCTGCACACCGGTCCGGCTGCGGCTCGATTGATCACCGTGTTCGGTGCCGCACTGGATGCCGAGGCGACCATCAGCCGTTCCCATGGGTTCCTCAGCGTGGTGGAGCAACAGTTGGGGCAGAGCCGTTTTCTCTCCGGTGACCTGCCGACGATTGCCGATATCGCGCACTACACCTACATCGCCCATGCCCCGGAAGGTAACGTCTCGTTGAGCGACTATCCGCAGGTTCGCGCCTGGCTGGGCAGTATCGAGGCGCTGCCGGGTTTTGTCGGTATGCAACGCACCGCCGTGGGCCTGGCGAAGGCTTGAAGATTTTGTGGCGAGGGAGCTTGCTCCCTCGCCACAACCGCTCCCAAGCCACTGGTTTGGTGGACTACATTCGATTAAGGGGGCTCATGGACCGTTTCCAGGAAATGCAGATTTTCCTCGCAGTCGCCGAAGAACAGGGCTTTGCCGCGGCGGCCCGGCGCCTGAAAATCTCGCCCCCCAGCGTGACCCGTGCGATTGCTGCGATGGAGGCGCGTATCGGCACGCAGTTGCTCTCGCGCACCACCCGCAGCCTGCACCTGAGCGAGGCTGGCCAGCGTTATCTGGATGATTGCCGGCGCATTCTCGCGGAGCTGGTTGAGGCCGAAGAAGCAGCAGCCGGTAGCTTCTCGATCCCATGGGGGCACTTGACGGTCACCGCGCCTGTGTTGTTCGGCGAATTGTTCGTCGCGCCGATCCTGGGGGAGTACCTGGACCAATTTGCCCAGGTCAGCATCAACGCCTTGCTGGTGGACCGTGTGATCAATATGACCGACGAAGGCGTCGACGTGGCCGTGCGCATCGGGCATTTGCAGGAAAACGGCCAGCAGGCGATCAAGGTCGGTGAAGTGCGCCGCGTGGTATGCGCCGCGCCGGCTTACCTTGAGCGGCACGGTCGGCCACTGCACCCCGGGCAACTGCGGGAGGCGAAGATTGTCACGTCGTCCTCCAGCCAATTGGTCAGCGAATGGCAGTTCAGGGAGAGCAACCAGCCATTGAGCGTGGCCGTTGAGCCACGCCTGGTGGTCACCGCCAACAACGCGGCAATCAACCTGGCGCGCCTGGGCTGGGGCGTCACGCGGGTGTTGTCTTATCAGGTGGCCAGCGACGTGCGTGCAGGCGCACTGGAAATCATCCTGCAAGACTTCGAGCCGCCGGCATTGCCGATCCATGTGGTGTTCCAGAACAGCGCCCGGGTACCGGCGAAGGTCAACACGTTCGTGAATTTTTTGGTCAGCCGGCTGGGGCAAGATGCTGCGCTCAACCCGTCGATGCAGCGGCCGGCCTGATGGACCGCTATCGCGACATGCAGATTTTCCGGACGCTGTCCCGGCAGCCGAGCCTGGCTGCGGCTGCCCGCTGCCTGGGCATCTCGGGGCCCACTGTGATCCGCGCGATTGACCGGCTGGAGACGCGCTTGCGCGTGCAGTTACTGGAGCGCAACACCCGGGGCATTCGCCTCACCGAAGCAGGGGCGAGGTTTTTGGCGGACTGTTCACGCATCTTTGATGGCGTGAGCGCCGCCGAAGCATCTGCCCAGGGCGCGCATGCGCAGGCCGAGGGGAATCTGCGGGTGTTTTTTCCGTTTCTGTTCAGCCGGTATGTGATGGCGCCGCTGTTGGCCGACTACCTGGAGCGCTATCCCGGCGTCCGGATGTTTGCCCATTACCACGATCATTATCCGAACCTGAATGAAGACGGCCTGGACGTGGCGGTCCTGGTGGGAGAACTGCCCGGGTCATCCCTGATTGCGCGGCCTGTGGGCCATGTGCGCAACATCGTGTGCGCCAGCCCTGGCTACCTGGAAACCCATGGCGAGCCACTGCAACCCGAGGCGCTCAAGCGACATCGACTGGTCGCCAGCCAGGCCTATTCGGACGGGGTGCAATGGGATTTCCTGGCCTCCAGCATCAAGGCCCGAGCGCGCCTCGGTTGCACCACCGTGCAGGGCGCGATCAATGCGGCAGTGCAGGGCGCAGGGTTGATCCGGTGCCTGAGTTACCCGGTCCACGAGCACTTGGCAAACGGCCAATTGCGTCGGGTATTGCAGGCCCATGAACCGCCGCCGCTGCCGGTGCATGTGGTCTACCGCGAGGGGCGCAACGCTTCGATGCGGGTGCGCAGTTTTGTTGATTTCACGGTGGCGGCTTTGCGTGAACATCCGGCGTTTCATCCACTGAGGGCTTGATCATGAACCACCAGGACGCGTCCCCCGTTTCGCCATGGCATGCCGGCGAGCGGCAATTGCAGCAAAGTGCCGGCGTGGCTGAGCGCATGGAGGTAATCGGCGCGAAGGTCATACGGGATCATTTGCCGGAGCAGCATCGGGCGTTTTATGAGTTATTGCCCTATCTGGTGGTGGGCGCCGTGGATGATCAGGGGCTTCCGTGGGCCACGCTGCTGGAGGGGGCGCCGGGGTTTGTGTATTCGCCCGATCCCTACAGCTTGCGTATCGACAGCCTGCCTGCGGTGGACGATCCCGCCGGGGCGGGGCTGAAGAAAGGTGCGGCGGTGGGGCTGTTGGGCATTGATCTGAATACGCGGCGGCGCAACCGTATGAATGGAGTTGTGGGTACGACTGGCGCTGATGGTTTTGCGGTGGACGTGGTGCACACCTTTGGCAATTGTCCGAAGTACATCCAGTTGCGTGCAGTGGACCCGGATGCTCGGGGGCAGCGTTCTGGTGAAGGCGCGGTGCAGCGCGCCAACTCGCTCGATGAGTCTGCCCGGGCGCTGATTCGTAGCGCGGATACGTTCTTCGTCGCCAGTTATGTGGACCTGGAGGGGGATGTGGCCAAGCGTTCGGTGGACGTTTCGCACCGGGGTGGCGACCGTGGGTTTGTGCGGGTGGACGGTGATGTACTGACGATTCCCGACTTTACCGGCAACTCTTTTTTCAACACCTTGGGCAATTTGCAGCTCAACCCGGTGGCGGGATTGTTGTTTGTGGATTTTGCTACGGGTGATGTGTTGCAGGTTGTCGGGCGGGCCGAGGTGATTCTTGAAGGGCCCGAGGTGGCGGGGTTCCAGGGCGCCGAGCGGTTATGGCGGGTGACGGTGGAGCATGTGGTTCGGCGGGAGGCGGCGCTGGCGTTGCGTTGGCAGTTCGAAGCGTTTTCTCCCTACAGCCTGTCATTGGGGCCATGGAGGGTCTGAGGGACGCTGTCGAACACACTCGTGCGACTGAGTTAAAACTCAATTGCGCGGGAGGCGGTGTTTGGTGCCGGGGAATGACGCAATACTCCGTCGGGATTTTGCCTGCCCAATGATGGGCTGTCCCGAGGTTTTCCAATGAATGCACCAAGCCGCCTTGCGCTGCTGATCACCGCCACTGCTGCCCTGAGCGCCTGTGGTGAATCCTCCAAATTGCCGTTTCAGGCCGGTGTTGGGCCGAGCCCGCAACTGCCCGAACCTACGGCCTCGCTGATCCCGACACTCAAGGTGTCCAAGGCTGTCGGTTGGCCAGGCTATGCCCAACCGACGGCTCCGGAAGGGTTTGCGGTGACGGCGTTGGCCGAGAACCTTGATCATCCACGCTGGGTGTACACCTTGCCCAATGGCGACGTTCTGGTCGCCGAGAGTAACCATCCGCCCATGCCCGAAGGCGCCACGGACGGCGGCACCGGCTTGCTTGCCTGGGCGCGTCGTACGGCGATGGGGTTTGTGATGGGGCGGGTGGGTGCCGACACGCCGAGCGCGGACCGTATTACCCTGCTGCGGGACGCCGATGGTGATGGGCATGCCGAGGTGAAGAGCGTGTTTCTCAGTGGGCTGACGTCGCCGTTTGGCATGGCTCTGGTGGGTGATGCCTTGTATATCGGCAATGCCGATGCGGTGGTCAAGGTGCCTTATGTTCCGGGCCAGACTCACATCGATGCCACGCCGGTGAAGGTCACCGATCTGCCGGCCGGGATCAATCATCACTGGACCAAGAACGTTCTGGCCAATCCTGAGGGCACCAAGCTTTACGTGACGGTCGGGTCCAACAGCAATGTGGGTGAGAACGGGCTTGCAGCCGAGGACGGGCGTGCGGCGATCTGGGAGTTGGATCTTGCCAGTGGGCAGAAGCGTCTGTTTGCCAGTGGGTTGCGCAATCCCAATGGGCTGGCGTGGAAGCCTGGTTCCTCGCAACTGTGGACGGTGGTTAATGAGCGCGATGAGATTGGCAGTGACCTGGTGCCGGATTACCTGACTTCGGTGCGGGAGGGTGCATTTTACGGTTGGCCGTGGAGTTATTACGGGGCTCATGTTGATACGCGGGTGCAGCCGTTGCGTCCTGACAAGGTTGCCCAAGCTATTGCGCCAGACTACGCGCTGGGGACTCATGTGGCGCCGTTGGGGTTGACCTTTTCTGATGCGCGGGGGATGCCGGCGGGGTTCGCCGATGGGGTGTTTGTGGGGGAGCATGGGTCCTGGAATCGTAATCCGCAGGCGGGGTACAAGGTGGTGTTTGTTCCGTTCCGGGATGGTAAGCCTTCGGGTCAGCCTGTTGACTTTCTGACTGGGTTTTTGAACGGCGATGGGGAGGCTCAGGGTAGGCCGGTGGGTGTGACGCTGGACGGGCAGGGGGCGTTGCTGGTGGCGGATGATGTGGGGAACAAGGTGTGGCGCGTGGCGCGGGTGAGGCCTTAAGGGGGTTGCTGATGTTGGGGGCATATCCGTTATTTGGGTGATGGCTTGTATTGGTTCCGCTCTTACAGCGGCTCACTTTTGAAAAGCGCAAAAGTAAGCAAAACGCTCTTGCCCCACCACTCGGCACCTCGCCTAGGCTCGGTGTGCCCTCACTCCGGCTTTGGACCGTGGGCCGCCGTCATGGGCCATCCCTGGCCCAGGACGGCTAACCCGGCGTCCTGCCGGGTTACCCACGCTCCAAAGCCTGCGTTCGGCCAGCGTGGTTTAACGGGGCGCCTAAGATCAAGATCAAAAGCAGATCAAGGGCACAGCGGCCTCCCGGCCGGCTTGAGTGTGGTGAAGCAACAGCAAAATCAAAAGCTAAAGCGGGCACGGTCCAAATGTGGGAGCTGGCTTGCCTGCGATGGCATCAACTGGGTGTACCTGATGCACCGAGGTGTCTGCATCGCAGGCAAGCCAGCTCCCACAGAAAAGCAGAGCTGCATCAGCTTCAGATTTGGCTTTCTCTCTGGCTTTTGATCTGGTTTTTAACACTCAAGCCGGCCGGTAGGCCGCTGTGCTCTGGCTTTTGATCTGCTTTTGATTTTGATCTGCGGGCCCCGTTAACCACGATGGCCGCAAGTAGGCACGGTGGAGCGGGTAAACCGGCAGGACGCCGGTTTAGCCGCGCTGGGCCAGGGATGGCCCATCGCGGCGACCCGCGGAGGCGTGCCGGAGTGCGGGCATGCCGAGCCTAGGCGAGGCACCGAGTGGTGGGGCAAAGACCTTTTGGTTACTTTTGGGGCGTTTGCCAAAAGTGACCCGCTGTAAGAGCGGAACCATAGGCGGCCGTTACCGAAGAAACGGATATGCCCCCAACCCCAACCTCAACCCCCGCGGAACCCAAGTCCCACCCCCACCCAACGCCGTATACAAATTCACCTCCGCCACCAACTGCGCCAACCGATCCACAATCAACGCCTGCTGCGAAGTGAACAACGACCGCTGCGCATCCAGGAACACCAGATTACTGTCCACCCCACTGCGATACCGGTGCTGCGCCAAGTCGTAATACTTCTGGTTGGCCCGCACAAAATCCCGCTGCGCCGCCAGTTGCTCGTTATACGTCTGGCGCGCCGCCAGCCCATTCGAGACCTCCTGAAACGCCGTCTGAATCGACTTCTCATACTGCGCGACAAAGATGTTCTTCTGAATCTTCGCGTAATCCAGACTCGCCCTCAGACTCCCCGCATTAAAGATCGGCAGATTGATCTGCGGCTGAAACGCCCAACTCCCCGACCCCCTGGAACAATCCCGACAGATCCTTGCTGGAGGTCCCCGCATTGGCCGTCAGCGTAACCGAAGGAAAAAACGCCGCCCGCGCCGCGCCAATATTGGCGTTGGCCGCCTGCAACTGATATTCGGCCTGAACAATATCCGGCCGCCGTTGCAGCAGGTCCGAGGGCAACCCGGCCGGCACGCGCGCCACCAGGTCGGCGGACAGCGGCTGTGCCGGCAGAGAATCCGGCACCGGGCCACCCACCAGCAACGCCAGGCTGTTGAGGTCCTGGGCCACCTGGCGCTGGTAGCGGGCAATGCTTGCTCGCGTGCTCTCGACGCTGGTCTGGGCCTGGATCACATCGATCGAGGATGCCTTGCCCGCCGTTTTGCTGCGGGAGGTCAGGCGCAGGCTGTGTTCGTCCGAAGCCAGAGTCTGCTGAGCCAGGGCCAACAGTTCCTGATCGGCGCGCCAGGTCAGGTAGGCGTTGGCCACGTTGGCCACCAGGCTCAGTTGTGCACTGCGCCGGGCTTCTTCGGTGGCCAGGTATTGCAGCATTGCCTGTTCGCTGAGGCTGCGCACGCGGCCAAAAAAATCCAGCTCATAGGCACTCACGCCCAGCGTTGCGGAGTAGGTGGAGGTGATCGCCGATTTGCCGGTGCCCGTGGCGCGCCGTGAGACTTTCTGCCGGTTTTCGGCACCCGTGGCAGACACCGCCGGGAACAGGTCCGCGCGCTGGATGCGGTATTGCGCCTGGAACGCTTCGACATTCAGCGCCGCTACCCGCAGGTCACGGTTATTCACCAGTGCCTGGCCAATCAACTGCCGCATCACCGGGTCGCGGAACAACTGTTGCCAGTCAGGCCCGGCGGCCGAGGGGCCTACCTTGTCCGCGTTGTACACCGGGTATTGTGCCGGCGTTGGCGCCTCGGGGCGCTGATAGTCCGGGATCAGCGAACACCCGCCAAGCACACACGCCACGCCGAGCATCAGTTTTTTCATCACGCGCCAACCATCCATTTGGCCAGGCCATGGCGGCCACTCACGCCCAGTTTGGCCGCCGCGCGCTTGAGGTAAGTTTCGATGGAGCTGTTTTTTACGCTGAGTTTCTCGGCCATCTGCGGCACGGTTCCGCCGGTCAACAATCCCAGGCACACTTCCTGTTCCCGCGCCGATAAGGTGATGTCACTGAGTGACAGGCGTTTATAGAATTCGCGCTGCAATTGCGACTGCTCCAACAGGGTTTTAGAGGGCTCGGGCGCCACCACCGCTACCTGTCGATTGATCTGCGCATGGCGCTCGATCAACGGCAGCAAGGTTTCCGAAAGGCTCTTGAGAAACGACAACTCCGCCAGGGAGAAGGCGCGTTGGGTGTGGGGCCGATAAAACGAAATCACGCACCGCCGATTCGCCTGGCGCGAGACCAGGTTGCACTGATGGGACGTGCCCCGGGCATGGGTGCTGTTGGCCTTGGCATTCATCTGGATCAACAGCGGGTCGTTCATGCCGAGCATTTTTTTCAGCAACGGATGGTCGTCGCGGTGATGCAGGGTGCGCGGTGGAGGCAAGTCCTGCTTCAACCCATCGCTGCCGAGTAACTTGATATCGAGCACGCAGGCCTGGTGCTCGTCGAGGGTCCATTCACTGAGGTCCACCAGGTGAACCGGTACCAGCTTGTTGACCAGTTGCAGCATGTTTGCTGCGAAGTGTTCAGTGCCTGTGCTGGAAATCAATTCCCCCAACTCGAAATAAAAATGCGGACTTTCCATATTTCGAATACTGCTGGTCAGACTCATAGCCATCTCATCCTTGATGTCGAAAACCGTCGACGGTTGCCCCCGTCCGTTTGCAGGCCTCCCGTTCTCCTTGAACCTGGGTCGGTGCTCGAGGCTTCATTTAGCCACGGGGATTTGTCCTACGTATGTAGCGGAAACGAGGGACACAACCTGCCATAAAAAACGCGCCATTATTTCGTCATTTCTGACGGACAAATAAGGTGGGGCCGCACAGGAAGGGTGTTTTAGAGTTTGTTAACTAGTTGATATAAAACGTTTTTATTGATTTATATGAAAATGCTTAGCTGTCAGGCAGCGGCCAGGGATAGCCAATTTCCTACACCCATTTAATCGATTCAGCACTGAACCATCAGCCAACCCCGGCGCGGTAGCTGGCTGTCCGGGTTTCGGGTGACATACGGTCCGCCGGGGCGATGCTTAAATCCCGTTGATTTCACCTCAATGGGGCGTTGTGCGCCTTATCGACACCTCACATGAGAAGGATCTTATGACGTTTTTCCCCTGACCGCCGCCCAGCGGGATATCTGGCTGGACCAACTGCGCCTCGGCGACTCGCCGCTGTACAACATCGGCGGCTATGTCGACCTTACTGGCCCGATGAATCCCGCATTGATCCAGCGGGCCATTGAGCAACTGGTGGCCAAGCACGACGCGTTTCGTACGGTGTTGCAGGTGGCCGCCGATGGCTTGCCCCGGCAGGCATTTGCCGAGGCGATGGTGGTATCGGTGCCGCAGCATGACGTCTCTCGGCAGCCGGACCCCGAGGCGGCGGCCGAGGCTTTGCTGCAGGCGCAAATGGCCCGGGCCTACGCGCTGCTCGACGAGCCGTTGTTCCGTTTTTTCCTGGTCAAGCTCGATGAGCAGCATTACCGCCTCGGCACCCAGGCCCATCATCTGATTCTCGATGGCTGGGGCTTCGGCCAGATGCTGCAATCCCTCGCGGGTATCTACAGCGCCCTGGAGCAAGGCCGGCAACCGGACCTGTCGGCGCCGTCCTATGTCGACTTCATCGACAACGATGAACGCTATCGCGAGTCGGCCCGTTACGCCCGGGACCGCAGCTACTGGCTGGACAAATACCAGGCGTTGCCCGAGCCGCTGTTGACGCCCCGTTACCACGCCAAGGGCCAGGCACCGAGCAACACCTGCGTAGCACCGTTTCCGGCAACGTTGCTCAACCGCATGGCGCGGGTGGCGAACCATTACCAGGCGTCGGCGTTCCATGTGTTATTGGCCGCGATCTACCTGTACTTCAGCCGTACCGCCCAGCGTCAGGAGTGTGTGCTTGGGCTGCCGATTCTCAACCGTTCCAATGCGCGCTTTCGTTCGACCCTGGGACTGTTTACCCAGGTCAGTGCCGTGCGCTTGCAGTTCAGCGACGACCTGCCGTTCAGTGCGTTAGTGCGTGGCGTACGGGATCAGCTCAAGCAGGATTTCCGGCATCAGCGTTTCCCCCTGAGCGAGATGAATCGCGAGTTGGGTTTGCTGAGCGCCAACCGTGGCCAGCTGTTCGACCTGTCGGTGTCCTATGAACAGGACGACCATGAATTTCGCTACGGCCAGGCATCGGCCCGGGCGATCAAAGTCTCCAATCACCATGAGCCATTGCCGCTTGCGATTCACCTGC
Source organism: Pseudomonas sp. TH34 (assembly GCF_016650865.1). Lineage (NCBI taxonomy): Bacteria > Pseudomonadati > Pseudomonadota > Gammaproteobacteria > Pseudomonadales > Pseudomonadaceae > Pseudomonas > Pseudomonas sp. TH34. The sequence goes on from NZ_JAEKFB010000022.1 coordinate 310,734, forward strand.
GCAGCAATCGCTACCACGACACGGCGTGCTTGCACTGCGTCTACAACGAGGCGTATTTCCAGCAGCACGAGGTGCAGGCCCTGGCCGAACGCCTGGTGTATCTGCTGGAGCAAGGTCTGGAAAGTCCGGCGCGGCCCCTGGCTGATTTCTCATTGATAACGCCTGAGGAAACCGCGCAGTTGCAACGCTGGAACGCCACCGCCCAAGCGTACCCGGCCGCGCAAACCCTGCACGGGCGCATCGAAACCCAGGCCGCGTTGGCCCCGCATGCGGTGGCTGCGGTGTACCAGGGCCAGCGACTGACTTACGCCGAGTTGAATCAACGGGCCAATGCCCTGGCGCATCAGCTGTTGGTGCTGGGGATAAAGCCTGACGACCGTGTGGCGATCGTCGCCCGGCGTGGCCTGGAGACGTTGGTGGGGTTGCTGGGGGTTCTCAAGTCCGGCGCTTGTTATGTGCCGGTGGATCCGGCGCATCCTGCCGAGCGCCTGAACTACCTGCTCGATGACAGCGCGCCGGTGGCGGTGCTGACGCAGACGGATTTGCTCGGGCGCTTGCCGATATTGAGCGTGCCGGTGATCAATCTAGACCACGCCACGGCGCAGTTGGCGAGCAACCCACAAGTAGCGATGACGCCCGCCAATCTCGCCTATGTGATCTACACCTCGGGCTCCACCGGCTTGCCCAAGGGCGTGATGGTGGAACACCACACCGTGGCCAATCTGGTGGACTGGCATTGCCAGGCCTTCGACTTGCACGCGGGCAGCCATACCGCCAGCGTTGCCGGATTCGGGTTTGACGCCATGGCCTGGGAAGTCTGGCCGGCGCTGTGCGTGGGGGCGACCTTGCACCTGCCGCCGGCCCACGACGGTGCCGAAGACATCGACGCGCTGCTTGAGTGGTGGCGCACACAGCCACTGGACGTGTGCTTCCTGCCCACGCCGGTGGCCGAATACGCCTTCAGCCAGAACCTCGAACACCCGACCTTGCGCACCTTGCTGATTGGTGGCGACCGCCTGCGCCAGTTCAACATGGCGCGCAGTTTCGCGGTGATCAACAACTACGGTCCCACTGAAGCCACCGTAGTTGCCACCTCTGGCCTGGTTGAGGTCGGGCAGCCGCTTCACATCGGCAAGCCCATCGCGAACGCCACGGTCTACCTGCTGGATGAGCAGCAGCGGCCGGTACCCATCGGCATCGCGGGCGAGTTGTACGTCGGCGGTAAAGGTGTGGCGCGCGGCTATTTGAACCGTCCGGAAATGACTGCCGAGCGTTTCCTTGATGATCCCTTCAACCCGGGCCGCATGTACCGCACCGGCGACCTGGCGCGCTGGCTGCCGGACGGCAATCTCGAATACCTGGGGCGCAACGATGACCAGGTAAAAATCCGTGGCGTGCGTATCGAACTCGGCGAAATCGAATCCGCCCTGGCGGGTTATGACGGTGTCACTGAAGCGGTGGTCCTGGTGCGTGAGGGGCAGTTATTGGCCTGGTTCACCGAGCACGCGCCGGTAGCGATTGAACAGCTTCGTGCCCATCTCAGATCACGCTTGCCGGATTACATGGTGCCGCAGGCCTACGTAAAACTCGACGCGTTGCCCCTGACCGCCAACGGCAAGCTCGACCGCAAGGCCTTGCCGGCACCCGGTGCCGATGCGTTTGTCAGCCGCGTCTACGAAGCTCCCCAAGGCGCCACGGAAATTACTCTGGCGCAGATCTGGGCCGAGGTGCTGCATGTCGAGCAGGTGGGGCGGCATGATCACTTCTTTGAGTTGGGTGGCCATTCGTTATTGGCGGTGCAACTGGTACAGCGCATGCGTCAGGCCGGGTTGCAGGCGGATGTGCAGGTGCTGTTCGGTCAACCGACATTGGCCGCGCTGGCGGCAGCGGTCGGCCAGGGCACCGAGCTTGAGGTGCCGGCCAACCGCGTTCCTGCAGATTGCACGTTGATTACCCCGGACCTGCTGGTACTGGCCGAGCTGGACCCGCCAACGATCGAGCGCATTGTCGCCGCCATCCCCGGCGGCGCCGCCAATGTGCAGGAGATCTATCCGCTGGCGCCGTTGCAGGAAGGCCTGCTCTATCACCACATCACTGACGAGCGCGATCCGTACCAGCAACACGCGATGTTCAGCTTTGCTTGCCGTGAACAGCTGGATGCCTTCGCCCGGGCACTGCAACAGGTGATCGACCGCCATGACATCCTGCGCACCAGCCTGGCGTGGGATGCCATCGAGCAACCGATGCAGGTGGTGTGGCGCAAGGCGCTTCTGGACGTGGAACCGGTGGCCCTTCAGGGAGGTTCAATCCTCGAACAGCTGCGCGAACGCCAGCGCCCACTGGACTTGCGCAAGGCGCCGCTGATGGCCCTGGATTACGCCGAAGACCCGCAGAACCGCCGTTGGGTGGGCATGTTGCGTTTCCATCACCTGGTCAACGACGCCACATCAACTCAGGTACTGATGGCGGAAATCCAGGCACATCTGCTCGGCCAGCAACAGCAACAGCAACTGCCGGAGCCGGTGCCTTATCGCAATGTGGTCGCCCAGACCCGTTCACCGCAGCGTCAGGCCGCACACGAAGCGTTCTTCCGCGAGCGGCTGGCGGATGTCGATGAGCCGACCCTGGCCTTCGGTTTACAGGAGCGCCAGGCGGATCGCCATGCGACCGAGGAGGCCGGTGTGCTGCTCCCCGACGCGCTCGGCCAGTTGCTGCGTGAGCAGGCGCGCACCTTGGGTGTCAGTGCGGCGAGCCTGTTTCACTTGGCGTGGGCCCAGGTGCTGGGGCGCGTCTCGGGCCGTGACGATGTGGTCTTCGGTACGGTGCTGCTGGGACGTTTGCAGGCCGGTGAGGGCGCCGACCGTGCCCTGGGCATGTTCATCAACACCTTGCCGCTGCGGGTACGCCTGGCCGGGTTGACGGTGAGTGAGGCGATCAAGGACACGCAGCAGCAACTCAGCGCCTTGCTCGCCCATGAGCAAGCCTCGCTGGCGTTGGCCCAGCGTTGCAGCGGCGTCACGCCGTTGTTCAACAGCCTGCTGAATTACCGACATGTCTCGGCCGAGGAACTCCAGGCGCTGCAGCCCGGCATCGAATTGCTCAGCAGCGAAGACATCCTCAGCTACCCGCTGATGCTCACGGTGGACGACCTGCCCAGCGGTTTCCGGCTCAAGGCCAAGGCGCCCCGCAAGGTCGGTGCCCAGCGCCTGTTGGACTACCTCGGCACGGTGCTCGCGGGATTGGTGGAGACGCCCGAAGCGCCGCTGTTCGATGTGCAGGTGCTGCCCGCGACCGAACTGCAACAGCAACTGGTGGACTTCAACGCCAGCGAAACCGACTACCCCGCGGGCCAGACCGTCCACGCCCTGTTCGAAGCCCATGCCCGGCACATCCCCCATGCAGTGGCGGTGCAGGCCGGTGAGCACCAACTGACCTATCGCCAGCTCAACGAACGCGCCAACCGTCTGGCCTATCACCTGCGCGAGCGCGGGGTGCAGCCGGATTCGCGGGTGGCGCTGTGTGTCGAGCGCGGGTTGGACCTGGTGGTGGGCTTGTTGGCGATCCTCAAGGCAGGCGGCGCCTATGTGCCGCTGGACCCGGGCTACCCCCGCGAGCGTCTCGCCTACATGCTGCAAGACAGCGCGCCGGTGGCGTTGCTGGTACACGGCGCGACCCGCGATTTGCCGGGTGAAGTGTCGATACCGGTGATCGACTTCGACCACTGCGCCTGGCAGCACGCGCCCGAAGGCAATCCGCTGGTGCCGGGGTTGAGCGTCGGCAACCTGGCGTACGTGATGTACACCTCCGGCTCCACGGGCACGCCCAAGGGCGTGATGATCGAACATCGCGGCCTGGGTAACTTGATGCACTGGGGTTCGCAACTGTGCCCGAATGCCGAGGGTGGCGCGTTGTTGCAGCGGGCGCCGTTCAGTTTTGACGGTTCGGTGTGGGAGCTGTTCTGGCCGTTGACCAATGGCATGCGCCTGGTCCTGGCGCGTCCCGATGGGCACCGTGAACCGGCGTACCTGGCGCAGGTGATTCGTGAGCAACAGATCAGCGTGATCAAGTTTGTGCCGGCGATGTTGCAGCAGTTTCTGGAGCTGGAGGAGTCCGCTTACTGCACCAGCCTTACCGACGTCTTATGCGGCGGCGGCGAGTTGACCGAGGCCTTGGCTCGTGGGGTTCAGGCGCGGTTGCCCGGGGTGCGTTTGCACAACGTTTATGGGCCGACCGAGGCGACGGTGGACAGCAGCGCCTGGACCCTGGAGCCGGGCGCGCCGGTGCCTGCGTTGCAGTTGTCGATTGGGCGGGCGATCAGCAATACCCGGTTGTATGTGCTGGACGAGCATGACCGGCCGGTGCCGCTGGGGTGCAGTGGGCAGTTGCATATCGGTGGGGTGGGCGTGGCTCGCGGGTATCTGGGGTTGGCGCAGATGACGGCGGAGCGGTTTATCGATAGTCCGTTTGTGGCGGGGGATCGGTTGTATCGCACCGGGGATCTGGTGCGGTATTTGCCGGATGGGAATCTGGAGTTTCTGGGGCGTAATGACTTTCAGGTGAAGCTGCGTGGGGTGCGGCTGGAGCTGGGGGAGGTTGAGGCGCGGTTGGCGGCGCATCCTGCATTGCGGGAGGTGGCGGTGTTGATCCGGGATGAGCGGTTGGTGGCGTATTTCACCGTGCGTGATGCGGTGCCGGGGCTTGAGGCGTTGCGCAGTTACATGGTGGAGGGGTTGCCTGAGTACATGGTGCCTTCGGCGTTTGTGCACATGGAGGCGTGGCCGCTTAATCCGGCGGGGAAACTGGACCGCAAGGGGTTGCCGGAGCCTGGGGTGGAAGCGGTTTTGAGTCGTGCCTATGAACCGCCTCGGGGGAGGTGGAGACCGTGATTGCGGGGGTTTGGGCGGAGGTGTTGAAGTTGGACCGCGTAGGGCGCCAGGATCACTTTTTTGAGTTGGGGGGGCATTCGTTGTTGGCCGTGGGGGTGGTGGCGCGGATGCGTAAGGCGGGGTTGGAGGTGGATGCCCGCTCGTTGTTCAGTCAGCCGACGGTGGTGGGGTTGGCGGGGGTGGTTGGGAGGCGGGTGGAGCGGGTGGAGGTGGTGCCTGCTTTGGGGATTCCGCAGTTGGGGCGTAGACGCAGGATTTGAGTGGTGGTGTGGTGTGCATATCCGTTTCTTCGGTAACGGCGGCTTATGGTTTCGCTCTTACAGCGACTCACTTTGGAAAAGCCCCAAAGTAAGCAAAGGGCTCTGCCCCGCCTGTCGGCGCCTCGCTGGGGCTCGGCGTTCCCTCACTCCGGCATTGCTCCGCGGGCCGCCGCGACGGGCCATCCATGGCCCGGCGCGGCTAAACCGGCGTCCTGCCGGTTTACCCGCTCCGCAATACCTGCGTTCGGCCTCGGGCTTATTGGGGCAGTCAGATCAAAATCAAAAGCAAGAGCACAGCGGCCTACCGGCCGGCTTGAGTGTTAAAAGCAAAGGCGAGATCCAGAGCGAAAGCCAAATCTGAAGCTGATGCAACTCTGCTTTTCTGTGGGAGCTGGCTTGCCTGCGACGCAGACAACTCGGTTTTTCAGACACACCGAGGTGATGCCATCGCAGGCAAGCCAGCTCCCACATTTGACCGTGCCCGCTTTTGATTTGGCTTTTGCTTTTGCTCTTCAACACTCAAGCCGGCCGGTAGGCCGCTGTGCCCTTGCTTTTGATCTTGATCTTGATCTTAGGCGCCCCGTTAAACCACGCTGGCCGAACGCAGGCTTTGGAGCGTGGGTAACCCGGCAGGACGCCGGGTTAGCCGTCCTGGGCCAAGGATGGCCCATGACGGCGGCCCACGGTCCAAAGCCGGAGTGAGGGCACACCGAGCCTAGGCGAGGTGCCGAGTGGTGGGGCAAGAGCGTTTTGCTTACTTTTGCGCTTTTCAAAAGTGAGCCGCTGTAAGAGCGGAACCAATACAAGCCATCACCCAAATAACGGATATGCCCCCTCCAACAAATACGAAAGTTCCCCCACGCCAGCCGCTTTGTCCCCGCTTCCCATGTCACCCCCCACCCCCGAATCCTCTAATTTCCCAACCCTGCGGGAAGCCACCCGATCCTCGATCGCGCCCGCGCTTTAACCCGGGCCTCCCAGGCACTTACGCGACAGCTGAAAACGGACTTTCTCCTCAACCGTATCCGACTCAAAAAAGCAGGTTACCCCATGCAGTTCAGCAAACTACTGGCAGCTCTTTCCACCCACCCGATCCGCCTGCAAATGGACGAAGGCGACCTGATCATCCTGGGTGACGACGACGCGCTGGATGACGCCCTATGGGACCAACTGATCGCCCACAAACCCCAACTGCTCGACCTCGTCGCCCAACACGGCGGCGACTGGCTCAGCCCGGCCTATCGCATCACTCCGGACATGCTGCCCCTGGTCAACCTCGACCAACCCGCCATCGACCGCATCGTCGCCAGCATCCCCGGCGGGGCGGCGAATGTGCAAGACATCTACCCCCTGGCGCCACTCCAGGAAGGCATGCTCTACCACCACCTGTCAGCCCACCAGGGCGACCCCTATGTGCTGCACGCCCAGTTCGTGTTCGACAGCCGCGCCCGTCTTGAAACGTTCGCCCAGGCCCTGCAATGGGTCATCGACCGCCACGACATCCTGCGCACCTCGATGGCCTGGGAACGCCTCGACGAACCCCTGCAAGTGGTCTGGCGCAAAGCCTCCCTGGTCTGCGAAGAAGCCCGCCTCGATGGCGATGCAATGACCCAACTGCAAGCCCTCTACGATGCGCGCAACTACCGCATGGACCTCGGCCAGGCACCGCTGCTGCGCCTGGTGTTTGCCGAAGACCCGCGCAATCAGCGCGTGGTCGCCATGCTGCTGTTCCACCACACCATCCTCGACCACACCGCCCTCGACGTAGTGCGCCGTGAGATCCAGCTGCACCTCGCCGGCCAGACCGAACAGGCCGGCGCTCCGGTACCGTTTCGCAACTACATCGCCCAGGTCCGCCACGGCGTCAGCGAACAGGCTCACGAAGCGTTCTTCCGCGAAATGCTCGCCGACATCGATGAACCCACCCTGCCGTTCGGCCTCCAGGATGTGCAGGGTGACGGCCATGGCATCGATGAAGCCCGGATCGCAGTCGACAACGATTTGAGCCGTCGCCTGAGGGCCCAGGCCAGACCATTGGGTGTCAGCCCCGCCAGCGTGATGCACCTCGCACTGGCCCAGGTGCTGGGCAAGGTCTCCGCCCGCGAATCCGTGGTATTTGGCAGCGTGATGCTCGGCCGCATGGGGGCCGGCGAGGGCTCCGACCAGGCCTTGGGCATGTTCATCAACACCCTGCCACTGCGGGTGGACGTAGGCGAGCAAAGCGTGCGCGACGGGGTGCAAACCACCCACAAACGCCTGACCGAATTGCTCAACCACGAACACGCCTCCCTGGCCCTGGCCCAGCGTTGCAGCGGTGTGGCCGCACCCACGCCGTTGTTCAGTGCGATCCTCAACTACCGTCACAGCGATGCCTCGGACACCCAGGCGGTGATCGACATCGCCGAAGGCATCCAGGTGCTGGGCGCCGAAGAGCGCACCAACTACCCGCTGACGGTCAACGTTGATGACCTGGGCGAGGGCTTTGCCTTTACCGTGATGGTGGACGCCTCCATCGGCGCGGCGCGCATTGCCGATTACCTGCATACCGCGCTGGAAAACCTGGTGCTGGCCCTGGAACAAACGCCAGATGCACCGTTGCACAGTCTGGGCATCCTGCCTGCCGCCGAACGCCAACATCTGCTGCACGGCCTTAACGCCAGCACCCAGCACTACGCCGATTCAGCCCTGATCCACCAGCAAGTCGAAGCCCATGCCGCCAGCCATCCCGAGGCCATCGCGCTGCGCTTTGAACACCAACATCTGAGCTACCGCGAGCTGAACGAACGCGCCAACCAGGTCGCGCACGGCCTGCTCAAGCATGGCATTCGCCCCGACGACCGGGTGGCGATCTGCGTGGAGCGCGGCCTGGAAATGATCATCGGCCTGCTGGGCATTCTCAAGTCCGGGGCGGGCTATGTGCCGATTGATCCGGCCTACCCGCTGGACCGCATCGCCTACACCCTGCAAGACAGCGCGCCGCTGGCAGTGCTGGTGCAGGGCAACACCCGTCATCTGGTGGGCGATGTCACGTCGATCGACCTCAACAGCCTGCAACACGAGCCCATCGTTAACCCCAACGTTGCGATCAGCCCGTCCAGCCTCGCCTATGTGATCTACACCTCCGGCTCCACTGGCTTGCCCAAGGGGGTGATGATCGAACACCGCAACGTCGCGCGGTTGTTCAGTGCCACCGAGCACTGGTTCAAGTTCAACGCCAATGACACCTGGGCGCTGTTCCACTCGTTTGCCTTTGACTTCTCCGTGTGGGAAATCTGGGGCGCGCTGATGCACGGCGGGCAGTTGTTGGTGGTGCCACAACTGGTCAGCCGTTCACCGGACGAGTGTTATGCACTGTTGTGTGAAGCCGGTGTGAGCATCCTCAACCAGACGCCGAGCGCGTTCCGCCAATTGATCGCGGCACAGGGCCGCAGCCAGCAACTGCATTCCCTGCGCCAAGTGATCTTTGGCGGTGAAGCCCTGGAGCCGGGCATTCTCAAACCGTGGTACGCCCGGGTGACCAACTCGGGTACGCGGCTGGTCAACATGTACGGCATCACCGAAACCACCGTGCACGTGACCTATCGTGCCCTGGAGGCGGCGGACGCGCAGCTGGTGGGCGTGAGCCCGATTGGCGTGCGCATTCCCGACTTGCAGCTGTATGTGCTGGACGCCCGCCGCGAACCGGTGCCGAGCGGTGTGGTCGGCGAGTTGTACGTCGGCGGCGCCGGCGTGGCGCGGGGTTATCTCAACCGTGATGAGTTGACCGCCGAACGCTTTCTGGCGGACCCCGTCACCGGCCTGCGCCTGTACAAGACCGGTGACCTCGGCCGGTTGCTGGCCGACGGCAGTGTCGAGTACCTGGGGCGCAACGACGACCAGGTGAAGATTCGCGGTTTTCGTATCGAACTGGGGGAAATCGAAGCACGCCTGGCTACCTGTGAAGGCGTGCGTGAGGCCGTGGTGATGGCCCGCGAAGACGAGCCGGGCGACAAGCGTCTGGTGGCCTACGTGATTGCCCAGCCGGACCACGTGCCCACCGCCGCCGAGCTGCGGGACCACCTGCTGCTGTCCCTGGCCGAATACATGGTGCCCAGCGCCTTTGTACTGCTGGACTCGTTTCCGCTCACCACCAACGGCAAGCTCGACCGCAAGGCCTTGCCGGCACCCGATGCCGACGCCCTGGCCCGTCGTGGTTATGAAGCGCCCCAAGGCGCGGTGGAAACCGCGATTGCCAGCCTTTGGCAAGACCTGCTGAAGATCGACCGGGTCGGGCGCCAGGACAACTTCTTCGAGCTGGGTGGCCATTCCTTGCTGGCGGTCAAGCTGATCGAGCGCATGCGCCAGCTGGAGCTGAGCGCCGATGTGCGGGTGCTGTTCGGCCAGCCGACGTTGGCTGCGCTGGCCGCTGCGGTGGGCGGCCAGCAGGAAGTGCAGGTTCCGGCCAACCTGATCCGCGAAGCGACCCGGCACATCACCCCCGACATGCTGCCGCTGGTAGACCTCGACCAGCAGGCCATCGACCATATCGTCGCCAGCGTGCCCGGCGGTATCGGTAACGTGCAGGACATCTACGGCCTGGCCCCGTTGCAGGCCGGCATCCTCTATCACCACCTGGCGACCACCGAAGGCGATCCCTACGTGTTGCAGGTGCAGTTCAGCTTCAGCGGCCATGAGCCGGTCGAGGCGTTTATCCGTGCGCTGCAAAGCGTGATCGAGCGCAACGATATCCTGCGCACCGGCATCATGTGGGAAGGCCTGGACGAGCCGGTGCAAGTGGTCTTGCGCCAGGCGCTGCTGGTGGTTGAGCAGGTCGACGTGGATCCACACAGCGACGTTCTGGCACAACTGCAAGCACGCTTCGACCCACGCCACTATCGTCTCGACCTGTCCCGTGCCTCGCTGATGCGCTTTGCCTACGCCGAGGATCAGGGCCGTCATGTCGGCATCCTGCTGCTGCACCACATCCTGCTGGATCACACCGCGTTGCAGGTGCTGGTGGAAGAAATGAGCGCCAGCCTCGCAGGCGAAACCGGCCTGCTGCCGGACGCCGTGCAATACCGCAATTACGTGGCCCAGGCGCGCCTCGGTGTGAGCGCTGCGCAGCATGAAGCGTTCTTCAGCGAGATGCTCGGCGATATCGACGAGCCGACCCTGGCCTTCGGTTTGCACGATGTGAATCGCGACGGCAGCGGTGTGCGGGAAGCGCACTTGCCCGTGGATCCGGCCCTCAGCCTCGGTCTGCGGGAGCAAGCCCGGCAGCTCGGCGTCAGCGCCGCCAGCCTGGTGCACCTGGCATGGGCGCAAGTCCTCGGCCAGGTATCGGGCCAGGACGAGGTGGTATTCGGCACGGTATTGCTGGGCCGTATGCAAGGCGGCGAGGGCGCCGACCGGGCGCTGGGGATGTTCATCAATACCTTGCCGCTGCGGGTCAGCGTCGGCGCGGTGAGTGTGCAGGGCGGCGTGCGCGCCACCCATGCGCGGCTCGCACAGTTGCTGGGGCATGAACATGCGTCCTTGTCCCTGGCCCAGCGTTGCAGTGGCGTGTCCGGTGCGCTGCCGTTGTTCAGCACCTTGCTCAACTACCGCCACAGTGCCCCGGGCGAAGCGCCAGGCGCCAGCCCGTTCGCCGACGCCGGGATCGAAATCCTCAGCTCCGAGGAACGCAGCAACTACCCGCTGGTGCTGAACGTCGACGATCTTGGTGTGGGCTTTGCGCTGACGGTGCAAGGCGTAGCCGAAGTGGATGTGCAGCGTGTCGGCGACTATATGCTCAGTGCCTTGCGCAACCTGGTGACGGCGCTGCAACAGGCGCCGACTACGCCGCTGCATCAAGTGTCGATCCTGCCACCTGCCGAGCGGCATCAAGTGTTGGTGGGTTTCAACGCCACCGCCCGCGACTACCCGGCCGGGAAAACCGTTCACGCTCTCTTCGAAGCCCAGGCCCTGGCCAGCCCGGAAGCCGTGGCGGTGGTGCACGGCCATGCGTCGCTGAGTTACCGCGATCTCAACCTGCGGGCCAATCGCCTGGCCCACTATTTGATCGATCAAGGCGTAAAGCCGGGGGACAGCGTGGTCATCGCGCTGCCACGCTCCATCGACCTGTTGGTCAGCCAGTTGGCGATCCTCAAGTGTGCGGCGGTCTATGTGCCGCTGGACGTCAACGCGCCTGAAGAGCGCCAGGCGTTCATGGTGCAGGACAGCCATGCCAAACACGTGCTGAATGACCTCGCTGCGCTGAACCTTGCGACGCAGCCTGCGCATAACCCGAACCTCGCCCAGTCGGCGGAAAGCGTGGCGTACATCATGTACACCTCCGGCTCCACCGGGGCGCCCAAGGGGGTACAGGTTCCCCATCGCGCCATCTCCCGATTGGTGATCAACAACGGCTACGCCGACTTCAATCACCGTGACCGGGTGGCCTTCGCCTCGAACCCGGCGTTCGACGCCAGCACCCTCGACGTGTGGGCGCCGCTGCTCAATGGCGGCTGTGTGGTGGTGGTCGAACACGCCACTTTGCTGTCCCAGGCCGCTTTCGCCGCCCTGTTGCAGGAGCAATCCGTCAGCGTGTTGTGGATGACGGCCGGGTTGTTCCACCAATACGCCGATGGGTTGATGCCGATGTTCCGCCAGCTGCGCTACCTGATCGTCGGCGGCGATGTGCTCGACCCGCAGGTGATCGGCCGGGTGCTTGAGCACGGCGCGCCGCAGCATCTGCTGAATGGCTACGGCCCCACCGAAGCCACCACGTTTTCCACCACCTTCGAGATCACGTCAGTGGGTGAGGGCGGTATTCCGATTGGCCGACCCATTGGCAACAGCCGTGCCTACGTGCTGGATGCGCGGCAGCAACCAGTGCCGCTGGGCGTCGTCGGCGAGCTGTACATCGGTGGCGCGGGCGTGGCCAAGGGTTATCTGAACCAGCCGCAACTGACCGCCGAAAAGTTTATCGTCGATCCGTTCGGCGACGGCCTGCTGTACCGCACCGGCGACCTGGCGAGTTGGCAGGCGGACGGCACCTTGCTGTACCAGGGCCGCAACGACCATCAGCTGAAAATACGGGGTTTCCGTATCGAGCCCGGTGAAATCGAAAGCTGCCTGGCCAGCTATTCCGGCGTGAAAGACACGGTGGTGCTGGCCCGTGAAGATGAACCCGGCGACAAGCGCCTGGTGGCTTACTACACCGCCCAGGCGCCGCTGAGCATTGAAGCGTTGCGCGCGCACCTGCAAAGCCGGCTGCCGGACTACATGGTGCCGTCGGCCTATGTCTGGCTGGAACTGTTGCCGCTGACCGCGAATGGCAAGCTGGACCGCAAGGGCCTGCCGGCGCCGGATCAGGCGTCGCTGCTCAGCCGTGGTTTCGAAGCCCCCGAGGGCGAGGTGGAAACCCTGATGGCGCAGATCTGGCAGGACGTATTGAAGGTCGAACGGGTCGGACGCTTCGATCACTTCTTTGAACTGGGCGGCCATTCATTGCTGGCGGTAAGCCTGATCGAACGCATGCGCCAGGCTGGCCTGAGCGCCGATGTACGGGTGCTGTTCAATCAGCCAAGCCTGGCGGCGCTGGCGGCCGCGGTGGGCAGTGGCCGGGAAATCGTGGTTCCGGCCAACGGCATTGCGCAGGATTGCCAGCGCATCACGCCGTCGATGCTGACCCTGGTCACGCTGGATCAAGCGGCCACCGACCGTATTGTGGCCACGGTGCCCGGCGGTGCGGCCAACGTGCAGGACATCTACCCACTGGCCCCGTTGCAGGAAGGCATCCTCTATCACCACATCAGCGCCGAACAGGGCGACCCGTACCTGCTGCAATCGCGCATGGCGTTTGACAGCGTCGAGCGGTTGCAGGCCTTCATGGGCGCGCTGCAAAAGGTCGTGGCGCGCCACGATATCCTGCGCACCGGCGTGGTGTGGGAAGGCTTGGACAGCCCGGTGCAAGTGGTGTGGCGTCATGCCGAGTTGGTCGTACAGCACATCCCGCTGGACCCGGCCGATGGCGACGTGATTGAACAGCTGCACGCACGCTTCGATGCCCGCCACTATCGCCTGGACATCACCCAGGCGCCGCTGTTGCGCATGGTGTATGCGCAGGACCCGACCAACCAACGGGTCGCGGCGATCCTGCTGTTCCATCACCTGGCGCTGGACCACACCGCTATGGAAGTGGTTGGCCAGGAAATGCGTGCGTTCCTGTTCAACCAGGCCGATGACTTGCCGGTTGCGGCACCGTTCCGTAACTACGTGGCCCAGGCCTGCATGGGTGTCAGCGCCCAGGAGCACGAGCAGTTCTTCCGTGAAATGCTCGCCGACATCGACGAGCCCACGCTGCCCTTTGGCGTGCAGGATGTGCAGGGCGATGGCCGGGATATCGAAGAGGCCGAGTTGCCCGTCGATGCAGGGTTGGCGCTGCGGACTCGTGAACAGGCGCGGCAACTGGGGGTCAGCGCTGCGAGCCTGATGCACTTGGCCTGGGGCCAGGTACTCGGCCTCGCGTCCGGCCGTCAGGACGTGGTATTCGGCACCGTGTTGATGGGCCGCATGCAAGCCGGCGAAGGCGCCGACCGGGCGCTGGGTATGTTCATCAACACCTTGCCACTGCGGGTCGAGGTGGGCGCCAGTACAGTACGCACCGGGGTCAAGGCGACTCACGCCCGTCTCAGTGCCTTGCTGGGCCATGAGCATGCATCCCTGGCGCTGGCCCAGCGTTGCAGTGGCGTGCCGGCCTCGATGCCGTTGTTCAGTGCCTTGCTCAACTACCGCCACAGCACCCCGGGCGAAATGGCCCGCGACGGGCATGGCATCTGGGAGGGCGTGCAGTTGCTGGGCGGGGAAGAGCGCAGCAATTACCCGCTGACCTTGAGCGTGGACGACCTGGGCACAGGCTTCGGCCTGACGGTGCTGGCCCTGGAGTCCATCGGTGCGCAGCGCCTGTGCGACTACATGCACAGTGCGTTGGAGCAACTGGTGCAGGCCCTTGAAAAAACACCGGAAACGCCGCTGAATCAGTTGCCGGTACTGCCTGCTGCCGAGCGGGAAAAACTCCTGCGTACCTTCAACGCCACCGCCCGCGATTACCCACAAGGACACACCCTGCACGCTGCCTTCGAAGCTCAGGCCGAGCGCCTGCCGCAGGCGATTGCGGTGAGCCAGGACGGCCAGCACCTGACGTACCAACAGCTCAACCAACGTGCCAATCAGCTGGCTCATCACCTGCTGGCGTTGGGCGTGCAGCCCGACGACCGCGTGGCGATCTGCTGCCGACGCGGGCCGCAGATGCTGGTGGGCCTGCTGGCGATTCTCAAGTCGGGTGCGGCCTACGTCCCGGTAGACCCGGCTTATCCGGCCGAGCGCATCGCTTACCTGCTGCAAGACAGTGCCCCGGTCGCGGTACTGGCCGAGGAAAGCACCCGTGGCGTGCTCGGCGAGGTGGCCATCGTCGACCTGCATGGCGCGTATTCCGGTGAGAGCAATCCCCAGATCGCCAGCCTGACCCCGACGAACCTCGCCTACGTGATCTACACCTCCGGCTCCACCGGCCAGCCCAAAGGGGTGATGGTGGAACGCCGCACTGTGGAAAACCTGGTGCACTGGCACTGCGAAGCCTTTGACCTGCACGCCCACAGCCACACCAGCAGCGTGGCCGGGTTCGGCTTTGATGCCATGGCCTGGGAAGTCTGGCCGGCGTTGTGCGTAGGGGCGACCCTGCACCTGCCACCGGCCCAGGTGGGCAATGAAAACATCGACGAACTGCTAGCCTGGTGGCTGGCGCAACCGCTGGAGGTGAGCTTCCTGCCGACGCCCGTGGCCGAGTACGCCTTCAGCCAGGAGCTTGAACACCCAAGCCTGCGCACCCTGTTGATCGGCGGTGATCGCCTGCGCCAGTTCAATCAGGAGCGCCGTTTCGCGGTGATCAACAACTATGGCCCGACCGAAGCCACGGTGGTCGCCACTTCTGGCCGCGTGCACATCGGTCAGCCGCTGCATATCGGCAAGCCGATGGCCAATGCCACGGTGTACCTGCTTGATGACCAACAGCGTCCGGTGCCGGTGGGTGTGGCAGGCGAGCTGTATGTGGGCGGCAGCGGCGTGGCCCGCGGGTATTTGAATCGTCCGGACCTGACTGCCGAACGCTTCCTTGATGACCCGTTCAACCCAGGTCGCATGTACCGCACCGGCGACCTGGCGCGCTGGCTGCCGGACGGCAATGTTGAGTATTTGGGCCGCAACGACGACCAGGTAAAAGTCCGGGGTGTGCGCATCGAGCTGGGGGAAATCGAAACCCGCCTGGCCGCCGTCGATGGCGTCAAGGAAGCCGTGGTGCTGGTGCGCGACGGCCGCTTGGTCGCCTGGTTCACCGAACAAAAACCGCTGGATATCGAAACCCTGCGCGCCGAGCTGCACAGCCAACTGCCCGAGGCCATGGTGCCGGTGGCCTACGTGAAGCTCGACAGCTGGCCCCTGACCGCCAACGGCAAGCTCGACCGCAAGGCCCTGCCGGCGCCGGATCAGGCCGCCATGCTCAGCCGTGAATACGAAGCGCCGCAAGGCGAGGTCGAAACCACCCTGGCGCGGATCTGGGCCGAGGTGTTGCAGGTGGAGCAAGTGGGCCGCCATGACCATTTCTTTGAGCTGGGTGGCCATTCATTGCTGGCGGTGAGTCTGATCGAGCGCATGCGCCAGGTCGGCCTGAGCGCCGATGTGCGGGTGCTGTTCAGTCAGCCGACATTGGCCGCATTGGCGGCGGCGGTGGGCAGTGGCCGGGAAGTGGTGGTGCCGGTCAATGGCATTGCTGCCGATTGCCAGCGCATCACGCCTTCGATGCTGTCGCTGGTGGAGCTGGATCAGACGACCATCGACCAGATCGTCGCCAGCGTGCCGGGCGGCGCCGCCAATGTGCAGGACATTTATCCGCTGGCGCCGTTGCAGGAAGGGATTTTCTACCACCACATCAGTGCGCAGCAGGGCGATCCGTATCTGCTGCAATCGCACCTGGCGTTTGACAGCGTCGAGCGTTTGCAGGCGTTTGCCCGGGCGTTGCAGTCGGTGATCAACCGCCACGATATCTTGCGCACCGGCGTGGTCTGGGAAGGCTTGCAACAGCCACTGCAAGTGGTATGGCGCCAGGCTGAGCTGTCGGTGCAGGCGGTGCAGGTGGGCACCGGTGATGTGCTGGCGCAGCTGCATCGCCAGTTTGATCCTCGTCACTACCGTGTGCCGATGTCCCTGGCCCCGCTGGTGCGCCTGGTATATGCCGAAGATCCGCGCCAGCAACGGGTGGTAGCGATTCTGCTGTTCCACCATATCGCCCTTGACCACACGGCGCTGGACGGCGTGCGTCACGAGATGCAAGCCAGCTTGCTGGGCCTGCCCGAAATCACCGACGAAGCCACGCCGTACCGCAATTACGTGGCCCAGGCCCGACTGGGGGTGAGTGAGCAGGAGCACGAAGCGTTCTTCCGCGAGATGCTGGGGGATATTCATGAGCCTACGCTGCCGTTCGGCCTTCAGGATGTGCAGGGCGATGGCAGTGCCATCGAAGAAGCCTGTGAAGCGTTATCACCGGCCTTGACCCAGCGCCTGCGCACTCAGGCGCGGTTGCTGGGCGTCAGCGCTGCCAGCATGTTCCACCTTGCCTGGGCGCAGGTGTTGGCCTGCACCTCGAGCCAGGACACCGTGGTGTTTGGCACCGTGTTGCTGGGCCGTATGCAGGGCGGCAAGGGCAGCGACCGGGCGTTGGGGATGTTCATCAATACCTTGCCGTTGCGGGTGGATGTCGTCGGCATCGGTGCGCGTGCGGCGGTAAAGGCGACCCATGCCCGGCTGACGGCACTGTTGGGGCATGAGCATGCCTCGCTGGCGCTGGCCCAGCGTTGCAGTGGAGTGGCGGCGCCGTTGCCGTTGTTCAGCGCCATGCTCAACTATCGCCACAGCGACAGCCAGCAAGCGGCGGTGTCCCCGGCCTGGCAGGGGATCGAAACCCTGGCCAGCGAGGAGCGCACCAACTACCCGCTGACCTTGAACGTGGATGACCAGGGCGACGGATTCCGGTTGACCGCGATGACCCCCGCGCAGATTGGCGCGCAGCGTATTTGCGGTTACATGC
>NZ_JAEKFB010000023.1:0-254623 GCF_016650865.1 Pseudomonas sp. TH34
TGTATTCGACCTTCGGCGGTACGACGGGGTAGACCTTGCGCACCACCAGGCCGTCCCTCTCCATTCCTCGCAAGGTCTGCGTCAGCATCTTCTGGCTGATGCCGCCGACTCGCTCACTCAAGCGCGTGAAGCGCAGAGGCGTCGTTTCGATCAAGGCTTCAAGAATCAGCATGGTCCATTTGTCCGCAACGCGACCTATCAGGTCGGTCACCAGGGGCGCGATCCGTGGGTCCAGGTCCTTCGGGGGCGTTTGCCGGGCATAAAACTGGGCGGCGGCAATCTGCTCGTCGGTAAAGCCAGGGTGTTTGTTCATTCGTTGGACACTCTCTTTCAGGTGCGTATAGATCTTTTGGGTGCCTACTTACTTAAGGCCAGTGTATCCCTCAAGCTTCTTGCGTGTGACCCACCAGTGGAGAGTTTCGATGAAGATGACCGGACGAACAGTGCTAGTGACGGGAGGTTCGAGTGGTATCGGGCTTGAGCTTGCCCGCCAGCTTGTGGCACGAGGCAATACCGTGATCGTGACGGGCCGCGATCAGCACAGACTGGACGAGGCGCGGCAACTGCTGCCGAGTCTGCACACGTTTCAAAGCGACGTGCGCGACCCCGCCAGCATCCAAACGCTGTTTGCGGCAGTCACCGGTCAGTTCCCTGGGCTCGATACGCTGGTGAATAACGCGGGCGTGATGCGCAACATCAAGCTGGCCGGGGAGCGGGCGCTGGAGGACGTGACTGAAGAGATCGAGATCAACCTGAACGGGCCGGTCCGGATGATCCAGCAGTTTCTTCCCGCTCTACTCAAACAACCGCGCGGCTTGATTGTTAACGTCTCGTCCGGGCTGGCGTTTGTGCCGTTTCCGGCGGCGCCTGTCTACAGTGCGTCCAAGTCGGCATTGCACGCTTACACCCAATGCCTGCGGGCACAGCTTCAGCACAGCGCCGTCACCGTGGTGGAGCTTGCCCCTCCCGGCACCGAAACACCGCTGCTCAGGGCCGAGTTCGCGGAAGAAATGAAGAATGAAAAAGGTATGGACCCAATGCTGATGGTGCAGCAATGCATTCGGCAAATTGAAGCCGGCCAACTGGAAATATGCCCGGGGCTGAGCAAGGTGCTGAAGGTGGCCAGCCGGGTTGCGCCTGGCCTGATATTCAAACAGATGACCAAGCTCAGCCGGTTGGCGCCGTTGCCGCCTTCAACATGATTGGACGATTCAATGCGCATCCGCCGTCGGCTGCTTCGGCGGTTGCACCTTGCGCATCAACGGCACCAGCAACACCGCGACAACAAAGCACACCATGATCATCAGGAACGCATCCGCATAAGTCAGCGTCTGCGCCTCGCGCCAGGTCAGTGCCCACAGCTGATGCAGCGCAAACTGGCTCGCGTCCAGGCTGTTTTGCCCGAGCAACTGCGCATTTCCCGAAAGCTGGTCAAGCCACACATTCATCGACTCGTTCCGGATGTTCAGGTGCTCGGCCAGGCGCAGGAAGTGCAGGTTAGTGCGATCGTTGAGCACCGTGGCGCAGGCGGCGATGCCGATGGCGCCGCCGAGGTTGCGCATCAGGTTGAACAGCCCCGAGGCGAGTTTCAGTCGGTCGGGGGCCAGTGCGCCTAGGGTCAGGGTGACCACGGGCGGCACCGCCATTTGTTGGGCAAACCCGCGTATGGCTTGGGGCAGCAGCAGCTCCTTGGCGCCCCAGTCGTGGGTGATGGGGGAGAAGTCCCACATCGACAGGGCGAATAATGACAACCCGAACATCAAAATCCAGCGCAGGTCGAAGCGGTTGGCCAGCAACGCGTACACCGGGATCGCCAGCAACTGGAACACCCCCGTGGAAAACACCGCCAGGCCGATATCCAGCGAGCCGTACCCGCGCACCCGCCCGAGAAACAGCGGCGTGAGGTAGATGGTGGCGAAAATGCCGATGCCGGTGATGAACGAAAACAGACAGCCCAGGGCGAAGTTTCTATCCCGAAGCGCGCGCAGGTCGACGATCGGCTCCTTGATCTCCAGGCAGCGCCAGATAAACAGCCCGCCGCTGATGGCGGCGATCCAGGCGGTGGTGGAGATGGTGCTGTCGCTGAACCAGTTCCAGCGTGGGCCTTCTTCCAGGGTGTATTCCAGGCAGCCGAGAAACACCGCCATCAACGCCATGCCGATATAGTCCGCGCCCTTGAGCAGCGACGGGTTGGGGCGGTCGACCTTGACCAGCATCGGCACCGCAAAGGTCACGAACAGGCCGGGCACCAGGTTGATGTAGAACAGCCAGTGCCAGGAGGAAATGTCGGTGATCCAGCCGCCCACGGCCGGGCCCAATGTGGGCGCAAGGGATGCAATTGCGCCGATGGTGGAGGCCGCGATCACCCGTTGCTTGCCGTTGAAGTACATGAACGCGGTGGTGAACACCAACGGGATCATCGAGCCCCCCAGGAACCCCTGCAAGGCGCGAAACGCGATCATGCTCTGGATGTTCCAGGCCATCGCGCACAACAGGCTGGTCAAGGTAAAACCGGCCGCTGAGGCCGCGAACAGCCAGCGTGTGCTCATCACCCGGGAGAGCCAGCCTGACATGGGGATCACGATGATTTCCGCGATCAGGTAGGCGGTCTGCACCCACGCCGTATCGTCCGCCCCGGCAGACAGCCCGCCGCCGATGTCCTTGAGGGAGGCGGAGACGATCTGGATATCGATCAAGGCGATAAACATGCCCACGCACATGGTGGCGAAGGCCGCGACCTTTTGTGCGGTGCTGAGGGCGGGCAACGGGCTGTTCATAGCTGGGCCTTGAGGGCGCTGGCCTGGTCCTCGAACGCTTCATCGGTATTGACCTTCGCCATCACCGACAAGCCGGGGCGCAGGGCTCCGAAGTCGGCGTCGGTACTGTCGAGCCGCACGCGCACCGGCACACGCTGCACGATCTTGGTGAAGTTGCCGGTGGCGTTTTCCGGCGGCAACACACTGAATTGCGCCCCGGTGGCAGGGGCCAGGCTCTCGATATGGCCGTGGAATTCGCGGCCCGGGAGGATGTCGGCGCGGATGCTCACGCTTTGCCCAATCTGCAGGCGGCCCAGTTGGTCTTCCTTGAAGTTGGCGTCCACCCACAATCCCTTCGCCGGCACCACCGAGATCAGTTGGCTGCCGGCCGCGGCGTAGGCACCGACCCGGGCGCGGCGGTTGCCCACGTAGCCGTCCACCGGAGCCCGCAGTTCGGTATAGCTGATGTTCAACTGCGCCTGGTCGCGTTCGGCTTGGGCCTGTTGCAGCGCTGCGCGTGCCTGGCCGCGCTGGGTTTCAATCACGTCGATTTGCCGGTTGGCCGCCTGAAGCCCGGCCTGTGCCCGGGAATGATCGGCGCGAGCGGTTTTCCACACGGCGCTGACCCGTTGTGCGCTTTCCACCGACACGGCCTGGCTGCGCACCAGGTTCTGGTAACGGGTCTGATCGTCGCTGGCCCGTTGCGCTTCGGCATCGGTGGCGTCGATCTGCGCCTTGGCCTGGTTGATCACCGCCAGTTGCAGTTGTTCGGTGGCGTCCAGGTTGGCGAGCGTCGCCTGTTGCGCGGCCACGGCGCCGTCGGCTTTGGCCAGGGCGGTGCGGTAGTCGCGGACATCGATGCGGGCCAGTACGTCGCCGGCGCGTACGAACTGGTTGTCCTGCACGGCCACTTCGCTGATATAGCCCGGCACTTTGGCGCTGATTACCGTTACGTCTGCACCCACATAGGCGTCATCGGTGTCTTCGATAAACCGGCTGACCAGCCACCAGTGGCTGGCGTACCAGACGCCGCCCACCACGGCCAGGGTCAGCAGCCCAAGGCGCAGGGCCTGTTTGCGCCGGGAAGTTTTCGTGGGTTCGGGCACAGCGCTGACTTGAGCGTCCATGGCGAAATGACCTCGTTGAGTATTAGTGGGGGAAGGGGCTGACCAGTTGGTCTTTTTCCGCGTAGGCCCGGCCGGTTCGTGCGCGCCACAGGGTCAGCGGTTCGGCATCGGCGGTGACATGTACACGGTGGCCCTCGCGGGTGATGGGTTTACCGGTGTTGGCGTCCATCAAGGCCAAGGTCACGGGCCGTCCGGTGGCTTCATCGGCGAGAAACACCTTGGTCGAGCCTTCCGCATGCCGCGCACCCCAGGCCATCAGGGTGAGGATGACCTGACGCAAGTCCCGACCGGCTTCGGTAAGGTGGTACTCGTGGCGCGGCGGGTTGTCCTGATACGGTCGCCGTTCCAGCAAGCCACCGGCCACCAACGCGTTGAGGCGGCGGGTCAGGGTGTTCGAGGCAATCCCGAGGCTCTGGAGAAACTCGTCGAAACGGCGCAGCCCGTAGAACGCATCACGCAGGATCAACAGGCTCCAGCCATCGCCGATGTGCTCTAGGGCACGGGCGACCGGGCAGGGCATGGGCTGGAAGCTGGCTTTCTTCATGAGGTACTCCGGGATCTGTTGCTAAATATTACGTTAGTAATATTGCACAGTGGATTTCATAATGAAAGTAACTCGGTGAAAAATTTTTACGCGCACAAAAAAGCCCTGACAGGCAGGGCTTTTTCAAAGGAGGCGTCAGCGGATTTTCAGTCTCAAAGCACCGTCAGTTCTTCCCCTAAGCAGGCCTTCGTCCGTGTTGCCCGCAGCGCCATGACCAACGCCAACATCGGTGCCAGGGTAAACACGGCGAACAACCAGCGTGCCGCATTGGCGACGCCGGCATCACTCGCCACGTCATTGATGCCCGCCATGTTCGAGATCACCCCCGCCAATGCTGCGCCCATGGCCATGGCGAACAGTTGCAGGGTGGTGATCGACGATGCCGCCGTGTCCTTATCCTGCTCCGACGCCACTTGCAGAATGCGCGTCAGCAGATGCGGCCAGCCCAGGCCGATGCCGAAACCCACCAGGAACAGCCCGAGGCAAATAGGTGCCAACAGTGCCCAGTCCCCGTGACCGGCGATTGGTGTAGTGATTGCCAGCATCACCAGCCCGGCCACGATAAACAGCGGCCCCGCGATAATGGCGCGGTGTGGACCGCGGCCGGTCCAGCCAGAGCTGAGGATTTCCGAGACGGTCCAACCGGCCGCCATCAACGCCGCCATGTAACCGGCGACCAATGGTGACTGGCCATGCAGGTGCTGTAGAAAATACGGCATGAAAATCTCGCTGCTCATGCCGATCACCAACAAACACGTGGTCGCGTACAGCGCGCAGAGCGGGGTGCTGAATTTCAGCGCATCTCTGGGCAAAAGACGCACTGTGGCTTTGGACTCCTTGCGGATCAGCAGCCACACCAGCACCGCACAGGTCGCGATGCCCAGCAGGTTCCAACTCGGCAGCGACGAGACGCTGCCCGCACACACCGCCAACACCGCGCCGGCCAACAGCACCAACTGCGGCACCGGTAAACGAGCGGTGGCAGTCACGGTGGTGTTCCGTGGGGGCAGCGCACGGCTGGTGAGCACCATGTACGCCAGGCTCACCGGGACCATCGAGCCGAAGGCGAAACGCCAGGCGTCTATTTCCGCAAACACACCACCCACCGCTGGCCCGACGAGCGTCGCCACGCCCCACATGCCCGATACCAAGGCCATTGCCCGAGGCCACAGACGTTCTTCGAACACCAGCTGGATCATGGAGTAACACAGCGCCAACAGAACCCCGCCGCCCAGGCCCTGGATAAAGCGTCCCGCCAGCATCACCGGCATGCTCGGCGCCAATGCGCAGATCAGCACACCAGCCATGAACACCAGGGTGGCCACGGCATACGCCTGCCGTGGACCGGTACGTTGCAACAGCTTGGAGGTGAGGGCCGAGCCGAGGATCGAGGCCACCACATACAAGGTGGTACTCCACGCATAGAGCTCCAGGCCGCCGATTTCTGCGACCACCGACGGCAGGATGGTGGTGGCGATGTAGGTGTTGGTGGCATACAGCGCAATGCCGCCTGAAAGCGCGATGGAGCGGGTGGCGTTTTTGCCCCGGAGCAACTCGCCCCAACTGCTGTCTTGGGTTTGCATCAACGATTCCTTGAACTGCATTCGCGGTAGAGCCCGGCGGATGGCATGGGTGTCAGGCTTGGCGTTAATTAACCAAGTTTTAGCTTTGAATATTGAGGCGAGGCGAAATATTTTGCAAGAAGTGACGTGTCAGGCGTTGAAGCCGTTCGTGGAGACGAAGCGTTTCCCAAGGCTCACACCGTCAATTTCCGGCTGAACTTGGTTTCCATCACGATATGAGACGCGGTGTGCGCCACGCCTTTGATCATGTTGATCCGGGTGAGCTCGGCGTTGAGCTCGCTCAAGGTGGAGGTGGCGAGATGGATGATGAAGTCGGACTCGCCTGAGACCGCATACACGGCCTGCACGGCGTCCATCTTGCGCAGGGACGTCATGACATCGGTGTAACTCTTGTTGGTGCAGGAGGTCATGGTGAAGCAGGTAACCGTCTGCTGCAGCCGGTCCTGGTCGATGCGCACGCTGTACCCGGTGATGACACCCGCCTTTTCCAGGCGGGTAATCCGTTCCTGCACCGCAGAGCGCGAGACGCCGAGCTTGCGGGCCAATGACGCGGTGGGTTCGCGGGCGTTGGCTTGCAGGAGGCCCAGCAATTGCCGGTCCTTGTCGGTGAGGTTAAACAGTGGACCGGGATTGTGCGTATCCATGGACATGTCCTTGACCTCGCTGGGTTTTAGTTCTTATGAGTTGCCCTGTGTTGCGAACGCCTTTCCTGAAACATGTCCATCATCTTCAGGCCGGCGTAAACCGTTTGTGCGGCCGCCGGGCCCAGCGGGCCGCCGTTCCATTCCAGGCCATAAGCATCGAACAGGCGGTAGCGATCGGTTTCGCCGCAGATCGCTTCAGCGATGACGCGTCCACCAATCGGCGCGGTGTTCATACCATGGCCACCAAATGATGTACATGTCCACAATCCCTGCCCGAGCGGGCCAATGTGCGGCATTTTGTGCCGCGCATAGCCCATCAGCCCGGACCAGGCTTTGTCGATCCTGATGCCGCGCAATTGCGGATAAACGTCGAGGATGTCTTGGGTCAGCAACTGCCCCAGGCGTTTTTCATCCTGCAGGTTCCGGGTGGTGATACGCCCGCCCCAGAGCAGGCGGTCGCCCTCGACGACGCGGTAATAATCCGAGGCCCGGCGGTTATCACCCACGGCATCGGTGGTACGCACCGCCTCTACCAGGCGATCACCCAGATGCTCGGTCAGCACCGCATAGGTCGCGATCGGCAGGAAGGCGCGGCGTAACTTGCCGAACTCCGGCCCGCCATAGCCGCCGCAGCAGTACACCACATGGGCACAATCGACAGTGCCCTGGTCAGTGATGACCCGGTGTCGCCCGTTGCGGCTCTCCACGCTGATCATGGGCGACCGTTCATGAATTTTACCGCCGCTGCCTTCGATCAGCAGGGCCAGGCCAAGGCAATAGTTCAACGGGTGGAAGTGAAAGCCCTGGCTGTCGCGCAGGGCCTGGAAATACCGCTCGGTCTTGAGCTTTTCACGCACCGCCTGGCGATCCAGGTACTCGAGGTGAAAGTCGAAATCCGCCGCCATTTTGTCGCGCATGCGCTGGAGGTTATCGCCGTCTTCGTAGCGAACCACGCTCAGTTTTCCAGGGGTTGGCGTACAGCCTGGGAATTGATGATGGGTGATCATGTCTCGAACAATATCGACACCTTCAAGCGACAGTTTGAACAGCGCGGCAGCGGTGGGTTTACCGCAGCGCCGCTCGATGGAGGACAACCCTTCCGACCAGCCCTGAAGCACAAAGCCCCCGTTACGTCCCGAGGCGCCCCAGGCCACACGCCCGGCATCCAGCAGCACCACGGACTGCCCGCGTGAGACCAGCTCCCACGCGGTGCTCAACCCCGCCAGCCCCGCGCCGATGATGCAGACATCGGCCTGGGCATTGCCACACAGCGCCCCACGTTCAGTCGTCTCGCGCATCGTGGCGGTGTAGTAATTGTTGTTATAGGTGTACATGAAGTCCGTCGTCCTTTTTTCGCGGCGCAGGCGTACAGCGCGCCACGTCGAGGACGGGCGCCTGGTAGGCCAATGCTTGTTTTATTGCACTTGGGTGAGGTCGGCGCCGTACCACTTTTCAGACAGCTGCTTCAGCGTGCCGTCGGCTTTCATGTCGGTGACGATCTTGGTCAGGGCGTTGTTGAACGCCTCATCACCCTTGTCCACGGCGATGGCCAGGGGTTCGTAGTAGGCCGGCTTGCCTTCCACTTTGACGACGGGATAGCCATTCTTGATGGCCGCGACGATGGTTGGAAGCGCGGACAAGGTGGCGTCCAGGCGAACCCCGTTACCCATGCGCAGGTCATCCAGTGGGCCCATGCTGTCGCCGTAGGTGCGAACCTCGCCGGGTGTGACGTCATAGGTAAATGGCGGCACGTCGGCGGCGTCGATCTTGAGGCGACGATTGATATAGTCCTCCGACGTTGTACCGGCTTCGACGCCGATAATCTTGCCGTTCAGGTCCGCCAACTTCGTCCCCGCAGCGTCCTTGTGCACGGCGAATACATACGGCGTGTAGTAGTAGATCGCGGGAAAATCGAGCACTCGGGTGCGCTCGGTGGTCGGCGTCATGGAGCCCACCGACAAGTCCCAGCGATTCGACCAGCGCCCGGCAGTGATGATCCCGTACTCGGGCGTCACGAAGTCGACTTTGCTGCCCAGGCGCTTGCCGATTTCGCTGGCGACATCGATATCAAAGCCTTGCAGCTGATTGTCCGGGCCCAGGAACGATTGCGGTGGCCAGTTGGCCGAAGTCGCCACTTTGAGCACCTTGGTTTCATGGATGCGGTCGAGGGTTGAACCCGCCCAGGCGGTGCCTGTGAGGGCGGTGGCGACAGCGGCTGCTGCGACGAAGCGAGTGAGCGAGATCATGGGTAAGCCTCCAGATATCGTGAATGCGGATTTTTGTTGTTTTGGTCGATGTCCGACGATGCTTCTCAGTGGCTGAGAATCTGCGACAGAAACTCCCGGGCACGCTCGTGCTGCGGGTTGTCAAAAAACTCGGTGGGTTTGGCTTGCTCGATGATGCAACCCTGGTCCATGAAGATGATCCGGTCGGCAACTCGCCGGGCAAACCCCATCTCGTGGGTGACGCAGACCATGGTGATGCCGTCCTGGGCCAGTTCGCCCATCACGTCCAGCACCTCCTTGACCATCTCCGGGTCAAGGGCGGACGTGGGCTCGTCGAACAGCATGATGCGCGGGCGCATGCACAGGGCGCGGGCGATGGCGACGCGCTGCTGCTGGCCGCCCGAGAGTTGGCTGGGGTATTTGTCGGCCTGGTCCCCGATGCGCACCCGGTCCAGGTATTCATGGGCCAGTTCACGCGCCTGGGGCTCGCTGAGCTTGCTCACCAGGCGCGGCCCCACCATCAGGTTTTCCAGCACCGTCATGTGCGGGAACAGGTTGAACTGTTGAAACACCATGCCGACCTGGCGGCGTATGCCGGCCACGCAGGCGGCATCACGGGTCAGCTCGGTACCCTCGATGAACACGTGGCCTTTCTGAAAGTCTTCCAGCAGATTCAGGCAGCGAATCAACGTGGATTTGCCGGAACCCGACGGCCCGCACACCACCACGATTTCACCGCTGGCAATGTGCAGGTCGATGCCCTTTAGCACATAAAAATCGCCATACCATTTGTGCATGTCCTGGATCGATATCGCAGGGTATGGAGCAGGGACTACGGAGGGCTGATTCATCGTCATGCTCCTGTCAGCGATGGGCGCGGTTGAAGTGCTTTTCCAGGCGGGCCTGAACGGTTTCCAGCACGATCGACAGCAGCCAATACAGCACGGCGGCGGTGATCAGCATTTCCAGGTGACGGAACTCGGCGCGTCCCTGGGTTCGCGCCAGGAACATCAGCTCCCAGACCCCGATCACCGACACCAGCGAACTGTCCTTGAGCATCGAGATAAACTGATTGCCCGTTGGCGGAATGATCAGGCGCATGGACTGCGGCAGAATCACCCGAGTCATGGTCTGGAACGGATTCAGGCCAATCGCCCGCGAAGCTTCCCACTGACCACG
The DNA here is from genome assembly GCF_016650865.1 of Pseudomonas sp. TH34. Lineage (NCBI taxonomy): Bacteria > Pseudomonadati > Pseudomonadota > Gammaproteobacteria > Pseudomonadales > Pseudomonadaceae > Pseudomonas > Pseudomonas sp. TH34. The sequence goes on from NZ_JAEKFB010000023.1 coordinate 10,059, forward strand.
CGAGATACTGCTGATGCCCGCACGGAAGATCTCCGTCATGTAGGCGCCATAACACAGCGAAAGCGCCAGGATCCCTGCCGGAACAGCCCCGACGACATAACCGAGTTGAGGGATGCCGAGGTAAATCAGGTAGATCTGGATCAGCAGCGGGACACCGCGAAAAAACGAGGTGTAGAAGCTGGCAATCGCAATCGCGAAGCCGTTGGAAGACAAGCGCGCGGTGGCGCCCAGCAAGGCCAGCACGAACGCAATCGCAATGGAAATCGCCGACACGTAGACGGTGGTGAACACCCCCTGGGTGATCATGAAGCCGATTTTGGTCGCGATGAAACTGTAGGAAAGGTTGAAGGTGTCGAAGAACAACAGGAACAGCACCAGCAACTCGCACCACACCGTAATGATCTGTGCGCGCAAGGGAAACCGGCCAAGGATGAACAGGTTCAGCACCACCGTGAGGGTAAACGTACCGCCCACCGCGATGTCACGCGCCAGCGGGGCCGACAGGTCGAGAACGATGGGGCCCATCAAGTGGGCAAGGCGGCCTTCGCCCACGCCGCACGCCAGCGTGATGACGAAAATCACCACGGCGACCACGCCCATGAATACGGCGCTGTCCGTCATGCGGGTCTTGACGATATGGTCTTTGTACATGGCTTACGCGCCCCGGGGTGAGCCCCTTTATTGTTGTGGGTTCATTATGGGTTGGCGAAATGCCGGGCGGCACCCTGCGGATTGTTGGGATTTGCGGTTTTTATGGGCGTATGAGGGGAGGAGAGCCGTACATCTGCGAGAGTCTTCCTGCAGTTGTCGCTTGGAGGAGTTTTCACTACGAGCGCGCCATCAACCCGCAAAGCGCGCCGGGCTACGCGGTGCCGGTAGATGATCGGTGAGCCGCAGTCGTGACCTGCTGGCGCAACTGGTCAGCTTCGACACCACCAGCCGCGAATCGAACCTGGCGCCGGACCAAGGGCACAAGCCTGACGAGTTCATCAGCGTTGCGCAGCCTGAGCCCTGTGACCGGATGCTGGAGAGGGTGTTGGTGATTGCCAGTCGGCAATCCTGATTCAGCAAGCTCCCTCGCCACAGGTTGTCGTCTGCCCTCACGCTTGCGGTATTGGTCAGACGGTTACCGTTCTGCCACCGGCGCTGAGTGCTTTCGCCCCATTTTCGCGCACGGCACCGCGTTTTTTGAACGACGCCCCGCGTATCTGCGGGCTTACCACCAGCGGTCCGTTTCTTGCTTGAGCCAGCTTAATCAATGACATGGCATTTTGCCGTCAGTCATTTCAAAGCTTGATTCGCCGCACAGGCGAGTGGTTCTAGGAGTCGTCGGACATGCAAAGCCTTTTGTCGCCAGGAATCCGCCTGCTCGGACGTTTTGGATTCGCGCGAAAGTTCCAGATCCTGTTTTTTCTGTTCATGCTGCCCCTGGCGGGCAGCCTGTGGATGATCGCGCAGGAGTACCGCACCAAGCAGACGGTGATTTCCAATGAGCAATCCGGCGTGCGCGAACTGTTGGCCCTGGATGCCCTGGACGCCCAACTGACCGCCCAACGCAACTTGGCCGCGCGCTGGAAAGCCGCCGACATCCTCCACGACCAGACACCCGCCGCCAAAGCCGCAATGACGGCCGTGGACACCAATTTTCCGCTGATCCTGCAAAGCGTGCAGGCCCTGGGCGAGGCCCTGAAAGCCCAGAATGCGAGCGCTGATACCCTCGCACGCTTCGAAGCACTAAAGGCTTCGGTCACCGGCATGGACTCCCAGGCCCTGCGCACCGTGGGTTGGTGGCCGGACGGCTACGACCGCTTCACTTCCGCATTGAGCGCGATGCAAACCCTGCGCGAGCAGATCACCATGGACACCGGTTTGATCCTCGACCCGTGGCTTGAAACCTATTTGCTGATGCAGATTTCCACCCAGCAAACACCTGACCTGATCGAGCGTATCGGGCGCATGGCGAGCGTCGGGCAGTCGTCCATCGCATCGGGGCAGTTCACCCTGCAAAGCCGTTTGCAGATGCGTGATTTACGCGGTCGCATTGGCGATGCAAGGGACCAGTTGGTCAAGGCCGCCGCATCCCTCAAGGCCAAGCAATATCCGGGGCTGCAAACCTGGATCGCGCAATACGACGACAGCTTGCAACTGCTGGACAACGAACTGAAGACCCTGGACGAAGGCGTGTTCGGCGGCACCATCAAGCTCGATACCACCGGCTTCGAACGCAGTGTGGATGGCATGCTCGGCACCCTCGGCGCGTTGCGTAAACAGTCGCTGACCTCGCTGGACGCGAGGCTGGGTTACTACCGCGACAGCTCGCTCAAGCAATTCATCCCAGTGGCGGTGACGTTCAGCGTGCTGGCGCTGGCAGCGCTGTACCTGTTCGTGTGCTTGCAGGCATCGATCCGCCGCAGCGCCAGCGGCATCACCACCCTGGCCGAATCCCTGCGCGACGGTAATCTGTGCGTTGAAGTGGCGGTGGAAGGGCGCGATGAACTGGCGGCCATCAGCACGGCGCTCAACGTGGCCGTGGTGCAGTTGCGCACCAGCTTGCTGGGGGTCAATCACGAGACGCAGCAGTTGGGCTCTGCGGTGCTGACCCTCAATTCACAATCAGGCAGCACGCTGACCGAAGTGGAAGACCAGCAACAGCAGATCAGCCAGATTGCAGCGGCCGCCACACAGTTGGCCGCGACCTCCATGGGGGTCGCCAAGAGCTGCGAGCAGGCCTCCGGCAGTGCGCAGAAAACCCGGCAGATTGCCGAAGACAGCAGCCGCGACAGCCAACGCACCACCGCCAGTATCCAGCAACTCAACCAGCGCCTGACCGACACCTCCGATGCATTGGAACGCGTCAGCCAGCAGGGCCAGCAGATCCAGTCGGTGGTCGACACCATTCGCGGTATCGCCGAGCAGACCAACCTGCTGGCGCTGAACGCCGCCATCGAGGCGGCGCGGGCCGGTGAGCAGGGGCGGGGTTTTGCGGTGGTGGCCGATGAGGTGCGCAGCCTGTCCCAGCGCACCCAGGCCTCCACGGCGCAGATCGCCGGGACGGTCGACAGCTTGCGCGCGACGGTGAGCCAGGCGGTCACCCTGATGGGCGCGGCCTGTGAGCAGGCGGTGACCGATGCCGAGTCCGTCACGGGCTTGGGCCATCGGTTGGGCGAGATCGCTAGCGCGGTGCAGAGCGTCACTGACACCCTGGCGCAGATCGCCACGGCGGTTGAAGAGCAGGCGGCGACGGCGGATGAAGTGAGCGGCAATATCCAGCAGGTTGACCAGGCCGCCGGGCGCTTGCTCGATGGCGCGCGGGCGGTGAATCAGGCGGCGGATATGTTGAGCAAGGGCAGCCGAGCATTGAGCGATAACACGGCGCGGTTCCAGCTTGGTTGAGGGTGTGTTGGCGGGGCAAACTGTGGTATTCAGCTCCCTACAGCCCAGCAAGGAACGCAGATGAATTTCTTCAAGAAGCTCTTCGGGGCACGGAACACGCCTGAGCCCCAGTCGCCCGAGCCCGTGGCATCACCCGAAACCGCCGCGCAAAAGCTCAATTACGACGACCTGACCGAAGCAGAGGCGGCGAACCACGCCGCTTGCATGGCCAGCGCGCAATGCCTGGATCGCCATTGGCAAACGGTAGGTACTGTTGAGCGGGACGTGCTCTCGTACATCATCAGCCCGAGTTTCAGCGGTGGGCCTGATTGGCCGTCGACCCGCCAGGCGTACCGGGTGGTTCGCCGGGACCATGCCATCGTGCTCGCCACGGACGGCCTGTCAGACCCTTTCGATGACGCCGAGGGGTTGGGCAATGGCTTCGAAATGGAGCTGTTCCTGGAGACGTCCGATATCCCCGAACATGCCCGGGGTGTGTTAGGGGATATTGATCCTTTAAAGCAGAGCTGGGCGTTTGAGCTGATAGAGCACGTCGCAAAAACCGTGGCGAACGCCGGCGGCATTACCCATCAACTGGACCGCCACGGTGTGTTGTCCCTGGAGCTGCCTGGGTTCAGCCAGTCGCACCACATGAGCGATCAGCTGCCGCCTCTGTTCGTCACCGAGGACGATGCCACGGGCGTGCTGTTGGGCGGCCCTGATCCGGACTTCCCGACCCGCCTGGACGACATGCCGCTGTCCCCGGTCAGGCTGGTTCCCGTGGTATTGATCACCGCGTCCGAGCTGGAATACGTGCGCACCGGCGGGCGCGAAGCACGGGAAGATCTGGTCAGCCGCCTGAAGGCTGCTGGCATCGGGCACACCAGCAGCCTTCGTCGGGCCAGCGTGGTATGAGGCCGGTAGAAGCGCTCTCCCGTTCGACGAGCCAGAGACCTTTTCAATGATCTCCGATCCGTTCCGTATTCCAACCGATGCTGAAATCGAGAAGGCCGCGAGCAACCTGAACTTCCCGTTCCCTGCGGCGTATATCGAGTTCCTCAAGGGCGGCAGCGATGTGGCCAATGCGACGTTCGAGCCGGCCGTGATCCTGCCGGGCACGAGCCATCTCGATTTGTTCGAAATCGCCCAGGTTGCGTGGAACCAAATGGGGGTGCCAAAGGAGTGGCTGCCGTTCATTGAAGAAAACGGCGACTACTTCTGCGTGTCGCAGACAGGGCAGGTTCGGTATTGGTCGCACAATGGCCCGACGAATGAGCGCTGGCCGAATTTTTCGGCGTGGTTCCAGCAGGTATGCGTGGAGTGTGAATAAACGGGCAGCTTTCGACGGGTGAATGGAATGCTCTATCATGAGTTTTTACTCATAAACGATTGCCCGCCCGGGAAGCAATGCCATGAGAGACCTGCCACCCACCTCGACACTGCGTGCCTTTGAGGTTGCGACTCGGCACGCCACGTTCACCTCAGCTTCGCAAGAGCTGCACGTCACCCAAAGTGCCGTCAGCCATCAACTCAAGCACCTCGAAGAACTCTGGGGATTGCAGCTGTTCCAGCGGGGCAAGTCACTCAGCCTGACACCTGCCGGCGCAGCCCTTGCGCCCATCGTGCGCGAGTTCTTCATGAACCTTGAGGCCACACTCGCGGACCTGCGGGAGCAAAAGGGCAGGGTGCGGCTCAAGGTCAGCACCACCTATTCCTTCGCGCTGAAATGGCTGCTGCCACGTTTGCCGAGCCTGGCCCAGCGGCATCCGGAAATACTGGTCACGCTGGACTCCAGCGACAAGATCATCAACTTCTCCAGTGCGGAGGCTGATGTTGCGATCCGCTTGGGCAACGGGAATTACCCGGCGCTTTACTCGGAGTTCCTGTTCCGCGAGCAGATTTTTCCAGTGGCCAGTCCCGATCTGTTGAAGCGCTTTGGCCGGCCAAACACGCCAGCCGAATTGCTGCGCTATCCCTTGCTGATGCGCGACGGCGCCGACCTGGTGCCGAAGTGGGAAGTGTGGTTCCAGCACGTCGGGCTGGCGATTTCGCCACTCAATGAGAGTGTCAGGTTTCCGGATACCAACATGACGATCGAGGCCGCCTTGCTCGGCCAGGGCATCGCATTGGCGCGCAGTGGGCATGTGGAGTCAGAGCTGAGCGACGGCAGCCTGGTCAAGCTGTTCGATGTGCCGTTCCCATCCCCGGTCGCCTATTATTTTGTGTGCCCCAAAGGGCTCGAATCCCAGCCTCACATCGTCAGCTTTCGTGATTGGTTGATGCAGGAAGCGGTAAACGCCGGACTCGCCTACGAATAAAGCATGAGGATTTGCTCATTCTTCAATGAGGAGACTTCGTTTCAGTTAACGCGCCGGTTTGCTTAGGATTAGCGCATGCCTTATCACATCATTCTCCTGGTCCTGTTCGCCGCCTTACTGCACGCCAGTTGGAATGCGCTGCTGCGTGGCGGCGCCGACCGGCTCTGGTCGATGACGGTGATGTGCCTGGCGGTCGCTATTGCCAGTGGCGCCGCTGCCTTGTTCCTGGAAGTGCCGGCGCCAGCCAGTTGGTTCTATGTGGTGCTGTCAGCGGTACTGCATGTGGGCTACAACCTGTTCCTGGTGCGCAGCTACAAGGTGGGCGACCTGGGGCAAACCTATCCGATTTCACGGGGCTCCTCGCCGGTCCTGATCACCCTTGGCGCCGCAGTGTTTGCCGGGGAGAGCGTGTCGGCCAGCGCACTGCTGGGCATTGCCCTGGTGTCTGGCGGGATTATTTCACTGGCGTTCAGGGGCCGTCGCCTGGCCGTGCCCAGCCTGCCATATGCCCTGGGCACCGGCTGTTTCATTGCCGCTTACAGCGTGACAGACGGCATCGGCGCACGCCTTTCCGGCGCTCCCGTGGCCTACACCGTATGGATGTGCGCCCTGTGGGGTGTGCTGATGCCGGCGGTGTACATCGGCCTGCGCGGGGCCAAGAGTTTGTTCAGCGTGCGGCCCGGATTCTTCACGGCGTTCGCCGGCGGGCTGGTGTCGCTCCTGGCCTACGGAATCATCATCTACGCCATGGCCGGTGCGCCCATGGGCGCGGTGTCGGCGTTGCGCGAGACCAGCGTGTTGTTTGCGGCGCTGATTGGCTATTTCTTTCTCGGCGAGACACTGACGGTGCGCAAGGTATTGGCGTGCGTGGTGATCGCCACCGGCACCCTCCTCATCGGCTGAGGACAGGTAACGCATTTCCCACCACCACATGAAGGTTCGCTCAATGGATACCGTCCCGCAGGCACCGCTGATTCTGATCACGGGTGGAAGCCGTGGCGTTGGCGCCGCCACCGCGCGGCTGGCTGCCGCACAAGGTTATGACGTGGCGATCAGCTTCGTTTCCGACGAATCTGCCGCCCTCGCGGTAGTGGCGGATGTAGAAGCGGCGGGGCGCCGGGCCTTGGCCGTGCGTGCAGACAGCGCAGACCCGGAGCAGGTCGTTCAGTTATTTGCCGCGATAGATCGGGCATTCGGGCGCATCGATGTACTGGTTAACAACGCCGGGATCAACGCGTTGCAATCCCGGGTCGAGGACCTGGCGTTCGAGCGCATGCAGCGGATTTTCGCGGTCAATGCGATCGGGCCGATGCTGTGTGCCCAGCAAGCGGTGAAGCGCATGTCGATTCGTCACGAGGGGCGGGGCGGTTCTGTGATCAATATCTCGTCGGCATCCGCGCGGCTCGGCAGCCCCAACGAATACGTCGACTACGCCGCATCGAAAGGCGCGCTTGAGACCTTCACCATCGGGTTTGCCAAGGAAGTTGCAAGGGAGGGAATACGCGTCAACTGCATCCGCCCCGGGCATATCTACACCGACATTCACGCCAGCGGCGGAGAGCCGGGGCGGGTTGATCGCGTTAAAGACTCGATCCCCATGGGGCGGGGCGGTCAGCCTGAAGAAGTGGCCAGGGCGATCCTGTGGCTGGCAGGCGCCGAGGCGTCCTTCATCACGGGTACGTTCCTGGATGTCACCGGCGGTAAATGAACAGCAGGGCGTGGCACCGAGGCTCCCCCCGGTAGGCCACGCCAGGCATTCTTGCGCCGGGTCAGCTGTTGAGCTTGATCTGCTCTTTCGCCAGCTTCACCACATTCTCCAGGGTAAAGCCGAACTTGGCCTGCAACTTGGCCAAGGGTGCCGAGGCGCCAAAGCTGTTCATCACCACCTTGGCCCCGGTCTGCCCCACGTAGCGGTCCCAGCCCAACGGCCCGGCCTGCTCCACTACCAAGCGTGCCTTCACTGTTGGCGGCAGCACGCTGTCGCGGTAGGCCTGGTCCTGTTCTTCGAACAGTTCCCAGCTCGGCATCGACACCACTTGCGCCGCCACGCCTTCAGACTTCAGTTGCTCATAGGCCTCCACCGCCAGGCTGACTTCACTGCCGGTGGCCATCAGGATCACCTGGGGCTTATCGGCGGCGGCCAGCACATAAGCACCACGGGACGTGCCCGAGGCTGCGGCGTATTTCGTGCGATCCAGGGTCGGCAGATTCTGCCGCGACAGCACCACGCAGGTCGGCCGGTAGGTCTGGGCCAGGGCGATCTTCCAGGCTTCCAGGGTTTCATTTGCGTCGCCTGGGCGCAGGGTCAGCAAGCCCGGCGTGGCCCGTAGTTGGGTCAGGTGTTCGATGGGCTGGTGGGTGGGGCCGTCTTCGCCGACACCAATCGAGTCATGGGTAAACACGAACACCACCGGCAGCTCCATGATTGCCGCGAGGCGAATCGGCGGCTTCATGTAATCGCTGAACACCAGGAAGGTCGAGGTGTACGGCCGCAGGTACGACAGCGCCATGCCGTTGGCAATCGCGCCCATGGCATGTTCACGAATACCGAAGTGCAGGTTGCGCCCGCCGTAGTTCTCGGCACTGAAGCGCCCGGCGTCGTCGAACGTCAGGTTGGTCTTGGTGGACGGCGACAAGTCTGCCGAGCCCCCCAGCAGCCACGGGATTTGCTTGGCAAACGCATTCAACACCTCGCCACCGGCGGCACGGCTGGCGACGCCCTTGGCATCCGCGGCAAAGCTCGGCAGTTGCTCCTGCCAATGCTCGGGCATCTCGCCCGCACGCATGCGGCGCAGCTCATCGGCCAGTTCCGGCTCGTACTGTTCGAGGTGGGACAGGGTTTCGGTCCATTGCTCATACAGCGGCTTGCTGCGCTTAAGCAGCGCATCCCGCAGGACCGTGCGGGCTTCCTCCGGTACCAGGAAGCTTGAGTCTTCGGGCCAGCCGTAAGCCGCTTTGGTCAGGCGGATTTCCTCTTCACCCAAGGGCTCGCCATGGGCCGACGCGGTGTTGTGTTTGTGAGGCGAGCCATAGCCGATCACGCTGTCGACCACGATCAGCGTCGGAGCCCCGGTATTTTTCTGGAAGGTGCTCAGGGCGTCGCTCAGGGCCAGCAGGTTGTTTGCATCGGTGACGTGCAACGTGTGCCAGCCATAGGCCTGGAAACGTTTGATCACGTCTTCGCTGAAGGCCAGTTCAGTGTGACCTTCGATGCTGATGGTGTTGTTGTCGTAGATCCAGCACAGGTTATCCAGCTTCAAGTGCCCGGCAATGGACGCAGCTTCGCTGCTGATGCCCTCCATCATGTCGCCGTCGCCACACAGGGTGTAGACGTTGTAGTCGAACAGCACCTGGCCGTCGCGGTTGAAACGCTTGGCCAGCCAACGCTCGGCCATCGCCATGCCGACGCTGTTGGCGCACCCCTGGCCGAGAGGCCCGGTGGTGGTTTCCACGCCAGTGGTCATGCGGTATTCGGGGTGGCCGGGGGTTTTCGAGCTCATCTGCCGGAACTGCTTGATGTCGTCCAGGCTGATGGCCGGCTGGCCGGAGCGCTTGCCGTGGGCGTCAATCTCCACCACGCCCGCCAGGTGCAACAGTGAATACAACAGCATCGAGGCATGGCCCACGGACAATACAAAACGGTCACGGTTGGGCCAGTCGGGATGCTCGGGGTGATAGCGCAGGAAGCGGCTCCACAAGGTGTAACCGACGGGCGCCAGGCCCATGGGCGTGCCGGGGTGACCGGAGTTGGCCTTCTGCACAGCGTCCATGGCGAGGGTACGAATAGTGTTGATGCACTGGGTGTCGACAGCGTTGGCAGCGTGATTCATGGAACCTGTTCTCCATCGGGTGACGATCTACAGTGGAGGGCAGCCTGCGCCAAAGGTTTTATGAAATCGTCTGCCCCGCGACGAACGGGGCGCAAACGCGACAGGTTCATCTCAAACATGACAAGAGCCCATCGGATGGGCTAGCTTCAAGGGGCATTCAGTCATTGATCAACTTGCGGAGGTACTCCATGCCAGTGAAACACGACCTGTATCAGGACCTGACTTTCACCAAGGAAGACATTCAACAGCGCAGGGCGGGCGACAACTACCTGGATTCGCTGCTCCACCAATACGACAGCGCCGACAAGGAGGTTTTGGAGCTTGAGTCCTCCAGTGGCGGCGACGAGGAGCTGGAGAAGCTGAAGAAAAAACGCCTGTTGATCAAAGACAAGATCGTCGAGCAGTTGGAGAAAGCCACAGCCAAGTAAAATATTTGTTCAGAATTGCCTGAAAGACAGCGGCACCGCCGCTGCCTATCATGCCAATCGTTCGCCCGGCACTGGGGCTCTTAGACGGCGCATGGAATGCGCTGTGGCCGGGCGAACTCTCTCTTTCAAGCCAGCAGCGCGCGTTTGCATTCGTCAATCGAGCGCTGCTGGGTTTCCCCGTACAACTTCAGCTCATCAATCGTCTGACGGCCCAGGGCCTTTTCAAACTCGGCCTGGTTGGAGTTGGCCGCGTAGTGACTTTGCGCCGCATCCCCCAGGTTCGACTGGAAAATCCCCGCCGCACTCACGGGCAGAAAATCTTCGTACACCAATGGCTCCACATCCACGTGGCCGGCGGCGATCAGTTCGTCCAGGGTGGCGGCCTTGTCCTGCGCGGCCAAGCCTTTCTCGGTCACGAAGTAGCGGAAGTACGCCAGCTCCTGCTCGCGCATCTCGCGGTGATTATCGGGAAACCTCTGGAAGTGCTGCTCCATCAATTCGGTGTAGCGCCCGGCATTGGCCTCATTCGGAAACGCGCCCAATTCATCCCGTGCAGCATTCAGCAGTTGGTCATACAGCGCACGGCCCTTGGGGGTCAGCGCCACGCCGCGTTGTTCGATCTCACCGAAGCGCGCGCTGTGGCTGCCCTTGGCATCGGTAAACGCAATCGCCTCGTCGAGGGCCTTGAAGCTGGTCTGGCGCAGCAGGATCGGGCACTGGCGGCGGGGCGGGCCTTCGATCACGGCCTTTGGGGTGATGCCTTTGCCGGGCATCGCGGCCTGTACCTGGTCGATGTCCAGGGTGCGCGGTGTCAGGTGGTTGATGTGCGGGCCCTTGAATGCCACCACGTCGGCGATCAGCCGGTGCTGGTCGCTCAGTTGCTGGTATTGCGCGGCGGTGACGGTGGCGGTGTGGTGCCAGCGGAAGGTTTCCAGGGCTTGCTGGATAAACGCTTCGGCGTGGGTGGCGTCGAGGCCGCCGTCGGCTTCCGCTTGTTGGATCAGTTCAAGGGCGCGTGGGGTGAAGATCGAGCGTTTGGCCAGGGCTGACTCGGCGAATGCGCGCAGCTCAGGATTTTCGATCAGTTCCAGGCGCAGCAGGGAAGTGAATACCCGGAACGGGCTGGTTTGCAGGGCGCTTTCATGCACGGCGCGAAAGGCCGTGGAGTGCACCGGTACCCCGGCGGGCGTGAGGTCGTAATAGCCCACCGGCTGCATGCCCATCACCGCAAACAGGCGACTGATGGTCGCCAGTTCTTCGGCGGTGCCCAGGCGGATGGCGCCGTGTCGCTCCATGTCCAGGCGCTGGATTTCCCCGGTGCGCTGCAGTTGGCGAGCCAGCGCGGCGTCGGTGTTGAGCACGCGGGCGTTGGTCTCGGCCACCAGTTCCATCAGCGCACCATACAACGGCACTTCATCGCGGTACATGTCGGACATGGCTTTGGAGAAGCCTTTGCGAATGTCGTCAGGGCTGACATGGCGGGCAGTGGGCATAGAAAAATTCCTGGCGGCTGTCGAGGTGAACTACACGGTTGCCTGATTTTGTTGGGCCCGCCATGGCCTTGCAAACGAAGATTCCTCTGGACTTCATTCTGCAAATGAATGAGCTGGATGTTATTAGCTTCACGTGCATCTCAGCGTCGATGGGCTCTACACTGGCCGTCACCTCTGAACGCGACGGAAGACTCGATGACGGCACAGCCTGCGACGAACATTCTGAACACGATTGAAGGCCAGCGCCTGGCCAGGGACGACGTCGAGCGCTGGCGTGACTGGGGCCCTTACCTGAGCGAGCGGCAATGGGGCACGGTGCGCGAAGACTACAGCGCCGACGGCGATGCCTGGCGCTACTTCCCCCACGAACACGCCCGCAGCCGCGCCTACCGCTGGGGCGAGGATGGCCTGGCGGGCTTCAGCGACAAGGCCCAGCGCTGGTGCCTGGGCCTGGCGCTGTGGAACGAGCACGACGCGATCATCAAGGAGCGTCTGTTCGGCCTGAACAACGCCGAGGGCAACCACGGCGAAGACGTCAAGGAACTGTACTTTTTCGTCGATGGCGTGCCGAGCCATGCCTACATGCGCATGCTCTACAAGTACCCCCACGCGGCCTTTCCCTACGACGACCTGATCACCGAAAACGCCCGGCGTGGCCTGGGGGATGCCGAATACGAAATCCTCGATACCGGGGTTTTCGAAGACAACCGCTACTGCGACGTCACGGTGGAATACGCCAAGCATCAGCCCGATGACGTGTTCATGCGCATCACCGTCCACAACCGATCGGACCAGCCCACACGCTTGCAGGTGTTGCCGCACCTGTGGGCGCGTAACGACTGGAGCTGGACCCACGATGCCCCCAAGCCGGAACTACGGCTGGAAGGCGATCAGGTGGTGGCCCGGCACCATGAGCTGTTTGATCGCCACCTGAGTGCCTGGGGCCAAGACGGTGTGGAGTGGTTGTTCTGCGAGAACGAAACCAACTTCCCCAAGCTGGACGGGCAACCTGGGCCGGGGCCGTTCAAGGACGGGATCAACGACTATGTGACCACGGGCCTGGAATCGGCGATTCGCCGGGATTCGGGCACGAAAGTGGCCGCGCGTTTCATCCTGGAACTGGCGGGCCAGGAAAGCAAAATCCTGTACCTGCGCTTCGCCCCGGCGGAGGCGCCGTGGATCAACGCGCGCAAGCTGTTCGAAGAGCGTCGTCAGGAGACCGATGATTTCTACGCGGCGCTGCAGCAGGGCATCGCCGATGAAGACGCACGCAACGTGCAGCGCCAGGCCCTGGCCGGGCTCTTGTGGTCCAAGCAGCTGTATTACTTCGACGTGAATCAATGGCTCGACGGCGACCCGGCCCAGCCGGCGCCGCCGCCCGAGCGTTTGCATATCCGCAATACCCATTGGCGGCACCTGTCGAATTTCGACATCCTCTCGATGCCCGACACCTGGGAGTACCCGTGGTACGCCTCGTGGGACCAGGGTTTCCAGGCGGTGGCGTTTGCGCTGGTCGACCCGGGTTACGCCAAGCAGCAACTGTTGCTGTTGGTGAAAGACCGCTTCATGCACCCCAACGGGCAGTTACCGGCGTACGAATGGCGTTTCGACGACGCCAACCCGCCGGTGCATGCCTGGGCCAGCTGGCGGGTGTACCAGCAGGACAAGGCGCTGAACGGCGTGGGCGACATGGATTTCCTGGAGCGGATCTTCCACAAGCTGCTGCTGAATTTTTCCTGGTGGGTTAACCGTAAGGACGCCGAGGGCCGCAACCTGTTCCAGGGCGGGTTCCTCGGGTTGGACAACATTGCGCTGTTCGATCGCTCGGCTGATTTGCCGCCGGGTTATCAGTTGGACCAGGCGGACGGCACGGCGTGGGTGGCGGCGTATGCGCTGGACCTGATGCGTATCGGCCTGGAACTGGCCAAGCGCAACGTGGTGTATGTGGACATCGCGGTGAAGTTCTTTGAGCACTTCCTGTATATCGCCGGGGCGATCAACCGGGTAGACGACAGTGCCGAAGGCTTGTGGGATGAGCAGGATCAGTTTTTCTATGACGTGCTGCATCGTCCGGGCGGTGAAAGTGAGCCGGTGCGGTTGCGCTCCATCGTTGGCCTGATGCCGCTGTTTGCGGTGCTGGTGCTGGAGCAGCGGGAGCATGAAGGGCTGGAAGGTTTGCGCGAGCGGTTGCTGGGGTTTATGAAGCATCGGCCGGACCTGGCCAAGTTGGTGTCGCGCTGGAACGAGCCGGGGCAGGGGAATCGCCTGTTGCTGGCGCTGTTGCGGGGGAGCGGACCAAGGATTTGCTGCGGCGCATGCTGGATGAGTCTGAGTTTCTCTCGACGTTTGGTGTGCGGTCGCTGTCGAAAGCGTTTGCCGAGGAGCCGCTGGCGTTGAAGATGAATGGCAATACGCTATGTGCCCGTTATGAGCCGGCGGAGTCGGATTCGCGGTTGTACGGGGGTAACTCTAACTGGCGTGGGCCGTTGTGGATGCCGGTCAATTACATGCTGATTGAGTCGTTGCGGGAGTTTCATCGGTACTACGCGGATAATTTTTCGGTGGAGTATCCGGCGGGGAGTGGGTATCTGGCTTCGCTGGAGGAGGTTGCGGATGGGCTCAGTCAGCGGTTGACGCGATTGTTTCTGAGGGATGAGAACGGTTCGAGGCCGTCGATGGTGGGGTATGCGCAGTTGGAGGCGGATCCGGGCAGTCGCGATTTGGTGTTGTTTCATGAGTACTTTCATGGCGAGACCGGGCGGGGGTTGGGGGCTTCGCATCAGACGGGGTGGAGTGCGTTGGTGGCGTTGTTGTTGCAGCCCAAAACCTGAAAACAGCACAATCAAAATGTGGGAGCGGGCTTGCTCGCGAAAGCGGTGGGTCAGCCAACAAATCCTGCGCTGATACACCGCTTTCGCGAGCAAGCCCGCTCCCACACTGGTCTGGCCAGGGTTGCCCTGATCAGGCCGGGAACAGCTCGCTCAATTTCATGGCCAGCATCATGTCGCCTTCAGTGCGCAGTTTGCCACCCATGAATGCCTGCATGCCGTCGGTGGAGCCGTCGACGATGCCTTTCATGGTTTCGCCGTCCATCACCAGAGTGACTTGGGCGTCTGGGTTTTCACCTTCCAGCAGTTCGCAGGTTTTGTTTTTCACGACCAGCGAGAAGTTCTGGGTGTCGTCGATACGGAAACCGAACACCAGGTCCAGGCCGTCGGCAGCGGCTGGGTTGAATTTGGCTTTCATTGCTTCTACGGCTTTAGCTACGTCAGTCATGGTTTCGATCCTTTTATGGTGAGTCCAGTGACCTTGGGGTCACGGTTGGCCGCAGCTCATCGGAAGGTGATGAGCTGCGGCGCCTTCAACAGTTGCAAGTGGGTATGGCTGTTGAAGGAAGCCAGTGCCACCTCGCGACCACGGAATTTCAGCTGGTTGAGCGAGGTGTTAACAATTTGCCAGTTCAGTTCGAAGGCCTGTGCAGCAGGTATCCGGGTAATCAGGTGGAGCAGGGCCGTGATGGTGCCGCCGGAGGTAAACACGGCGATTTTGTCACTGTTGTCGGCGGCTTCGAGGAGGCGTTGCAGGCCGCCCTGGACGCGCTCGACAAACCCCAGCCAGCTTTCCAGGCCCGGCGGGTCGTAGGTGCCGGCCAGCCAGCGTTCGACAATCAGGGAAAAGATGCGCTGGAACTCGCCGCGGTTTTGCGCGGCGTTGCGCAGGATGTGCAGGGCTTCGGGTTCGCTGTGCAGCAGGTCCGGGAGCAGGGCGCGGATGATCGCCTCGGCGTCGAACTCGTTGAACGCGCTGTCGATTTCCAGCGTGGGTACCGGCAAGCCGAGGGCGCTGTATTGTTCGAAGGCGGCGGTGGCGGTGTGCTGCTGCCGGCGCAGGTCGCCCGACACGCAACGGTCGAAGCTCAGGCCCAGTTCCGCCAGGTGGCGGCCCAGCACTTGCGCCTGTTGCACGCCGATGGGCGACAGCACGTCGTAGTCGTCTGCACCGAAGGAGGCCTGGCCATGTCGAATCAGGTAGATGCTGCCCACGTCCGTTTTCCCGGTACGTTGAAAGTCTGGCGAGGTTATGAGGATGCCGGGAAGCTGTCAATGAAAAAACATACGCTTGTTTTAAAAGGTCGTTAGAGGCCCGTTGCTGGCGGTTTGATCACTGGCCCCATGACGGTGGCGTCGGTATGCTTGGGCAATCCGCGCCTGGCGCACTGCACTTGTAAGGAGTCACATGGATTTTCTGGCCGAGTACGCTACTTTCCTGGCTAAAACTGTCACCCTGGTCGTCGCCATCCTGGTGGTGCTGATCAGTTTTGCCGCGCTGCGCAGCAAGGGCCGCCGTAAAGCCGCCGGCCAGTTGCAGGTCAGCAAGCTCAATGATTTCTACAAAGGCCTGCGTGAGCGCCTGGAGCAGACCTTGCTCGACAAGGACCAGCTCAAGGCCCTGCGCAAGTCCGAAAGCAAAACCGAAAAGAAGAAAGGCAAGAAGAAACCCGAAGCCAAGCCTCGGGTGTTCGTGCTGGATTTCGACGGCGACATCAAGGCCTCGGCCACTGAAAACCTGCGCCATGAAATCACCGCACTGCTGAGCCTGGCCACGCCCAAGGACGAAGTGGTACTGCGCCTCGAAAGCGGCGGCGGCATGGTTCACAGCTACGGCCTCGCTTCGTCGCAACTGGCGCGTATCCGCGAGGCGGGCGTGCCGTTGACCGTGTGCATCGACAAGGTCGCGGCCAGCGGCGGCTACATGATGGCGTGCATCGGCGAGAAGATCATCAGCGCACCGTTTGCCATCCTTGGCTCGATTGGCGTGGTGGCGCAGTTGCCTAACGTCAACCGCCTGCTGAAGAAGCACGATATCGATTTCGAAGTGCTGACCGCCGGTGAATACAAACGCACCCTGACGGTGTTTGGCGAAAACACCGAGAAGGGCCGCGAGAAGTTCCAGGAAGACCTGGACATCACCCATCAACTGTTCAAGAACTTCGTGTCGCGCTACCGCCCGCAGTTGGCCATTGATGATGTGGCCACCGGTGAAGTCTGGTTGGGTGTCGCGGCGCTGGACAAGCAACTGGTAGACCAGTTGCAAACCAGCGATGAATACCTGGCGACCAAGGCCAAGACTGCCGAGGTGTTCCACCTGCACTATGCCGAGCGTAAAAGCCTGCAGGAGCGGGTAGGCCTGGCGGCCAGCGGTTCAGTAGACCGGGTGCTGCTGACCTGGTGGAGCCGCCTGACCCAGCAGCGTTTCTGGTAATCCTTCAACTGACGGTCGAAGATCAAAATGTGGGAGCGGCGGTGCGACGATTCGACTTGCTCGCGAAGGCTGTGGATCAGTCACAGATGTATTGACTGACACACCGCCTTCGCGAGCAAGCCCGCTCCCACATTGGTTTTGTGTTGGTCACATTACCGAGCTAGTAACGAGGCCTGAGGCACCGCCGGTATGGGGTGCTGCATCAACAACCCCACCACCAGCGCCCCCAGCAAACCCAACAACCCCGCCACCCACAACACCACGCTGAACCCGCCGACAAACGCCTGCCGCGCCAGTGGCTGCACCATCCCTCGTGCCGTTTCAGGCAGCAACGCCATGGCCGCCGGCATATCGCCTGCCACTACCCGTGAAGCAATCCCTGCCACTTGTTCCTGCCACTGGGAGCCGATGCTCGTGTGCAGCAACTGTTCGCTATGGCTGCTCAACAACGCCCCATACACCCCAATCGCCAACATGATCGCGCTGAAGCGCATGGTAGTGCTCATACCCGACGCCATTCCCGCGCGATCCCGTGGCACGCAGGCCATGATGTTTTTCTGGGTGTCACCATTGAGCAACCCGGCGCCGGCCCCCGTGACCGCTATGGCCAGGGCGAACGGCAGATAACCGCCGACATTCACCGCCCAGGCACTCAGCAGGTTGCCGCACCCCACCAACGCCAGCCCCGTCGCCATCATCGTTGCCGGGGCAAAACGGCTGGCCAGGCGGGCGCCAATTCGCGGGCAGATCAACATGGTCAAGGCAAACGGCAACATGCCCAGCCCCGAGGCAATCGCGGAGAACCCCAGGCCGTTTTGCAGGT
This sequence comes from Pseudomonas sp. TH34, assembly GCF_016650865.1. Taxonomy (NCBI): domain Bacteria; kingdom Pseudomonadati; phylum Pseudomonadota; class Gammaproteobacteria; order Pseudomonadales; family Pseudomonadaceae; genus Pseudomonas; species Pseudomonas sp. TH34. The sequence goes on from NZ_JAEKFB010000023.1 coordinate 27,585, forward strand.
AGAACGGCAGCAACGTCATCATCACTTGGGCGCAGCCGGCGTAGGCGAACATCCCCAGCAGCGCACCGATAAAGCGCGGGTGCTTGAACAACTGCAGGTCCACCATGGGTCGCTGTTGCAAGCGTTCGGCGAGTACAAACACACCCAGCAACGCCGCACCGCCCAGCAGCCGCGCGTAGGTCAGCGGGTTGTCCCAGCCGATGCGGTTGGCTTCGATCAGGCCCCAGATCAAACACAGCAGGCTGGCGCTGAACGCCAGGCTACCCCAGGGATCGAGCCTGGCGGACTGGGCGTCCCGAGACTCCGGAATCGCGCGCAACACCAAGCCCATCAACACCAGGCCAACCGGCAAATTGAGATAGAAAATCCAACGCCAGCCCAGGTACTGGGTGATCAAACCGCCGAGGGTCGGCGCGGCGGTCATCGCCACGCCCATGCACGCGCCCCAGAAGGCCCAGGCCTTGGCGCGCTCCACTTCGTCGTGAAACGTATGGCCGATGGACGCCAGGGCCGAGGTCAGCAGCAGCGCCGCACCGACACCTTTGACGGCGCGGGCGATATCCAGGAACAACGCATTCGGCGCCGCGCCGCAGCCAATGGACGCGAGGATGAAAATACTCAGGCCCCAGATCAGGGTCTTCTTGCGCCCAAAGCGGTCGGCGATGCTCCCGGCCGGCAATAGCAGGGCGGCGAAGGCCAGCATGTAGGCGCTGACCACCCATTCGATGTCGGCAAAATTCGCCCCCAGGTCCCGGGCGATGCTCGGCAGGGTGACGGCGACGATATTGGTGTCGAGCACGATCAGTGAACACACCCCGGAGGCAGTCAGCAGCGTGACACGTGGGCTGACCTTGCTCATGGATGCACCGAAGCCACCGCCGCCAGGGCGATTTCATCATCGTGGGCCGGGGTGTCTGCGCTGATGCCGATGGCGCCCACTACCTGGCCTTCGAGGATGATGGGCTGAGCGCCTTTCATCATCAGCAGGCCGGCGGTGACGGCTGCCTGGCGCCCGCCGTTGATGGCGTTTTCCAGATCGGCCGACGGCCGTTTGAACAGCGCCGAGGTACGGGCCTTGCCTTGGGCCAACTCAATCCCGGCAACCACGGGAGCGCCGTCCATGCGGGTGGTGAGGATCGGCCAGCCGCCATCGTCAACAATCGCCAGCGCGCAGGGCCAGCCTTTATCAGCGGCGACTTTACCGGCCTGCGTGGCGATCTGCTGGGCGGTGGCCAGGGTCAGTATTGCCTTGTGGGCAATGGTGGCGGGTGGTTCGGCGGCCATTGCCGAGGGCAGGGTGGCCAGCGTTGCGAGTGCCAGTACCAGGGATTTGACTAACATGGGGGTGCCTCTCTACTGTGAGCGTGCGCACAGCTTAGTCCCGCCGAGTCTTGGCTTTATTAGGCGTGACAGTGATCTTCATTACCTTTGAGCTAATCCTGCGATGGAAATACGTCATTTCCGCTACTTTCTGGCGGTTGCCCGGCAACGCAATTTCACTCGGGCCGCCGAGCAGCTAGGCATCGCCCCGCCGACCCTGAGCCGGCAGATCCAGGACATGGAGAACACCCTCGGTACGCGCTTGTTTATCCGCCAGCAGCGCGAAGTCAGCCTCACCGAAGCGGGAGCGGCGCTGTTGATCGAGGCTGAGGCCACGGTGCGTCAGTTCGAATTCGCCCAGCGCAATGCCCAGCGCGCCGGGCGCGGGGAGATTGGTCACATTGAATTGGGGTACGTTGCGTCGGCGGTCTATTCAGGCCTGTTGCAGCGTCAGGTGCAGTCGTTCTGTGGGGACTTCCCCGATGTGAGCCTGAGCGTGCGCGAAAGCCCGATGGCGACGTTGCCGGGGCTGGTCGCAGAGGGGCGCTTCGATATTGGCTATATCCGCTCGCCGATGACATTACCTGAGGGCGTCGAGGCGGTGCGTTTGAACAGCGAAGGGTTTGTGCTGGCGTTGCCCCAGGATTCCTGGCTGCTGGGATTAAAGGCGATCAGTTGCGAGCATCTGCAAAACGAGACCTTTATCTTGCCTGAGCAAATCAGCGGCACGCTGCAGGTGGCCGCGCAGGGTGGTTATGCGCCGCGCCTGGGGCCGCAACCGGGCGGGTTGGTGGCGGTGATTGCCCTGGTGTCACTGGGGCAGGGCGTGGCGGTGGTGCCAGAGTCGGTGTTGGGGCATGTGAGCTTGCCGAACGTGGTGTACCGCACGATTGACGGCAGTGAGGCGTCGTCGTGGTTGTCGCTGATCCACCGGCGCTTTGAAAAGGCGCCGGCGGTGGCGCGGTACATCGAGCAAGTCAAACTGAGTGCGGCTGGTTTTGGTGATAAAAGTTAAGCCGGGTAGCGGCCATCGCAGGCAAGCCAGCTCCCACAGCTGACCGTGTACGCCCGGGCAACTCGGTCAACTGTGGGAGCTGGCTTGCCTGCGATGAGGCCTGACCAGGCGCTACACCAACCGCGGCTGAACCGAATCCGCCAATCGCGTCAGTATCAAGCAGCATGACACCGCTCCAGCATCCAGCACACCCAGCGAGCGTTCGCCCAGACGGCTGGCGCGACCTATCTTTGCCACCAGATCCTTGGTGGAATCCCGCCCCTGTGACGCCGCACTTTTCATCGCGTCCAGCGCCTCACTGAATGACGCCCCCGACCCATTGGCCTGTTCAAACGCTTCCACCGCCGGAATCAAGGTGTCCATCAAGCACTTGTCACCCACGCCGGCGTCGGTGATGTCCTGCAACGAGGTCAACCCGCCCCGCAGCAAATGGGCAAAGGTCGCCGCGTCAATCTCTTCGCTGCCGCGCACCTCATCCGCCATGCCGATAAACAGGCTGCCATACAGCGGCCCCATGGAGCCGCCGATGCCTTCCATCAGGCTCAGCGTCAACTCGTCCAGCGCTTCGGCCAGGGTCAACTGACGGCCTTCAATGGTGCGCCCGCAATGGGCAAACCCCTTGGCCATGTTGATGCCGTGGTCGCCATCGCCAATGGCGCCGTCGACTTCGCTCAGGTATTCGCGGTTGGCAACGATCACGCTCACCAGGTCGGCGACGATGGCGCTGCCGTCGTGGGTGGAGAAATGCTGGCTCATGGTTTAGTCCGCCTGGGTCATGCCGATGGAACGGCAGGGTTGGTCGATCAGGGTTTTCAGCTCGGCGTCCAGGCCCAGCAAGGTCAAAGTCACCCCCATCATTTCCAGGGAGGTGAAGTAGTTGCCCACGTAGCAGCGGTGAATCTTCAAGCCCCTGGCCTGCAGTTGACGTTCAACCTCGGCGTAGAAAATGTACAGCTCCATCACCGGCGTCGCCCCCAGGCCCGAGACCAGCACCACCACGCTGTCATCCTGGCTGAAGTCACGGTCGGCGAGGATCGGCGCAAGCATGCGCGCGGCCATGGCTTCGGCGGATTCGATGGCGATCACTTCGATGCCCGGCTCGCCGTGGTGGCCAATGCCCAATTCCATCTGCCCGTCGGGAATCTGGAAGTTCGGCTTGCCCACCGCCGCGATGGTGCAGGGCGTGAGGCCGATGCCGATGGAGCGGCAGTTGTCGACGGCCTTCTGGGCGACGCGAATCACCCCGTCCAGATCGTAATCCTGGGCAGCGGCCGCACCGCCGACCTTCCACATGAAGATTTCGCCTGCCACCCCGCGACGCTTGGCGATATCGGCCTTGGGCGCCGAGGCCACGTCGTCGTTGGCGACCACGGTGCGGATCTGCATGTCCTTGCTGGCGGCCATTTTCATTGCCAGCTTCACGTTCATGTTGTCGCCGGCGTAGTTGCCGTACAGGCACGCCACGCCGGCACCCTGGTCGGCGGCGCGGAAAGCATCGAAGAAGCTTTTGGCGGTGGGCGAGGAGAAGATTTCGCCGACGGCCACGGCGTCCACCAGGCCGGGGCCGACATAGCCGAGGAAGGCCGGTTCATGGCCGGAACCGCCGCCGGTCACGATGCCCACGCGGCCCTGTGGCGACGCCTTGGCCTTGCCGATCACCCGGGGATTGGTTTCGTATTGGCGCAGCTCTGGGTGCGCGACCAAAATGCCCCGCAGCATGTCCTCGACCACTTGGTCCGGATCGTTTATCACTCGATTCATAACGCGGTTTCCTGTGTTCTTATTCTTGGTGTGGGAGCCGGGCTTGTGTGGGAGCTGGCTTGCCTGCGATTGCATCGGCTCGGTGTCACTGATAGACCGAGGCGTCCGCATCGCAGGCAAGCCAGCTCCCACAAAAAGCCAAAGCCCGGCTCCCACAGGGTTCTGGGTTATTAAGCCAATCAGGGTTCCAATACGACTTTAAGCGACTTGTCCCCGCGCTCCATCACCGCAAATGCTTCCTTGAAGTCTGCCAAGGCAAATTTGTGGGTGACCACGTCGCGCATGTCGATCTTGCGGTTGCCGATAAAGTCGATGGCGCGCGGGTACATGTACGGACCCAGGTGGGAGCCCAGCACGTCCAGTTCCTTGCGGTCGCCGATGATCGACCAGTCCACCGTGGCCTCGTCGTTGAACACGCTGAACTCCACAAAACGTCCCAGTTTGCGCAGCATCGCCAGGCCCTGGTTCACCGCCTTATGGTGCCCGGTGGCCTCAATGTAAATGTCGCAACCGTAGCCGTCGGTGATCTCGCGAATCTTCGCCATGACGTCGACTTCAGCCGGGTTCCACACTTCGTCCGCACCCATGCGCAGGGCGAGGGCGGCGCGCTCGGGTTTCATGTCGAGCACGATGAGTTTTTTCGGGTTGCGCATGCGCACCGCGCCGATGATTCCCAGGCCCAACGTACCGGCGCCGGCTACCACCACGATGTCGTCGAAATCCACATTGGCCCGCTCCGCTGCGTGCAGGGAGCAGGCCAGGGGTTCAATCAGGATGGCTTCGTCCGGGGCAATCGAGTCCGGCACTTTGTGGATGATGCCTTCCTTGGTGAAGATCATGTACTGGGCCATGGCGCCCTGGACGTTGTTCTGGAAACCGTACAAGTCGTGTTTCTGGCACATCCAGTACTGGCCGTGGTTGCAGAAGCGGCAGCCCCAGCACGGCACGATCTGCTCGGAAATCACCCGGTCGCCGACCTTCACTCCACGCTTTTCTGCGCCTGGGCCGAGGGCGACCACGCGGCACACGAATTCGTGGCCGGGAATCATCGGCGGCTTCACGTAGCGCGGCTGCTCAGCATCGCCCCAGAACGATGGAGCACCGCGATAAGTCTTGATGTCGCCCATGCAGATGCCGCACAGCTCGACCTTGGTCAGGATCTCGTCGGGCCCGGGCGTCGGTACATCGACGGTCTCCAGGCGATAGTCTTCGGGGCCATGGCAGACCACGGCCTGCATGGTTTTCGGAATGACGGGTGACAGTTGCTCGGGCGTGCGTTCGGTAACGGTAGACATGACGATAAACCTCACGACAAAAGATCAATTACTGGATGCTGTAGCCGCCGTCGATCACCACGTTCTCGCCGGTGATCATCTGCGCGGCGTCGCTGAGCAGGTACAACGCCAGCCCGGCGATTTCTTCCGGCTGGGCAAAGCGGCCCGCCGGGATCTGCAATTTGGCCCGTTCCCCCAGCTCGCCGGCCCAGGCCTTTTTGCCCAGGGCGGTTTCGACGATGGTCGGGGAAATGGCGTTGACGTTGATGTGGGGCGCCCATTCCATGGCCAATACCTTGGTCATGCCGACCACGGCGGCCTTGCTGGCGCAATAGGCGACGTGACGGTCCAGGCCTATTAACGCCGCTTGGGAAGCGAGGTTGACGATGCGCCCGCTGCCCTGGGCAAGCATGTGTTTGGCGCAGGCCTGGGCGACGAAAAAGCTGGCCTTGAGGTTGATGTCGAGGGTGGTGTCCCAGGCGTTTTCGCTGACGTCCAGGGCCTTGTCCAGCAGGGCGACCCCGGCGCTGTTGACCAGGTAATCCAGGCGTTTGAAGTGATCGAATACGTAGTCGACGGTGCTGTGCACCTGGTCGAGTTGGCGCAGGTCCACGGCGATGCCGATGTTCCCGGTGCCGAGGCTGGCGGCGACTTCGACCACGGCCGGGTCACGGTCGAGCAGGGCCACCCGCGCGCCGCGTTCCACCAGCAGGCTGGCACAAGCCAGACCGATCCCGGCGGCCCCGCCGGTGATCACGGCGCAGCGGCCGGTGAGGTCGAAGGCTTGATTCCAGAATCCAGACATGAACATGACTCCATTTTTCAGATCGGTGGAGATCCAATGTGGGAGCGGGCTTGCTCGCGAAAGCGGTGTATCAGGTGGCACATCTGTTGAATGATCCACCGCTTTCGCGAGCAAGCCCGCTCCCACACTTGACCGGGTTTCAAGTCAAAACTTACTTCGTACCGCTCACCTGCTGGTACAGCGCATCCGCATTCGCATTGGTCACCGGCACCCACGGCAGGATGTAGTTCTTGGCGGTGCCGTCACCCCATTTCACATCCTTGCCATAGCGTTCCCAGATCACCGACTGCGGCTTGTAGTCCTTGCCGGCCAGCGCCCGCAGCGCCACATCCAGCGCGCCTTGGGATTGCGCCTGGGCGTCTTGCAGGAAGGTGGTCACTTCATCTTTCTTCGCCGCCTGGATCGCATCCGGCATGCCGTCGATAGACGTCACCGGCACATCCTTGGACGACAGCCCATGGGACTTCAATGCCTGCACCGCACCGAGGGCCATGTCATCGTTTTGCGCGATCACCCCGTTGATGCCTTTGGGGTGGGCGTTCAGCCAGTCTTCAGTCAGGGCCAGGGCCTGGGCGCGGTCCCAGTTGGCGGTTTTCTTCTCGATGATCTTGATGTCCGGGTGCTTGCCCAGCACTTCCATCTCACCCTTTTCCCGGTCGATCTGTGCCGACTGGCCAATCGGGCCCTGGATGATCACGACGTTGCCCTTGCCCTTGAGCTTGTCGACCATGGCCTGGGCCTGGAGCCGGCCGCCTTCCACGTCGTCGTTGCCGACATAAGGTACGTTGGCGTCGGCCACCTTGGTGTTGGAGGCGATCACCACCACGTCATTGCTCATGGCGGCCTTCACGGTGCCGACGCCGGCCTTGGTGTCGATCGGTACAAACAGGATCGCGTCGTAGTGTTGGGTCACCATGTTTTCAATCTGGTTGTTCTGGGTCAGGGCGTCGTAGTTGCCGTCGAACACGGTCAGTTGCACGGTGCCGTCCTTGACGGCCGGGTGTTCCTTCAACTCGCGCACCCAGTTCTGCATGAACTGGCCCTTGAGGCCGTACACTGCGGCGCCGATCTTGTAGGTCTTGCCATCGGCAGCCAGGGCAATGCTGCTGGCGAGCAGGGAGAGTGCCGCGACGGCGGCCAGGGAAATACCAACTTTCATGATGAGAACTCCGCTTATTGTTGTAGGTCGTTCAGTTCGGTTTCGAGGAAAAGCGACTAGCGTTTTTTCTTGCGCCACACATCAATCAATACTGCGAACACGATGATCAGGCCCTTGGCGACCTGCTGGTAATAGGAGGACACGCCGAGCAGATTCAGGCCGTTGTTGATCACACCGATCAGCAGTGCACCAAACAGCGTGCCGACAATCGTGCCGGTACCGCCCGACAGGCTGGTGCCGCCGATCACCACCGCGGCAATCGCGTCCAACTCATAAGAAGTGCCCGCCTGGGGCAGGGCGGAGGTGGTGCGCGCCGACAGCACCACACCGGCCAACCCGGCGAGCAACCCCGAGACCACGTACACCGAAAACATCACCTTGCGCACGCCGATCCCGGAGGTGCGCGCGCTCTTCTCGTTGCCGCCCACCGCGTACACATAGCGGCCGTAGGTGGTGTAGCGCAGCACCATCCAGAAGATCAGCGCGACCACGGCGAAGATCACGATGGGCACGCCAATCGGGCCGATCTTGCCGATGCCCAGCGCCAGGTACGCGTCGGGCAGGTCGGTGATCGGGCTGCCGTCGTTGAGGATGAAGGTCATGCCCCGGGCAATGCTCAACATGCCCAAGGTCGCGACAAAGGGTGGGATCGACAGGTTGGCGACCATAAAGCCGTTCACCACCCCGAGCATCGCCCCGGCGAACATCCCGGCGCTGACCGCCGCCAGCACGCCATACCCTTGGGTCGCCACCATGGCACTGCACAACCCGGCAAACGCCAGGATCGAGCCCACTGACAGGTCGATGCCCTTGGTCAGGATCACGTAGGTCATGCCCACGGCGAGAATCCCGTTGATCGAGGTCTGGCGCAGGATGTCCATCCAGTTGCGCCAGGTCATGAAGTATTCGCTGGCGAAGGCCATCACCAGGCACAGCAGGATAAACACCAGCGGCAGGCCGAAGCGGTCGAGGGACAAGCGCAGGCGGCTGCGGGGTGCGGTGGTGACGGGGGCGGCTGCAGGTGTAGAAAGTGATTTGGCATTCATGAGGCAAGACTCAGCAAGGCTTCCTGGGAAAGGGCGGTATCGCTGCTGATGGTCACCAGCCTTCCGCCTTTGAACACGGCAATACGGTCACTCAGGTGCAGCAATTCAGGGGCTTCGGACGACACCACAATTGCTGCACCACCGGCGCGCACGAACTGGTCCAGCAGGTGATAGATCTCCTGCTTGGCGCCTTCGTCGATGCCCCGGGTCGGCTCGTCGCACAGCAGGCAGATCGGCTGGGTCGACAGGCATTTGGCGAGCACCACTTTTTGCTGGTTGCCGCCGCTCATGGATTCCACCGGCAGGTCCAGGGAGGCGGTCTTGATCTGCAGGCGCTTGACCATGTCCTGGGCCAGCTGGTTTTCCTTGCGCGCGTTGATCAGCGACCAGCTCGACAGCTGCTTGTAGGCCGACAACGCAATGTTCGAGAGGATGCTGCCGCTGAGCACCAGGCCGCTGTCTTTGCGGTCTTCGGTGACCAGTGACATGCCGGCCTGGATCGTTGCCTTGGGCAGGCCGATGGGCATCGGTTTGCCTTGCAGGGTCACGCTGCCGGAGTCCGGGGTGGTGAGGCCGTAGATGCAGTTGAGGAATTCGCTGCGGCCTGAGCCCATCAGCCCGTAGATACCCAGAATTTCACCTTGGCGCAGTTGCAGGCTGATGTCCTGGAACTCGCCGGCGCGGCTCAGGCTATCGACGTCCAGGCAGCATTCGGCGGCGCATTCGCGGCCGACCTTGTGGTCGATGCGGGTGAGTTCCTGGCCGACGATGCCGCGCACCAGGTGGGCGCGGTCGATATCCGCCATGCGCCCGGTCTCAACGAAAGCGCCGTCACGAAAGATGCTGTAGTCGTCGGCAATCTGCGCCAGTTCACTGAGGCGGTGCGACACATAGATGATGCCGGCACCACGGGCGGTGAGGCGGCGGATCGCCTTGAACAGCGTTTCGGCCTCACGCTCGCCGATGGCCGAGGTGGGCTCGTCCATGATCATCACCTGGCAGTCGTGGCTGAATGCCTTGGCGATCTCCACCAACTGGATCTGCGCCACGCTCAGACGGTGCATGGGGCTGGTGGCGTCGACGTCGAACTCCAGGCCTTCCAGCAGCTCGCGAGTGCGCCGGTTGAGCTCCTTGCTGTCGACGATGCAGCCGGCGCGGCGCGGTTCGCGGCCCAGCCAGATGTTTTCGGCGACGGTCATGTAGGGGATGGGTTCCAGTTCCTGGGTGATCATCGCGATCCCCGCCGCCAATGCTTCGCTGGGGCGGTTGAACTGAACGGGTGAGCCATTGAGCAGGATGGTCCCGGTGTCACGTTGAGTGATGCCCATCAGGATGCTCAGGAAAGTCGACTTGCCTGCGCCATTGCCGCCGCAAAGGGCGTGGACGCTGCCGGCCCGCAGAGAGAGGCGCCCCTCACGCAGGGCAGGGATCCCGGCGTAAGCCTTGGCGACGTGTTCAGCCTGGAGCAGTAATGGCGTGGCCATCGGCGTGTCCTCGTGCTGTGAATTCTTATTAGGTCGCACAGTCATGTTTCGCTGTGATCATATGTGTATCAAATGAAATTCTGATCAGTCAATCTCTTTCACTGAAAAGTTGTAAATGGGCGGATTTGCGCAAAGCGTACCGGTTTAGAGGGCTTTGACCGCAAGGTCAGCTAAATCTTGCTTGACAGGGCGCTTCGAATATCCGAGAAATGGCTGAGCGAAATTTCAATGAGTGATCATATGATCATTCGAAAGTACCCAAAACGGCAGCGGAGCCAAACGCCATGAACACACCTTTCCCGGTGGCTATCGGATGCGATGAAGCGGGTTATGAGCTTAAAGAACTGTTGAAGCGCCATATCGAGGCGTTGGGTTATCCGGTGACCGACTTCGGCACCCACTCCACGGCGCCGGTGCTGTACCCGGACATCGCCCTGGCGGTGGCCACGGCGATCAATGCCGGTGAACAGCGGCTGGGGGTGCTGGTGTGCGGCACCGGCATCGGCATGGCCATCTCGGCCAACAAAGTCCTGGGGATTCGTGCAGCCCAGGCCCACGACACCTATTCGGCGGAACGGGCGCGCAAGAGCAACGATGCGCAGATCCTGTCCATCGGTGCACGGGTGATCGGCGCGGAACTGGCCAAGAGCATCGTCAAGTCGTTCCTGGAGTCGGAGTTCGAAGCTGCGCGTTCCGGGGCCAAGGTCGACCGCATCAACGCGATCGAGCGTGACGGGCATCAGTAGTGGACGGAACGGGGCAAGAGTCGGGAGAATGCGCCTTTGACACCGAAACGGAAGCCCGTGCCCATGAGTGACAGTACCCAGCGCATCGCCAGCGACATCGACCTGATGACCGAAGTGGCGATGCTCTATTACCTTGAGAACGTCACTCAGGAAGCCATCGCCAAGCGCTTCGACCTGTCCCGGGCAAAAGTCAGCCGCCTGCTCAAACGCGCACGGGATGAAGGCATCGTCGAGGTGCGGGTGTTGCAGCATCCGGCGATGAACAACGAATTGGAACAGGCGCTGGTGGATCGCTTCCAGCTGGACCGCGCCTTGATCGCGGTCGACCACAGCGACCCCGACACCCAGCGTTCGGCGGTTGCCAGCCTGGTGGCCAACTACCTGAACAAAACCCTGAGCGACGGCATGATCGTCGCGGTCGGCATGGGCCGTAACGTCGGTGCGGTGGCTGATAATGTGTTCCTGCCGGTGACCCGCAACTGCACGTTTGTGTGCGCCATTGGCGGTTCGCTCAAGGCGGGCGAATACATGAACCCTGACCACATCTGCCGGCGCCTGGCCTTGCGCTTTGGCGGCGAGAGTGAAAGCCTGTACGCCCCGGCCCTGGTGGCCAACCCGGAACTGCGCGGCGTGCTGATCAGTAACGACACCGTACGTTCCACCCTTGACCGCGCCCGCCGTGCCGACATGGCGTTGATCGGCATCGGCGACATGAGTGAAAACAGCAACATGGTGCGCATGGGTTGGTTCTCACCCCAGGAAATCGCCCAGGCGCGGTTGTCCGGTACGGTGGGCGACATGATGGGCTATGACTTCATCGACATTCATGGCCAGCCGGCGGTCAATGCGATTCAAGGGCGGGTGATCGGGTTGACGGTGCAGGAGCTGTTCCGCATTCCGGACGTGGTGGCGATTGCGAGTGAAAATACCAAGGCGGCGGCGACGCTGGGGGCGTTGCGGTCGGGGGTGATCAATACCCTGGCGACCACGGTGACCAATGCTCATACCATCCTTGCGCTGGATGATGCGACGCGTAAAAGCTGACACCCCCCCGATAGTCCAGGCCCTGAACATCAACTGTGGGAGCTGTCGAGCCTTGGCGAGGCTGCGATGGCATCACTGCGGTATGACTGGAGTACCGAGTTGTCTCAATCGCGGGCAAGCCCGGCTCCCACAGTTGACTGCCTCAGGGTTTCCACACCTGCACATCCTGCGCATCCACCGCCTTGGGTAACAACCCCGCCTTGAAGAACGCATCCGCAATCTTCTGCTGTTCACCCAACTGATCCAGCGTCACCGGCTGCACCTCATAACTACGATGAGCATTGGCCGCCTCGACAGTCTCCACATCCAGGTTGCCCCACAAAGGCCCCAGCACTTTCGCGGCATCCCGCGGGTGACTCTTCACCCACTCGCCAGCCTGGTGCAACTGCTCGTAAACCAGCTTCAGCACTTCGGGATGCGCCTTGGCATAGGGCGTGCCGGTCAGGTAATAGCGCTTGTAACTGGCCAGCCCGGTACCGTCCGCAAGGGTGCGGGTGGGCAGTTGGCGCTGCACGCTGGTGAGGAACGGTTCCCACGTGACCCAGGCATCAACCTTGTTGTTTTCAAACGCAGCGCGACCATCGGCGGGCGTCAGGTACGCCGGCTCGATATCGGAGAAGGCCAGCCCCGCCTTGTTCAAGGCAGCGATCAATAAATAGTGAGTGCCGGCGGCCTTGGTCACGGCGATTTTCTTGCCTTTCAAGTCCGCCAGTTGCTGGATCGGCGAGTCCTTGCGCACCACGATCGCCTGGGCTTGGGGCGAGGGCGCTTCCTGGGCGAAGTAGGTGAGCTTGGCCTGGGCGGCCTGGGCAAAGATCGGCACGGTGTCGGCCACGTCAGCGCTGATATCCACGTTACCGACGTTGAGCGCTTCCAGCAGCGGCAGGCCGCTGGGGAACTCGTGCCAGGTCACGTCGATGCCGTCGGTCTTGAGGGCTTTTTCCAGGGTGCCCTGGGTTTTCAGCAAGGTGATCAGGGTCGAGGATTTCTGGTAACCGATGCGCACGGTTTCCTGGGCGTGTGCACTCAGGGTGGTGCAGAGGCCCAGCGTGGCCAGGCCAGTGATGAAAAGGCGATGGAGCGAAAACAGGGGCATGGCGTGCTCGACTCTTAATGGATTAAGGTCAGCTTATTGTTCTAAAAATTATTCGATAAATAATTTTTCGGTCTTAGCTTAGGGCTTTATCGGATGCGCCGTTCGCGGCCTTTCAGCGTCAGGATGAAGGAGGGCGGTATGCAGTTGTATGTTGTTCGTCACGGCGAAACTCAAGCCAATGCCGAGGGGCGTTACCAGGGCTCGCTGGACATTGATCTCAACGAACGGGGCGTGCTGCAGGCGCGGGAGTTGCGGGAAAAATTGCCGGCGCAGATCGACGCTGTCATCGTCTCGCCGCTGCGTAGGGCCCAGCAAACGGCGGCCATTGTGTTTACGGATGATGGGCTGCAACTGCATACGCGGGATGCGTTTCGTGAGCGCGGCGTGGGGGTGTTTGAGGGACTGACCCAGGTGGAAGCCGCGCAGCGTTATCCCGACCTTTGGGCGCAGAATATTACCCGGCAATGGGAGCGGGCGCCCACGGACGGTGAGTCAATCTCGCAGTTCGTCGAGCGTATCCGGGGCGGATTGAATCAGTTGCTGGTGAACCATGGGCAACAGGTGGTGGTGCTGGTTGCCCATGGGGTTGTCGCCAAGGCGATTCGCGCATTGGTTCGCGATGATTTCTCAGACTTCTTCGAATGGCAGTTGCGCAATGGCGAAGTGCTGAGTCTCGACATCGCCACAGGGTTTGTGTGAGTCATGTCTACAGGGGAACGCTCAACGCCTGCGCAAACGCCTGGGGCGTAGGGCTTTCCGGCCAGGTCGGAACGCCCTCCGCCAGCGTTATCCACGGTTGCTTGTGCCGCAGCCAAATGTGCGCCACCGGCTGCACGGACGGGCTCTCATCCAGTGTCCCGACCCGCAGCACAACCAACCCCGGCGCGGCCGTCGTGGTGTTGCAGATCCGCGTATGGCACACCCCGCACAACCGATGCTCCGAACGCTGCCCATCGACGTCATAGGCATATTCCGTCAGCGAACCTTCAACCCGCAGCGCATCCGCCGGCAACAGCGCATGCAGGGCAAACGCGCTGCCGCTCCAGGTCTGGCAGTGGCGGCAATGGCAGGCATACACCGCCAGCGGCGCGTCGGTATCGAGGGTGTAGGTCACGCGGGCGCAGCGACATTGGCCGGTGAGTGTCATCAAAAACGATCCTGTGCAAAGTGAGGGCGAAAGCCCCATCGGTTATGCTCGCCAGCATGCCGCAGCCCCCGAACAAAGAACATCCACCAAAACTGCCCAGCGGCTCACAGGAAATGTATGAACGCCCCGCAACTCCAATGGGAAACCCAGCGCGCCTTCCTCGCCGTGCTGCGCACCGGCAGCCTGTCGGGCGCAGCCCGTTTGCTGGGGATCGCCCAGGCCACCGCGCGGCGACGGATCGAGGCGCTGGAGCAGAGCGTCGGGGTCAGCCTGTTTATCCGCTCACCCGCCGGGCTATTGCCCACCGACACGGCCAAGGACCTGATCAGCCATGTTGAAGCGATGGCCGTTGCGGCCAACGCCTTTAACCGCGCAGCCTCGGCCGACACGGCGCTCGCCGGCGGCACGGTGCGGCTCACCAGCGGCAAGCTGCTGGGCGTTGAAGTGCTGCCGCCAATGTTGCGCAGCCTGCGCCGTGATCATCCGCAATTGGCCATCGAGCTGAGCGTATCCAATCGACTGCAGGCGCTTGCCCGGCAAGAGGCCGACGTCGCCGTACGCATCCGTCGCCCGGTCGAATCCACCGTGGTCGCGCGCAAGGTCGGCGACCTGCAAGTCGGGTTGTACGCCGCGCCAGAATTGCTGGCAGAGCAGGGCACGCCGGACACCGTTGCGCAATTGCACTGCTACCCGCTGATCGGGCCGGACCGCAACTTGCTGGAGATCGAATTTCTGGGTGAGCGCGGTTTCGACTGTTCGGCGCCCAGTACGGTGATTCGCACCGACGATCACCTCGCGCAGTTGGCCGCGTTGCGTGCGGGGCTGGGGGTCGGCGTGTGTTCAGCCCAGGTGGCACAACGTCACGGGCTGGTGCGGGTGTTGCCCGCGCAGGTGGATTTCAAGGTTGACGTGTGGATCGCCATGCACCAGGACATGCGCAAGGTCCCGCGCATCGCCGTGGTGTTCGATGGGTTGGGCTCGGCCCTGACGGATTTCCTTCAGCCGCGATAACGCAGTGCGTCCACCAACAGCGCAAACGCGGGCGAGGTCTGGCGGCGGCTGGGGTAGTACAGGTGAAAGCCGGCAAACGGCGCACACCAGTCATCCAGTACCTGCACCAGTCGCCCGTCCGCCAGATAAGGCGCCACCAAGTCGGCAGGCACGTAACTCAAGCCCAAGCCGTCGACCGCTGCCTTGAGCAATGGGTACACGCCATTGAAGGTCACCTGGCCAGACACCCGCACATTCAGGCTTTCGTCGCCTTTCTTGAATTCCCACACATACAGACCGCCATTGGTGGGTAGGCGCAAGTTGTTGCAGGCGTGATCGGTCAAGTCCCGGGGCGTGCGGGGGATCGGGCGCTGGGCGAAGTAGGCCGGTGAGCCCACCACCAGCATGCGCATGTCGGGGCTGATGCGCGTGGCAATCATGCCCTGGGCCACGTCTTCCCCAAGCCGTACACCGGCGTCGAAACCATGGGCGGCGATGTCGACAAAGCCATAGTCGCAACATACCTCCACGGCGATGTCCGGGTACTGCGCCAGGAACGGTTTCAACACCGGCCACAGGATGAATTCCAGCGCGTGGTCCATGGCGTTGATGCGAATGGTGCCGGACGGCCGGTCGCGCAAATTACTCAGGCCTTCAAGCCCCACCTGGATTTCATCGAAGTGCGGCCCGACCGTATCGATCAAGTGCTGCCCCGCTTCGGTGGGTGACACGCTGCGGGTGGTGCGGGTCAGCAGGCGCAGCCCCAGGCGCGCCTCCAGGGCGCGGATGGTATGGCTCAGCGCCGATTGGGAAACCCCGAGTTTGGCCGCCGCCTTGGTAAAGCTGCGCTCACGGGCTACCGCCAGAAAGGCGAGCAGGTCATTGGCGTTTTCCCTGAGCATTGGTGAGTCATCCTCATAAGTATTTTCAGATTCTAGCGGCTAATTATCACAATTCGTAACTGTTAGATTGGATTCAGTCCCCTTACCCGGAGAATGACCATGCGCAGACGCACACTCGGTAACAGCCAACTTGAAGTCTCGGCCCTGGGGCTCGGTTGCATGGGCATGAGCTTTGGCTACGGCCCTGCGGCCGACAAACAGCAGATGATTGCCTTGCTGCGCAATGCGGTTGAACAAGGCGTGACCTTCTTCGATACCGCCGAAGTCTATGGCCCGTTCATCAATGAAGAACTGCTGGGCGAAGCCCTGTCACCGCTGCGTGAGCAGGTGGTGATCGCCACCAAGTTCGGATTTGCCCCGGACCCGTCCGGCAATGGCAAATGGTCCGGTCTCGACAGCCGCCCCGAACATATCCGCCAGGTAGCTGAAGCCTCTCTGAAACGCCTGAAGACCGATGTTATCGACCTGTTTTATCAGCACCGGGTTGATCCGAATGTGCCGATCGAAGAGGTGGCCGGTGCCGTGAAGGATTTGATTCAGGAGGGCAAGGTCAAGCACTTCGGCTTGTCGGAAGCCGGCGCCTCGACCATCCGCCGCGCCCATGCCGTTCAGCCGGTGACCGCTCTGCAAAGTGAGTACTCCCTGTGGTGGCGCAAGCCGGAGGCCGAGGTGCTGCCGCTGCTGGAGGAGCTGGGCATTGGCCTGGTGCCCTATAGCCCGTTGGGCAAAGGCTTCCTGACCGGCAAGTTCGACAGTCAGAGCACCTTTGACAGCTCGGATTTTCGCAGCAGTTTGCCCAGGTTCACGCCTGACGCTTTGCAGGCCAACCAGGCCCTGGTGGAGTTGCTGCGCCAGGTTGCCCAGCGAAAAAACGCCACACCCTCGCAGATTGCACTGGCCTGGTTGCTGGCCCAGAAGCCCTGGATCGTACCGATTCCAGGCACCACCAAAACCTCGCGCCTGACGGAAAACCTGGGGGCGGTCGAAGTACAGCTCAGCGCGACGGAGCTCAGTGAACTGGACGTCGCCGCTGCCAACATCGCCGTGCATGGCGATCGCTACCCCGAAGCCCTGGAAAGGATGACCGGCCTATGAACACCAGCCTCGCCGCCACCGCGCTTTCATTGTCATTAATGGCACTCGATTCACCCGCACAGGAGACGCCCATGCTGACCATCACGCCCAACGGTTCCCAGCCCTCTGCAAAAGGCCCGGCGGATTATTTCACCGGCACGGTACGCGTCGATTCACCCTTCAAGGGCACCGACGCGGCACGCGTCACCGGGGCCTTCGTCACCTTTGAACCGGGCGCGCGTACCGCGTGGCACACCCATCCGCTGGGCCAGACGTTGATCGTGACCGCAGGCCTGGGCCAGGTTCAGGAATGGGGCCAACCGGTACGGGCAATCCGCCCCGGCGACACGGTCTGGATTGCGCCCGGGGTCAAGCATTGGCATGGCGCCACGGCCAACACCGCCATGACCCATATTGCGATTAACGAAATGCTCGATGGCAAGGTGGTGGACTGGATGGAGCAGGTCAGCGACGAACAGTACGCGGCGCAGTAATCCGCTTCAGCGCCGCAACTGCGGCTCGCCTTCAATACAACTCACCAAAAACTCCATCACCACTTTCACCGAAGGCGAGCGGCGCATATCCGGGTAAACCGTCAGCCAGATATCGCGAACCGGGCCTTCGGTGTTTGTTGCCAACCGCACAAATGCCCCGTCGTGATCCCCCACCAGCGTGGGCAACACCACTGCACCCACCTGGGCGCGGGCGGCCATTTGCTGGGTGATCAGGTCGCTGGCGGCGAAGGCAATCGTGCGGTTGCCGCGCACCTGATGCATCCACGCCTGTTGGGGCAGGTGGTCGCGGGTGGCGTCATAGGCAATGAATGCCCACTGTTCAGCAGGCAGTTGTTTGAGCTCGGGCGTGGCATAGAGGCCGAAGCGCACGGCGCCGACCTTTCTGCGTACCAGCGCTTCCTCATCGGGACGCACCGTGCGCAGGGCAATGTCGGCTTCGCCTTTGTCGAGGGCGGCGAGTGTTGTCGAGGACATCAACACGATATTCAGCTTGGGATACTGCGTCCTGAATCGTGCGACATGGGGCGCGATGCAGTGGATGGCAATCGACGGCGGGCAACTGACCCGCACGGTGCCGGCCACCTCGATGGAGGCCACGCGGGACAGGCGCATCACTTCGGTGGCCATCTCGCCCATGCCTGCTGCCATCTTCGCCAATGCCAGGCCTTCCTCGGTCAACGGTCGGCTGCGGGGCAGGCGATCCACCAACTTTACGCCGAGGGCTTTTTCCAGGGCATCGACGCGCCGGCCAACGGTGGCGTGTTCCACCTGCAGCTCGCGGGCGGCAGCCGACAGCGACTGGGTGCGCGCCAGTACGGTGAAGAAATACAGATCCTGCCAGTCGAACATCGGGTTATTTCCGCACGGAGGGTGGGAGTTGTTGGGGAATTCTCGTACAGAGTCGCGCCTTTTACCATGGCGCATTCCCACCGCAAACGGAGTTGTCCCGCGATGAAAGCCCTCACCCTTGAAACCTATGGCGGCCCGGAGGTCGTTCAGCTGCGCCTTGATGTGCCCAAACCCCCAGTGACACCCGGCCACGTATTGATCAAGGTGGCCTGCGCCGGGATCAATTTCATGGATGTGCACACTCGCCAGGGCAAGTACGCCACTTCGGTCACCTATCCGGTACGGCTGCCGTGCATCCTGGGTATGGAAGGGGCCGGTGTGGTGGTTGCGGTGGGCGAGGGTGTGAGCCACCTGGCGCCGGGTGATCGGGTGGCCTGGTGCATTGCCTGGGGCGCGTTCGCTGAATACGCCAGCGTACCTGCCGAGCGAGTGGCGCAGATTCCCAATGCGATCGGCTTCGATCAGGCGGCTGCAGCGATGTTCCAGGGCTGCACCGCCCACTACCTGATTGAAGAGGTCGCGCGGTTGCAGGCGGGCAACTGCTGCTTGATCCACGCGGCTTCCGGCAGTATCGGCCAGTTGCTGGTGCAAATGGCCCATCGACTCGGTGCCACGGTGTTCACCACCGGCAGCAGCGTCGAAAAGTGTGCGATTGCCCTTGAACGCGGTGCCGATCACGCCTGGCTATACGATGGGTTTGCCGAGCGGGTGTTGGAGGCCACGCAGGGGCAGGGTGTGGATGTGGTGTTCGATTCGGTGGGCAAGGCCACCTTGCGCGAGAGTTTCAGGGCATGCCGCACGCGCGGTTTGATCGTGAATTACGGCAACGTTTCCGGTTCGATCACTGATCTGGACCCGATGGAGTTGGGGGAAGCCGGTTCACTGTTCCTGACGCGCCCACGACTCAACGACCACATGGCCGACGGCCCGACCGTGCAACGGCGTGCCAATGCGGTGTTCGCGGCGATGCTCGAAGGTTCGCTGACAGTGGATATCGAAGGGCATTACGCGCTGGAAAACGTGCAGCAGGTGCACGCGCGGATTGAGGCACGGCAGCAGATTGGCAAGGCGGTGGTGTGGCTGGACCGTGAACTCCAGTAATGGCGAGAGAGCTTGTGTGGCGCTTGTGAGGATCAGTTAATAGCAGGCGAAAAAAAGCCGGCTGATCAGGCCGGCTGGGGGTGAACCGCGAACGACAGGGGTTACGCGCGGTTTTCCATCAGGCGGTCTGCACCACCTTCGGCTACGCGGTTTTCTTGAAGACGGTCTGCACCACCTTCAGCGACGCGGTTTTCTTGAAGACGATCAGCACCACCTTCAGCGACGCGACGTTCCAGCAGGCGATCAGAGCCCCCTTCAGCAACGCGACGTTCCAGCAGGCGATCAGAACCCCCTTCAGCAACGCGACGTTCCAGCAAACGGTCAGAACCACCCTCAGCCACGCGGCTGTCCATCAGGCGATCTGCGCCGCCTTCAGCGAGGGCAGGTTGGGTAAAGGCGCTTACAGCAAGTACCGAGAAAGCGAGGCTAAGCAAGAGTTGGCGTTTCATGAGAGTGTGCTCCGGGATGTCATTGGTTGGTATGGATGCGATGTTACGCGGTGGATTTTTTTAGAGAACTTCATTGGGCTGATGGTGACTATCGACGCCAGCGATGGCCCGTTTTCGCGGACCATCGCGCCGACTATCACGGCATTTCAGGCAGTTCCTGAGGGCGCAGGTCGAACACCAGCACCTCGGCATTCTCGCCATGGCTCAGGTGAATTTCCCGCTCGTCGCGCACTCGGGCACCGTCGCCTTCGTGCAAGCGTTGGCCGTTGACTTCAACGCTGCCCCGCGCCACATGGATGTAGGAATAGCGTTCCGGAGCCAGTGGCAGGCTGGCGGTTTCAAAGCCGTTGAACAGCCCGGCATACACCCGCGCATCCTGGCGCACGCCGAGGGAGCCGTCGGTGCCTTCCGGCGAGATGATCAACTGCAACCGGCCGCGTTTCTGCGCCTCGGTGAAGTGCTCCTGCTGATAGCGCGGTTCGGCGCCCGCCACCGCCGGCACGATCCAGATTTGCAGGAAGTGCACGCCCTGGGTATGGCTGTGGTTGAACTCGCTGTGGGCCACGCCGCTGCCGGCGCTCATCAGTTGCACATCGCCGGGGCGAATCACCGAACCGGTGCCCAGGGTGTCCTTGTGTTCCAGGGCGCCTTCGAGCACATAGGAAAAAATCTCCATGTCGCGGTGCGGGTGTTGGCCGAAGCCCTTGCCGGCGGCAACCCGGTCATCGTTGATCACCAGCAGGTCGGAAAAACCCTGTTCCTTGGGATTCCAGTAGTTCGCAAACGAGAAGGTGTGGAACGACTTCAACCAACCGTGATTGGCGGCGCCGCGTTCCGAGGCTTTGCGAAGGGTCAGCATGGGGTGTTCTCCTCAAGGGAAGCTTGGCTGCGAGATGCAGGGCTTCGGTGTAAGGAGAAGATTACTGGTTATCAGCAGGTTGATTAAGAAGCTGAAATCGGAATGACTGTCCTGTATGAGTTGACAGTGAGTGACGTGCCATAATGCTCGGATTCACCTCCTGAACGGGCAATTCCTGACAATGAAAACCGTGGCCATGGCGCTGTTTCCTGATTTCCTTCTGCTCGATATGGCCGGGCCGCTGGAGGTGTTCTCCATTGCCAATCGCTACCTTGAACCGCCAGCCCATTATCAGATCCTGACCATCGGTACCGAGCCCGGGCCACTGCGAGCCTCCAATGGCGTGGTGGTACACCCCGACTTGCAGCTGGACGAGGCCCTTGAGGCGTATGACTTGCTGTTGGTCCCCGGTGGCCCTGGCGCCTACAACGAATGCCATCCCGCCCTGTTGCCCTGGCTCAAGGCCGCTGCGCCCCGCGCCCGACGATTCGGCTCCATCTGCACCGGCGCCTTTGTGCTGGGGTATGCGGGCTTGCTGGACGGCCAGCACGTGACCACCCACTGGCATTACACCGAACGGCTGATCAAGGCCTTTCCCAAGGCCATCGTTGAGACCGACCGTATCTACCTGCAGGACGGCCGGCTAATCACCTCGGGTGGCGTGACGGCGGGCATCGACCTAGCGCTGTCCATCGTGGCCCAGGACCACGGCAAGCAGGTGGCTGTCGACGTGGCCAAAGTGTTGTTGGTGGTCATGAAACGCCAGGGTGGCCAGGCCCAGTTCAGCCCGATGACCGCAGCGGTGGCCCCTCAGGAAACCGCGATTACCCGGGTGCAGACCCAGGTGCTGGAGCGACTGGACCAGGCCTTTACCATCGAGTCCATGGCGCAATTGGCGGGTATGAGCACACGGCACTTTGCGCGGGTGTTCGCCAAGGAAGTGCAGATGACCCCGATGGCGTTCCTGCAAGGTGCGCGCATCGATCGTGCCCGGCACTTGCTGGAAAGCACCGACCTGCCGCTCAAGACCGTAGCGTTTCACGCGGGGTTTGGCAGCGTGCGGCATATGCGGTCTCTGTTCAGTGAAAAACTCGGCTTGAACCCGACCCAATACCGCCAGCAATTCAGCTGATGTCCGTCCGGCGCACCTGAATGTCCGTGTGGATCCCCGTGCCAGCATTGTCCTGTCACCGGTAGCTGGCAAGATAGCGGCCAGTCCCATGGAAAAGGATGCGCAGGCGCCCAAGAACGGGTGTTTCAGCGCTTTGACGAGCATGAACAGCCTTCATACGATTGAACCGGAATGCTCAGTGCGCTTCGGACCCTTCACGTTCTACCCCCAGCAGCGCCTGGTGTGCGCAGAGGGCCGGCCGCTGCCGCTGGGCGGGCGTGCGCTGGACATTCTCGCGGTGCTGGTGGAGCAGGCGGGGCAGTTTGTCAGCAAGGCGGTCCTGATCGCACGGGTGTGGCCCAGCAGCGTGGTGGAGGAGAACAACCTGCGGGTGCACATCGCGGCCCTGCGCCGTGCCTTGGCCGATGGCGAGGGCGGGCGGTGCTACATCATCAACGTGCCGCAGCGCGGTTATTGTTTTGTCGCGACGCCACCCATGCAGGCAGAAGCTGCACAGCCCTTACCTGAACATAACCTGCCAGCACGCCTGGTGCCGGTGCTCGGCCTGGAGCCGCTGGCGCGCGCCCTTGCCCGGCGATTGCCGGGGCAAACGCTGATGACGCTCACCGGGGGCGCCGGCATCGGCAAAACCACCCTGGCGCTGTACCTGGCCGCACAGGTTCTGCCGCGCTATCGCGACGGCGTGTGGTTGGTGCCGCTGGCCGGGATCAGCCAGTTATCCGGCGTGCTCCGTCAGTTGGGCAAGGCGCTCGGGATTGAGGTTGAAGCGGGTGCTACGTTGCAAGGCGTTTGCCGGCAACTGGCGTCGCGGCAATTGCTGTTGGTGCTTGATGGGTGCGAACAGGCGCTGGCGGCCTGTCGCAACCTGGTGTCTGCCCTGCGGGAAATGGCGCCCCGGGTGACGCTGTTGTTGAGCAGCCGCGAAGCGTTGCATATGCCCGGCGAATGGGTTCAGCGCGTGCCTGCGATGGCGGTGCCGCCGCTGTCGGCATTGGCTTCTGTCGAGCAAGCGCTGGCTTATCCCGCGGTGCAGCTTTTTGTCAGCCGGGCCCAGGCCTGCCAGCAGGGCTTTGACTTGCGCAGGCAAGACCTGGTCCCCCTGCGGGATATCTGCCGGCGCCTCGACGGCATCCCACTGGCCCTGGAGCTGGCAGCGGCCCAGGTCGATGCCCTGGGCATCAAGGGCGTGCAGTTACAGTTGGCGAACGGCTTGCTGGTGCTGACTCGCGGGCGGCGAACCGCGGTAGGGCGGCATCAATCCATGAACGCGGCGCTGGACTGGACCTACGATCGCTTGAGCCTGCCGGAGCGCTGGCTGTTCCTCCAGTTAGGCTTGTTCAAGATGGCGGTGACTTTGCCGAGACTGAGCGCGCTGATTGCCGGTACTGAACTGGAACACGCCGACTTGCCCTATCTGCTGGCACGGTTGGTGGACACGTCGCTGCTAACCGTCGAACCCGGTCCCGGCCCCCGGCGTTATCGCCTGCTCCATAGCGTACGTGCCTATGCGCTGGCCCGCCTGGGTGACGGGGCACAGGTGAGGTTGTTGCAGCAAGGCTACGGGCATTATCTTGGGCCGTTTTCAGGCCGGCACTTTGTGGTGCAGTTCGTCGAGCAGGCGGCGCACGCTCACTAGGTCCGGCGTGGAAAACCCTTCGGTAAAGCGCCCGTGGACGGTTTGCAACAGGTCGCGCGCGGCGGCGTGCCGGCCCTCGCGTTGCCATAGGCGGGCCAGTGACAGCGCGCTTCGCAGTTCCCAGGCCAAGGCGCCCTGCTGATGAGCCAGCCCCAGCGCTTCCAGCAACAGGCTTTCAGCCACCTGCGTCGGGGGCGGGTCGGCCCGGTGCAGCAGGGATTCGGCGCGCACCCGCAGGATTTCTGCGGTGCACCACCCCGCATCGCCGCGCCGGGCCCGTTCGAAGCAGGCCTCATCCACGCCCCTTGTGTGCAGGGTCACAACGATGTCCTTGATCAGGCCCAGGCCTTCGACGTTCTCTTCGTGTACCACGCCGTCCAGCGCCAGGGTGTAATGCCTGGCCCAGGTGTCGAACAGCAGCACCGAGTGCTTCTGCGCCTGCTGTGACAGCAGCTCCAGCATCGATCTCGCCGCTCGGTCGTCACCGTTGTAGTGAGCGATGACGACACCCGCGAGGGCCAGGGTGTAGCAGATCGAGGTGCCGTGATTGATTTGCAGCGCCAGCTCCAGCGCCTGGCGGGCGGTGCGCCAGGCGCGCTCCGGGAAACCCTGGAGCCAGAGGATGCGCGCCAGCACCGTCAGCGACGCCACGCTCTGGTCGTATTGCACGCCAAATCCATGGGTAAACCGATTGCGGTGGCCGCTCTGCGCCATGCGCTGCATCACCTGTTCAGCGTTGTGCCGTGCCAGGGCCTGGTTGCCGGCAAAATGTTGCGCCAGTACCCGCAGGCGCTGTGCGCTCAAACCCAGCAGCGGTGGGGCGTTGGGGTCCAGGTGATCGAAGTGCAGGCTTTGACGCAGGGCCTGCTGGTAGTTGCCGCTGCACAGGTTGACCGCCAGGTGGCCGGACACGGCCCTGAGCTGGCCGGCGACATCCTGGCTGATTTCTGCCAGTTGCCTGGCGCGCTCAAAGGCCTCGATGGTCTGTGGGGTTGCGCCCTGGGTGTGATAGGAAAAACTGCCCAGGGCCAACTGCAGTTGCAGGTGCAAGTGCGCGCAGGGCGAGGTTGATTGCTGGAGCAGGGCCAGGGCCTTGCCCACATACAAACCGTGCTCGGTGAGCAGCGACAGCTCCTGCCACAGCGGCATCGCGCTGACCGTCAAGCGGATGGCCAGCAGCGGCGAGCCTGCCTGGCTCAACCCCCAGTCGAGGGCGGCACGCACGTCTTCGCGGTAGGCGGCATAACGGTCAAGCCACTGTTGGGTGGACACGTGTTCCCAGTCGGCTTGCGCTTGATTCATCAGCGTCAGGCACCGGGCGGCGTGGCGCTCACGGCTGGCCTCCAGCTCGCAGGCGGCGCTGAGTTTCTCCAGGGCATAGGTGCGGGTGATGTCCAGCAGTCGATAGGTTACCGCTTCATCGCCTACCTCAACGTTGAGCAGGGACTTGGCTACCAACTGCGTGATCGAACCCAGCACCTCGGTGGGCGCAATGTGTTCACCGCCGATCACTGCCGCCGCCGATTCCAGGGTGAAAACACCCCGGAACACCGCTAGGCGACGCAGGCAGACCTGCTCGCTGGCGGTCAGCAGATCGAAGCTCCACTCCAGGGTGGCGCGCAGGGTCTGGTGCCGGGGCAGGGCGCTGCGCCGGCCGCGGGTCAACAGGCGAAAGTTATCCTCCATCTGCACCAGCAAGCCCGGCAGGCCAAAGCGTTTGATTTGCGCCGCCACCAGCTCGATTGCCAGGGGAATGCCGTCCAGGCGTCGGCAGATGTCGATGGCCAGGGGCAGCTCGGCGTCACTCAGTTCAAAGCCGTCCCAGCGCGACAACGCCCGTTCCACCAGCAATTGCAGCGCGGGGTACGCCATCGCTTCGGCGCGGTCGCCCGTGGCCGGTGGGCACGCCAGAGGCTCCAGGCGTTGCACGAACTCGCCTTCGGCGCGCAGCGCTTCGCGGCTGGTGGTCAGGATGTGCAGCTGGGGGGCATTGCGCAGCAGGGTTTCGCTGATCAGCGCAATATCGTCGAGCAGGTGCTCGCAGTTGTCGATCACCAACAACATCTGGCGCTCGCGCAACAGGCTGGCGAGGCCGCACAAGGGCTCGTGGCTCGGTAGCGTGAGTTCCAACAGGGCCGCCAGGTTGGGCAGGATCATCGAGGGTTGGTTCAGGGGGGCCAAGTCCAGCAGGCGGATGCCGTCGCGGTAACGGCCGATCAGCAGTTCGGCCACCCGCAAGGCGACGGTGGTCTTGCCGATACCGCCGGCCCCCGTGAGGGTGATGAAGCGGTGTTGAGGCAACTGCTGCACCAGGCTTTTGATCAGGGCCTGGCGTCCCAGCATTCGGGTGCGCCGCAGCGGCAGGTTGTGCCCTGGATGGGCCCCTAAGCTGTCGTCTTCCAACGCCGTGGGCTCGATGCTCAGGGGCGCAACAAAACTGTAGCCACGCTGGGCCACGGTGACGATATAGCGCTGTCCGGCCTGGCCATCGCCCAAGGCCTTGCGCAGGGCCGCCATGTGCACCCGCAGGTTGCCATCCTCCACCACGGTCCTGGGCCAGACCCGGGCGATCAACTCCTGCTTGCTCACCACCTGGCCGGCGTGCTCGAGCAAAATCAGCAGGATATCCACCGCCCGGCGGCCCAGGCGCAACGGTCGGCCACCCTCCAGCACCGCGCGCTGGCGCGGGTGGATCCGGTAGGGGCCGAAATGCATGGCCTGGTCGCTGGGGTTGCTCATGCGCGGTCTCTGGAACGAGGTCTGTGGTGCATATTCCAGAGGTTTGCGCTGGGGTGCAATCACCACTAGGCGGCGATCACGCGAAGTTGGTGGTTACGCCAGGTCATCGGGTTTACGCCTTCGCTGCGGCTGAATATGTGGCAGAAGTGCGCCTGGTCGCAAAATCCGCACTCCTGGCTGATTTGGGTCAGGCTCAAGGCGGAGTGGATGATCAGCTCCTTGGCCCGCTGGATGCGTTGTTGGCGAATCCATTCCTGGGGAGAGAGGCCGGTACTGCATTTAAACGCGCGGGAAAAATGGCTGCGGGACAGGGCGCAGGCCCGTGCCAGTTCGGCGACTTCCAGGCTGTCCCCGAGGTTGGCCAGGATCAACTGCTTGACCATGCGTTCGCGGCGGGGGCACAGGCCGCCGGTGGCAGGGGCTCGAGGGTGCGGTGCAGGTGCGATTTGCTCAAGTCGGGCCATGACAGATTCCGTGGTCGATGGGAGCGTTTCCTGTTGATGAAAATCCAGTGTAGACCGCCGTATTTTTGGTGCCGGACCGTCTGGCTGGCGAGTTAATCGTTGTTAATTTCGCCAGGTGCCTGCGCAAAAAAGACAGCACAGGGATGCAATTGCAGCGGCCTTGAGCGTGGTTAGCTGACGGGGTGCTCACCTCCCGGGAAACCCTATGAATCGCAACGACTTGCGCCGCGTCGACATGAACCTGCTGGTGATTTTCGAGGCCCTGATGTTCGAAAAGAACCTGACCCGGGTTGCCGAAAAACTCTTCATGGGCCAGCCAGCGGTCAGTGCGGCCCTGAGTCGGTTACGCGACCTGTTCGATGACCCGCTGCTGTTGCGCAATGGTCGCGGTATGGAACCCACGCCACGGGCCGTGGCGATCCTCAAGGAGTTGCAACCGGCCATGGACATCATTTCCGGCGCCGTGAGCCGCGCCAAGGACTTCGACCCTTCCACCAGTTGCGCGGTGTTTCGCATCGGGCTGTCGGATGACGCCGAGTTTGGGCTGTTTCCACCGTTGCTCAGCCAGCTGCGCGAAGAGGCGCCCGGGATCATCGTGGTGGTGCGGCGTGCGAACTACTTGTTGATGTCAGCGTTGTTGGCCAGTGGCGAGATTTCCGTGGGGGTCAGCTACACCACCGAGCTGCCAGCGAATGCCAAGCGCAAGAAGCTGCGGGATATTCCGTGCAAGGTCCTGCGGGGGGATGACCGGCCGGAGCCGTTGACCCTCGACGACTACTGTTCACGGCCCCATGCCATGGTTTCGTTTTCCGGTGACTTGAGCGGCAACATTGACTTGGACCTGGCGCGGGTTGGCCGGGCGCGGCGGGTGGTGTTGGCGGTGCCGCAATTCAGTGGGTTGCGGGACCTGTTGGCCGGCAGCGAAATGATTGCGACGGTGCCCGATTATGCCGCCTGCGCGTTGACCCAAGGCAGCGGGTTGCGGGCCGAGGACCCACCGTTCGCCATCGATGCGGCAGAGCTGTCGATGGTGTGGAGCGGGGTGCACGACAACGATCCGGCGGAGCGCTGGTTGCGATCGCGGATTGGCGAACACATGTCCCGGACGCTTTAACAGAGCACGTACATCCAATTTTTACGCTGCGCGACGCCCCACACTGCGGCCATCGCTCACGTACTCAGGGGAGGGGCACGATGGACTCAGTCACGCAGCAAGGCGGCCCGGACGAGGTTGTCACCTTGGTGGTCAAACACCGCATCAAACCCGGCCACGAAGCCGACTACGAAGCCTGGCTGCGGCGCATCGTGCGCATTGCCGGCGAGCGCCCCGGCCACCTCGGCGTTGACGTGGTGCGCAGCAAGCAGGGCGGCCTTGCGTTGTTCACCTGCGTGCTGCGTTACCGCTCCACCGAAGACCTGGAGCGCTGGCTCGATTCGCCGCAGCGCCTGGAGCTGATCAACCAAGCCGCACCGATGCTGGCCGACGGCGACCAGACCGAAGTCGGCGCGGTCAACGAGTTCTGGTTCTCGCCCCTGGCCGATGCTGCCGCCAAGCCGCCGCGCTGGAAGCAGGCGGTGGTCACGCTGCTGGTGATCCTGCCGCTGACCTTGCTGGTACCGATCATCTGGGGCCCGGTACTGAGGCTGCATCCGTTTCTCTCCAACTACATCGTCGCCACCTTCCTGGTCACCCTGACCATCGTTGTACTGGTGGTTTACCTGCTGATGCCGGCGGCCACCCGCCTGTTCGCGCCCTGGCTTGAAGCCTCTGTAAAGGAAACCCTATGAACGCCGATCTGATTCTGTTCAATGGCCAGTTCCACACCGTGGACCGTGAAAATCCCCGCGCTACGGCAGTCGCGATCCACCAGGGACGTTTTGTCGCGGTGGGCACCGACGGCGAAGCCATGGCCCTGCGCGGCAGTGGTACCCAGGTCATCGACCTCAAGGGTCGCACCGTCATCCCTGGCCTTAACGACTCGCACCTGCACCTGATCCGTGGCGGCTTGAACTACAACCTTGAACTGCGCTGGGAAGGCGTGCCGTCCCTGGCCGATGCCCTGCGCATGCTCAAAGACCAGGCCGACCGCACGCCCACGCCGCAGTGGGTGAGGGTGGTGGGGGGCTGGAACGAATTCCAGTTCGCTGAAAAGCGCATGCCCACCCTCGACGAACTCAACCAGGCCGCCCCCGACACGCCGGTGTTCGTGTTGCACCTGTATGACCGCGCCTTGCTCAACCGCGCGGCCCTGCGGGTGGCCGGCTACACCAAGGACACACCGAACCCGCCCGGCGGCGAGATCGTGCGCGACCACAACGGCAACCCCACCGGCATGCTGGTGGCGCGGCCCAACGCGATGATTCTCTACGCGACCCTGGCCAAGGGCCCGAAACTGCCTCTGGAATACCAGGTGAATTCCACCCGTCAGTTCATGCGTGAACTCAACCGCCTAGGGCTGACAAGTGCCATCGACGCCGGCGGCGGTTTCCAGAACTACCCCGACGACTACGCAGTGATCGAGCAGTTGGCCAAGGACCAGCAACTGACCGTGCGCATTGCCTACAACCTGTTCACCCAGAAGCCCAAGGAAGAACTCAGCGACTTCAAGAACTGGACCGGCAGCGTGACCCTGCACCAGGGCGACGACTACCTGCGCCACAACGGCGCCGGCGAGATGCTGGTGTTCTCGGCGGCCGACTTCGAAGACTTCCTCGAACCCCGCCCGGACCTGCCGCTGACCATGGAGCAGGAGCTGGAACCGGTGGTGCGCCACCTCGTAGAACAGCGCTGGCCGTTCCGCCTGCACGCCACCTACAACGAGTCGATCTCGCGGATGCTCGACGTGTTCGAGAAGGTCAACCGCGACATCCCGTTCAACGGCCTGCCGTGGTTCTTCGACCACGCCGAAACCATCACCCCGCAGAACATCGAGCGGGTGCGGGCGCTGGGCGGCGGTATCGCAATCCAGGACCGTATGGCGTTCCAGGGTGAGTACTTTGTGGAGCGCTACGGCGCCAAGGCTGCCGAGGCCACGCCGCCGATCAAACGCATGCTCGCCGAGGGCGTGCCGGTGGGCGCTGGTACCGACGCCACCCGGGTGTCGAGCTACAACCCCTGGACCTCGCTGTACTGGATGGTCAGCGGCCGCACCGTGGGCGGGCTGGAACTGCACGCCGAGGGTTTGCCCCGGCTGACCGCCCTGGAACTGTTCACCCACGGCAGCGCCTGGTTCTCTTCCGAGCAGGGCAAGAAAGGCCAGATCAAGGTCGGCCAATTGGCGGACGTGGCGGCCCTGTCGGCGGACTTCTTCAGCGTCGACGAGGAAGCCATCAAGTGGATCGAATCGGTGCTCACCGTGGTCGGCGGCAAAGTGGTCTACGGCGCCGGCGACTTTGAAGATTTCGCGCCGCCTCGCGTGCCCGTGCTGCCGGACTGGTCGCCGGTGGTCAAGGTGCCGGGCCACTGGCGCCCGACTTCACCGCTACAGGCCCAGGTGCACCAGTGCAGCGGCCCCTGTGGTGTGCATTCCCATAGCCATGAACGGGCGCGTCTCTCGAACGCGCCGGTCAGCGACTTCCAGGGTTTCTGGGGCGCGTTTGGCTGCTCGTGTTTTGCCTTCTGAATCTAACCCCAAAGGAGTGTTCCCATGACTTACAAACGCCTGAACAAAGACGACGCCGTGGTCCTGCTGGTGGATCACCAGACCGGCCTGATCTCGCTGGTGCAGGACTTCTCGCCCAACGAGTTCAAGAACAACGTGCTGGCCCTGGCGGACCTGGCCAAGTTCTTCAAGCTGCCGACCATCCTCACCACCAGCTTCGAAAACGGCCCCAACGGCCCGATGGTGCCGGAGTTGAAAGAACTGTTCCCGGACGCGCCGTACATCCCGCGTCCTGGCCAGATCAACGCATGGGACAACGCGGACTTCGTTCAGGCGGTGAAAGCCACCGGGCGCAAGCAACTGATCATTGCCGGTGTGGTGACGGATGTCTGCGTCACCTTCCCGACGCTGTCCGCCCTGGCTGAAGGCTTTGAAGTGTTCGTGGTCACCGATGCGTCGGGCACCTTCAACGAAACCGTGCAACAGGCCGCCTGGGCGCGGATGACGGCTGCTGGTGCGCAGCTGGTGAACTGGTTTTCGGTGGCCTGCGAGCTGCAAGGGGATTGGCGCAACGACATGGAAGGCCTGGCCAACCTGCTGTCGCCGCGCATTCCAAACTATCGCAACCTGATGAACAGCTATTCGGCGCTGGCGGCCAAGTAAACCGCTCCAGAGGACACCAAAAATTCCATGTGGGAGCCGGGCTTGCCCGCGATAGCGGTGGATCAGTCAAAGCTGATGTCGACTGATCCACCGCTATCGCAGGCAAGCCAGCTCCCACATTGGATTTGTGGTGCCGGGACATACCGGCTATAAAACAGCCCAGCGTCCACCGAGAAGCGACAATGAACCCCTTCGAAGACATGCGCCTGTTTTGCCAGGTCATGGAATCCGGCAGCTTCACCGCCGCCGCCGAACACCTTGGCCTGTCCAAGCAATTTGTCAGCCGCCGCCTGATCCAGCTGGAAGAGCGCCTCGGCGTACGCCTGCTCAACCGCTCCACCCGCCGCCTGGACGTCACGCCCCTGGGCCAGAGTTACTACGAATCCGCCCTGCGCCTGCTCAGTGAGGTCGAGCAAGTGGAGCAAGGCATCGCCGGGCAAAACACCGACCCCCGAGGCACCATCCGCCTGAGCGCACCGTTGTCGTTTGCCATGGCGCACCTGGGCAGCCTGTTGCCGTTGTTCCTGCAACGCCACCCCCACGTCACCGTGGAAGTCGACCTCAGCGACCGCCCGGTAGACCTGATCAGCGAAGGCTACGACCTGGTGCTGCGCATCGGCACCCTGGAAGACTCGACCCTGATCGCCCGGCGCATCGCCAGTGTGCAGCGCGTCTACTGCGCCAGCCCGGACTACCTGGCCCTCCGCGGTACGCCGCAGAGTCCCGATGACCTGGCCGACCACGAATGCCTGCCTTACGGCCATGGTCGCCAGGTGCAATGGCACTTCAAGGTCGATGGCAAACCCCACACACGAAACGTCAGCGGACGCATGCGCGTCAACAACGGTGAGCTGCTGCGGGACGCGGCGATCGCCGGGTTGGGTATCACGTATCTGCCGAACTTTATCGTCGCCCAAGCCTTGCAGGACGGCCGGCTGGTGGCGCTGCTGGAAGACACTACGCCGGAGTCCCTGACCCTGTCAGCGGTGTACCCCCAGCACCGCCAGAGCTCGCGCCCGGTGCAGGCGTTGATCGAGTTTCTGCGTGAGCGCCTGGCCGGCGGTTGTTGAGTCAGAACGCGTACTGCACCCGGCTGTAGTAATACCCGCCGGTAAACCCGAACGGCGAATAGCTGCCCCAGTTATCGCCGAACGAAGAGTTCTTCACGCCGATATGATCCGGGTATTTGTCGAACAGGTTCTGCGCACCCACGGCCACTGTCAGCTGTTTGGTGATTGCATAGGCCACATCGAGGTCGGTGATCCATTTGGCCGAATACGTGCGGTCCAGGCTCGGGTCGCTGGAGCTGTTGACCTCGGTGTAGGTGCCGTAGCGGGTCAAGCGCAGGTTGACGTCGAAGTCGTGGATCGCCCAGTCGGCGGAGAAGATCATCTTGCTGCTGGGTGAGGTCTTGGTAATCAGCGCCCGGGACTGGCGGCCCATCAACTGGAAGTCGCCCAGGGCGGCGAGCTGCGCCGGGGTGTCGTTGACGCTGAGGATTTGCGTGTGGTTGTAGTTCAGCGCCGCGGTCCATTTCACCGAGCCGTAGCGGTCGAGGTTTTGCCGGTAGTTGCCCACCACGTCCACCCCGGAGGTGCGGGTGTTGGCGCCGTTGGTGAAGTACTGCGCGCCGGCGGTGGCCGGTACGCCGATGCCGTCCAGCAGGGACGCAATGCCCGGGCCCTGGAAGCGCTCGCTGAGTACCAGGCGGTCCCGCAGGTTGATCACGTAGCCGTCCACCGTGAGGCTCAAGTCATCGCTTGGGGTAACGGCAAACCCGAGGCTGAAGTTGGTCGAGCGCTCCGGCTTCAATGACTTGGCACCCAAAGCCTGGGCGCCGGCGGAATCCACCGGCAGGATCACGTAGTTGTACGATTGGTACACGCCATTGATGGTGTCGAACCCGGTGGAGCGCGCCGTGAAAATCTCGTTGGCCAGGGACGGCGCACGAAAACCGTTGCTCACGGTGCCGCGCAGGGCAAACACCGGGTTGAACGCATACCGCGTGCTGAGCTTGCCGCTGCGGGTGCCGCCGACGCCTTCGTTGTAATGCTCGTAGCGCCCGGCCACGCCGACGTACCACTGCTCGGTGGGGTAGAACCCGAGGTCGACATAGCTGGCGACGCTGTTGCGGCTGACCTTCTGCGCGTCTTCGGGGCGGATGCCGTTGGTGACCTGGGCCCCCGGATCGGGACGCTGCCCGGCCCGTGGATGGCCCGCCGGGAACACGTAGCCGCCATCGATATAGGAGGCCTCGGAACCGGCGCGGGTCTCGTAGCTTTCGCGCCGGTGCTCCAGGCCGAACGCCACGTCCAGCGGCTTGGCCAGGCCGATCTCGTAGGTGTTTTTCAAGTCCAGGTTGGTGGTGAGCTGGTCGGCAATATAGATCCCGGAGGTGAACCTGTTCGGCGTGCTTTCACCCAGGGACGGGTTCTGGTTGTCGTAGGTACGCTGCTTGGCATAGTTGCGCCCGTAGGTGCTGCTCAAGTCCCAACCCCAACCGCCGCCGAGGTCGTTACCCTTGGCACCGAAGGCGGATTGAAAGTCGGTCTCGTTGACCAGCCAGTACGGGCTGTAGCCATTGAGATAGCCATTGGGCCCGGTGGTGATGGTGTTGCGGCCATTGGGCAGGCGGAAGTTCTGGCCGTCGTTGTTCTCCCGGGTGGCCAGGGTGGAGAACGAGTACAGCGTCAGGTCGTCGTTCAGGGGCAAGTCGAGGTTGTAGGCGACGTCAGCCAGTTGGCTGCGGGGCGAGCCGTAGCCTTTGTAGGTATGGTGGCTGGAAGTGGCTTCACGCGGGTCGGGTGAACCATCCGCCAGCGGATAGTAATGGGTGCTGTAGCCGTTGCTGCCGGCCTTGTTGTCGCGCTCCTGGTAGCGGGTATCGAGGGACACGTTGAGCACCCCGGCTTCGCCTACCTGGAAGCCATAGTTCAGGGCCTCCTGGCCGGTGCCGCGCTTGCCGTCGTAGTTCTGGCCCAGGGTGGTGTCGGAACTACCGCCGGTGGTCTGCTTGAGGATGATATTGATCACCCCGGAAATCGCATCCGAACCGTACTGCGCCGCCGCACCGTCGCGCAGCACTTCCACATGGTCGATGGCGGCCACCGGGATCAGGTCGAGGTCGCTGGGAGCGGCGCCGCTGTTGATGCCGTTGATGTTCAGGGTGGCGCTGGTGTGGCGCCGTTTGCCGTTGACCAGCACCAGCACATGGGAGGCGGTCAAGCCGCGCAAGGTGGCCGAGCGCACCACGCCGCTGGCAT
The DNA here is from genome assembly GCF_016650865.1 of Pseudomonas sp. TH34. Classification (NCBI taxonomy): domain Bacteria; kingdom Pseudomonadati; phylum Pseudomonadota; class Gammaproteobacteria; order Pseudomonadales; family Pseudomonadaceae; genus Pseudomonas; species Pseudomonas sp. TH34. The sequence goes on from NZ_JAEKFB010000023.1 coordinate 61,720, forward strand.
CCCAGCCGGCGCGGTCGGGCAGGTTGAACGAGGGGATGAGCTTGCCCAGGGCTTCCAACAGGCTCGGCTTGCCCACGGCCCGCAGCTGTTCGCCGCTGATCACATCAATGGGCGTGGGGCTGGTGGTGACGGTACGTTGTTCGGCGCCACGGTTGCCGGTGACGACGACGGTGTCGAGGGTGGGAGAGCGGTCTTCGGCGGATTCGACGCCGCAGGACGCCAGGCCGCACGCCAGCGAGAGCGGCAGCAATAAGGGACGGCTATGCATGAGAGTGAAGCTCCTTGATCCCGGATCGATCCTTGGGTCAGCGTTTGCGCGCGGCAACCGCTTCGATTTCTACCAGCCCGCCGGGCAATGGCAGGGCGACGACTTGCACCGCGGTGCGTGCCGGTTTTTTCGGCTGCTCGGCACTGCCGAAGAACGGCGTGTAGCCTTCCTGCAAGCCGGCAAAGTCGAGCTTGCCGCCCTTGGCGGGATCGCCCACCAGGAATATCCGCAACTGCACCACATCCCCCAGATCCAGGCCCTGGCTTTGCAGCACGCCCTTGAGCTTATTGAGGATCGACGTGGTCTGGATGGCCGTGTCGCCATAGGCTGCAAACGAGTCTTTCGGTGCCTTGGGATCATGCAGGTCGGCCAGCAAGCCGCTGACAAACAGCAGTTCGGTCTGCGGTGGTACCGACACCGCCAGTGAGATCGGGAAGTTCGAGTTGGGCAGCGGCACGCGCTTGATCTCATCGGCGTGGGCGGCGAGGGTGGTGGCGGTCATCAGCAGTCCTGCAAAAAAAGTTTTCATCGATCATTCCTTGAGTGAGCAATTTCAGGCGGCGACGCCCGGTTGCTGGCGTTCGGCATGGCGGCCGATCAGCGAGACGATGCGCCGTGCCGAATCGGCGGCGCTGTTCTGCCAGATGCCGACACCGCCGTGGGCGAGGGCGTCGCTGGCCAGGTAAGTACGGCCCTGGGGCTCGTTGAGCAGGCGGTAGGCGCTTTCGCCGACTTCGTCGTTAACGATCCACGGGCCTTTGCTGTAGCTGACTTTCGACCAGTTGATCGCCACCGGCTTCTGCAGTTTTGCGCTGTGGCCGGGATGCAACAGTTCCACCGCCTGGCGTGAAGAGGCGAACTGTTCGGCCAGGGATTTCTGGCTGAAGGCCTGGGCCGATTCGCTGGTGTTGTAGGCCGCCACCAGAATCCCATGGGCGCTGTTGAGGCGGTCGCTGGGGTACCACAAGCCTTTGACTTCATGGTCGAGGTACGACAGGCCGCCATAGATGTTGAAGTCGGTTTCCCAGAAGCGCGGCGTCTGCCAGGCCACCTTGTTGGCCTGGTCGCTTTGCGCGGTCTGGATCGCCTGCTTGAACGGCGGCGTGAAGTTGCTCGGCAGCTTCGCCAGCAGTGGCAAGGGCACGGTGACGATGGCGTAGTCGGCGCTCAAGACCTGGGTCTTGCCGCTGATACGGTCGCGGTAGCTGATTCGGCTGCCTTGTTCGGACGTCTGGATATCACTGACTTCAGCGTTGAAGCGCACCGCGTCCTTGAGGTGTTCGTAAAAGGCATAGGGAATGCGGTCCATGCCGCCCACTGGCTGGAACATGGTGGATGAAAACTCCGGGATTTCATCGAACACCAAGGCGCCCCAAAGCTTGGGGTTAAGCAGGGTTTGCAGCTCCAGTGGCGCGCGTGTCACGCCAGTCTGGTCGCCAGCGCCAGGCACGCGGGTGTAGCCGGAACGCACCGAACCCTTGTATTGCAGGTCGCCGTTGAGGTCGCCGTACACTTTGAGGAAACTCAGCAACGCTTTGCGGTCATCCACGCTCAGGTCCTGGTCCAACGCCTTGCGGCTGACTGTGCGGGCCAGGAGTTCCGAGAGCTGGCCACGGGTGTCATTGACCGCCTGGCGCAACTGGAACGCCGGCTGTTGCGTATCCGGCCGGGCCAGGGCGTTGCGGCTGCTGTTGACCAGTACTTGCAACTCCACGCCCAGCTCGCGGCAGTAGCCGAGAATCGTCTGGTGGTGGCTGGGAATACGCGCAGGGCCGGCGTTGAAAAACTGCCCGTCATCAAAGTCGACGGTCTGGCTGATGCCGTCGTCGAAGTCGACCCTGGTGCCTCGGCGCAGGGTCCAGTTGCGTCCACCCACCCGGTCGCGGGCTTCCAGGATCGTCACGTTGAACCCGGCCTTGCGCAGCTCATAGGCGCTGACCAGCCCGGAGATCCCGGCGCCGACCACCACCACGTTCTTGCCTTTGCCGGTGCTGCCCAATTGCAGCGGGGTAAAGCTCGATGCCACCGCCTGAGGCGTCAGCCCCAGCGCGCCCAATGCGCTGACAGCGGCGGAATAACCGCCCACGGCGGCAATACGGGAAATCAGTTCTCTGCGGGTAAAAGCCATGATTCGCTCCTTGAGATAGCGGTTTGTCAGAGGTCGTAGCGCACGGTCAGCAACAGGGTTCGCGGGTCGTTGACCGAGTAGTAGCGGGCGCCGCTGGAAGGCACGTAGCCCACCGACTGCGGGTAGGCGCGGTCCAGCAGGTTTTTCACCGCGAGGGTGGTGGTCCAGTGGCCGTCGCCGCTGATGTAGCGGGTGTTGGCGTTCCAGAAGGTCTGTTGCGGGATTTCCTGGATGTCGTCATTCAGCGCGTTGGCATAGGACTTGGTCTGGAACTGCGCATCGGTGCCTGCCAGCCAGGTGCCGGGCAGCCCGGCGGGAATGGTGTAGTTGAGGCCCAGGCTGGCGTTCCAGCGTGGCGAGAACACCAGCTGCTTGCCGTTGGCATCCACCCCCGCGCCGCTGGCGTTCTGGAAGTCGTCGTACTTGCTTTGCAGGTAGCCGACGTTGGCGGTCAGTTGCAGGTCGCGGCTCAGGGCCGTGAGGGTTTCCAGCTCCACGCCGTAGGTGTGGGCGCGGCCGACGTTGGTGCGCAGGCTGACCCCCAGCGCCGGGTCATAGGCGTTGGTTTGCAGGTCTTTGTAGTCGTTGTAGAACACCGCGACGTTGGCCCGCAGGCGTTGGTCGAAGAAGTCGCCTTTGACCCCGGTTTCCCAGGTGGTCACATCCTCCGGGGAGAACGCCTGTTCGGCGGCGGCCTGGGTCGGTGCGCGGTTGTCGTAGCCGCCGGCCTTAAAGCCTTTGGCGACATAGGCGTACTGGTTCAAGTGTGGGGTCCAGGCGTATTCGAAGCCGATTTTCGGGCTGGTGGACTGCCAGGATTTGCTCGACTCGGCGGTGAAGTTGGTGCCGGTGATCTGCCGGTCGGTGTTGATCGCGTAGTTGGTGAAGTCGAAATTCTTGTGTTCGCGGGTAAAGCGCAGGCCGGCGATCAGCGACAGTTGCGGCGTCAGCTTGTAGGTGCCCTGGCCGTACAGCGCGTAGCTTTCGGTGTTGGTGGTGCTGTATTGGCCCTGGCCGATCACCCGGTTGCGGGCGACGGAATAGGTGAGGTTGTCGCGGTCGGCGTCGAACTTCTCGCGGTACAGGTACACGCCGGTGCTGAAGCTGAAATCGTCGTAGTCACCGTTGAGCTGGAATTCCTGGGTGGCGTAGTTCTGCTTGTACAGGATCAGGTTGTTCTGGATCAGCGCGGCTTGCCCTGAGTTGTCGTAGTCCACCGGTTGGTGGAACGCCGAGTAGGCCGTCACTGATTTGAAGTTCAGGTTGTCATTGATCGCGTAAATCGCCCGCAGCACCGAGCTGCCCTGGTCCAGGCGGTTTTTCGGGTCGAGGCTGCTGTAGCTCTTGAACTTGTCGAAATGCCCGTTGGCGTCGAAGGGCGTATAGCTGGTGGTGTCGCCCCGGTCGAAGGTACCGGCCAGGGTCAATTGCACATCCCAGGGCGAATCCACCGGCTTGTAGCGCAGCTTGCCGCGATAGGACTGGATGTCGACGTTGTTCACGTCCTTGCCCCGGGTGGGATCGGACACGGTGCCGTCGCGGCTCAGGCGGATAGCGGAGAAACTGCCGAACAGCGCGTTGTCTACCAACGGGCCGCTGATCAGCAGGCGTGCGTTCTGGGCGTCGTAGTTGCCGGCGCCCAGCTCTACAAAACCGCGGGTTTCCTGGGTCGGGTCGCGGGTGATCACCCGGATCGCACCGGCGCTGCTGTTGCGCCCGTACAGCGTGCCCTGGGGGCCACGCAGCACCTCGACGCGCTCCACATCGTTGAAGTCGAGCATCGAGGAAATCGCACGGGGGATGTACAGGTCATCAGCGTAAACGGCGACGGCGGCTTCCTGAATCGGGTCGGTTTCACCGATGCCGCGGATGCCGTAGGTCTGGGCGCTGTAGGAGATCGACTGGCGGCTGAGTGTCAGGTTCGGTACCTGGCCCGCGAGGTCGCGCACGCTGTTGATTTGCTTGTCTTCCAGGGCCTTTTCATCGAACGCGGAAATCGCCAGCGGGGTTTTTTGCAGGTCTTCGCTGCGGTGCTCGGCGGTGACGTTGACCACCGGCAGGGCGGTGTCGTCGGCATGGGCGGCGAGGCCGAACAGGGCGAGGGAAATGGCCAGTGTCAGGCGATTGGGTACGGCGGTAGGACTCATGATGGACCCCTGAGGTGGTTGACGGTTTAGGCAAAGTCGGGCCTCCACCTGGTCAGGGGTCGGTATTGGATGTAACAGTATTTGTATAAATGCTGGGCGTAAAAGTCCGATTAGTTATAAGTTAATTATAAAAAATGGGTATGTAGTGGTTTGTTTGTGATGCGTAAGGCTGATGATATTTTTCAGCTGATGAAAAACAAATGTGGGAGCGGGCTTGCCCGCGATAGCGGTAGGTCAGTCACATTGATATCGACTGATCCATTGCTATCGCAGGCAAGCCCGCTCCCACATTTTGATTTCTGTTCGGCTTAGTAACCGCGTTGGGTGTTGGCGAGGTTCTCCAGCGGCAGATCACTCAGATACCTTTCCAGGTTGCCCAGAAAACTGTCCGCAATATCATGTCGGCTATTGGTCGAAATCGCCGACGTATGCGGCGATACCCTGACCCTCGGATGGCCATACAGCGCATGCCCATCCGGCAACGGTTCCGGCTCAGTCACGTCCAGCGAAGCCAGCCCAAGACGGCCGCTGTCCAACGCCTCCAGCAGCGCCTCATGATCCACCAATCCTCCCCGGGCAATATTGATCAGGTGCAACCCTGGCTTGGCATTCTCCAGCGCCTCCCGATCCACTATATGTCGCGTGGCCTCGGTCAGTGGCGCGGCCAGCACCAGGTGGTCGGAGCGAGCAAACAGATCATGGATATCCAGCGCCGCCTCCACACCCTCCACGTCAAACGGCGTGTCACTTTGGCGTAATGCCACGATCTTGATCCCCAATCCATGAGCTTTTTGCGCCAGGCTACGGCCAATCGCACCAAACCCCAGAATCCCCAGGGTGGTGCCCTTGAGCGGGCGCAACGCAGTGAACTGCCACTGCGAATCCTGCACCCAGATGTCCGGCAAGTGCTTGGCTGCCGCGAAGATCGCTGCCAGGGCGAACTCCGCGATGTTCTCGGCGGCGCTGCCCCGCGAGGTGCTCACCGGCGGCCCGTTGAACAGCCACTTGGGGTAGAAGTCGATACCTGACGACACCACCTGAATCCACTGCACACCATACGGCCAACCCGGTGGTGGTGTGTCCGGGGCGGTGTAGCCACGCACGTTGATCGGTCGGGCCAGCAGGATATTGGCCTGGGGCGGCAAGTCGCTGGGCACGCCGGCGGGTACACCGATGACCTCGGCGCCAGGGTGCGTCAGGGCCAGGCGCTGGCGGATCACTTCATTGAAATCTTCGTCCAGCTGGCTGGCGATAATCACCTGGCTCATGTGCGTTCCTTCTGACGTTGCGCGAAGACGGCTTTGCCGACGCCCTGCAGCACGGCGTCGTTCTGCGGTGTATGCACGCGGCTGCACAGCACGTCGCGGTAATGCCGTTGCAGCGGGCTGTGGCGCGACAGGCCGGGATTGCCGGAAGCCTCGATGGCCAACTCGACGGCGCGTATCGCGTTGCCGGTCACCAGGTATTTGATCTGCGCGGCATTGGCCGCCGGGGTGTGCCCGTCGGCGGCGGCATCCAGCAGGCTGCGATTGGCAAACAGCAGGGTGTCGATATGCCCGACGGTCTCCTGAAAGCGCGGCAAGGTCGACAGCGCTGCGCCGAGGTTGGAGGGCTTGCGCTGTTCCAGCCAGTCCACCAGCCAGTCGCGCGCCGCCTGGGCCACGGCGTCGTACACGGATGAGAGCAGCACCGACATCCACAGGAAACCATCGCCGTCCAGTTCGGCCTGCGGCGCGCTCCAGGGGCTGACGCTGACCGCGTGGTCCAGCGGCACCAGCACGTTATCGAACACCACTTCGTGGCTGCAGGTGGCGCGCATGCCCAGGTGGTCCCACGTATCGATAATGCTGATGCCGGGGCTGCCCTTGGGCACCAGCCAGGCACCCACCAGCGGGTCTTCATCGCTGCTGCGGGCCCAGACGCTGAACCACGTCAGGCCGTGGCTGCCGGTAGAGTAGATTTTGCGCCCGCTGATGCGCCAACCGGCGGCGGTACGCCGGGCGATGGTCGCTGGCAGCCCGCCACGGGCCGGGGTGCCGAGGTCGGGTTCGACGCGCAGGGCATTGATCAGCGCCCCATTGCGCACTGCGTCTTCGGCGACCTGGGTGCGCAGCGCGGGCGGCCAGGTTTTGCTGTCTTGCAGGCGCGTGTGTTGCAGGTACTGCATCACCAGGATCAACGCGGTGGAAGGCTCGCCCTTGGCGATGGCACTGATGGCCTTGCGTGCCTGGGCGAGGTTGGCACCGCCACCGCCGAGGGCCTTGGGCACGGTCAGGGCGACGAGGCCGTGTTCGTGCAGCAGTTTGAAGTTGTCGTGGGGGAAGGTGCCGCTTTCATCATAGAGCGGCGCGGTGGCGGCGAGCTGGCTGCCGAGGCGTTCCAGCAGCGCTTCGAAGTTGGCCACTTCCACGGAGCGCAGAAGCGGCGGTTGTTGAGATGAAAGGCTCATTATCGGTGTACTCGGTCAAAATGTGGGAGCGAGCAAGCCCGCTCCCACATTGGCTATTCGGCGTTTTCGAAGGGTGGTTATATCGGCAGCAACTTGAACTGCCGGTCCCACAACGGGCTGACATCCAGCCGCTCGCTCAACACCCCGGCATTGAAGAACAGGTCGGCGACTTCCTGCTGCGAAGCGATGGCCTGGTCGTTCACCTCGATCACGCTGTAAGGCTGACTGCGGTTGTTGTACACATCGAGGAACACCGCCTTGTCCACCCCCAGCAACTTCGCCGATTTCTCGGCCCACGGCTCGGGGTTGTTGTTCATCCATTCCAGGGTGCGGGCTTGACGCTGCAGGTAATCCTGGATCGCCTGTTTGCGCAGCGGGTCTTCCAGGGCTGCGGGGCGGGCGCCGATCAGGTAGTTGCCGGAGAGGTAGCCAAGGGCGGTTTTCAAGACCCGGGCACCGCTGCGGAATTTCGCCAGTTGGATAAACACCCCGTAGATCACCCAGGCGTCCAGCTGGCCGCTCTGGAACGCGCTGAAACCATCCTGCGGCGTCAGCGCCACGGGGGTGATGTCGTTGAAGGTCAGCCCTTGCTCCTTCAAGGCCTTGATCAGAAAGTAGTGGGAGGTGGTGGAGCGTACGTAGCCCACACGCTTGCCTTTAAGCTGAGCGATGGATTCAATTTTCGACTCCTTGGGAATCAGGATCACCTGGTTATTCACGTCGCCTTGCAGCACCGCGATCAACTTCGGCTCGCGGTGGCTCTGGATTGAAAAGATCGGCGGGATCTCACTCATGCCGCCAATGTCCAGGCTGCCCGAGGCCAGCGCTTCGACGATCAGATTGCCGCCGGCAAACTCGGCGTAGTCGACCTTGTAGGGTGTGTTGGAGGTGCCGGCGTCGTCGGTGAAGTACGAGTCCTGACCACGGTAGGTGGCGACAGCCAGGGTCAGGTCCGAGAGCTTCGCAGGTGCAGCGAAAGCCCGTGGCACCAGCGAGGCGAGGCCCAGCGCGCCAAAGGCAATCGAACTGGCGCCCAGGAAGCCGCGACGATTGAACTGTCCGTGTTTGATCGTGTTCGTCATGGTCGTGCCCTGGTCAGATGGCGATCTGTGTGGGTTGGGTTTCAAGGGCGGCGCTGTAGCGGTTGGCCGGCACGTCCAGGCCAAGGTTTTCCCGCAGGGTGACGCCGCTGTATTCACGGCGGAACAGACCGCGTTGTTGCAGGACCGGCACCACCTGTTCGGTGAAGTACTGCAGGCCGTCGGGCAGCAGTGAATTAATGATGAAACCATCGGCGGCACCCGCTTCGAACCAGGTCTGGATCGCGTCTGCGACCTGCTCCGGGGTGCCGACGAAATCGCGCTTGGGCCGGGAGAAACGCAGGGCCACTTCCCGCAGGGTCAGGCCTTCATCCCGAGCCAATTGCTTGATGCGGTCGGAGCCGCCTTTCTGGCTGTTGGAGCCCAGGTCGCCGAGTTCCGGGAAGGGTTCGTCCAGCGGGTACTTGCTGAAATCGTGGTCGTTGAACGGGCGGCCCAGGGCGACGATTGCGTCCTCGACGGTCACCAGCTCCACGGCTTGCTGATAGCGGCGTTCCACCTCAGCTTCGTCGCGGCCAACAATTGGCCGGATGCCCGGCAGGATCGACAGTTGATCGGCATCGCGACCGAAACTGCGGGCGCGTTTCTTCAAGTCCTGGGCGTAGGCTTTGGCTTCGTCGAAGGTCTCGGCGTGGACAAAAATTGCGTCGCTGTACTCGGCGGCAAAATTGCGCCCGTCCTCGGAAGTGCCCGCCTGGAAAATCACCGGCTGGCCCTGGCGTGACCGGGCGATATTCAGCGGGCCCTTGACCGAGAAAAACTCGCCCTTGTGCCCCAATGCATGCAGCTTGCCGGGGGTGAAGAACTCGCCGCTTTGCTTGTTGTAGGCGAAGGCATCGTCTTCCCAGGAATCCCACAGGCCCTTGACCACATTCACGTGTTCCTTGGCGATGCGGTAGCGCACGGCATGGGGCGGGTGTTCGGCCTTGCCGAAGTTGTCGGCAGTGCCGCTGAGCCATGAGGTCACCACGTTCCAGCCGGCGCGGCCGCCGCTGATGTGGTCCAGGGAGGCGAACTGGCGTGCTACCTGGAACGGTTCGGTGTAGCTCACGGTGACGGTCGCCACCAGGCCGATATTCGAGGTCAAGGCGGCGAGGGCCGAAAGGATGGTCAGGGGCTCAAAACGGTTGAGGTAATGGGGGCTGGATTTCTCATGGATATGCAGGCTGTCGGCGATGAAGACGAAATCGAATTTCGCACCTTCGGCCAGTTGCGTTTGATGCTTATAGAACCCGAAGTTGACGCTGGCATTGGGTTGCGCCTGCGGGTGGCGCCATTCGCCCCAGCCGTGACCGACGCCGTGCACCATGGCACCGAGTTTCAGTTGGCGTTTGCTCATGTTCTTTCTCCTTTTAGCGGGAAGCCTGGGTAAGCGGGGCACGCTTGGCGTTGAAGCTTTTGTCGAAGCCTTGGGACACGTCGATGTGTTTGGTCAGCAGGCCTTCGTCCTGGTAGATGTCGGCGGTGGTTTGCAGGCCGCTGATCACCGAGTCGTCAATCGCCACCGGCTGCATATGGGTGGCGTTGGCCACGGCTACATGCACCTCCAGCGGCAAGCCGGTGATTTTGGCCATGGCGGCGGCGAACGCCTGCGGGTGATCGTTGCTCCAGCGGTAGGCGCGGTCGACCCGGGCCACGAAGTCGTCCAGCTGCACGCGCTTGTCGGCAATCGCCTTGCTGGTGGCGGCGAGGTACAGGTGGTTGCTCAGCAGGTTGTTGCCGCTGGCGAGGACCCTGGCCTGGCTTTGTGAGGTGACCACGGTGGTGTAGGGGTCCCAGGTCGACCAGGCATCGGCGGTGCCGTTATCCAGCACCAAGCGTGACTCGCTGGGCAGCAGGAAGATGAACTGCACGTCGTGGGTGGAAAGGCCGGCGCTACGCAGTGCCTTGATCGCCAGGAAATGCCCGATGGAGCCGCGTGTGGTGACGATGCGCTTGCCCTTGAGGTCGGCAAGATCGTGGATGGGCGAATCCTTGGGCACAATGAGCGCGGTGGTGTTGCGGCCTTCGGCGTGGATGATGCTCACCACTTTCAGGGGCGCGCCGGCACCGAGGGCGAACACGTAGGGCGCGTCCCCCAGGGCGCCGATGTCCACGGCGCCAGCGTTGAGGGCTTCGCCCAACGGCGCGGCGGCGGGGAACTCGGACCACTGGATTTCGTAGGGCACATCCCGGGTTTCGCCGGCGACTTCCAGCAGCGCCTTGATGGTGGATTTCTGGTTGGCCACCCGCAGGGGTTGCAGGTCGGCGGCCTGGCAGGTCGCGCCCAAGGTGAGGGCGGCCAGTAAAAGGGCAAGGGTCAAGCGCATCAGGCAGGCTCCAGGCTAGGTCTTGCGTTCAGTCGCCTCCGCCTGGAGAAGGGGTCGGCCGGTAGTGGAAAGAGGAGCGAGCGGGCTCGCTCCCGATGGTATTCAGATCACATAAAACCCATGGGTGCCGTCGCGGGCCAATTGGTCCACCAGGCCGAATTCCCAGTCCAGGTAGGCCTGCATGGCTTCCCTCGGGTTATCGGTGCCTTCGTACGGGCGGCGGTAGCGGTCGATGCGCGGTGAAGCGAGGCGGGTTTCGCCTTCTTCCAGGGGCAGTTGCGCGGCGATCCAGCTGGCGGTGCCTTCCTGCAGCAGGAACACGGGCTTGCCGGTCAGCGCTTCGACTTGCGCTACCGCGAGGCGCGCCAGTTGGCTGCTGCCGCAGGTCAACACGTAGCGTTCGGCAGCAGGCACCTTGCGCAAGGCTTCGGGCAACTGCCCACGCAACGCCCACCAGGCACCGGGGATATGGCGCTTGACGTAGTTGGCGCTGGCGGTGAAATCCAGTACCGCAGTGTCGCCATGAGCCTGCCATTCAGCGAGGGTGTGCGGGCTGATGAGTTCGGCCTGTTGCGGTGCCGGGACGGGAGCTACCCAGGCACCCGGTTCGCTGAAATGCGCAGGTTGCAGGTCATCCAGCACATGCACTTCCCAACCCAGTTGCGCGAGCCAGGACGCAGACATATTGGCCCGCACGCCGTCGTCATCCACCAGTACCAGCCGGGCGCCGCGTACGCTGGCAACGTGATCGGTTTCCTGCACCAGTTGGCCGCCCGGTGTGGAGCGCGAGCCGGGCAGATGGCCGGCGGCGAATTCTTCCGGGGTGCGTACGTCGAACAGGTAAGTGGTGCGTGCCGCTTCCTGCTGCCAGCGTTGCAGGTCGGCGAGGGTGGCGCGGCCTACGCGGGCCTTGTCGGCGACTTGGCGGGCGTCCCTGGCGGCGATCTGGCGGTGTTCTTCCGAGGTCGGCGCAAAGCGTCGAGCCTGGCCGTGTTGCAACTTCTGCCCGGCGAGGGTCCAGCCGATGGTGCCGTTGCGCAAGGCAGACACCGGGTTGGCGATGCCCGCATTGATCAGCGACTGCGTGCCGATGATGCTGCGGGTACGCCCGGCGCAATTGACGATGATGCGGGTGGCCGGGTCGGGCGCCAGCTCACGGGCGCGCAGCACCAGTTCGGCGCCGGGCACGCTGATGCCGGTGGGAATGCTCATGGTCTGGTATTCATCAAAGCGCCTGGCGTCGAGCACCACCACGTCGGCGTTGCTGTCGAGCAAGGCCTGCACTTCTTCAGCGGCCAGCGACGGCGTGTGGCGCTGGCTTTCCACCAGTTCGCCAAAGGCTTTACTCGGTACGTTGACGTCGATAAACAGCTCGCCACCGGCTTTGCGCCAACCGTCCAGGCCGCCTTCCAGCAGGCTGACCTGGGTATAGCCGAGGGATTGCAAGCGCTGGGCGGCGATCTGTGCCAGACCTTCACCGTTGTCGTACACCGTCACCTGGGTATCCCGGCGTGGGATGCGTGAATACACCTCCAGTTCCAGCTTCGACAGCGGGATATTCGCGGCGAACAGCGGGTGGGATTCGGCGAAAGGCGCTTCCTCGCGCACATCCACAAGGGCGACTTCTTCACGGTCCAGCAGGGCCTGGCGAATCTGGGCGAAGCTGCGGTTCGATGCAGTCATAGGGCAGGGCTCTCTTTGGACAGGGCGTCTTTGGACAAATCCCAGATGTTCGGGAGAAAGGCGTTGGAATAACCGGAGATAAACAGTTTCTCGCTGCCGTCCGGCTGGTACACGGCGCGGCGCACGGCACCGATATTGGCGCCGTAGACATGAATGCTGATGGACACCTGGTCGCTGAAGGCATTGCTGACCTGATGGATATCACCGATCTTCGGCGACACGGCTTCCACCTGGCCGGGTTCGAGCTGGATGCGCTTGCCGTCGGCGACCAGTACGCCCTCGGCGTTGCGCTCAAAGCCCTGGGAATACTCGGAGCCGCGCAGCATGCCGATCAGCCCCCACACGCGATGGTCATGGATTGGCGTGGTTTGCCCCGGCCCCCACACAAAGCTGACGATGCTGAAGCGCTGGCGCGAATCGGCGTGCAGCAGGAACTGTTGATAGCGCTCGGGGTTGGGTTGGGCAAATTCGTCCGGCAGCCAGTCATCGTGGCTCACCAGTTGCGCCAGCAGCTTGCCGCCGCGATGCAGCAGGTCGCCTTCGCGAGGGTTGCCGTCGATCAATTCCGCCAGGGCGCCAATGAATGCTCTGAGTCTCTCCGGGTGTCGGGCCTGGGTCATGACAATTCCATCGTGGGTGGTTCGTGGTGATGGGTTTATCTAAGCATAATGTTTATAGTTAATATGCTATTTTTTAATGATTAGGTTATAGCGGAAAGTAATTTAGAACCGGTTTGAATAGCGTTAGACGTTATCGATCGAGCGGCAGGCTATCCAGCCACCGTTTATGGAACTATGCTTTTCACACATCTTAATGACTGTTCTCTATGTGCGGCCCAAATGAAAATTGACGATATCGATGCCTTTGTCGAAGTGATTCGTTGCCAGTCCATCAGCCATGCCGCCGAGTCGCTGCAACTGACCCAGCCGGCCATCACCCGTCGCGTGCAGAACTTCGAGCAGGCGCTGGGGGTGGAGTTGTTCGACCGCAACACCAAGCCGCTCAAGCCTACTTTGATCGGTACGCGGGTGTATGAACAGTGCCGTTCGATCCTCCGGGAAATGGACGCCCTGCGTGAACTGGTGGCCACCGACGCACCGCCCACCGGCCTGCTGCGCCTGGGCGTGCCGCAAACCATCGGCGACGTGGTGCTGCTGGATGCCCTCAAGCACCTGCGCAGTGAATTCCCCGACCTGCGCGCCCAGGTAGCTACCGGCTGGGGCAGCCAACTGGTGGGCAAGATCGAGCGCGGCGAACTGGACGCGGCAGCGGCGCTGTTTCCGGCGGGCAAGATCTTCCCGGATAACATCGTCGGCGAGTCCATCGGCAAGATGGAACTGGTGGTGGTCTGCGCCAAGGCCCAACTGCCCAAGAAGCCCTGCAAGCTGGCGGACGTGTACCAGAACGGCTGGATCCTCAACCCGGATGGCTGTGGCTTCCGCGCCGGGCTGCAACGCACCTTGTCGGACCAGGGCCTGGCGCTACGGGTCAACCTGGAGACCTTTGGCACGGAGCTGCAACTGGGCCTGGTGGCTGACGGCCTGGGCCTTGGCCTGGTGCCACGCCCGCTGCTGGAACGCAGTGCCCATCGCGATCAACTGGCGGCCATGCCGCTGAAGGACTTCAAGCCGGTGATGGACCTGTGGCTGATCTACCCGCATTTCCTTGGCAATCTGCAAGGGCCGGTGGATGCGTTTGGCAAGCTGGTGGCGGCGTCGCTGCACAAGGTTCGCAATGCAGCGTGATATGAAAAAAATAATAATTAGCTTAGATTAAAATGTGCTTTTTATTATTTTTGGTCATCCCCTAGGCTTGCCTGGAAGTCCTTAAGGCCATCCAGGAAGTTTTGCCATGAGCAGCGTCACCTCGATCTCCAGTGTCTCGAACAACGTCCGCCAGCGGGTCACCCCGGAAGAGTGGGAGGTGCGCGTCAAGCTGGCGGCGGCCTATCGGTTGGCCGCCTTGTACAAGTGGACCGACCACATCTACACCCACTTCTCCGCCCGTGTGCCGGGGCCTGAGGAGCATTTTCTGATCAATGCCTATGGGCTGTTGTTCGATGAGATCAGCGCTTCGAATCTGGTCAAGGTGGATATTGACGGTACGATCGTCGATGACCCTACCGGTCTGGGTATCAACTATGCGGGCTATGTAATTCACAGTGCTATCCATGGGGCTCGCCACGATTTGCAGGCGGTGCTGCATACGCATACACGCGATGGCATTGCTGTGTCGGCGCAGAAGGATGGGTTGTTGCCGATTTCCCAGCATTCCATCGGGTTTTCCGGGCGCGTGGCGTACCACGGGTATGAAGGTGTGGCCCTTGACCTGGATGAGCGTGAGCGGTTGGTGGCGGACCTGGGGGACAAGAGTGTGATGATCCTGCGTAATCATGGGTTGCTGACGGCGGGGGTGAGTGTGGAGCATGCGTTCCAGCAGCTGCAGGGGCTGGAGCGGGCGTGCAATATTCAGATCGCGGCGCAGGCGGGGGGGAATGCTGAGTTGATCTTTCCTCCGGCGGAGGTGGTGGCCAAGGTTGAGAAGCAGGCGGAGGTGTTCAAGAGCGGGGATGGGCCGGGGGTGGCGCGGCATTGGAATGCGTTGATTCGGCAGTTGGAGCGTACGGATACTGATTACAAACTTTGAAGTTGGTCTGCAATCAGGGCAGGGGAGTACATATCCATTCCTTCGGTTACGGCTTCTATTGGTTCCGCCCTTACGGCGGCTCACTTTTGAAAAGCGCAAAAGTAAGCAAAACGCTCTTGCCCCACCACTCGGCACCTCGCTTAGGCTCGGTGTGCCCTCACTCCGGCTTTGGACCGTGGGCCGCCGCGATGGGCCATCCTTGGCCCAGCGCGGCTAACCCGGCGTCCTGCCGGGTTACCCACGCTCCAAAGCCTGCGTTCGGCCAGCGTGGTTTAATGGGGCGCCTAAGATCAAGATCAAAAGCAGATCAAAAGCACAGCGGCCTCCCGGCCGGCTTGAGTGTTGAAGAGCAAAATCAAAAGCTAAAGCGGGCACGGTCAAATGTGGGAGCTGGCTTGCCTGCGATGGCATCAACTGGGTGTACCTGATGCACCGAGGTGTCTGCATCGCAGGCAAGCCAGCTCCCACAGAAAAGCAGAGCTGCATCAGCTTCAGATTTGGCTTTCGCTCTGGATCTTGCCTTTGCTTTTAACACTCAAGCCGGCCGGTAGGCCGCTGTGCTCTTGCTTTTGATTTTGATCTGACTGCCCCAATAAGCCCGAGGCCGAACGTAGGCAGTGCGGAGCGGGTAAACCGGCAGGACGCCGGTTTAGCCGCGCCGGGCCATGGATGGCCCGTCGCGGCGGCCCGTGGAGCAGTGCCGGAGTGAGGGAACACCGAGCCCTAGCGAGGTGCCGACAGGCGGGGCAGAGCCCTTTGCTTACTTTGGGGCTTTTCCAAAGTGAGCCGCTGTAAGAGCGGAACCATAGGTGGCCGTTACCGAAGAAACGGATATGTCCCCGGTCCACCTCAAACCTACTGTCAGGCCACTTTTCCAGCCACCTGGCGCTCCCGCTCAGCCACCAACTGCCGAGTCAGCGGTATCAGCCGCTTCCCGTAATCGATCGCATCATTCAGCGGATCAAACCCACGAATCAAAAAGGTCGTAATACCCAAGTCGTAATAGTCGAGCAACGCCTCGGCCACCTGATCAGCCGTACCCACCAGCGACGTAGAGTTACCCTGAGCCCCCAGCAGCCCGGCAATCCCGGTCCACAATCGCTTATCCAACCGCGAACCCTGAGCCGCCGCCGCCAACAACCGACGCGACCCCTCATTCGGCGGTTCACGCCTCACAAACCCACTCTTCTCAGCCAACGCCGTCGCCTGCTCCAGGATGCGATCCGCACGCTCCCACGCCAGTGCTTCAGTCTCCGCCAGAATCGGCCGCAACGACAAACTGAAGCGAACCGTACGCCCATGCTTCGCCGCCTCCGCCCGCACCTGGGTGACCACTTCCTTCACCTGCTCGTAGGTCTCACCCCACAGCGCATACACATCCGCATGTTTGCCCGCCACCGCAATGGCCGCCGCCGAAGACCCGCCAAAATACAACGGTATGTGCGGCTGCTGCGGCGACTTCACCGTCGAAAACGCACCCTCGTACCGGTAGTAAGTGCCGTGATGGTCGAAGGGCTTTTCGCTGGTCCATTCCTGCCGCACCACGCTCAAATATTCGTCGGTGCGCGCATAACGTTCGTCCTTGTCGATATGGCTGCCATCGGCCCGCAGTTCACGGTCGTCACCGCCGGTGATGATGTGCACGGCGGTGCGCCCGCCGTTGAACACGTCCAGCGTCGCGAACTGGCGGGCGGCGAGGGTGGGTTGGACAAAACCGGGCCGGTGGGCAATCAGGAACTGCAGCTTTTTCGTCACGCTGGCCGCATGGGCGGCGATCAATGTGCTGTCCGGGCTGTTGGAGTGGAACGCTACGAGGGCGCGGTCGAAGCCGGCTTCCTCATGGGCGCGGGCCACGGTTTCCACGTAGTCGGGCTGCAAGGTCGGGCCGCTGCGAGGGTGGATCTCGGAGGCGTGGTGGCCGCCGATATAGCCGATAAATTCGATGCTCATGGTCAGTCCTTGTTGAGGGCAGGAATAAAGCTGCTATCGAAAATAGGGGCCGCACCCGGGCCTGTAAAATGCCGATTGGTTCTATCCTAATTATAAAAATAAAGAATCATAATTTTATATAGTTATCAGTAATTTGCATTTTAATCGCATTAGGTTATTCCCAAATATAATTTCACTGAGGTTTTTTATGCGAATAGCATGAAACCGCAGCGGCGCTCCTGGCCGTGTTCTTGATGAGGAAGGAAGCCCGATGACTGAAAAGTCCCTTAACGCCAGTTCGTTTTCCGTCGACAAGGCCGAGGATCAGGCCGGGGTCGCATCCCGCTTGATTCCACGCTGGTTGCGCAACTGGCGCACTCCCGATGTGTTGCTGCGGCTGGTGAGCCCGATTGTGTTGTTGCTGCTGTGGGAACTGGCCTCTGAGCTGGGCTTTATTCCGGTCCGGATCATCGCCGCGCCGTCGCAGATTGGCGGCACCTTGTGGGCGATGATTGTTTCCGGTGAGTTGGGCAAGCACCTGCTGGTGTCGCTGCAACGGGCGCTGCTGGGCTTGAGCATCGGCGTCAGTATCGGCGTGGTGGCTGCGCTGATCACCGGCCTGTCCAAGCGTGGTGAGGTGATCCTCGACTCACCGATGCAAATGCTGCGCACCATTCCTTCCCTGGCGCTGGTGCCGTTGTTCATCCTCTGGTTCGGCATCGGCGAGTTCACCAAGATCGCGCTGATCGTCACCGGCACCACGTTTCCGGTGTACCTCAACCTGTTCGCCGGCATCCGCAACATCGACCCCAAATTGATCGAGGCTGCCAACACCCTCGGCCTTAACCGCCGCGAGCTGATCTGGCATGTGATCCTGCCGGGCTCGCTGCCTTCGTTTTTTGTCGGCCTGCGCTATTCCCTGGGCATCTCCTGGCTGGCCCTGGTGTTCGTCGAGCAAATCAACACCACCGCCGGTATCGGCTACCTGGCCAGTGATGCGCGGGACTTCATGCGCACCGACGTGATCGTGATCTGCCTGTTGATCTACAGCGTGTTGGGTCTGCTGATCGATGGCCTGATCCGCACTCTGGAACGTTTTGCCCTGGCCTGGCGCCCATCGTTTGTGAGGAACTGACATGTCGATTCTCGAAGCTTCAGTAGCACCGGTGCAGTTGCGCAATGTGGTGCGCCAGTTCGGCCAGCAGCGGGTCATCGACGGCCTGGACCTGGATATCGCCCCTGGGGAGTTTGTCGCGTTGCTGGGGGCCAGCGGTTCCGGCAAGACCACCTTGCTGCGCAGCCTTGCGGGCCTGGACAGTATCGACAGCGGCCAGTTGCGGGTGCCCAAGGCCCGCGCCGCAGTCTTCCAGGAGCCGCGCCTGATGCCGTGGAAACGTGCCTGGAAAAACGTGATCCTCGGCCTGCGCGTTCCCGACGCCAAGGCCCGCGCTGTGCAGGCGTTGACGGAAGTCGGGTTGGCCCATCGGCTGGAGGCTTACCCGGCGACCCTGTCCGGCGGCGAGGCTCAGCGCGTGGCATTGGCCCGCGGCCTGGTGCGCGAGCCCAAACTGCTGTTGCTTGACGAACCCTTTGCCGCGCTGGATGCGCTGACCCGCATCAAGATGCATCGCCTGATCATCGAACTCTGGCGCAAACACACGCCATCCGTGTTGCTGGTGACCCACGACGTCGACGAAGCGATCCTGCTGGCCGACCGCGTGATCGTGTTGGCAAATGGCAAGATTGCCGAACAGCTGACCATCGACCTGCCCCGTGCACGGGATACCGGCCAGGACGGTTTCCAGGCGATTCGCGCCCGCTTGCTCAGCCTGCTGGGGGTGGAAGTGGACGCCCCGGCCACGCAGGCTGCAAATGCCAATGTACGGCGGTTCGCCCATGGTTGAGCTGAGGACGGTAGGGCTGTTGGTGGTGGCGCTTTTGCTGGGCGGCTGCGACAAAGCCGCTGAAGCCCCGAAGTCCGCCTCGGACCTGTCCGGCGTGACCTTGATCCTGGGTGACCAGGCCAAAGGCTTGCGCACCGTGGTGGAAGCCGCCCACACCCTGGATGGCATCGACTACAAGGTCCAGTGGGCCAACTTCCAGGGTGCCGCGCCGTTGTTCGAAGCCTTGCGCGCCGGCGCTGTGGACCTGGGCCCGGCCGGGGATACGCCAGTGCTGGCGGCCGCCACCGGAGGCACACCGTTGCGTATCGTCGCCGTACGCCGCAGCCAGGCGCGAAGCATCGCGATCCTGGTGCCGCCCGATTCACCGATCCACAGTGTGGCCGACCTGAAAGGACGCAATGTGGTGGTGTCGTCCGCCCGTGGCAGCATTTCCCAATACCTGCTGATCCGCGCCCTGGCGAATGCCGGCGTGGATGAAAAGGACGTCAACGTCGGCTTCGTCCTGCCCACTGATGCGCTGCCTGCGTTCAACGCCGGCAAGATCGAAGCCTGGGCCACCTTTGGGGTGTACCAGGCGTTCGCCGAACAGCAGGGCGCACGGGTGCTGATCAGCGGAGAGGGCATCAATACCGGCCTGACCTTTATTACCGCCTCCGATGAGGTGCTCACCGACCCACTCAAGCGCCAGGCGCTGCGTGATGTTTTGCAGCGGTTCGCCAAGGCTTTTGAGTGGGCGCAACAGAACCCCGAGGAATACGCGCGGGTGTTTGCCAAGGTCAACGATATCCCGCTGCCGGTTTCACAATTGCTGCGCGCATGGGGCGATGAGTCGCTGCTGCCGGTAGAGGAGCGGGATGTGCAGGCGTTGCAGCAGGTGGATGATCTGTTTGTGCAGAAGAAGATTTTTCCCCATCGGGTAGAGGTGCTGAAATTGATGGACCCCGAGGTGTTTTCGCCGCAAGCGTTGGCCGCTTCGCCCTGAAGTCGTTGTGTTTTGCCCGGGTCTGAGGTCTCATTGGGTCCGGGAAAACTGGCGTGTAAGGAACAGCACTTGATACGGGAAGAACTGGCGCAATATGGCGGGATCACCGTCATGATTCCGGCCGCAGTGGTAATCGCCGTCTGGCTCTGGTACTCCCGGCCCCAGGCGGTCAAGTGGTGGCTGATGACAATTGCCTGCACCTATTCCATCGTCGCGTTCAGCAAGCTGTTGTTCAAGGGTTGGGGCGTGTCGCTCCAACACCTTGATATTGCCGTGCTCAGCGGTCACGCCATGAATACGTCGTTGATGGTCCCTGTGGCGATAAGCCTGGTGGCGCGCCGCATCAACCCCGATTGGCGCTGGCCGGCGGCGGTCTGTGGGCTGTTGATCACCGCCTGGTTCAGCGCTTTTTGCGTCGCCCCCTATATTCACCCGCTCAACGAGGCGCTGGCCGGTGGCTTCTTGGGTGGGATGGCGGCGATCGCTTTTCTATGGCGACTGGAAGTGGTTGAGGTACGGGTTTCCCCATCCTTGATCGGCGGGGGAATGGTGATTCTGTTGCTGAGTGCGATGGTGCCCAAGTACAACGCCGAGAAACTGCTCAACCATGTCGCCGTGGCGGTTTCAGGGGCCGATCAGGCCCATCAGGAGCCTTCCTGGCGGGCCTCTTCCATGCCGATGAACGCCGAGTAAGTGGCCAGGTCCAGGGCCAGGTTACTCTCCACCAGCAGCTCCAGCAGTACCGTCTGGCAATTGAAGCGCCGGGCATCGCCACGGCGCTGAGCGCGCTTCATTTGCTTGAACAGCGTATCGGTGATGTCCTGCGGCGAGTTGTCCCGCAAGCGATCCAGCCAGTGGGACAGCACCTGGGTGTTGCGCGCGTATTGCTCCGCCGGCAGCTGTTCGTTGGGCGCCAGGCCCACGAATCCTTCAAACGCGTTCGTCAGCCTTTTCAAGGCGTAGGCCCGTTTCAGATCCTCATAAATGCTCATGGCCGCTCCTCGGTGCAGGAGATATTGGCCAGTAACTCGGCGGTCTTTATTTGCATCAGGTGGCTGTCGCCGCGACTTTCCACGCACAGGCAAATGGACAGGGGATTGCTCACCTGCAACTTGAAGCGCCAGTCGGCAAAGACCATTGAAAGCCCGCTACAGGATTCATCGCTGTCCAGTGAGTTGCTGGCGTATAACACCTGCATGCGTTCTACAACAGTGGTTGAACTATTAACCTTGACGTGGATGTTCCCCGAAGAAGGAAACAGGCCGATACGCTCTACCAATAGCTTTGAACTTTTCATGGCCGTCCCTCGCTGTTTATTCACGTATTACTTTATTCTGAAGATGCGAAAAAGTAAGGGGATGTTATTTTTAGTCTGCTAATAAGCGGGATGTTATTTTTGGTCGGCTTAAGGCAATTATCAGCAAGTTGTCCGGACTCGGCTGATTTCTGCCAAAGGCACGTTGATGCGCTGTTCCCGTTGCAGGAAGTTCATCAGCAATATCACACGTTCTTCTCCGTCCATGGCCAGGAAGACGGCCTCAAGTTCGGCAAACGGCCCCTCATTGATGCGCACGCTTTCGCCCGGCTGCAACAGGGTTGCCACAACGCCCTGGTGGTCTCGCTCCTGTAGCTCATCCACCAGCGCGTCGCTGATGGGCAGCGGATGTGCGCCGAATGCCACGACCCGCGACACCCCGCGAGTCGAGCGCAGGGAGCTCCAGCTGTCCTGCAGGCTCATTTGAATAAACAGATAACCGGGAAACAGCGATTCCCGCGTGGTCCTGCGCTGGCCCTTCAACAGCCGTTCGCGTTTATAGGTAGACCGAAAACAGGTATAGCCCTGGCGCTGAAGATGTTCCTCGGCGCGCTCGTCCTGCCGGGATTTGCACTGGACCAGGTACCAGGCTTTATTGGCATTTGCGCTCATGAAACTTCCTCTGTCTATATATAGCGAAACTCGGTAGTTAGGTAATTTAAAGCCGGTGGAGGCTGCAAAGGCATGAATGTTATAAATCGTCGCGTTGGTGCGGGTGTTGTTATTTTTCGTCCGGAGATAGTTTTGGGTGAAGTGGGGGTTCCATGGTAATAAATACTGCCGTGAAGTTATGAAGTTGATGTTAGCGCTTCATGGGGTAATGGATGGCCCGGGGAATAGTGCTTTGTTTAAAAGAGTGTTGATTGTCTGTATTGGCAATATTTGCCGTAGTCCCACCGCAGAAAGCCTTTTGCGTGGCGCACTCAGTCGCTGCGATATCAAGGTCAGCTCTGCCGGCATTGCCGCACTGGTCGGCAAACCGATTGAAAGCACCGCGCGTGCGTTACTTGAGGCCCATGGTCATCCGGCCGTTGAACACCAGGCCATCCAGTTGGAGCCACAGGCGATCAATGAAGCCGACCTGATCCTGGTGATGGAGCGACAGCACATCAGCGCCGTACTCAGCATGGCGCCCGAGGCACGGGGCAAGGTCTTGCTGCTGGGTAAATGGCAAAACGAGCGAGAGATCAGCGACCCCTACCGGCAAGGGAAAGCTGCTTTTGTGCACGCTTATGCGTTGATCGAAGAAGCCGTAAACGCATGGGCGCAGCGTCTCGCACGCTGATCGCCATGACTTTTTGAATCGAAATAAAGGCTAAGAATCCGACTTATGCAGCAAGCGCCAGCAGTCACCGTACGGGAAGACGATAACGAGGAGATTGATCTCCTCGGTCTGTTTGGAACATTGATCGACCACAAATGGTTGATCGCCGCGGTTACCGGCGCCTTTATGCTCACAGGCGCCGCGTATGCGGTGTTGGCGACCCCGGTCTATCAGGCGAATGCTCTGTTGCAGGTCGAAGCGAAAAAGAACGACTTGCTGGGCTTTTCGGACATCGGCGGCATGCTCGGCAAAGAGTCGCCTTCGGCCACCGAGATCGAGTTGATCCAGTCGCGGTATGTGATTGGCAAAACCGTCGACAACCTGAAACTCGATATCGTCGTACAGCCCATGTACTTCCCGGTGGTCGGTGAGTTCCTCGCACGCCGCTTCCAGAAGACTAACCCCGGTGCAATCGCCGAGCCCTTGCTGGGGCTGGACAGCTTCGCCTGGGGCGGCGAGTCGCTGAAGATCTTCAAGCTGGACCTGCCCGACGGGCAGCTGGGCAAGAAGCTGACCCTGACCGTGGGTGAAAACGCGCATTTCACCTTGGTGGATGAAGATGACCAAGTGCTGGCGGCCGGCGAAGCTGGGCAACTGATCGAGCAAAATGGCGTCGCCTTCCAGATTGAGGAACTGCGCGCCAAACCCGGCACGCGTTTCCGGGTGATCCGCAATGCGCGCCTGACCAGCATCCTCGACTACCAGGAAAATCTGGACGTGGTCGAGCGTGGGAAAGAGTCGGGCATGATCGGCCTGGCGCTGGAAAGCACCGACCCGGACCAGGCGATCAAAATCCTTAATCAGATCGCGGCCATTTACGTGCGGCAAAACGTGGAGCGCACCTCGGCTGAGGCGGCGCAAAGCCTGGCGTTCCTCAAGGAGCAACTGCCAGAGGTCAAGAAGGACCTGGAAAAAGCCGGGAAGGCCTTGAATGAATACCAGACCCGCAGCAAGTCGGTGGACATCACCCTGGAAACCAAGGCGATTCTCGACCAGATCGTGGGGCTCGACACCAGCATCTCCGAGCTGAAGTTGCAGCAGGCCGAGATGGACCGCAAGTTCACCCGCCAACATCCCGCGTATCGCGCGTTGCTGACCCAGATCGGCGAGTTGACCAGCAAGCAGCAAAGCCTGGCGAGCCGGGTAGAAGGCCTGCCCTCGACCCAGCAGGAGCTGTTGAGCCTGACCCGGGATGTCGAGGTCGGCACGGCCATCTATACCCAACTGCTGAACAAGTCCCAGGAGCTGGATGTGATGCGCGCGGGGACCGTGGGCAACGTGCGCCTGATCGACACCGCAGACGTCAATTACTTCAAGCCGATCAAACCGAAAAAGATCCTGATCGTGCTGATCGCGACACTCTTGGGCGGCTTCCTGGCGGTGGCGCTGGTGCTGTTGCGCAAGGCGCTGAATCGCGGCCTGGAAAGCCCGGAAGCCATCGAGCAGCTCGGGTTGCCAGTGTATGCGTCGATTCCATACAGCCCGTTGCAAAAGGTTGAAGAAGACAAAATCACCCGCGGCCGTGGACGTACCGATGCCGGCTCTTCATTGCTGGCCATCAGTCACCCCACGGACCTGGCGGTGGAGGCCTTGCGCAGTTTGCGCACCAGCCTGCACTTCGCGATGCTCGAGGCACCCAATAACCGCATCATGATCTCCGGGCCCAGCCCCGAGGTGGGCAAGACCTTCGTTTCGGTCAACCTGGCGGCGGTCATTGCGCAAACCGGACAGCGCGTCTTGTTGATTGATGTGGATATGCGCCGCGGCTACCTGCACAAGGTGCTGGGTGTGCCGGCCAAGGATGGGCTTTCCGACATCCTCTCCAACCAATGCACCCTTGAAACCGCGATCCACAAAACCGGCATTGAAAACCTCGACATCATCAGCCGCGGGCAGATACCGCCCAATCCTTCCGAGCTGCTGATGCATCGCAACCTGACCGAATTGTTGTCGCAAGTCAGCGAACGCTATGACCTGGTGATTCTGGATACGCCGCCGCTATTGGCCGTGACCGACGCGGCGATTGTGGGAAGGCAGTCGGGGACCAACCTGATCGTCACGCGCTATGGCTTGAACCCGGCCAAAGAGATCGAACATACCATTCGCCGGTTTGCCCAGAACGGCATCGTGCTCAGGGGCGCGATCTTCAACGGGGTTGAAAAGAAAGCCTCGGCCAAATATGGCTACGGCAACTACGGGTATTACCAGTACGAGTACCAGGCTGATCGGAGCTGATTCACCACTGTAATTGCAGGATAGCGGTCACGTTCTCAGGAAATGAACGAAAAATCCTGGGGCGGTAGCGTGCCAAATTCAAATCAGCATAAAGAATACCCAGCCATGTTTTACCTGTTATCCCTTATCGCGCTGTCAGCGGGTTTGCTCGCGGCGAAAAATCCAAAATACTCAATTGTAGTGTTTGGGATAATGCTGGCTGTTATTCCCACGGGTAACTCCTACAGCGAAATAATCTCGCTCAAAGGCATCTACTTCTTTGACTTTTACATCGTCGGTGGGCTGGGTGCGCTGCTGGTCAGGCAGGTGGTTTCTCAGAGGAATCAACTGACAGCGCCAGGCGGCCTGTTGTTTGGCTGTGGCCTGTATCTGGTATTACTCGCGTGCGGTTTGCTGGAGTCTTCGAACAAGTACCTGTTGAAGGATGTCCGGCCTTTCATAATGATCCTGTCGTTTATCGTGCTCTCGAACATCGCGACCCTTGCCGCGAAAACTCTGAAGCTGCAAACGGTGTTGATGCTATTGATCGCGATGACGGCATTTAACGTGCTGGATATCGCCTGGTTACGCTTGGGCCTGTACAAGTTTCAAGACGTTTACTATGAAGAAAACGCCTACCGGTACCTGGATGGCGGTACGTACGCCGCCGTGGCCTATCTGATTTATTACTTCATCGACCCACGGCTGTTTGAACAGCGAAAGAAGCTCGCAAGAATTTGTCTGGCGACTTCATTCATCTGTCTGTTTATCGCCAATTCGCGCTTCATCTTCGTGTCGGTGTTTGCGGCGATCATCATTCACCAATATACAAAGCCGGCCCGCATGATCGGGGTCGCCCTGGCCGGGGCGGTTGTGCTGATGGCGTTTATCGGCGTCAGCAACATGATCGGCGCTGACCGAATCAATGACGGTTTGTCGTCCGAGGGCATGGCCGCTCAACTGGGCACTCGTTTCAGCCCCGCGCTGGAACTGATCCGGGGCATGAACCCGCTGCATTACTTTGTCGGATTGGGCGCGGGAACGCCGTTCGAAATTCCCTGGTTTGAATACCGTGGCCTCGATGACAAGAACTCGAATATCGACAGTGCCTACTTAACGTACTTCGTTAAGTACGGGCTGATCGGCTTGTACTTGTTGTACGTGTTCATTACCTCGATTACCCAGCACATGCATAGCCGGGTGGCGGTCTCGATTGCTGTGTTTTTGGGGGTGATGTTCGTTGTGTCGGCCACGCCTTATCAGCCGTACGCCATCGGGATCGCTTATGGCGCCATCGTTCTGCGCGTCTGTGCTGAGCACACGGCCAGGCAACGCAAGAAGCTGCTTAAGCCGGACCTGCCGCTGATAACCATGCCCTTACAGGTGAAAGCCGGATGAACAGCACAGTGTTGAAAAAATTCGTCTCCAGTACGGCCTGGAGTTTCATCTCTGCCGTCGCCACCAAAGTCTCGGTGGTGATCACCGGCATCCTGGTGGCCCGGGTATTGGGCGCCCAATCCTTTGGTGAGTACGGGTTGATCCAAAGCGCGATTGTGATGCTTGCCAACGTCGCCGCCCAAGCCACCACCACGGCAACGGCCAAGCATATCGGGCAGTTCAAGGAGAGCAGCCCCGAGAAAACCGGCCGGGGTATCGCCCTGACGCTGACATTTTCGGTGTTTTTCAGTGCGATGATCATCGGGACAGCGCTGTTTTTCCCGCACTTCTTCTCCAGCGTTATCTTGGGCGCAGACAGCCTGAGCGCGGCTTCGCTGATTGTACTGAGCACCATCACCTTCATCATTCTGTCGGGATGGACCCAAGGCTGTCTGACCGGGTGGGGGCAATACCGGTCGATTGCGACGATCAACGGAATCATCGCGATGGTCGCGATCCCGGCGACGTATTTCCTCACGGTCAAGTTCAGACTCAACGGCGCGCTGCTGGGGTTGGCCGGTTCCCAATTGCTGATCGTGTTCTTCAGCGCACTGGCCTGCTGGAAAATACTCAAGGGCCGGAACACCACGCTGAGCTTCACAGGTGCAATGACTGAAAAGCATGCCGTGCTGTCGGTGGGCCTGCCGGTATTACTGACGGGGTTGATGGTCGCCCCGATGAACTGGTTCGCGAACAAGTTATTGGCGGAAACCACCAACGGCCTTGCCGCGTTGGGCATGTACGCCGCTGCCATGCAATGGAACGCGATCTTTTCACATGTTTCGGTGGTGTTGGGCTCTGTACTGGTACCGATGCTGGCCGCAGCGCTGGGCGGTAAAAACCGCAAGCTGGACGCCTTGAACTTTCTCTCGGGCTGGTTAGTGGTGCTGGTGATCATACAGCCGGTGATCATGTTTCCCGAGTTGCTGGCCAAACTCTACGGGAGCAGTTTCCTCGGGCGGGATTTTGAAGTGACGTTGGTGCTGGTAATCCTCGGATCTTTGCTCAGTGCATTCAAGTCCGGCATTTCAAGAAAGATGATCGTGATGAACCTGGCCTGGTTCAGCGTCATGAGCAACATTCTATGGGGCCTGCTGTTTATCGCCGGCGCGTTATGGCTCAGGGAGGAGGGCGCAATCGGGATTGCCAAGGCCTTTATTGGTTCGCAGTTCATCCACTTCCTGTTAGGGCTGCCTTATTTTGTTTATAAGAAAATACTGCCTTTGGAACTGCTTATATCTCCCAGGATTTTGATCCTCTGGACATTGCCTTTTATCAGTTTCATATCCAGCGCCTACGTTGAAAGTGTGCTGTATCGATTGATGATTATGGCGACGATATTTATCTACATTCTCGCAACAACGTTTGCCTTGAATGCCGTGTTTAATGACCCCGTGGAAAATGGAAGCCCAGCATGAATGTCAGTAAAGTTTATATCCGGGGTGCATACGGTCCGGGTAACTTGGGTGATGACGTATTAATGCTATGCGTGATCAATATTCTGAAAAAACGCTTTAAAGAGTCGGATATTGCGGTGGGTGTCGATCATCCGCAGATCGCCAGGAACTTTAATCCGCGCATCAAGTGGTTGCATATCAAGGAACCGGTCAAGGCCGACCTGGTGGTCTTGGGCGGCGGCGGCCAGTTCTTCTCGTTCATCCCGCCGGCCAAGGAAGTCACCGCTCCTACCGGTCGATTGGCGAAGGCCTATAAGAGCATCAAGGCTCAAACCGACCTGAAGTCCACGCTGTTACGCCTGTATGTCGGGCTGCGTGGTGGTGTCGACAAGATCTATTTCCACCGGCGTCTGGCGGCGTTCTGTATCGGCCTGGGCCCGTTTGATGGCGGTGGCAAGTTGCTGACCCGCGCCGTCAGCGTGATCAATCGCTGTGACTACATTTCCGTGCGGGACGGTACCAGCCAGCAGCATTGCAATACCTTTGGAAAGAAAGACGTGGAGGTGTACACCGACCCCAGCCTGCTTTCCGATCTGTGGATCTCCAGCAAAGACCTGGAAGTCGGCAGCCTCAAGAAGGGCAAGTACCTGTCCTTTATCCTGCGCGACTGGCCCCACGATGCAAACGGGCAACAGTTCATCAAGGCGATGGTCCAGGCCGCTGATGAATTGGCCAAACGTGGCGAGCAGGTGCGCCTGGTCTCGCTCTACAAAGAGCGTGACCAGCACCTGATCGACAAGTACGACACCTTCGAGTGGTTGTGCTGGGACGCCGCCGGCGATACCCCTGAAACCTTCATGGCGAAGCTGATCGTTGAGTCCGACGTGATCATCAGCGCACGGGCCCACGGCGTACTCCTGCCGGCTTCCCTGGGTTTCCCGACCATCGCCGTTGAAATCGAAAACAAGCTGAAAAAAGTCCATGAAATGCTGCCGCACGGCACGAAGCTGGTCAGCGTCCCGGACCCCGACGTGATCATCACGACCATCAGCGAATTCCGCCAATCGAAAGCGCAAATGGCCGAGCACCTCAAGCAAGAAATCGCCCAGCGATCTTCCCTTGCGCAAAAAGCCGTCGACGACTTTTTGAAATGGGTCGATGAAAAATAAAGTGGAGGGGCAACCGACGTGAAAAAGACAGCCTCGACGCTACTCACTTTGGCGTTTTCTCTGCAGGTGGCCGCGAGCGGCGCATCAGAGGTCAGCGACCGCTGCGAGCAACGCATCAAGAACATCTATCCGTCACTTCCGGATGTGTCGCAGGTGCTCGACGGTGCTCAGGCGCAAAACAGCATCAAGGGCCGCGCCAATTTAACCAACAAAACCTACAGCCAGAAAATCAAGGACATCGCCGTTCATTTTCCCGCCGGCTCGTACGACCCGGGCTCGATGGTTCGGCTCGGATTGCCCTACGGCGGAATCGAATTCAAATCCCCGCTCCCGCAACCGGGCAGGGAGTGCCTGGTGCTGACGTACGAGTTGAAGTTCGACCAGAATTTCAATTTTGTAAAAGGCGGCAAGCTCCCTGGCCTCTACGGCGGCACCGGCAATACCGGCGGGAAAATACCCAACGGGCATGACGGCTTTTCCACGCGTTATATCTGGAAAGAGAAGGGCGCCGGTGCGATCTATGCCTATTTGCCCACCAGTAAAACCTGGGGCACGGCAGTCGGCCTGGGTTCCTGGATTTTTACGGTCGGGCAGTGGCACAGGTTGGAGCAACTGGTGAAGTTGAATACACCGGGGCAGGCCGATGGCGTGATTTCCATCTGGTATGACAAAAAGCTGGTGCATTCCGAAACCGGGCTGACGTTTAGAGATACCCCGGACATCAGCATCGATGGCCTGCTGTTTTCTACGTTCTTTGGTGGGAATAACCCGTCGTTCGCCACGCCGGTCAGCACCAATATTCGCTTCAGGAATTTTGTGATGAGCTCCCAGCGCGTGACTGATGCATCAGGGCAGGGTGACTAAGTGAAAAACCTGAAACTGAATATCAAGAAGGCCGCTGTTGCGCTGTTTAATTCGCTGCTCAGCCTGGCGTTGTTTTTCAACCTGAGGCGTTCACTGCTCAGGCTGACCGGATGCCAGGTGGGCGCGAAAACTACGGTTCACCGCAAGGTGGTTTTTTTCACCTTCGGCAACTTCTCCATCGGGAAAAACTGCACGGTCAATTACGACTGCTACCTGGACAACCGGGCCGGTATCCAGATTGGGGACAACGTCAATATTTCCCACAACGCCCGGATTTATACCCTGGGTCACGATATTGATGACCCGATGAGTTGTCTGGTGGGCAAACCCGTAGTGATCGAAGACAACGCCTGGCTCTTTCCCAATGTGATGGTGATGCCAGGCGTCACCATCGGAAAAGGCGCCGTGGTTTATCCAGGCAGTGTGGTCACGCGCAACGTTGAAGCGTACTCAATTGTGGGCGGCAACCCGGCCAAACATCTTCGCTTCAGGAATAAAAATATTCTGTACAGCGCCGACTTTCCGATTTGGTTTGCCGTGTAAGCACCTCACTGGCTCCACTTTTATTTATGCAGGATTCTGACGTGAAATCATTAATGATCGCATGGATTGGCTATCAACGACGCGCCGATACCATGAAGCAATATTGGGCCTATGACATTCTGCACTTGCCCAACCGGTTCAAGAAGAAATCGGCGCGTCCACTGGACTACTTGATCAAGTCGTTTAAAACCATCAAGACGCTATTGGCCGGTTCGCCGGAAGTGCTGTGGGTGCAGTTGCCGCCGAGCCCGGTATTGCATATAGCACTGGCCTACAAGTTTATATTTAACCGGCGCTTGAAGATTATCGCTGATGCCCACAACAGCTTGTTGCGCAAACAGTGGATAGGTTTTCCGGGCACTGTATCCCTGTTGAATAGAATCGACGCAGTGGTCGTGCATAACTTTAAAGTCAAAGAGGAACTGGCAGGCCTTGGCGTCAAGGAAACCAATATCTTTATCCTGGAAGACTTGCCGTGTGACTTCCCGGCGGCGCCCGCCACCGAGCGCGAGAGGCCCTATGTGCTGTTTCCGTGCTCCTTTGATATCGATGAGCCCATAGAGGTCGTGATCAACGCCGCCCGGGAAATGCCGGATGTCGACTTCCTGATCACCGGAAAACATCAGGGCAAGCTGTCTGAAGAACTCGTGGCGTCCCTTCCCGCGAACATCAAGCTGACCGGTTTCCTCAGCAAAGCGACGTTCGAACAGTTGCTGTGCAACGCGAATGTGGTGCTCGGCCTGACCACCCGCGACAACGTGCAGTTGAGCGTGGCCAACGAAGCGGTCAGCGCCGGCCGGCCGATGGCGCTCTCGAATACCACGGTACTGCGCTCGCTGTTTTCCGAAGCCGCAGTGTTCGTAGACACCCTGAATCCACTGTCGATAAAGGCCGGCGTCGCGCAGCTCATCGCCAATCAAGAAATCTATAAAGAGAAATCAGCCTTGCTCAAAGCCAAGCGAATAGCCCGCTGGAAAGGCCAGGCACAACAGTTAAGAACTGCCGCCACTATTTAATGATGTCTATTACACCTGACAGGAAGGGAACCGTCATGAGTCAATCAAGTGATGTTTTATTGATTTGTTCTGGAGGTGGGCACTGGGTGCAAATGAGCAAGTTGCTGCCGGCCTTCGACGGTCAGAAAGTTACCATTGCCACCGTGGATATCAGCATTGGCTCGCAGTATCCCGCCCACGCCTTTGCGCAAGTCCCGGACTTTAATCGCAGTGAGCCGATGAAGATCATCAAGGGCTTTTGCCAGATCTTTGCGATCGTCTACCGCAGCAAGGCCAGGTACGTGATCTCCACCGGCGCCGCGCCGGGGTTGCTGGGATTGGTCGCGGGAAAACTCATGGGGAAAAAGACCCTGTGGATCGACAGTATCGCCAACCCCAAGAAACTTTCGTTGTCCGGCCGGATCGCTGTTTATTTTGTCGATGAGTTGCTGACCCAGTGGCCCACGCTTTCGCAAAACAGCCGGGCCCAATATAAAGGGAGGATTGTGTAAATGATATTTTGCAGCGTTGGCACTCAAGCACCCTTTGAACGGATGCTCGGCTACTTGCATGAGTGGAGTCATGCAAACCCTGAGGTCCCGATTGTCGCCCAAGTGGGCAATCAGGAAAATGACCTGGGCCGCATTACGGCGCACAAGACCATTGCCGAGCCGCTGTTTTCCAAGAA
Source organism: Pseudomonas sp. TH34 (assembly GCF_016650865.1). Lineage (NCBI taxonomy): Bacteria > Pseudomonadati > Pseudomonadota > Gammaproteobacteria > Pseudomonadales > Pseudomonadaceae > Pseudomonas > Pseudomonas sp. TH34. Next base: position 93,211 of record NZ_JAEKFB010000023.1, read on the forward strand.
CTTTAATGCGTCAAAAGTGATTGTTTCCCATGCGGGCATGGGCAATATCATTCGCTCCCTTGAACTGGGAAAACCCATCGTTATCGTCCCGCGAGACAGCCGACGGGGTGAACACATCAATAATCACCAGTACGACACCGCCGAGAACTTTTCAGATATTCCGTCGGTGTTTATCGCCCACGATAAAGACGGCTTCTTTTCGGCAATTGATTCAGCACTTAACTACAGCAGTTCGGAAAGTCCATTGGACTTTACCGAAAGAGACCGCCTGATCAGTTATGTAAAGTCATTCACGTCTTAAGTTTCGGTCGGTTGTCGACACGCTTCCATTACGTTTAATCATCGAGTAATCGCTATGATCCCAGTGATATTGTCTGGCGGCTCAGGCACGCGCCTGTGGCCGCTTTCTAGAGCACTTAAGCCAAAGCAGTTTATAGCGCTGCACGGTGACTTGAGTTTGTTTCAAGCCACGTTGGACCGCATCAAGAACCTCTCGATAGAGGGCGAGAACGTCAGCCCACCGATCATTGTGTGCAACGAAGAACACCGTTTCATCGTGGCCGAGCAAAGTCGATCGCTGGACTTGATACCCCAGAAAATCCTTCTTGAACCCACGGCCCGGAATACCGCTCCGGCGATTGCCGCCGCGACGTTGTCAGCCCTGCAAGACGGCGATGACCCGATCCTGCTGGTGTTGGCGGCAGACCATGTGATCGGCGATACCGGCGCCTTTAATGCGGCCTTGACGCTGGCCGCGGTGGAGGTCAACAAGGGCAAGATCGTTACCTTCGGCGTGGTGCCTACCAAGCCGGAGACTGGCTATGGCTATATCCGCACTCAAGCCGCTGCCCTCGATGGCGCGGCGCATGTCGAGGCCTTTGTCGAAAAGCCCGACCTTGAGACCGCACAAAGCTACCTGGCCCAAGGCAACTACTTCTGGAACAGCGGCATGTTCATGTTCCGCGCTTCCGTGATGAAGGCTGAACTGGAGCGCTTGAGCCCGGAGATCATGGTGGCCGCAGAACTGTCCCTCTCCAATGCGACGCACGACCAGGATTTCACCCGGCTCAACCAGGTGGATTTCGTGAACGCGCCCAACGTGTCGATTGACCACGCGGTGATGGAAAAAACCGACATCGCGTCGGTGGTCATCCTCAACTCTCCGTGGAGCGATCTGGGTGCCTGGGACTCGGTCTGGGAAGCGGGCCTCAAGGACCAGAACCAGAACTGCACCCAGGGCGACGTGCTGCTGCAAGACGTGACCAACAGCTATGTGCATGCCAGCCACCGCCTGGTCACCGTTGCCGGGATCAATGATGTGGTGGTGGTCGAGACCGCCGACGCGATCCTGGTGACCACCAAGGATCATGCGCAAGACGTCAAGAAAATCGTCGCGCAGCTCACTGAAAAGCACCGCATCGAGAGCGCCAGTCACCGCGAAGTCTATCGGCCGTGGGGCAAATATGACTCGGTGGACCAGGGTTATCGCTACCAGGTGAAGCGGATCACGGTTAAGCCGGGGCACAAGCTGTCGGTGCAGCTCCACCACCATCGGGCCGAGCACTGGATCGTGGTGTCCGGCACCGCGAATGTGCAGATCGCCGACAAGCAGGTGCTGCTCACCGAAAACCAATCCACCTACATCCCCATTGGCGTTGTGCACTCCCTGGAAAACCCGGGACGCATCCCGCTGGAGCTGATTGAAGTGCAGTCCGGCTCCTACTTGGGCGAAGACGACATCATCCGCTTTGAAGACCGCTATGGCCGCCTCGAGCTTGTTTAAAGGACTATTGAAATGAACGTAACTGTATTTGGAATCGGCTATGTGGGCCTGGTGCAAGCGGCGGTGCTGGCTGACGCGGGGCATGAAGTCTGCTGTGTCGACATTGACGCCACCAAAGTCGAGAACCTCAAGAGCGGGATCATTCCGATCTATGAGCCCGGGCTGAGTGCCCTTGTGCAGAAGAACCATGATGCCGGGCGCTTGCAGTTCACCACTGACGCGGCGCAAGGCGTGCGGCATGGTGAAGTGCAATTTATCGCCGTGGGCACGCCGCCGGATGACGATGGCAGCGCCGACATCAAGTACGTGCTCTCCGTTGCCGCGACCATCGCGCTCAACATGACCGAGCCGAAGATTATCGTGAACAAGTCCACGGTGCCGGTGGGGACCGCGGATAAAGTCCAGGCCAAGGTGTCCGAGGTGTTGGCGTCCCGGGGGCTTGAGGTGGAGTTTCAGGTGATCTCGAACCCCGAGTTCCTGAAGGAAGGTTCGGCAGTTGCCGACTGCACTCGCCCCGACCGAATCATCATCGGCAGTGACAGCAGCTACGCCGTGGAGCGCATGCGGGAACTGTATGAACCCTTCAACCGCAACCACGAAAAAATCATCACGATGGACATCCGCAGTGCCGAACTGACCAAGTACGCGGCCAACTGCCTGCTGGCCACCAAGATTTCCTTCATGAATGAAATGGCCAACTTCGCCGAACGATTGGGCGCAGACATTGAGGCCGTTCGTAAGGGCATTGGCTCTGACCCACGGATTGGCTACGACTTTATCTACCCTGGCTGCGGTTATGGCGGCTCGTGTTTCCCGAAAGATGTACAGGCCCTGGAGCGCACCGCGTCGTCGATCGGCTATCAGGCAACGCTGCTGTCGGCCGTCGAGGAAGTCAACAAGCGCCAGAAGCAGCACCTGTTCGGGCATATCCACCATCACTTTGGTGGGCAACTGGAGGGCAAGACCTTTGCGATCTGGGGCCTGGCCTTCAAACCCAATACCGACGACATGCGCGAAGCCTCCAGCCGCGTGCTGATCGAACAATTGCGCAGCGTGGGCGCCAGGGTTCAAGCCTTCGACCCGGAAGCGATGGCCGAGACCCAGCGCATTTACGGCATGAACGAAGACTTGCTGCTCATGGGGACCAAAGAGGCCGCGCTGCAAGGTGCCGATGCATTGGTGATTGTGACGGAGTGGCGTGAGTTCAAAGCCCCGGACCTGGACTTGATTAAAGAAAAACTGAGCACGCCTGTGATCTTTGATGGCCGCAATATATTTGATCCGCAGCGGATGAAAGCCAACGGCTTTGACTATTACGGTATTGGTCGCGGGTTATCAGTACGGCCAGTCGTTTAAACCTGACGATTATTAACATGGGTGGTTTGAGCTATCCACAAGTGAGATGATTTCGAGGAGGCTAAGTGTGTGATCCAACAGGATCTTTGTACAGTTTGCATAGCCTGTTTATCTCCGTTCCATCACTACTCCCTTATTGCAAAGTTTGATAAGGGGTAAATATCGAGAAGGAGTCTGATATGAGGAAATTACTGTTGGCCGGCTTGCTGGCTTTCACAAGTACTGCGGCACTGGCGGCGGGTGAAGTCGCCGGCGCTGCGGTGAGCGAGGCCGCCGGCGCAGGTGAGTCCCTGTCGTTGAGCACCCCGCTCGTGGGTGGCGTGACGCTCGGTGAAGGGGTTGGGGTCGGCACGGCCGTTGTCGGCGCTGCAGCAGCCGCTTCCAACTCGGGTGGCAGTTCCAATGGCGGTACTGCCGGCACCGGCGGTACAACCGGTACAGGCGGCACTACCGGTACCAACTAATCCCTCGTAAACCCTGTTGTACAAGATCACTCAGAACTTTCTGGGTGATCTTTTTTAGACTCGTCCTCGACTAGCGTAGTGCCATTATGATTTCTAGGTTACCTGTTCTTTTGCTGGCAAGTATCAGCTTGCACGGCTGCATGTTTTCGCCTGGTCAACACATGGACACCAGTCAAATGTCCAGTGAGGGCTCTCCCGAAAGTACCCGGGTGGAGTTGATTCCGATCACGCCCAAGTTGATCGCCATGGATGCCGCCACGCACGTTCGTGAATCGGTACCTGCTGAATTGCTGGCGTATGTTCCGGGTGGCTATCGGGTAGGCGCCAACGACCTGTTGTTTATCACGGTCTGGGATCACCCCGAGTTGACGGCACCGTCCGGGCCGCAACAGCAGATCGATGCCAACGGCCGCTTGGTGCGTCCGGACGGCACGCTGTTTTATCCGTATATCGGCAACGTTCCGGTGGCCGGTAAAACCATCGAAGAATTACGCGCCTTTATCGCCGGGCGACTGTCGCAGTTTATTGAAAGCCCTCAGGTCGACGTCAGCGTCCTGCGGTTTGCCAGCCAGACCGTGGTGGTGACCGGTGCGGTGATCAAAGCCGGCCAACAGCCAATCACTACCACGCCCTTGAGTGCCGTTGAAGCCATTGGCGCCGCCGGCATCGACCCGACAAATGCCGACCTGTCGGGCCTGACACTCACCCGCGACGGGCGTGAATACAGGCTTGACCTGGACAGCCTGAATCGCCAGGGCTCGCAACTGCAGGGCATTTACCTCAAGGGCGGCGACCGGCTGTATTTGCCCTATAACGACCAAAAACGTGTGTACCTCATGGGCGAAGTCAATCAGCCCCGGGCCCTGAGTTTCAAGGGCAAGTCGATCAACCTGACCGATGCCCTGGGCACGGTGGGTGGCTTGAACCAGACCACCTCCAATGGCAACGCCGTCTACGTGATTCGTGGCGCGGACAACCTTGAAGCAGAACCCGCCAAGGTGTTCCAGCTCGATGCCCAATCACCGTCCGCGCTGGTGCTGGCCACCCGATTCGACTTGCAGCCCCAAGACATCGTGTACGTCGGGCCAGCTGGCGTGACGCGCTGGAACCGCCTGATCAGCCAACTGCTGCCAACCGCCAGTGCCGTCGGGATCGGTGCCCGATCGTTTAATGACCTCAGCGAAGCCAACAGCAGATAAGGCTCAAGCCCTCCGTGAAAATTTTGCCTACCTGCGCCTGTCTGTCGATGGCGCTCTTGTTGAGCGGGTGTAACCCGTTGATGAGGGCGTCCTGGTACACCCTCGAAACCTCCGTCAGCGGCCCGGCCCCCATCAACGTGACCCGTGCCCAGGTCGACGCCGTGCCGTACCCGCAGATTCTGGTCACCACCGCTGTCAGTGAGGGGGTGATGGCCAGGGCACGGCGCCGGGGCGACCTGGAGTTCTGGGTCGCTTCCGGCAAGCAAGTGGTGATGATGCGTGACGGCCTGGTGGTACGCACCGTCGGCCTGGGCGTTTCCCTGGACGGCACTCGCTTCAGTGGCGAGTCACCGTTCAAGCGCGGCCTCCAGCATCTGCCCGATGGCTACACCAGCACACGCTGGATCGACCTCTACGACGGCAACCGAATCGGCGTCGCGGTCAACAGCCGTTTCAGCACCCACGCCATCGAGACCCTCCGCATTCTGGACAAGGATCATGCCTTGCTGCGCATCGACGAGCAGGTGGATGTTCCCACCTTGGATTTCCGCGCCACCAACCATTACTGGGTCGACCCGCAGGATGGTTTCATCCTGCGCAGCGAGCAGCATCTGACGCCCCGGTTGTCCCTGAAAATCCTACAGCTACGCCCTGATCGGGAGGCTGCCCGGTGAAGTCTCTGAATCTTCTATGGCTGGGCCTGTTGTTGATCGGCCCCGGTACGAGCCAGGCAGCCGTCACGGTCAGTGGCGATGCACGCAGCCCTGGCGCCTATGAGGTCAAACCGGGGGCGCGCTTGCTGGACGTGATTCGCGTGGCGCAACCGAACGCCGAAAGCTACTGGTTGGGTGCCGCATGGCTGCACCAGTCGTTGATGGAGCCGCAGGCGCGTTTGAAGGCCGGGGTTTTGTTCGATTTGAAACTGCTGCAACGGGGAGCCTTGCTGGACGACCGGCCCACCCGAGCGCAGTTGAGTGCGCGTCTGTATCGGCAGGTCGAGCAGTTGCCGGTCACGGGCCGCCAGGTGGCGGTGCTGGACCCGATCGCCGTGGAGGCAGGGTTCGCGCGCAACGCGTTGCTCGATGACGGCGACCAACTTGTTTACCCCGAAAGGCCCTCCACCGTGGAAGTGCTCGGGGCCGTCGCGCAGCCCTGTGAGGTGCCGTACCGCGCCATGCAAGAGGTCGGGGATTATGTTCGCAACTGCACCGTCCTCGACGACGCCGAGCGCGATGACCTGTGGCTGATCCAGCCCGACGGCCAGGTGCGACGGGTGGGCGTGGCGGCGTGGAATCGGGAGGACGGCATCGTGGCTGCGCCTGGCAGCCGGATCCTGGTGCCGGTGCGCAGCGATGACCTTGAGACGCCGACCCCTGATCTCAACCAACAACTGGCCGAGTTTTTTGCCACTCAACCGTTGGCTGAGGTGAACCCTTGAATTTACGTTTTGCTGCTGTATTGCTTTTGCCCTGCGGACTGGTTCACGGAGAACCCCGTTACACCCAAAATGATTTCGGCGGCGTGGGTCTACTCCAGACCCCCACCGCACGCATGGCCCCGGCGGGCGAGTTGAGCGCCAACGCCAACCGCACCGATCCCTACTCGCGCTACAGCTTTTCCTTGCAGCCGTTCGACTGGCTGGAAGGCTCGTTTCGTTACACCGCCATCAGCAACCGCAGGTACGGCGCCGAGGCGTTGAGCGGAAGCCAGAGCTTCAAAGACAAGGCCATCGACTTCAAGGCGCGGCTTTGGGAAGAAAGCCACTGGGCACCCCAACTGGCCTTCGGCGCCCGGGACATCGGTGGTACCGGGTTGTTTTCCAGCGAATACTTCGTCGCCAACAAGCGTTATGGCAACCTGGACTTCAGCCTCGGCATCGCCTGGGGCTACCTGGGAAATCGAGGCGATTTCGGTAACCCGCTGTCGGTGCTCGGCAGCAAGTTCAACGACCGGCCGAAGAGTACTGCGGTCGTCGCCAGGGCAGGGGATGTGAACTCCAACGCCTACTTCAGGGGGCGTCCTTCGTTGTTTGGCGGAATCGCCTATCAAACGCCCTGGGAACCCCTGAGCGTGAAGCTCGAATACGAGGGCAACGACTACAAGCACGAGCCGTTGGACAACCCGATCAAACAGGATTCGCCGGTGAATATCGGCGTGGTCTACAAGCTGGCCGACAGCGTCGATCTGAGCGCGGCCTGGGAGCGCGGTAATACCGCGATGTTCGGTATCACCCTGCACACCAACTTTGTCAGCCGCAAGGCACCGGTGAAGACCTACGATCCTCCCGCCGAACCGTTGCCGGCGCGCATGCCGACGACCCCGGCCGACCAGGTTGACTGGGCCAACGTATCCGATCGTTTGCAGCAGAATGCCGGCTACAAAGTGGAGCGCATTACCCAGCACGGTTCCGAGCTGATGGTGTATGGCGAGCAACAACGCTACTTCTATTCAGCCAAGGCCGTGGGGCGCGCCAGCCGGATCCTCGACAACAGCGTCAATCAGGATATCGATTGGTTCACCCTGGTGAACAAGCGGTACGACATGCCTATGGAAGAGACCAGCGTGCCCCGTGACACCTTCCGCGCGGTGGTCAACAACGACCAGCCGTTGAAGGACCTGCACCGTACCACTGAGGTCAACCCGGCGATTGCCCACCAGGAAACTACGCTCTACACCGGCAAACGTCAGCCCTTCAGCTACGGGCTCGGCCTGGGTTACAAACAGAACATCGGCGGCCCCGACGGGTTGCTCTATCAGTTCACCGCCGACGCCGACGCGGAGTACCGGTTTACCCGCAACACCTGGTGGAGCGGCTTGGTCAGCGCCAACCTGCTGAACAACTACGACAAGTTCACCTACGACGCGCCAAGCGGGTTGCCGCGGGTGCGCACCGATCTGCGCCAGTATATGACGACGTCCGATGTGACGATGCCGACGTTCCAGTTCAACCATGCGGCGCGGCTGGATCGCGACCTGTATGGCATGGTCTACGGCGGTTACCTGGAGTCCATGTACGCTGGGGTTGGCGGCGAGATGCTGTTCCGGCCGGCGGGCAAACACTGGTCGGTGGGTGCAGACCTGAACTTCGTGCGCCAGCGTGATTTCAATCAGGGCTTCGGCCTGCGGGATTACCAGACCATCACCGGGCATGTCACCAGCTATACGCAGCTGCCGTATGACACCTTGGCCGCCGTCAGTGTGGGGCGTTACCTGGCGCGGGACTGGGGCACCACGGTCGACATCTCGCGGCAGTTCAAGAATGGCGTGAAGTTTGGTGGCTGGGTCACGCTGACCACGGCCTCGAAGGAAGAATACGGCGAGGGCAGCTTCGACAAGGGCATCTACATTTCCGTCCCGTTCGACGAGCTGATGAGCACTTCGACCATGCGTCGCGCCAACGTCGTATGGGCACCCCTGACCCGGGATGGCGGCGCACGCCTGAACCGCGGGTACTCACTGCAAACCATGACCGATGGGCGTGACAGCGAGCTGTTCTACAACAACTTCGAGAAGATCACTGAGTAATGTAGCGGCGTCTGCCGACAAGGTGACTCACTGCCCGGTGCTCATGCGCCGGGCGGTGAGCAAACCGCAACAGTAAAGCGCCAGGTGCAATGCCGGCGCGCAACACGTCCCTGACTTTCCTCTCTGACTTTTATACGAACGGCTTGGGCCTGGATGCCCAGGCGTTGCTGTGGGCGTTAGTTTTGCGCGGGGCGGGGACGATGAGGGGAGGGGCGATAGCGCCCCTAAGGGCGCCTGGTGCACCGCGCCGCCGGTGTGGCGGCGCGGGGGAAGGGAGGGCTTAGTAAATGTCTTTGGAGAGCAGGGTAAATGGCGTCTTGAACAGGATCTTGATGTCCAGCCACAGCGACCAGTTGTTGATATAGCGCAGGTCGATATCGACCCGTTGCTGCATCTTCTCCAGGGTCTCGGTTTCGCCCCGGCAGCCGTTGACTTGCGCCAGGCCGGTGATGCCGGGCTTGATGCGATGCCGCGCCATGTAAGCGCGAATCTTGCCCGAGTAATAGTCATTGTGGGCCACGGCATGGGGGCGTGGTCCCACCAGTGCCATGTGCCCTTGCAGCACGTTGAACAGCTGCGGCAGCTCGTCGATGGAGGTACGGCGGATAAAACGCCCCACGGGGGTTATGCGTGAGTCGTTGCGGCTGGCCTGGCGCACTTCCTGGTCGTCATGCACGCGCATCGAGCGAAACTTCCAGACCTTGATCACCTCACCATTCCAGCCGTGACGGTCCTGCTTGAAAATCACCGGGCCGGGGGAGGTGAGCTTGATCAGCAGGGCGAACAGCAACAACAAAGGGCTGAGCAGCACAATCGCCAACAGCGCCAGGCTCTTGTCCAGCAGTGACTTGCTCAGTGCCGCCGTGGGGCGACTGGTCAGCGGGCTCTCATTAAGGAAGATTGCAGGTAGGCCGTCTACCTCGGCTACGCTGTGATTGAGCAGCAGCATGTTGTTGAGGTCGGGCACCCAAATCACGTCCACGCTGATCTCCAGCAGGTTGAGGTAGAGCGCCTCGATGTGCGTGGCTTCCTGAAGGGAGTGGGTGATGTACAGCCGGCGTATGCCGTGCGCTCGGATCAATGAGGGAAGGTCGGGCAAGTCGCCGAGAATCTGCGGTTGAGTGTTGCCCTGGGGGGACGCGGTGTTGGGGCCGACAAGGCCGACTAAGGGTGAGCGTTTTTGCCTGGCAAGCGTATTGGCCAAGTCGGTCGCTAGTTTGCCCGTGCCAATAATCAGTGATTTCTGGCGCTCGTGAAGTTGCCGATGGTAGTACCTGGACAGACTGTGAATCGGAATGTAGCAGAGTGCTAGTATTGGATAGCTCACTGCTGCCCAGAGTAGCAGGATCTCCAAGGGAAACAGCGAGCTGGCATTACAGGCAATGCCAACCGCCGATAATATGCCCAAGGTCAATAACCAGCCGGTGAATAGCCGTCCCAGTCCAACAAAAAAGTCATCTTTTTTGCTATAGACGTCACATAACATGTACGCCGGTATAGAGGCCAGTATTGTAATGGCTGCCAATATCCGGTAGTGGGATTCCAATTGTCCGGTCTTGAACAGTACCAGTGAAAACAAAAGTACAACGACCACACTCAAGGCAATTGCCCACTGCCCCCAAAAGGTCAGACCCTTGGGTGTAAGGTTACGATGCATTCTTCTGTTGTTAAGCATACTTCTGCTCCCTGTGGTATCCACTCACGTACTGGCAGGTTAAAGCGAGGCGTGGTTTTAATGACTATCAAATGGCAGGCGCACGCGTAGGCGTGCGTATTGATAGTAATAAATGGCAGGGAGCAATGGCTGACGACTTATAACGCGGTCATGTTGTTATAAAATGGCAGATATAACGAGGTTTTAATAGGCAGGGTGAATTGTAATTTTTATGAAATAATTATTGTTCGGCGACGTTATTGCGGTTGCTCAACGGGCTTTTTATTTTCTGTGTGAGGCAATAACCGCGATTGCGTACCGCCCGGAACAGGCGCTCGCCATCGTTGACGCGTTTGAACTTGTCCTGCAGCCGGCTAAGGCACATTTCAAGCCCGCGATAGAGGTCGGGTTCGCGCCCGATATTGCGAATAAGTTCTTCCTTGCTCACCACACGTTCTTCATGGTGCAGCATCTTTTTAATCAGCGCCGACTCAATGGTGGTCAACGAAATTCGTAGCCCGCCTTTCACCAGTGCCCGGTCTTGCTGGGTAAGCAGCCAGACATCGGGAGTGCGCAATACGGGTGTTGCATTAACAGTTTCGGTCGGAGTGTTATTAAGGTGCGGGTGTGGAGCGTCTGATTTTAATGCGGTGATGTTCGGGTTTTTTGAGGCGTCGTAAAGTTTTCGGGTCAGGCGATTGCTGGCCTCGTAAAGTCTTTTCGCGGCCACATAGTTGCTGAGCCAGAGATTAAAGTTCTGCTCACTGGTAACGGCATAGGAACTGGTCGAAGCGTCCGATGTTTTTTCTGCCGTTTCGATCAGCGGACCGCTGTCGACGTCGTAATGTAAAAATGCCACATTTGGCGTGAAATCGTGCAGTGCGATTGACGGGTACGTCGATGTAAATGTGTGTTTCTTGAGAGAACTCATGGCATTCACCGATTCCAGGAAAGTACGGGGGTTCATAAACTATCAGCAGGGGAGAAGTAGGGGCCCTGAAAATAGTCAAAAGGCAAGCGTCTGGCGAGAAGTGCGCTGTCGGCGTGCTCGACGTTTTCGGCGATGAACGAGACTCGGGAGGTGCTCATCACCCCCAGCATCTGGTCGTAAAGTCGGTCGAACAGGCCCGAACGCGTGTTCAGACTGAGCCTGAGGGCCGAGTCTGGAAAAGGCATTTTTATATAGTCATAAAGACTCAAGTCGATCAGCAGGTCAGCTTTTTTTGTATCGAGTGTGTAATTGTTATAGGCAAGTTTCAGGCTGCTTCGGTCTTTCAGGCTATAGAGTTGGCGGATCATGTTTCGACGCTCCACCGGGCCCGGTAGAGTATCCAGCGTATTTTCGACGCTGACGATGAGTTGTTGTTTGTGTTTTTCCAAGGTGTTGGAAGTGCTGACAATTTCCTTGAGCAGGTCCTCATTCATCAATAATGACTGCTCGATTCGGAGAAACTTATGGAGGCCCGCACTTTTGTCCACACGCAAACGTTTTCCTTGTTGAACGGCCGAACTCGGTCTGGTGTATCGCAGGGCTTCACTGTAGGCGATTTTAAGTTGCTCAGAATAAAAGGCGCACGTATCAGCGGGCAGGTTGTCAAGAACATGCTCGGCATGGACTCGGACCTCGCTGCCCCATAACGCACAACTTCTTTCAAGTATCGCTTGTCGTGAAAATGTAAAGTCGACAGAGTCCGCAAGCAATAGAGTTCCGCTATTCACGGTTCGGCCGCTCCCTGACGGGTTGAATATGATTAACCGAAGCCAGTCCTCTGCTTAGTTTGTAGCCGTAACCCCGGATGCTTTGAATAATATTACTTCCATAGTGCGACTTTATTTTGCCGCGCAAACGGCTAATTGATTTTTCGAGTGCCCTGGAATCATAAAATCGGGCGTTAAGCCCCATGACCACGGCAATTTCATCATGACTGAGCAATCGATTATGAATGAGCGCTTCAAGTACTTTCATTTCAACGAAGGAGATTTCGAGCTTTTTGCCTCCCCCGTAGATGCACATGCGGTCCTGATCGAGTAGCAAATCAGTATTACTTAGCCAGTACGTCTCGCTGAGGAACGCGGCAAACAGGGCAAGTTTTTTCTCGGGCGAGCTCTCGACCACCTTTATGCAATAGTCGGCGCCTGCTAGATAATATTTGGTTTTGCTTAGTGTGGTGGCGAAGGTGACAACCAGAAAAATCGTGCTGCCAGGATTTTCCGATCTGGTTTTTTTAATGATGTCCAGCGTTTGAGTGCTGGCGGAGGGGGTGTCGATCTCTATGATGATGGCACGGTAATGTCCATGGCTTTCACAGGGACCAATTAGTTGGCCGTAGGAGCGTGTATCGACTTTTAGATTTTTCGGTACAGTACGAACTATAAGCTCGCTGAAGTCCTCGGATTTCGATGGGGTCCGTGCAATAGCGAGGACGTTGGAAAAATGCATCACGTTGCTCCCTTTTCCGGCATGCGAGGCCGTCAATTCAATCGCTGCAGGCGTTTAGATGTTAATCGAATTGAATACGCCAAAACGTGACAAATTTTAACATTCGCCACGTTATTTGCAGGGGATAAGGCGGATTTCAGGCGGGTGTTGAACGTGGGTTTCTGGGCGGGAGTACTCATATGCTAGTGCAAATTTTTTAGTGTGCGATAAGTATTTTAGGCGGGTTGATATTTTTTGGCTGGAATGATTTAACCCTTCTAGTCCTTAAGCTCTAAAAATGCTTATACGTGACTATTTATAATAATCCAGCAACGCGATAGCGGGGGTTGTGTGCTGGGAGATGCTCGCGCGGTCGGCGAGGTAGCGCGCCGGGGGTTGGCCGATGGCCTTGCGGAACATGGTGATAAAGCCGCTGGCGTTTTCATAGCCGAGGTCCAGCGCTACCGTCTGCACGCTTTCGCCTTTCGCCAGGCGCTGCAGCGACAGGATCACATGCAGCTGCCGGCGCCAGCGGCCGAAACTCAGGCCAATCTCCTCCAGCAACAATCGCGTCATGCTGCGTTCGCTCATGCCGATGCGCACGGCCCATTCCCCCAGGGTGGCCTTGTCGCTGGGGTTGGCCAGCAAACTGTCGGCCAGGCGCCTGAGCCGAACGTCTCGTGGCATGGGCAAGTGCAGGGCCTCGACCGGTGCCAGCGCCAGTTCGTCCAGCAGCGTGGCCACCAACCGGCCCTGGGCGCCCTCGGTGTCGTAGAGCGGTGGGAAGCTGACGGCCTTGCTGATCAATTCGTGTAACAACGGTGATACCGCCAGCGTGCAGCATTGCTGTGGCAGGGCACCGGCAGCGTCTGGGTCGACCAGCAGGCAGTACACATCCGCTGCCCCGGAACCGCGTGCGGCATGGGAAAGACCGCCCGGAATCCACAAAGCGCACTGGGGAGGCACGATCCAGATACCTTCTTCGATGACGCAATGGATCACCCCGCGCAACGTGTACATCAACTGACCCTTGCGGTGCTGGTGCGGTGCGTGCTCCCAACTGGCAGAAGTGCTCGAGGCGCTCACCGCGACCACGGCACGGGGAATCGCATCGGCAAGGGCCGGGCGCAATGGGTCACGGGTTTCGAGGCGGTGGTTGTACATGGGGGTGTGCGTCGTGGCTGGATTGCGAAACATTCTGGCAATTCTGTGCAATGGCGTCCAGTGATGGCATGGCTATCATGAGAAACATTCTCGTTAAAGGCGCTTCCCATGCAACTCGACAGTTCTACATTCCCTGTGGTGAAAATCGTATTTGACGCCCCCAGCGACACGCCACCGCAAGACACCTTTGTGGCCTTCGAGGCGTTGTTGCGGCGCGAAGAGCCCTTCGTACTGCTGCATGAAAAAGCCGTGGACGAAAGCGCTCACGAGCACTCCCACGAAGAGCGCAAACAAGCTTCTATCTGGATGAAGAAGAACAAGGTGGCCCTGCGTGCTTTCGTCAAAGGCATGATCCAGGTAGAGCCCAGCGCGGCCAAACGCCTGGCGCTCAAGCCGTTTGCGGTGATGTTTGGCAAGGCGTGGGGCTACCCGTTATTGGTAGTCGAATCCACGGATCAGGCTTGGGCATTGGCGCGGGACGTGCTGGATACCCAAGTGTCGGATGTGGCGCACTTTTGAGTGGAGGGGGGTGTTGCTGAGCTTTTTTTGTTTTCGGTGGCGTTCAAGGGCGCGCATGGCGGGCTGGAAAGAACATCAAACGTAGGAGCTGTCGAGCTTCAGCGAGGCTGCGAAAGCGGTGGGTCAGCCGACCTCAATGTCGCAGAACTGACGCCATCGCAGCCTCGCTAAAGCTCGACAGCTCCCACAAGTGTTCAGGGTTTTCCGGCAGCCATTCGGGTTGACTGGACAAACCTCAGACGTTACCCGGCTTCTTGAACAGATCAACCATCAGCAACAACGCACCCAAAGTGATCGCGATATCCGCAAGATTGAATACGCCTGTATGCAGCGAGCCGACATTCACCACCATGTAATCGACGACATGGCCGTCACGAAAGACCCGGTCGATCAAATTCCCGGCGCCGCCCAGGGCAATCAAAAAAAGCGGCGCGGCTTTGGGCAGGGAATGGTTCCAATTCTTCCAGGCCCAATAACCGGCCCAACACACTACGGCGGCCACACCGACGATAAAGATCAGTTGCTTGACCCGGGTTGGCAAACCAGCGCCGAGGCTGAGGAATGCGCCCGGGTTCAGGCTCAGTTCCAACGCCATGTTCACCGGGCTTGAACCGAATCGGAACGTCGTGGCTTGCAGCGAAAATAGCGCCAGCAGTTTGATCAACTGGTCCAGGGCAATAAAGGCAATGCCCATCAGCACAGCAAAGCTTCGTCCTCTCAAAGCGTCCTGCATCTTCAACATTCCATTCCTTCGTGTGTTTTCGCCTGAATCGGCGGCGGCCAGAAGATATCGCACGGCCTGCGCAGCGTCCATCTTTGCACCAGCAGCCTGCCTGGCCCCGGCGTTTCAGGTATCCTCCGCGCCCCGCTCAACAACTATTCCCAAACCATGCCAGAACACAACATGCAGGCCCTCCTGGAGTCGATCCTCGACGAAGTTCGTCCACTGATCGGCCTCGGCAAGGTCGCCGATTACATTCCCGCATTGGCCGACGTACCGGCGCAGCAACTGGGCATTGCCGTGTATGGCAATGACGGCTCGTTCTATTGCGCGGGCGATGCTCACACCCTGTTCTCCGTGCAGAGCATCTCCAAGGTGTTCAGCCTGGTGCAGGCCATCGACCATGGCGGCGAAAGCATCTGGGAGCGCCTGGGTCACGAACCGTCGGGGCAACCGTTCAACTCCATGGTGCAGCTGGAGTTTGAGCGCGGGCGGCCACGCAATCCGTTTATCAATGCCGGTGCCCTGGTGATCTGCGACATTAACCAATCGCGCTTTGCCGTGCCGATCCTGTCCATGCGCGACTTCGTGCGGCGGCTGTCGGGCAATCCGCAGATTCTGGTCAACAGTGTCGTGGCTGAATCCGAAGCTCAGCACGGTGCGCGCAATGCGGCGATGGCGTATCTGATGAAGTCGTTCGGCAACTTCCACAATGACGTGGATGCAGTGCTGCACAGCTACTTCAACTACTGCGCGTTGCAGATGAGCTGCCTGGATTTGGCCAAGGCGTTTTGCTTTCTGGCGAATGAAGGCGTGTGCACCCACAGTGGCGAGCAGATTCTGACGGCGCGGCAGACCAAGCAAGTGAACTCGATCATGGCCACCAGCGGGCTGTATGACGAGGCGGGGAACTTTGCTTATCGCGTTGGCTTGCCGGGCAAGAGCGGGGTAGGCGGCGGAATTCTCGCGGTAGTGCCGGGGCAGTTTACGGTGTGCGTGTGGTCACCGGAGCTGAATGCGGCGGGCAATTCCCTGGCGGGGATGAAGGCGTTGGAGTTGTTGAGCGAGCGTATCGGATGGTCGGTTTTTTGAAGAGACTTGATCGCTCCCACGCTCTGCGTGGGAGCGCTGCCCTGGACGCTCTGCGTCTGCCTTTGTGACGCGGAGCGTCACAGTCTGCATTGCCACGCGGAGAGTGGGAACGAGCTCAGCGCGGGCTATTTTCCGCGCATCTATCCAGCGCTTTGTCGACCAGCATCTGGGCACCTTCCAGCATCCGGCAGATGCCCAGCGCCACGTTACGTTGAGTTCCGTCGACTTCGAAGGCCAGGTGAGCGGCGATGACATTGATCGACGCCAGATCCTGCGAGGCATTGGCCAGCAAGGTTTCCGTGTCCAGGTCCGTACGCACGGTAAATAATCCATCGAACGGTAGCTCGGCGGGTTCAGGTGTCTGCGGTTGGGCGTCAGGTTTCAGATAGTGGTGGATGGCGCGGTAAGCGGCTTCTTGAAGCCGGTCGGCATGATTTGGGGGATTTGGACTGTCTTTAATCATGGTGTAGCTCCGTCGATAAGTGGAGCCACCACCATTCGCGGTCAAACGAGGAGGGTGGCAGCTGTACGCGGGTTGACCGACCGGTTATCAACGAACCCGGCATACCCGAAGGTATCCCGCGTACAGCCGCCGCGACACGATACCTCAGGCATTAAAAAAACGCCTGGAATAGGTGTGGGCGTTGCAGTCGTCGATTGGTCGGACGGTCAAATCCGGTCGCTGAATTGGCAGCGACTGCGGGAGGTTAGTCAGCCCGGGTCCGACCGACAACCTGAAACGGTTGTCGGAAAAATCCGAGCACGTCTCCCTCAGTCAGAGACGGTCCATGTTGCCCAGATGAGAGCGCCGGTCTCCTGACGAAACGCGGCGCCTTCGAGTTGTTTACAGGGAGAGGCGATCCAGCAGGCTGTACCACGCCACGCCCGCGCCGATGTAGAAGCGTTGCAAGCCATGCATCGGCAACCGTTGCAAAGGTGTCACCGGGTACGCGAACGCTGAACGGCTGTCACATAAACGTCCCGCCAGTTGCTGGCCCAGGCTGGTACACAACGCAATCCCGCGCCCGTTGCAACCCAGCGCCAGGGTCAAGCCCGGTGCGGGCTCGTGAACGTGAGGCATAAAGTCCCGGGTGATCGCGATCCGTCCTGCCCAGCGGTACTCGAAGTCCAGCTTGCCCAGTTGCGGAAACAACAACGCCAGCGAGCGTTCCAGGTGCGCAAAGTCCGCTGGCCCGGTGGGATCTTCGAACAACCCGCGCCCGCCCATCAGCAGGCGACCATGGGCATCCTTGCGGAAGTACAGCAGCAGGCGCTGCGCGGTTGAGACGGTTTCCTGGCCCGGCAAAATGCTCTCTGCCGCAGGCCCGCTCAAGGGCCGGGTGGCGACGATAAAACTGTTGGCCGCGAGCACACTCTGGGCCATGCCGGGCCACAAGTCGCCGCTGTAGCCGTTGGTGGCCAGCACCACTTGGCCGGCAGACACCTGCGCGCCGCTGGCGGTTTGCAACTTCCAGCCAGCACCCGCCTGTTGCATCGCGGTCACGGCGCTTTGCCCGTGAATGCGTACGCCCGCCGCCTGCGCTGCACGCACCAGGCCCCGAGCATAGGCCAAGGGTTGGATGGCACCGGCGCGACCGTCCAACCAGCCACCGGCAAACGCCTGGCTGCCCATGCGGGCGGACACCGCGCCGGCATCCAGGCGCTGCACCGGCACCCCGCGACGCTCCCATTGCTCGGCCCGGGCATGCAGGCCCGCCACGCCTTTTTCGGAATAAGAAACCTGCATCCAGCCTTTGCGAGTGGGCGCACAGTCAATGCCATGGCGCTCAATCAGGTTGAACACCAGGTCTGCCGAGTTGGACACGGTGTTGATCAGCGGCTCGGCGCGCTCGGCACCGTACCTCTGCACCAGTTGATCCGGGTCGTATTTGAGCGTCGGGTTGACCTGCCCGCCATTGCGCCCGGACGCGCCCCAGCCGGGTTCGTTGGCCTCCAGCACGCACACGCTCACGCCACGTTCCGCCAGGTGCAGGGCCGTGGACAAACCGGTGTACCCGGCGCCGACGATGGCCACGTCCACCTTCAAGGACTCAGTCAGCGCGGGTGTCGGCGGTGCAGCGGGCGCGGTCGCGGCCCAGAGTGACTTCATGACAGGCTCCGGGTGTTGGCCGTGGGATGCAGCACGCGGCGCAGGAAGTCCTGGGTACGTGGTTGTTGCGGGTTGCCCAGCACCTGCTCGGCCGGCCCGCTCTCTACGATGTAGCCGCCGTGCAGGAAGCACACGCGGTCGGCCACCTCCCGGGCAAAGCCCATTTCGTGGGTCACCACAATCATGGTCATGCCTTCATCGGCCAGGGTGCGCATCACCTCCAGCACATCGCCCACCAGTTCCGGGTCGAGGGCCGAGGTGGGTTCGTCGAACAGCATGGCGTCGGGCTTCATCGCCAGTGCGCGGGCGATGGCCACCCGTTGTTGCTGGCCGCCGGAGAGCTGTTCCGGGTAGGCATCGGCCTTGGCTGACAGGCCGACTTTATCCAGCAGCGCCAGGGCCTCTTCCCGGGCCTGTTTCAGCGGTTCGCTTTTGACGTACACCGGGCCTTCCATCACGTTTTCCAGCACGGTGCGATGGGGGAACAGGTTGAAGCGCTGGAACACCATGCCCATGCGGCTGCGCAGGGCATGCACGGTCTTGCTGCTGCGCTGCACGGTTTCACCGAATACGCGGATGGTGCCGCCGTCGTAGGCTTCCAGCGCGTTGATGCAGCGCAACAGGGTGGACTTGCCCGAGCCGGACGGGCCGATCAGGCACACCACTTCGCCCTTGGCCACGTCCAGGTCGACGCCGTGCAGCACACGATGGGTGCCGTAGTGTTTTTGCAGTTGGCGAATCTCGATCATGCTTTTTTCCTCCGGCCCAAGTGCTGTTCCATGCGGCGCAGGCCATACACCAGCGGCAGGCTCATCAGCAGGTAGAGCAGGGCGACCAGGGTGTAGACGGTCATGTTCTGGAAGGTGGATGAGGCGATCAGTTGGCCCTGGCGCGTCATCTCTGCCACGGTGATGGTCGACACCAGGGACGAGTCCTTGAGCATCATCACCAGGGTGTTGCCATATGGCGGCAGCGCGATGCGAAAGGCCTGGGGCAGGATCACCCGGCGCATCATCAGCACCGAGCGCATCCCCAGGGCTTCGGCGGCTTCACGCTGGCCCTGTTCGACGGCGATGATGCCGGTACGGAAGTTCTCCGCCTGGTACGCCGAGTAGGCGATGCCCATGCCGATCACGCCCGCCTGGAATGCGCTGAGGTGCACGCCCATGTCCGGCAACACGAAGTAGATGTAGAACAGCTGCACGATGATCGGCAGGCCGCGAATTACATTGATCACGGTGCTCGCCGCCCACGACAGCGCGCGGATCGGCGACAGCTTGAGCAACGCCAGCACCAGGCCAATCGCGCTGCTGAGCAGGAACGACAACACGGTGATCTGAATCGTCACCCAGGCGCCCTGAAGCAGGATCGGCAGGAAGTCACGGGCGTTTTGCAGGAATTCAGCCGGGTTCATGGCTGCACCTGGGCATCAAGTCCCCACTTCTTGAGGATCGCTTCCAGGGTACCGTCAGCCTTGATGCTGGCGATGGCCTGGTTCAGGCGCGCGAGGGTTTCGCTGTCGCCCTTGCGCACCACCAGGCACACCTCGCCGACGTTCACCGGCTTGTAGTCGGCGGCGAGCTTCACGCCTTTGAACAGCTTCTGGCGGATCTGGTAAGCCACTACCGGCTGGTCACCCACCGCGGCCTTGATGCGGCCCAGGCTCAGGTCGCGGACCATTTCGCCAATGGAGTCGTAGGTGCGGATTTCCTTGAAAATCCCCAGTTTGTTGAGCATGTCGTAGAAGATCGTGCCGGCTTGTACGCCGACCACTTGGCCCTTCAAGGAACTCAGGTCGGTATAGGTTGCGTTGTCGTCCGCACTCACGATCAGGCCTTCGCCGTAGGCGTACACCGGTGCGCTGAAGTCCACCACCTGCGCGCGCTCCGGGGTCTTGAGCATGCCGGCGGCGATGAAGTCGAGCTTGCCGGAAGTCAGGGAGGGAATCAGTGCGGCAAAGTTGGTCTGCTCGATTTCACTGGTGAAACCACCGGCCTTGCCCACGGCATTGGCGACGTCGACCATCACGCCCTGGATGCTGTTGCTCTTGATGTCGAGGAAGGTGAACGGCGAACCGCTGGCCGTTGCACCGACTTTGTACGAGGCCGCACCGGCGGCGTGCACGGTTGCCACGCAAAAGGTGGCGCAGATACCGAAGGCGAGGCGGCGAAACAAGGGCGAAAGACTGTTCATCGGGTTACTCCAGAAGGAAAACGGATCGTCAGTACCGCAAGCGGTTGGAAAGCAAACCGCAAGCTCTATGCCATTTCGATTCAATAAAATCGTTTTTCGGTATAGAAAATAGATAAAATGAACCCTTCGTATCGATATGCGATTTTAAGTGGTCGAATTTGGCAGTTTGGTGTAGAAATATCGCCACGCCTGATCGACTTGACCGCGAGTTCGCCATGTCTGAAGAACGCAATAGCTTGCATAACCAATCCCTGGAAAAAGGCCTGTCGGTGCTCAAGGCATTCAGCGCACAGCGCCGCAGCATGAGCCTTGCAGAGGTGGCCGAGGCCGCCGGCATGACCAAGAGCTCGGCCCAGCGCATGGTGTTTACCCTGGAGAGCCTGGGTTACCTTCGGAAACACTCGCGCACGCGCCATTACCAACTCACACCGCGGGTGCTGGAGTTGGGTTTCAGTTATCTGGATGCGCATTCGTTGATTGAGGTGGCCAACCCGTTCCTTTCGGAATTGACCCGCCTGACCGGAGAAACCTCGTGCCTGACCGAGCCTGCGGGTTACGACATGACCTATATCGCGCGGTTTGTCAGCGCGGGCTTTGTGCCGGTACACATGCCGATTGGCTCGCGGGTGCCGATGTACTGCACCGCGTCGGGTCGGGCGTATTTGAGTGCGTTGCCGCAGGATGAGGCGTTGGTGTTGATTGAGAACAGCCAGCGAGTGGCGCATACCAGTCAAACGTTGACCGAAGTCGACAGGATCATGGCGTCGTTGCAGCAGGTGCGCGAACAGGGCTACGCGGTGAATGGCCAGGAGCTGTTCCTGGGCGACATGACCATCGGCGCGCCGGTGTTGGGGGCGAATGGCCGGCCGGTGGCGGCGGTGCATGTGGTGGCGCCCACCAGTCGGTGGAGCAGGGGGGATGCTGAGAAGCAGTTGGCGCCGGCGTTGTTGCAGTGTTCAAGGGCGTTGAGCAATTCGGCGCGGAATCTTGAATAGATAAACTATCGAACAAACAACACGGTCAGTGTGGGAGCTGGCTTGCCTGCGATAGCGGTGGGTCAGTTAGCCCATACGGTTCTGACCCACCGCTATCGCAGGCAAGCCAGCTCCCACATTTGATTTTCATTGCTTTGAGGTTTGGGTTGGCCCCAACAAAAAATGCGCCCCTTCGGGCGCATTTTTTTGTTCGGTCAACTATCGCCTATCAGGCAATCGCATCCCAGGCACGATCACCATTCTCGTCTTTGATCCGAGTCGGCAAGCCCATCACGTCCAGCGCCTTCAGGAACGGCTCAGCCGGCAGTTCTTCGACGTTGGCCATGTGCTTCACGTCCCACTCGCCACGGGCAACCAGCAGCGCTGCGGCTACAGGCGGTACGCCAGCGGTGTAGGAGATGCCCTGGCTGTCGGTTTCGGCAAAGGCTTCTTCGTGGCAGGCCACGTTGTAGATGAACAGCTCGCGTGGCTGGCCATCCTTGGTGCCCTTGACCAGGTCGCCGATGCAGGTCTTGCCGGTGTAGCCCGGTGCCAGCGACGACGGGTCGGGCAGCACGGCCTTGACCAGTTTCAGCGGCACGACTTCCAGGCCTTCGGCGGTGGTGACCGGTTTTTCGGAGAGCAGGCCGAGGTTTTTCAGCACGGTGAACACGTTGATGTAGTGTTCGCCGAAGCTCATCCAGAAACGCACATTGGGCACGTCGAGGTTTTTCGACAGCGAGTGCACTTCATCGTGGCCGGTCAGGTACAGATTCTGCGAACCGACCACAGGCAGGTCGTCGGTGCGTTTGACTTCGAACATGGTGTTGCTGGTCCACTGGCTGTTCTGCCAGCTCCACACCTGTCCGGTGAATTCGCGGAAGTTGATTTCCGGGTCGAAATTGGTGGCGAAGTATTTGCCATGGGAGCCGGCATTGACGTCGAGAATGTCGATCGAATCAATGCGGTCGAAATGCTTTTGCTGCGCCAGCGCGGCATACGCGTTGACGACACCCGGGTCGAAGCCCACGCCAAGGATGGCCGTGATGTTCTTCTGTTTGCACTCTTCCAGGTGGTTCCATTCGTAGTTGCCGTACCACGGCGGGGTCTCGCAGACCTTGCCCGGCTCTTCGTGGATGGCGGTGTCGAGGTACGCCACGCCCGTGTCGATGCAGGCACGCAGTACCGACATGTTGAGGAACGCGGAACCGACGTTGATGACGATTTGCGATTCGGTTTCGCGGATCAGTGCCTTGGTCGCTTCCACGTCCAAAGCGTTCAGCGCAAAGGCTTGAATCTGGGCGGGTACCTTGAGGCTACCCTTGGCCTTGACGCTGTCGATGATGGCCTGGCATTTGGAGATGTTGCGCGACGCGATAGCAATACGACCGAGTTCGTCGTTGTGCTGCGCGCACTTGTGGGCCACCACCTTGGCGACACCTCCTGCACCAATGATAAGAACGTTCTTTTTCAATTGCTTTATCTCTCCTTTATCTGTCCGCTTTACGAAAGGCTGGACAGGTAGTCGTCGTAACCAAATTCACGAACCACTTCGACTGTACCGTCGAGTTGTTTCACTACGATGGACGGCATTTTCAGGCCGTTGAACCAGTTTTTCTTGACCATGGTGTAGCCTGCCGTGTCGATGAACGACAGTCGATCGCCGATGGCCAGCGGCTGATCAAATTGGTACTCACCGAAGATGTCCCCGGCCAGGCACGACTTGCCGCACACCATGTAGGTGTGTTCGCCATTGCTTGGCGCCAGCTTGGCGTTGAGGCGATAGATCAGCAGATCCAGCAGGTGGGCTTCGATGGAGCTGTCTACCACGGCGAGGTTCTTGCCGTTGTAGAGGGTGTCGAGCACGGTCACTTCCAGGGAGGCGCTGTTGGTGATCGCCGCTTCGCCGGGTTCCAGGTACACCTGCACGTCGTACTTCTGCGAGAACGCCTTGAGGCGCTGGCAGAAGGCGTCGATGGCATAGCCTTCACCGGTAAAGTGGATGCCGCCGCCGAGGCTGACCCAGTTGACCTTGTGCAGCAGTGCGCCGAAGCGTTCTTCGATGGTGTTGAGCATCTGGTCGAACAGGTTGAAGTCACCGTTCTCGCAGTTGTTGTGGAACATGAAGCCGGAGATCTGCTCGATCACACCTTCGATCTTCACCGGGTCCCACTCGCCGAGACGGCTGAACGGGCGCGCCGGGTCGGCCAGCAGGTAGTCGGAGCTGCTCACTTGCGGGTTGACGCGCAAGCCGCGGGTCTTGCCTTCGCTGCGTTCGGCAAAGCGCTGCAGCTGGCTGATGGAGTTGAAGATGATCTTGTCGCAGTTATCGAGCATCTCTTCGATATCATCGTCGGCCCAGGCCACGCTGTAGGCGTGGGCTTCACCTTCGAACTTCTGGCGACCCAGCTTCAGCTCGTACAACGACGACGAGGTGGTGCCGTCCATGTATTCCTGCATCAGGTCGAACACCGACCAGGTGGCGAAACACTTGAGGGCCAGCAGAGCCTTGGCGCCGGACTGTTCGCGCACGTAGGCGATCTTCTGCATGTTGACCAGAAGCTTCTGTTTGTCGATGAGGTAGTACGGCGTTTTGATCATTTTCAGAGCCTGCGGCGGTGCCTGCCAAAAAAGGACACGCATTGTGCCCGCACTTGGGACAGATCGAAAGGTTAGTCAGCGGAATTTGCTGGCCCGGTTATAAGCTGGCCTGTGAATATGACAGCCCGTCGGTATGATGAGCCGCTTTGATAACGGACCACGGCTTCGGCGACGAGAGGTGAGAATGGACGCATGGACGCTGCATTGGCTGGAAGCTTCGGGGAGCCTGGCGCAGTTTCGCGCTGAGCTGATCCGTGAATGTGAAGTCGCCTACGAGGCCATTGCGCAGATGATGCCGCCGCCGCGCCTGGACATCTTGATCCAGCGATTGCCGGGGGAGACCCTTCCCGAGCTGGGCCTGGTGGGCCGTGCTTATCGCAGCACCCTGTTCAGCATGACCCTTGACCCCGACAACCCGAATTTCCTCGCCAGCCTGCAAAGCGGTGCATTGCGCCGGCACGTGGTGCATGAGGTGCACCATTGCCTGCGCATGGCGGGCCCGGGTTATGGCTGGACGCTGGGGGAGGCGATGGTCAGTGAAGGCCTGGCCGGGCAGTTTGTACGACGGGTGCTGGGCAGCGAGCCGGAGTTGTGGGAGCGGGCGCTTGCACCCCAGGAACTGCTGAGGGCACCGGTAGACCGCCAGCTTCTCGAAGCCACGTATTACGACCACAGCGAATGGTTCTTTGGTACCGGCGCGCGGCCAAAGTGGCTGGGGTACACGCTGGGCTACCAGATGGTGGAGGCCTGGCTGGCAAAGCAGGGCGACGTGGACGCCGCCACCTGGGTCAACGTGCCCGCCCACGACATACTCGCCAACGCCGCCAAAGAGGGGCTGGTGGCCTGACGCTGAAAAAACACAAAACCACCAAGCAACCCCAATCCCCTGTGGGAGCCGTCGAGCTTTAGCGAGGCCGCGAAGGCGGCGGCACAGCCGACAACCAGGTTGCCTGACACACCGCTATGGTGATCGTTCCCACGCTCTGCGTGGGAATGCCGCCTCGGACGCTCTGCGTCCATCGGGCGATGCAAGGTTCAAGTCTTGCGCAGTGGTGACGCGGAGCGCCACGGGATGCATTCCCACGCAGAGCGTGGGAACGATCAGCGTGGGAACAAAAACGCATCTACGCTGACATCAAACCGTCATCTCCCCATCGCCTGACTGCCACATTCCCCCGTTACTGTCCTCGCCAATGAGATCGATCTCAAGCGAGTGACAATGACTGATTTGAAAGACGTAGCGCGGCTGGCCGGCGTATCCCGCGCCACCGCCGCCCGCACCTTTGCCTCCCCGGAACAAGTGCGCCCGGCCACCCGTGAGCAGGTATTCGCCGCCGCCCGCGAGCTGGGTTTCAGGCCCAACCTGCTGGGCCGCCAATTGCGCCTGCAAACCACCAACCTGATCGGCGTGGTGGTGCCCAACCTGCTTAACCCGGTGTTCGCCGAACAGTTCCAGGCCATGGAGCGCGCCGCACGCCTGCGTGGCTATAACCTGTTGCTGGCGACCACCGACTACAGCGCCGAGCGCGAAAGCAGTGTGGTGGAAGAGCTGCTGCGCCAGCGCGTCGATGGTTTGGTGCTGACCGTCACCGACGCCGAAAGCAACAGCGTGCTCCACAGCCTGGCCACGGAAGAAACGCCGTTCGTGCTGGCCTACCACCAACCTGACAACCCCAACTACAGCGCCGTCTCGGTGGACAACCGCGCCGGCATGGCCCTCGCGACCCGTTATCTGTTGGAGGCGGGCCATCGCCGGATCGCCATGGTCGCCGGCCCCGCGTTGCAGTCCGACCGGGCCCGGCTGCGTTATGCCGGGTATTGCGATGCCATGGGCGAGTACGGTCTCGCTAGCCAACCGGTGATCGAAATGCCGGCCCACACCCAGGCTGAATTCGCCGCCATCGAACCCTTCCTGCAAGGCCCGCAAGCCCCCACAGCACTGGTCTGCTCCAACGATTTTCTCGCCATCAGCCTGATCGCCGAACTGCGCCGCCACGCCTGGAACGTGCCCGAACAACTCTCGGTGATGGGGTTTGACGGCATTTCCCTGGGCACCCAGATGCACCCGACGCTGTGCAGCGTGGTGCAGCCCATCGCGCTGTTGGCCAGCACCGTGATCGACCAACTGCTGGCGCAAATCGCCGGCAACGCACCGACTTCCCACTGCCTGCCGTGCCATGTCCGGCCGGGCGAAAGTACCCAACCCCATATAGGAGACGCTTGATGCGCATGCTCAGTAAAACCCTGGCGGCATTGCTGCTGTGCGGCACGGCCAGCCTGGCCCAGGCCGCGGACACCGCGATTTGCTACAACTGCCCGCCAGACTGGGCGGACTGGGGCACGCAACTCAAGGCCATCGCAGCGACCACCGGCGTGCAGGTGCCGCTGGATAACAAGAACTCCGGCCAGTCCCTGGCGCAGTTGGTGGCCGAGAAAGCCGCGCCGGTGGCCGATGTCGTCTACTACGGCGTGACGTTCGGCCTGCAAGCGCAGAAGGCCGAAGTGGTGGAGGGCTATAAACCCAAAGGCTGGGAGCAGATTCCCGCCGGCCTGAAAGACCCGGATGGCCAGTGGTTCGCAATTCACTCCGGCACCCTCGGCATCATGGTCAATGTCGATGCCCTGGGCGGGCTGCCGGTGCCGCAAAGCTGGGCCGACCTGCTCAAGCCTGAGTACAAAGGCATGGTCGGTTACCTCGATCCGTCCAGCGCTTTCGTCGGCTACGTCTCGGCGGTGGCGATCAACCGCGCCATGGGCGGCGACCTCGATAACTTCGCCCCGGCCATCGACTACTTCCAGAAGCTGTCGAAAAACGCCCCCATCGTGCCCAAGCAAACCGCCTATGCGCGGGTGCTCTCCGGTGAGTTGCCGATCCTGGTGGACTACGACTTCAACGCCTACCGCGCCCGCTACAAGGACAACGCCAACGTCGCCTTCGTGATTCCCAAGGAAGGCAGCATCAGCGTGCCGTACGTGATGAGCCTGGTGGCGAACGCACCGCATCGCGCCAACGGTGAAAAGGTCCTGGACTTCGTTCTGTCCGATGCGGGCCAGGCGCTCTGGGCCAAGGCCTACCTGCGCCCGGTCCGGCCCGTGCAGATGCCGGCGGACGTCGCCGCGCAGTTTCTGCCGGACAGCGACTACGCCCGGGCCGGCGTGGTGGATTACCAAAAAATGGCCGCCGTGCAGGAAGCCTTCGCCGCGCGTTACCTGAGTGAGGTCAAGTAAGTGAAGGCACTCTTGCGGCCAAATCCCGCCTGGGCGCTGGCCCCGGCGTTTGCGGTGCTGCTCGCGTTCTGGTTGTTGCCGCTGGCGCACCTGATGGTGCTGGGCGGTGAAAGCCGCGACAGCCACGGCAGCGGTTACTGGCAGGTCCTGAGCAGCTCGCAATACCTGGGCAGCCTGGCGCAAACCTGCGTGCTCGCGGTGCTGGTGACGTTGGCGGCGCTGCTGGTGGGCGGCATTGCGGGCGTGTTTCTCGCCCGCCAGCAATTCTTCGGACGTTCGGCGCTGGTGGCGTTGTTGACGTTTCCCCTGGCGTTTCCCGGTGTGGTGGTGGGCTTCCTGGTGATCCTGCTGGCGGGTCGACAAGGCTTGTTCGCGGCACTCGGGCTTCAGTTGGCCGGTGAACGCTGGATCTTTGCCTATTCATTGGCAGGATTGTTTGTCGGCTACCTGTACTTCTCGATTCCACGGGTGATCCTCACGGTGATGGCAGCCTGTGAAAGCCTCGACCGCAGCCTGGAGGAAGCGGCCCATTCACTGGGGGCCGGGCATTGGCGGGTGGTGTGCGACGTGATCGTGCCGGGCCTGGCGCCGGCCCTAGCCTCCTGCGGGGCGATCTGTTTTGCCACGTCCATGGGCGCCTTCGGCACGGCGTTCACCCTGGGCACGCGGCTGAACGTGACGCCCGTCGCTATCTATAACGTGTTCACCAACTACGCCAATTTTGCGGTAGCCGCGGCACTCTCCGTAGTGCTCGGCGCGGTGACCTGGGCCGTGTTGTTACTGACGCGGCGTCTGGTGAAAAACGCGGGGACCGTCCTGTGAAGCGCTCATCGCTGTTTGTCGTCCAGTTGCTGTTTACCTTGCTGGTCTGCGCCTTCATGTTGGTGCCGGTGTTGATGTCATTGCTGGCGGGGCTGACGCGCAACTTCTTCGTCGGCCTGTCCAGCGGCCTGACGTTCGACTGGTTGATTCAGGTCTGGCAGGCATACTCGCCGACGGTCTGGCTCTCGCTGCAACTGGCCCTGGCCTGCGCGGTGTGTGTCTGTGTGATCGGTGTGCCGGCGGCGTACGCCCTGGTGCGGATGAACAACCGCTTCAGCCGCGCCTTCGAGGAATTGATGGTGCTGCCGGTAGCCATGCCCGGCCTGGCCAGTGCCCTGGCGTTGTTGCTGACCTACGGCCAGTTCGGCGGGTTTCGCAGCAGCTGGTTGTTCATCCTGGTGGGGCACGTGTTGTTCACCTTGCCGTTCCTGGTGCGCCCGGTGATGGCGGTGATGCAACGCCAGCAGTTGCCGGTGCTGGAAGAGGCCGCTGCGAGCCTGGGGGCCGGTCCCCTGCGACGCTTCTTCAGTGTGGTGGTGCCCAACTGCCGGGCGGGGATTCTCGCTGGGGTGTTGATGGTCGTGACCCTGTCCCTGGGGGAGTTCAACCTGACCTGGATGCTCCACACGCCGATGACCAAGACGTTGCCCGTCGGCCTCGCCGACAGCTACGCCTCGGCCCGCCTGGAAATCGCCAGCGCCTACACCCTTATCTTTTTGCTGATGATCGTGCCGCTGCTGATTGCGTTGCAGGCCATCAGCGCTCGTCTGTCCCGTGGAGAGCGTCGATGACCGCTATCACCATTCGCCTGAAGGGTTGCCGCAAGGCATTCGCCGACGGCACCGTTGCCGTGCAGAACCTCGACCTGACCATCGAGGGCGGCGAAACCCTGGCCATTCTCGGCCCGTCCGGTTGCGGCAAAACCACCACCTTGCGCTTGATCGCCGGCCTTGAGCGTCCCGATGCAGGCCAGGTTTTTTTCGGTGACACCGACGTCACGCGCCTGCCCATCGAGCGGCGTGATGTGGGTATGGTGTTCCAGAATTACGCGTTGTTTCCCAACCTGGATGTGGCCGGCAATATCGTCTACGGCCTGAAAATTCGCGGCGTCGCGCCGACAGAGCGCAACAAGCGCTGTGACGAACTGCTGGAGCTGGTGGGCCTGCAGAACCATGGCAAACGCAGCATCCATGAACTGTCGGGCGGACAGCGTCAGCGTGTGGCATTGGCTCGCGCCTTGGCGCCTCGGCCCAAAGTGCTGTTGCTGGATGAACCGTTGGCCGCCCTCGATGCACAGCTGCGTGAGCGCCTGCGCAGTGAACTGGACCAGCTGTTGCGCGGCCTCGGCATCACTTCGGTGTTCGTCACCCACGATCAGGGCGAAGCCATGGCCCTGGGAGATCGCATCCTGGTGATGGAGCAGGGGCGTATCGCGCAACTGGCCAGCCCGCGGGAGATCTACCAGCAGCCGGCCAACGCGTTTGTTGCAGGCTTTGTGGGCAACCTGAATGCCTTTTCGGTGGTTGATCGCACGGCCCATGGCTTGAAAGTGTGTGGCGGCGAACTGCCGTGGCACGAACCCCATCTGCCGGCCACCGTGTATTGCCGCCCCGAGCACCTGCGGGTGATGGAGAGCGAAGGGCACCTGCACGGGCATTTGCTGGCGCAGTTTTTCCAGGGCGCGCAAAGCCGCCTGCTGGTGGATGTCGGCGGCCCGCAACCGTTGCTGGTGGACAGCAGCGACAACCAGCTTCACGCCGTCGGCGCGCCAATTGCCCTGGCCATCGCCCCACACAAGCTGTTCACCCTGCATGCCTGACTTCAGAGAGCCTATTTTGAACCGTCCGTTTCTTGTTGCGCAGATCAGCGATCTGCACCTTAAAGCCGGCCAGCGCCTGACTTACGGCGTGGTCGACACCCTCGGTGCATTGCGCCGTGCCGTCGACCACCTGAATGCCAGTTACCCACGGCCCGATATCGTGGTGATCAGCGGCGACCTGGTGGACTTTGGCCGCGCCGATGAATACGCCGTGCTGCACCCCGAGCTGGCCCGTTTGCAGATGCCTTGCTACCTGGTGCCGGGCAATCACGATAACCGCCAGCATTTGCTCCACGCTTTTGGTGATCACCGCTATTTGCCAGCGAGCGCCGACGGCCCGCTGGACTGGGTGGTGGACGACTACCCGGTGCGACTGATCGGCCTGGATTCGACGATCCCCGATGCCCATGGCGGCCAACTGCTGGACAGCCAATTGCAGTGGCTTGATGAGCAACTGGCGTTGCAGCCGCACGTGCCGACCCTGTTGATCTTGCATCACCCGCCGTTTATCAGCGGCATCGGCCATATGGACCGCGAGCCGTTCGTCAACGCCGCTGCGCTGGAAAAGATCATCGCCCGTCACCCCCAGGTGGAACGCCTGCTGTGTGGGCATTTGCACCGGCCGATGCAGCGCCGTTTCGGCGGCAGTGTGAGCTGCGTATGCCCGGGCACGTCCCATCAAATCGTGCTGGATCTACAGGAGGCTGCTCCAGCGCATTTCAACCTGGAACCGGCGGGTTACCTCTTGCATCGCTGGGATGAACAGCAAGGGTTGGTCAGCCACAACGGCGTGTTCGGGGACTACCCGGGGCCGTATCCGTTTTATGACGCTCATGGATTGATTGACTGAAGTTTCCCGGAGGTCCATCTCGCCCAAGTTAATACCCGAGCACTTCTGAACAGTTATTAACGCACCGGCCAACCGAAGTTTGGCCGAGTGCTTCCTGCTGCCTTTTTTATGCGCCCGCAACAGTGATTGCGCGCCGGAGTTCGTCCTGATGAAAGCCACACTACATGTATTAAGCGTATTGACCGGCGGCCTGGGCATGGCCCTGAGTCCCTTGGCTTCTGCTGATTTTCTGGGGGACAGCAAAGCCAACTTGAGCATGCGTAACTTTTACTTCAACAACGACAACCGCGACGGCGCCGCTGCACCGTCGAAGACCGAAGAGTGGGGCCAGGCGTTCATCCTCAACTACCAGTCGGGTTTCACCGACGGCACCCTCGGCTTTGGCCTGGACGCCATCGCCATGCTCGGCGTGACCCTCGACAGCAGCGCGGCGAAGCATGTCGGCAGCTCGATGATTCCCACCGATGATGGCAAGGCTGCGGATGATTGGGCCCGTGGCGGCGTGACCGCGAAGGCGCGCTTTGCCAAGACCGAACTGCGCTACGGCTACCTGCGCCCCAACCTGCCGATCCTGGTGAGCAACGACGGCCGGCTGTTGCCGCAGTCGTTTGAAGGCGGGCAAATCACCAGCAACGACATCGACAACCTGACCCTGATTGGTGGCCAGCTTGAGCATACGACGGGCCGCGGTTCCAGCGACGCCAGCGGCCTGGCGGTGGCCGGTGCGACCCAGGAAAGCAACAAGTTCACCTACGGCGGCGCCGACTACAACCTGACCAAGAACCTCTTGGTGCAGTACTACTACGCCAACCTTGAAGACTATTACCAACAGCACTTCGCCGGCCTGGTGCACGTATTGCCGATGGGCGACTACGGCTCGCTGAAAACCGACTTGCGTTACTTCAAGACCACCTCCGACGGCAAGAACGCAAGTGCCGCCGGGCGTGCCGATGGCTATAAGTTTGGCGGCTATACCAAAGGTGGAACCGGGGAGATCGATAACGACACCTGGAGCGCCGCGTTCATCTATTCCCTGGGGCCCCATGCGATCACAGCGGGCTACCAACGCGTGTCCGACGACAGCAACTTCGCCCAACTCAACCAGGGCGGCCTGGTGGGCAAAGGCGAGGCGGGCCCGAGTCTGTACCTGTACACCGACCGAACCATCCAGACCTTCATCCAGGCCGGTGAGCGTACTGCTTTTGCCCAGTACGCCTACGACTTTGCGGCGCTGGGCGTACCCGGTTTGAAGGCCTCGGTGATGTACCTCAAGGGCGACCATATCCTCACCACCAACGGCAACGATGGCAGCGAGTGGGAGCGGGATATTTCGCTGGATTATGTGGTGCAGAGCGGCACGTTCAAGAACGTCGGGTTCGGCTGGCGCAACGGCATGTCCCGCAGCGAAGTGGCACGGGATCAGGACCAGAACCGGGTGTTTGTGAACTACTCGATTCCGTTGATGTAAATCCTGAAGTCCATGCACCAGCCCTTGCGGCGAGGGCTGGTGCGTTTATAGCGACTTCATGTGCGTTGCATGCTCATCCTGTATCGACTCAAACCCGCAGCGCAGATAAAAGGCGGCGCCCTCGTGGGTGTCGGTAGACAGGCGCACAACACGGTACTGCTGCGCAGCGCGTTCCAGCAGTTGGCCCACCAACGCCTTGCCTACATGCCGTTCCCTCGAAGCCCGTGCGACGTACACCCGGCGCAGCCTGCCAACCTCCGGACCGGCGTAAGGGTCATAGGACAGCCCGCCAACGGCGATCAACTGCTCGTTGCTGAATACGCCCAAAAGACATTCGCCTGGCTGGTCGAACCGGTTGGCGCCGCTGTGCCACTCTGCAACGAGTCGCGTGAGAAACCTGAACCCTTCGGCGACGGCTTCTGCTTCCAGTATCAGGATCTCTTCGGGCAACGCCGAGAGGGCGCGTATCGACAAACCGTCCGTTGATCTATCCACTGTATTGACTCAATTCCCTGTTCAATGCAGCGACTATAACGCTCTCCCGGTATCACGTATTGGTCTTCAACTTGGTCCACAACCGAGTGGCCAGCCGCGCAATCGCCGGCGGCAGGTCTTCGACGATGAACAGCTTGTCCATCACGCTTTTCGACGGGTAGATCGCCAGGTCTTGCTTTACCTCGGGAGTCACAAACTCATCCGCGGCGCTGTTGGGGTTGGCGTAGTGGATGCTGTTGCTGATGTTGGCAATCACCTTGGGCTCCAGCAGGTAATTCATATAGGCATAGCCGTTCTTCTCGTGCGGCGCGCCCTTGGGCATCACCACCATGTCCAGCCACAGCGTCGAGCCTTCATCCGGGATCGAGTAGGCGATGTTGATGCCGTTTTTCGCCTCCTTGGCGCTGGCGGCGGCTTGCACGACGTCGCCATTAAAGCCGATCACTGCGCAGATATTGCCGTTCGCCAGGTCGCTGATGTACTTGGAGGCGTGGAAGTACTGGATGTAGGGCCGGATCTTCAACAGCGCCTGTTCGGCCTTTTTGTAGTCGGCCGGTTCGTGGCTGTGGTGAGGCAAGCCCAGGTAGTTGAGGGTGATCGGCAGGATCTGCGTGGGGTTGTCGATAATCGCCACGCCGCAGGCGCTGAGTTTCTTGATGTTGTTTTCATCGAAGAACAGGCTCCAGGAATGGGTGACGTCGGTGGTGCCGAAGATCGCCTTGATCTTCTCGACGTTGTAGCCAATCCCCGCCGTGCCCCACATGTACGGGAAGCCGTACTGGTTGCCCGGGTCGTTGGTCTCCAGCTTCTTCATCAGCAGCGGGTCGAGGTTTTTCCAGTTGGGCAACTGGCTTCGGTCGAGCTTCTGGATCGCCCCGGCCTTGATCAGCCGCGACAGGAAGTGGTTGGACGGGCTGACCACGTCATAACCGGTATTGCCGGTCATCAGTTTGGATTCCAGCACTTCGTTGCTGTCGTGAATGTCGTAGGTCGCCTTGATCCCGGTCTCCTGGGTGAAGCGGGTCAAGGTGTCGTCGGCGATGTAGCCGTTCCAGTTGGAAATATTCACTTCTTCGGCGGCGTACACGGCCGCCGGGAGCGCGCTGAGGATGACCGCCAGGGACAGACTGTTGATGTGCATGTGAATCACCTTTGTTGAGGTTTTTTGTTCTAGATTTCTGTCCGAGCCCGGACCGTTTCCACGCGCATACGCAGCATGGCACCGATGTCGAACAACGGCCGGGGCGGCAGCCAGCCGGGCTCTGCCCTGAGCATTACGGAGTGCAGGAGCGACGAGGCTTGGCCCGACGCCCACTCGGCCAGCAGTCGGCCCCATAACGTGCCGCGGGCGACGCCCGATCCGTTGCAGCCGGCGACGG
This sequence comes from Pseudomonas sp. TH34, assembly GCF_016650865.1. Lineage (NCBI taxonomy): Bacteria > Pseudomonadati > Pseudomonadota > Gammaproteobacteria > Pseudomonadales > Pseudomonadaceae > Pseudomonas > Pseudomonas sp. TH34. The sequence continues at coordinate 127,046 of NZ_JAEKFB010000023.1, forward strand.
CGTACAGGTTGTTTTCGACTCGCGCGAAATACGATTGGCCGCTGCGGGAGGCACTCAAGTGGCCGGTCCAGGTGTAGTGGATGTCTTGTTCGGTGAGCCAGGGAAAGCGTCGCTGCAAACCCTTCACGTGGTGTTGGCGCCGGTGCAGCAGGTCGCCGTTGGACAAATCCCGAGTGCGGTATTCCGCCGTGTTGCGGATCATCACCCGGCGGTCCGGCGTCAGGCGCACCGTGGCGCCCAGTGGCCGGGTGGACAGTACGCCCCAGGGTTCCACCGCGCCGATACGGCGGTATTCCTCATCGCTGAAGGGGCGGGTGAGGCTGGCGCTGAGTTCCATCGGGAACGTCGCGCTGTCTTCAATACCCACCCGTGGAATAAAGGCGTTGAGGCACACCAGCACCTGGCCGGCTTCAATGCAGGCGTCCAGGCCGTTGGCGCGAATGCCGCCATTGGCCATGCGCTCAAGGCCGGTGATGTCGGTGTTCTCATAGAGCGTCACGTTGTCCGGCAGGGCTTCCAGCAAGCCCTTTACGTACTTCGCCGGTTGCAGCAAGGCGTTGCCATTGCCGCACCAGATGGCGGCCTGGTAATGCTCGGTGCCGAGTGTTTGTGCGAGCGCCTCACCCTGTAGAAAGCGCGCTGAAGCACCCACCGCACGCAAGGTCGCCAACTTGGCATCCACATGCTCGAGCTTGTCGGGATCGTGCACGGCGAAGAAGTAGCCGCTGTCCCTGAAATCGCAGTCGATGGCATGGCGGGCGATGCGCTTGCGCACTTCATCACTGGCGGCGCGTGAGATGGTGGTGTCCACCTCAAAATCGGCGAAGCCAGAGCGGCCCATCAATTCACTTTCAGCGGGATGCTCATGGGCCACCACAAAACCTGAATTGCGCGCCGAGGCACCTTGGGCGGCGCGCTGGCGGTCGACGATCACGATGCGGGCCTCGGGGTGCATCTCGGCCAGGGTGTGGGCCGCACACAAACCGGTAATCCCTGCGCCGATCACCAGCCAGTCGGCTCTTTGAACGCCGCTCAGTCGGCCCCGGGCGGGGAGGCTGTCAGTCTGGGCAATCCAGCCACATGTGTTTTTCATGAAGATCCTCGGCTGTATGCGTTGTTCGCATGACTAAGTTCGGGCTACACCTGGAATCTATAGGGCCGGTGGTGATACAACCAACGTTATAAAATCATCCAGCTATTCGGAAAACGCATGGATAACATCCGTCACGTGCCTTCGTTGCAGGGCTTGCAGGCGTTGGTTGAAGTCAGCGATTGCGCCAGTTTCACCGTGGCAGCACAGAAGCTGTGCCTGACCCAAAGCGCGGTGAGCCGCAAAATCCAGCAGTTGGAAAGCCATTTCGGCGTGCCGATGTTCACCCGCACCAGCCGCAGCCTGCGCCTGACCGCTGAAGGTGAGCAGGTGCTGGCCAGCGCCCGGAGCATCCTGGCGCAACTGAAGGTGCTGGAGGATCGGCTCTCGCCTCACAAACGCCCGTTTCGCATCCGCCTGCATGTGTCGCTGGCGGTGCGCTGGCTGCTGCCCAAGCTCAGTGATTTCTATCGCAACCATCCCGATATTTCCCTGGCGATCGAGACCGTCGCCACCGAGGTGGTCGAGCCGGCGAGTGACAGCGATGCCTACATCCTTTACCTGCCAAAACCCGACAACGATCCTGCGCGCCTGACCTTGTTCCACGAGTCATTGGTGCCGGTCTGCGCACCGGGTTTGGGGCCACTGGCTTCGGTGGAGCAACTCGCACACTTTGCGCTGCTGCATCGTTCGGCCGACAAGCAAGACTGGATGACCTGGCTGGCGGCCAATGGTGCGCGGTCGCTGGACGACTACCGGCATATCCCGTTCAACCTCGACGAACTGGCACTGGATGCCGCCGCCCGCGGGCTTGGGGTGGCGATGACGGACCTGACCCTGGCGGCCGAGTCGATCGAACGGGGTGTGTTGGTGGTGCCGTTTGGTCAGCCGCTGGTGACCGGCGGGGTGTATGCATTGTGCTTGCAGCCATCGGCGGCGTCACACCCAGGCTGTGCGCTGATCATGCAGTGGTTTGGGCAGCAGGCGCGGCATGCTAACGTCACGCCTTAACTTACTATCGCCAGTTCATCCATGAAAATGCCCGATATCGACGCCATCCAGGCGTTCGTCCTGGTCGCTGAACTCAAGAGTTTCACCCGCGCCGCCGATGCCATCGGCGGCACTCAGGCGGCCATCAGCCTGAAGATAAAACGCCTCGAAGAAAGCCTTGGCCGCAAGCTGCTGGAGCGCACGCCGAGACGGGTCACGTTGTCGGCCCATGGGCAGATGTTTTTGGCCAGCGCGCGCCGTTTGCTGGACAACTACCAGGAGGCGATGAACTGTTTTGGCCCGCAGAAACGCACCTTGCGCGTGGGCGTCAGCCACCACATTGTCGGCGCCGATCTCAGCCTGTGGCTGCGGCGTTTGGCGACCACCGACCCGGACGTGATCGTGGCGTTCAGCCTCGGCACCTCGCGGGACATGTTGATGAACTACGAGCAGGGCAAGCTGGATGTGGCGATGATCCTGCGGCACGACAACCGTCGCCAGGACGGCGAAGTGGTGGGCGTCGAACGCTTTGGCTGGATGGCTTCCCACGACTTCGAATTACGCCAGGGCGGGGCGTTGCCCCTGGCGATCCAGCCGGAACCCTGCGGCATGCGCAGCATGGTGATGGCGGCGCTGGCCGAGCAGAACCTCGCCTGGGAAGAGGCGTTCGTGGGCAGCGGGATTCTGGCGATTGGTGCTGCGGTGGTGGCGGGGATTGGCATCGGCGCGATGGTGGGGCGGATGGCGCCTGGTGGCTGCGTCGACGTGGAGCAGCGTTTCGACCTGCCGCCGCTGCCCAGTCGTGAAGTGGTGCTGTATACGGCGCAGCGGGACACTCAGGCGCAGGCGCTGATCCGCACCTTGAGCGCCGATATTCCCGCCGATTGAACTAGAACATCAGGCGCCCGGCCCAGGCCATCAGCAGGGCCAGGCTACTGATGCCGAGGATGGCCACGCCCAACGCGGCGAGGTGAACGAGCAGGGCGGTTACAGGCTGACTTCGATGGGGTTCCATGTGAGGACTTCCTTGGGTGTTCGGGAAGCAAAAGTATGGGTAGCCATCGCGCACCAAAACAGGCGCTGCTAGCTATTTCAGTGATAAGCAAAACCGAAGGAACGCCCGAGTATCATGAGTAGAACTTGTGATCATCTGGAATAAAATGAGTTTGTCTCACTATTCGCCGATCCCGACAATAGCTCCCATACACACACATTGGAGCTTTACGTCATGGCTGTTGCCCATTCCCTTGGATTCCCGCGCATTGGTCGCGATCGTGAACTGAAAAAAGCGCAGGAAGCGTTTTGGAAGGGTGAACTCGACGAAGCCGGCCTGCGCGCCGTAGGTCGTGAGTTGCGCAAGACGCACTGGGACCTGCAAAAGAAGGCCGGCATCGAGTTGCTGCCCGCCGGTGACTTCGCCTGGTACGACCAGGTACTGACTCACTCGCTGATGTTCGGTGTGATCCCTGAGCGTTTCCGCCCGGCCGATGGCAAAGCCACCTTGCACACCCTGTTCGGCATGGCCCGTGGCGTCAGCGACAGCTGCTGCGGCGGTGCCCACGCCCAGGAAATGACCAAGTGGTTCGACACCAACTATCACTACCTGGTACCTGAGTTCAGCGCCGACCAGCAGTTCCAACTGGGTTGGGAGCAACTGTTCGAAGAGGTCAAGGAAGCCCGTGACCTTGGCCACACCGTCAAGCCGGTGGTTATCGGTCCGCTGACTTACCTGTGGCTGGGCAAGGCCAAGGGTGGCGATTTCGACAAGCTCGACCTGCTGGACCGCCTGCTGCCGCTGTACGGCCAGATCTTCCAGCGCCTGGCGGACCTGGGCGTGGAGTGGGTGCAGATCGACGAGCCGATCCTGGTGCTGGACCTGCCGCAGGATTGGAAAAGTGCGTTTGAGCGTGCCTACAACCTGATCCAGCGTGACCCGCTGAAGAAGCTGGTGGCCACCTATTTTGGCGGCCTGGAAGAGAACCTCGGCCTGGCAGCCAACCTGCCGGTGGACGGCCTGCACATCGACCTGGTGCGTGCGCCGGATCAGTATCCGACCATCCTCGATCGTCTGCCTGCTTATAAGGTGCTGTCCCTGGGCGTGGTCAACGGCCGTAACGTGTGGCGCTGCGACCTGGAAAAAGCCCTGGCTACCTTGCAGCATGCTCATGAGCGCCTGGGGGATCGCCTGTGGGTGGCGCCGTCTTGCTCCTTGCTGCACAGCCCGGTGGACCTGGGCCGTGAAGACAAGCTGGATGCCGAGCTGAAAAGCTGGCTGGCGTTTGCCGTACAGAAGTGCGAAGAAGTGGCGGTGCTGGCTCAGGCCGTGAATCAACCTGAAGCGCCAAACGTGATCGCCGCCCTGGCTGAAAGCCGCGCCGTGCAAGCTGCCCGCGCCGCTTCGCCACGTATCCACAAGCCCGCGGTGCAAGCCCGCGTGGCGGCGATCACCGCCAATGACAGCCAGCGTCACTCGCTGTTTGCCCAACGGATCGAGAAACAACGGGCTGGCCTCAACCTGCCGCTGTTCCCGACCACCACCATCGGTTCGTTCCCGCAAACCGCCTCGATCCGCCTGGCTCGCCAGTCGTACAAGGCCGGCAAGTTGAGCGAAGCCGAATACGTCGAAGCCATGCACAGCGAGATCCGTCACGCGGTGGAAGTGCAGGAAAACCTTGGCCTGGACGTACTGGTGCACGGTGAAGCCGAACGTAATGACATGGTCGAATACTTCGCCGAACAGTTGGACGGTTATGTATTTACCCGCTTTGGCTGGGTACAGAGCTACGGTTCCCGTTGCGTGAAACCCGCAGTGATTTTCGGTGACTTGAGCCGCCCGAACGCCATGACCGTGGAGTGGATCCGCTACGCCCAAGGCCTGACCCACAAGGTGATGAAGGGCATGCTGACCGGCCCGGTGACCATGCTGATGTGGTCGTTCCCCCGGGAAGATGTAAGCCGCGAAGAACAGGCGCGCCAACTGGCCCTGGCGATTCGTGACGAAGTGGTGGACCTGGAAGCCGCCGGGATCAAGATCGTACAGATCGACGAAGCCGCGTTCCGTGAAGGCTTGCCGTTGCGCCGGGCGCAGTGGAAGGAATACCTGGACTGGGCCACCGAAGTCTTCCGCCTGTGCGCCTCGGGTGTGCGTGATGAAACCCAGATCCACACCCACATGTGCTACAGCGAGTTCAACGATGTGATCGAGTCCATCGCGGCGATGGATGCCGACGTGATCACCATCGAAACCTCGCGCTCGGACATGGAACTGCTGGAGGCATTCGAAGCCTTCGCTTACCCGAACGACATTGGTCCTGGGGTGTACGACATCCACTCGCCACGGGTACCGGATGCCTCGGAAATGGCCAACCTGCTGCGCAAGGCAGCCAAACGCATCCCGGCCGAACGCCTGTGGGTCAACCCGGATTGCGGCCTGAAAACCCGTGGCTGGCCGGAGACTGAAGCGGCGCTGATTCACATGGTGACTGCAGCACGTCAACTGCGGGCCGAACTGGCCTGATCCAACACCCGGAATCACACGCCGGGTGGAGATCAAAAATGTGGGAGCTGGCTTGCCTGCGATAGCGGTGGGCCAGTTTGCATCTTCGGCGACTGATACACCGCTATCGCAGGCAAGCCAGCTCCCACAGGAATCTACAGCGCTCAAAAACTGTGAAATTGCCAGTTACGACCCTTGCAGACTAGAATGCGATCAATTCTTAATTACGCTTGGGTCTCACCGCCCGGCGCGCCCCGGTGATCGGCATGTCGTCTCCCCTCAATCTGCATATCCAGGACCTGTACTGCGAACACCATGGATGGTTGCACCGTTGGCTGGACCGCAAGCTGGGCAATGCCAGCGACGCCGCCGACCTGGCCCATGACACGTTCATGCGCCTGCTCACCCGGCAAACCAGCACCCACTTGGGCGCCGAGCCACGGGCATTGCTGACCCATATCGCCAAGGGCTTGATGATCGACAGCTGGCGCCGCCAGGAGGTGGAGCGCGCCTACCTGGAAACCATCGCCCACCTGCCCGAGCAACATGTACCTTCGCCGGAAACCCGCTGGCTGATCCTCGAAGCGCTGTACCGCATTGAAGCGATGCTGCGGGATCTGCCGGAAAAAACCCGCCAGGCCTTCCTGATGTCGCAGATCGATGGCCTGACCTATCAACAGATTGCCGATGCATTGGGTGTTTCGCTGATTTCGGTCAAACGCTACATGCGCGATGCCTTCCTGGCCTGCCTGAGCGTGGCATGAGCCAGTCGATTGATCCGCTGATCCTCGGTGAAGCCGCCGACTGGATGGTGCAGTTGCAATCCGGCAGCGCCACCGATGAAGACCGCCGCGCCATCGCCCTATGGCAGGGCCGCAGCGCCCAGCACGCCCAGGCCTGGCAACGGGTGCAGGCCGTTCTGGGGGACTTCAACAGCGTGCCGGCGGCGATTGTCGGCGATACCCTCAAGCGCATTGGGCGCAAAAAGTCCCTCGGTCGGCGCCAGGCGCTCGGGCTGTTGCTGGCGGCGGGCCCGGCGGCCTGGCTGGCGTATCGGCAGGTGCCGTGGCAGCAGTGGACCGCCGACCAACACACGGCCATCGGCGAACAAAAGAACCTGACTTTGCCCGACGGTACACGCCTGCTGCTCAACACCGGCAGCTCGCTGAATATCGCGTTCTCCGATCAGGTACGGCGCATCGAGTTGCTCAAGGGCGAAGTGTTGATCACCACCGCCAAGGACTCCGCCCAACGTCCGTTTATCGTTCAGACCCGCCACGGCACGGCCCGCGCCTTGGGCACGCGGTTCAGCGTGCGGGTGGGTGAGCAGGCGAGTCGAGTGGCCGTGACCGAAGGCGCGGTGGAGTTGCTGGCGGAGCATGCCGGCCAGGGTGTGATCGTCAGGGCGGGCGAGCAGGGCGCCTTCAGTGTTGACCGGGTAGCCGCCGTCGAGCCGCTGGACGTCAGCGCCCTGACTTGGGAAAACGGCATGCTGCTGGCCCAGCACATGCGCCTGGCGGACTTGCTGGATGAGCTGGGTCGTTATCGCGCCGGCGTGTTGCGCTGCCACGACTCGGTGGCCAACCTCACGGTGTCGGGCGCGTTTTCCCTACGGGATACCGACGCCAGCCTGCACCTGTTGCAGGAAACCCTGCCGGTCAAGGTCAGCAGCCTCACCGGGTATTGGGTGACGGTCGAACCGCGCTGATTTTTTTCAACGTTCGCTGATACCTTTTTCGTTGTCGCCCGGTGTAGGGGAGAACCCTCAACATTGCTCCGCGTCGACAGGAATGCCCATGACCGCCAGACCGCTCCCATACTGCCCCCGTCCGTTGAAGGCACTGAGCCTGGCGGTCGCCCTTGCCGCCATCGCGCCGTTGCAGAACGCCCAGGCAGAAGAAGCTGCGCCAAGCAGTGCGGCGCGCAGCTATACCCTCGCGCCGGGGCCGCTGGGGAATGTGCTGGCGCAGTTCGCGGCGTTGTCCGGGGTGCCGTTGTCGTTCGATTCCACCTTGCTCAACGATCAACAAAGCCCGGGGTTGCAAGGCAGTTACAGCGCGCAATCGGGCTTTGCCCAGTTGCTGCAAGGCAGCGGCTATACCCTGCAAGGCACCAGCGCCAATGGCTACACCGTGGTGCCCCAGGCCAGCGGCGATGCGTTGGAACTGGGCGCCACCACCATCAGCGGCGAGGAGAGCGGGGCGCAGGCGGACACGTATGCGGGCGGCCAGGTGGCACGTTCTGCGCGCCTGGGCGTGCTGGGCAACCGGTCCATCAGTGACGTGCCGTTCAGCGTAGTCAGCTACACCTCGAAAACCATCGCTGACCAACAGGCACGGACCGTGGGCGATGTGTTGCTCAACGACGCATCGGTGCGCCAGTCGTCCGGGTTCGGCAATTTCTCCCAGGTGTTCACCATTCGCGGCCTGCCGCTGAGTACCGATGACATCGCGTTCAACGGCCTGTATGGCGTGCTGCCCCGGCAGATCATCACCACCGAAGCCCTGGAACGGGTGGAGCTGTTCAAGGGCCCCAACGCCTTCGTCAACGGCGTATCGCCTTCGGGCAGCGGGATTGGCGGCAGCGTCAACCTGGTGCCCAAGCGCGCCGAAGACACGCCGACCCGCAGCGTCACCCTCGATTACGCCAGCGACAGCCAGACCGGCGGCCACATCGACCTCGGCCAACGCTTTGGTGAAGACAATCGCTTCGGCGCCCGGGTCAACCTGGCCCGGCACGGCGGCGAAACCGCCGTGGACGATGAAAACAGAAGCTCGCAGTTGATCGCCGTCGCCCTGGATTATCGCGGCGATCGTTTGCGGGTCTCAACCGACTTTGGCTACCAGAAAGAGCGCATCAATAATGGCCGCTCGGTGGTTTACCTGACCGGCACCAAAGTGCCCAGCCCGCCGTCAGCCAAGGACAACTACGCCCAGGACTGGAGCTGGTCGGAGCTGGAAGACACCTATGGCATGGTCAACGCCGAATATGACTTGAACGATAACTGGACGGCCTACGCCGCGGGTGGCGCCAAGCACACCCGGGAGAACGGCCAGTATTCGTCGCTGTATGTCGGCAACGATGGCAGCGCCAAGGTGGGCTTCCTGTATTCGCCCCATGACGAAGACAACAAAAGCGCCATGGCCGGCTTGAACGGGCACTTCGCGACGGGGCCGGTGACCCATCAGATGAACTTCGGGTTGTCGGGGATCTGGGGCGAGCAGCGCTCGTCTTACGAGGCGATCCTGCAAGCCAACCGCCAACCGGGCAACCTGTACAATCCGACGCAGACACCGCGGCCGACCAACACCTATTTCGGCAGCGATATTCACGACCCGCGTGTTGTCGGCAAGAACCGCATCAAGAGTGCGGCGGTGTCCGACACCCTGGGCTTTCTGGATGATCGGGTGTTGCTGACCCTGGGTGTGCGGCGCCAGACGATCGAGGTGGACAGCTGGAACACCGCCACAGGGGCGCGCGGTACGCCGTACTCCGAGTCCATCACCACGCCGGTCTATGGCCTGGTGATCAAGCCTTGGGAGCATGTGTCGTTCTACGCCAACCGTATCGAGGGCCTGGCCCAGGGGCCGACGGCGCCACTCACTAACGTCACCAATCCCGGCGAAGTCTTCCCGCCCAAGCGCAGCAAACAGACGGAGGCCGGGGTCAAGCTGGACTGGGAAAACTATGGCGCCACGCTCGGCGTGTACCGCATCGAACAGCCGAACAACGCGACCACCCGATTCCCGGGCCAGAGGCTCGATACCTTCACCGTCGACGGTGAACAGATCAACAAAGGCGTAGAGCTCAACGTGTTCGGCGAGCCCATCGACGGCCTGCGCCTGCTGGCCGGTGCCACGTGGATGGACACCGAACAGAAGAGCACCTCCAACGGCGCCACCGACGGCAACCGCGCCGCGGGTGTGCCGCGCTTCCAGTACAACGTGGGTGCGGATTGGGATGTGCCGGGCATCCAGGGGGCGGCGGTCAGCGCACGGATGCTGCGCACCGGTGGCGAATACGTCAACGCCGCCAACAGCCTGAGCATCCCGGCCTGGACCCGCGTCGACCTGGGCGCGCGGTATGGCTTCAAGGCGGATGACAAATACATCACGCTGCGCGCCAACGTCGAGAACGTGGCGAACAAGGCGTATTGGTCGTCGGCGTCGACGGCGAATAACTACCTGACCCAGGGTGAGCCGCGGACGGTGAAATTGTCGGCGACGGTGGATTTCTGAGCCTGGGAAAACCTATCGGTTCAATGAACAACCTGTGGCGAGGGACCAAGCTCCCTCGCCACAACAAGCCCAAATGTCCCACGGTCAACCCGCATTCACCTCAATCCGGTCAAAGCCCTTGAGGCGATACAGCATCACCGAGATCGCCCAACTGGCAACGAAGATCCCGATGATCAGGTAGCCCAGCATCCCGAAGCTGTCGTTCAACGCACCGATAAAGCCCCAGAACGATCCTTTCAAATCCAGCTGGTCACCCATCAACCCCAGCGCTTCAATGCTGCCGATCACCACCGCAACCACCACCGACACCAGGGTGATGGTCATGTTGTAGTAGATCTTGCGGATCGGCTTCATGTACGCCCAGCCGTATGCCCCCAACATCAGGTGACCGTCGAGGGTGTCCACCAGGGACATGCCGGCGCTGAACAGCAGCGGGAACACCATGATTGCCCACGGCGACAGCCCTTGAGAGGCCTGTGTCGCGGAAATCCCCAGCAGGCCGATCTCGGTGGCCGTATCAAACCCCAGGCCAAACAGGAAACCCAATGGGTACATGTGCCAACTGCGGCTGATCAGGCGAAACACCGGGCGGAAAATCCGCGCCATGAAACCCCGGTCCGCCAGCAACAGGTCGAAGTCATCCTCCACGTACGCGCCGCCCTGGCGTACATGGCGCCAGGCCTTGTAGATCGCGTGCAGGATCACCAGGTTCATCAAGGCGATAACCAACAGGAACGCCGCCGAGACCGACGTCCCGATCACCCCGCCAATGGCCTTGAACCCTTCAAACCGGTCCTGCATCGTCGACGCCGCAAACGCGACGCCAATGGATGCCAGCACCACCACCGAAGAGTGCCCCAGGGAGAAAAAGAAACCGACCGCCACCGGGCGTTTCTTTTCCTGCATCAGCTTGCGGGTTACGTTGTCGATGGCGGCGATATGGTCGGCATCCACCGCATGCCGCAGCCCGAAGCCGTAGGCCAGCAACGCAGTGCCCAGCAGCACCGGATGCTCATGGAAGGCTACCAGCGCCCAAATCCAGGCGGCCACGTTAATGCCGATCAACAGCCCGTAGATACCAAACAGCTTGGCGCGAACCTGGGTGTTGGAGTCACTGAAAACCTGGGCAAGGCGTAGGATCATCAACGGTACCTTTGTACAGTGGAAACATTCAGACATATTCCGGAACTTTAAAGGTTTTGTTTAAGTTGATGATGAAACCTGTGGGCTTACTGAGGAGACGACGGTGACGACTATCGAGAGTGGAGCGCTGGCGGTTATTGAATTCTGGAAGGCGGCAGGGCCCAAGCTCTGGTTTGCCAAGGATGAAGCGTTTGACCGGCGCTTTCGCGAGGCTTTCTACGCCGCGCATTTGCAGGCGGCCCGGCGCGAACTGGAGAGTTGGATGCAAACCCCGGAAGGCGCGCTGGCGTTGCTGTTGCTGCTGGACCAATTCCCGCGCAATACCTTCCGAGGCACGGCGCATATGTTCGCCACCGACCCGCTGGCGCGCCTGTATGCGCGGCAGATGGTCGAGGCGGGGATGGACACGTTGATCGAAACCCCGTTGCGGGCGTTTTGTTATTTGCCCTTCGAGCATTCTGAAGACCCCGAGGATCAACAGCGGTCGCTGGCCCTGAACAAGGACCTTGATGCCAATACCTATCGCTGGGCCAAGGAGCATGCCCGCATCATCGAGCGGTTCGGGCGCTTTCCCCATCGTAATGAGGTGTTGGCCAGAGTCACGACAGAAGAGGAGCGGGCGTTCCTGGAGGACGGTGGCTTTTCGGGCTAGGACTCTGGTTCAGCGACAAAGTCTCTGACGCCCGCCTGACGAAAACGTCGAACGCCCTTGAGGTCAATCGCCCAACGCAGCGCTTCAGTCGCTGACGGACGTTCGCCATGGGTGATCGCTGCCTCATCGGTGGTCAGTCTGCCAAGGTAGCCCTGCTTGCCGCCGCGTTCGCTCCAGTAGTGGGTGTGGCTGAGCCAGGACTTGGCGAGCCAGCCTTTCCATTTGTCCACGGTGACCGGCAGGTCCAGCACGCCGGGACCCATCACCGGGCTGACCGGGCCGCCGACGATGTCGCCAAACAGGCCCAGGGGCGCGGGGAAGTAGAGGTTGGTCCAGCGGGTCACGGCGAACGCTGCGGCATGGTGCAAGTACAGGGGTGAGAATGGGCGACTGCCCACGGTGAAAGGAAGCCGGCCGCTGTAGGCGTAGCCCTTTTCGTCGAGCGTCGGCGGGCACGCGGGGGCTTCGCGGCGTTCGATGCGGCGCTTAAAGTCGCTCACGCTGCGGCCCAGCAGCAGGCTGGCGTGGGCCATCGGGCTGCCGAGGGTGACCAGGTCGGTGATGCGCCACGGGTTGCCGAGGTTGCGTTGTTCGATAAAGGCTTCGGCCTGCTGCTCGCGAAACCTGAGGAGGCTTTGAAGGCGGCCGTCGAGGGCGTTCCCGGCCTTTGGCAACGTGTCCTGGACCACCGGTTGCAGTCGCTCGTGGTTGGCGTAGCGGGCGGCGAGTTCCGGGTTGTTGGGGTGCAATTGGTCGTGATGTTCATGCCACAGGTAGCCGACGATGTCGTAGGCAATCACGCTGCCCAGGCTGTGGCCGACGACGATGATGCGGTCGTAATCACCCTTGTCGTGCAGGGCACGCAGCAAGTCGACGCCATCGGCGCGGATCTGTTCACGCACCACCACGTTCTGCGGGTTGGGGCTCAGGTAGCGGGCGGCGTCGCCAAGGTACGACAGTGCCGAGTACTTCAAGGCCAGGCCGATCACCGCCAGCAGCACCGGGATCAGGGCAAAGGGGTTGTCGCTATGGGGAAACCGGCCATACAGCGTCGCCAGGGTGCCGCTGACCAGCAGTACAAGCATGGCCAGCAAGGTCCAGCGGGTGGCGCGCCAGATCGGCACGATGGCCGTGGGAATATCCCGGCGCGGGCGCTTGAAAATGTCCCATAGCCAACTGAGCAGGTGGCCGACCTTGGTGCCCTGCATCTTGTGGGCCCAGTAGTACTCATAGAAGTCGGTGGAGTTGCGGCCCGCCGACTTCAACACGCGCAAGTCGAAGTTGCGCGAAAACCGGTCGGGTTTGCTCCAGTAGAAGGGCGTCGCCTCGGGGGTGTCCGCCGGGATCACCGCTTCCACGAAGCCGCGCAGGGTATCCATCGGTCGCTGTTCGCCGATTCCGTGGATGACGACTACCGCTTGTTTCATCTGTTGATCGTTCCTTGATCTGTTTTCGGGGGCGTTACGGGTGGGGTGCAAGGGGCCATAGTATTGCCATTATCGATGGTATTCCAGCCAGGAATGCCCCCATAAAAACCGCGCATTTTATTTGCACGGCGCGATCTCGTAGTGTGTTGCTCCCACCAAGGAGATGTCGCCGTGAATCATCGCCCGCTGACCCTGTACGTTGATGCCCACTTCACCAGTCCCTACGCGATGTCGGCGTTCGTGACCCTGCGGGAAAAAGGCCTTGAATTTGAACTGCTCACCCTGAACCTCGACACGGCCGAGAACCAGACCGAAGCGTTCGCTCACTTGTCACTGACCGGGCGCGTGCCGACTCTGGTACAGGGTGAGTTTGCGTTGTCGGAGTCGTCGGCGATTACCGAGTACCTGGAGGAAGTGTTCCCGCAGGTACCGGTGTACCCGGCCGAACCCCGCCAGCGGGCGAGGGCGCGGCAGGTGCAGGCGTGGTTGCGCAGTGACTTGATGCCGATTCGGCAGGAGCGTTCGACCCTGGTGGTGTTCTACGGGCTCAAGGGCGAACCGCTGTCGTCGGCAGCGCAAGCGGCGGCCCACAAGCTGATCAACGCGGCACAGGCGCTGTTGGCCGACGGCCGCGACTACCTGTTCGGCGAGTGGTCGATTGCCGACGTGGACCTGGCCGTGATGCTCAACCGGCTGATCCTCAACGGCGACAGCGTGCCCGCCAACCTGGTGGCGTATGCCCAGCACCAATGGCAACGGCCTTCGGTGCAGGAATGGGTCAAGCAGGCACGACCGTCGCTGTAGTCACCTCCTCAATTACTAAGTGAATCCTGATCCATGAATATACTGTCGAGTGACTCCCGCCTGCCGTTGTATCAGCGTTTTCGGGATCATCTGATTGAGCAGATTGCCAATAATCACTGGCGTGCCGGTGCGGCCATTCCTCCCGAAGCGGTGCTGTCCACCCAGTACCAGTTGTCTACCGGCACCGTGCGTAAAGCGATCGAGGCGTTGGTGGGGGAAGGCATTCTGGAGCGTCAACAAGGCCGGGGCACGTTTGTGCGTCGTCCGAAGTTTCAATCGTCGTTGTTCCGGTGTTTTCGCTTTCAGGGCCCGGGCGGCGAATGCCAGTTGCCCCAGAGCCGGATCCTGTCGGTCAAGCCGGTGAAGGCGCCGTTGTCGGTGAGCGAGGTGCTGGGGCTGGCGCCGGATGCGCCGGTGATTTGTATTGTGCGGGTGCACGTACTCGACACGGGGCCAGTGCTGGCGGAGGAAATCTGGCTGCCGCGCCCCCGGTTCCAGGCACTGCTGGACGTGGACCTGACCCGGCAGGGCTTGCTGTTGTACCCCACCTACGAAGAAGTCTGCGGGCAAGTCGTGGCATCTGCCGAGGAAGCCCTCACCGCCGAGTCCATCGATGACGTGTGGGCCCGCTGGTTGCAGGTGCCGGTGGGCAGCCCGGTGATGGTGATCGAGCGGCTGGCCCGGGATTACGCTGGCCAACCCCTGGAGTTGCGACGCGGCCGTGGCCACGCCGAGCATTTCCGTTATCGCGTGGATATTCGCTGAACCGTTAGCGCGCTGCTATTCGGCTTTCAGTAGCACCAGCCAGGCTTGCACCACCCGGCGGTCAAGGTCTTCCCAGTCGGCCATGCCCAGCACCCGGGTGGTGTTCAAGCCGCGCAAGTAGCCGCGCAGTTGCTGGGCGATGGCGTAGACCACCTCGGGTTCCGCGGTGTTATCCAGCAGCACTTCCTCATAATCGACCAGGTAGTCGGCAACCCGGTCGCGAAATTCCGGCAGCACGGCTTCACGGATGCGATCGAAGGTTTTCTGGTGGGGCTTCATAGGCGTTCCTTATCATTTTGTGTGAGGCGGCCTGCACGACACTATTGCTCTAGATAATAGTCACCATCAAGTATTGCGAGTTCTGTTTTTCTGAAAAAGGAGGACAATTGCCATCATTGAACATGATGTGCAAGGACCCTGCGATGAGGACTTTTACCGGATTGGCCCTGGTGGCGCTGCTGATGAGCACAATGGTTGGCTCTGCGTCGGCCGGGGGGCTTCAAGCCAGCCACCTCGCGCCAATCGTCGCCAGCCCGGTGGGTTTGCAGCATTCGCAAACGGTCGGTGTGCTCTACAGCGACAACACCCTCGACAACCTGCAGTACCTGGCGCGCTACCACACCATGGCAGTCAATGGAGCCAAGGATCAGTTGGACGACCGGATTCGCCAGGCCTTCGTCGACAGCTCCGACCCGGACCTGGCGATTGACTGGCTGATGGCTTCGTTGCGGCACACCTTTGCCTCCGTCACCCGTTACGACAACCTTGATGCGCTGTTGCAGGCGCACCCGGACGTGGTGGTGATGCTCGACACCTACAACCAGTTGCTGACCCAGCGGAACGACTTGGTCGAGGCGCGATTTGTCGCCAAATTCTATGACCTTGACTTGCAGTACATCGACAAAGCCGAGGGTTCGGCGCAATTGCACTTGCCTTCTGTATGGGTACATGACAAAACGGCGCCCCAGATCGCTGCACAGATTGGGCAGCAGCGCGACGTTCAGTTGAATGCATTAAAGCAGTTCGATGCCTCGCTCAAGGCGTTGGTCGCTGCCGGATAGCCCACTTCGTTTATTTTTCAGGAATTTCTATGCGCTTGTTGTTCGTGCCAGCGATGGCTTCTGCTTCTTTATTGATGACCGGTTGCGCGTCTGCCCCCAACGCACCGACCCTGACGCTGCAAACCAGCAAGTCTCCCGATGCGTATGTTGAGTGCGTGGTGCCCAAGTTCGAGAAGAACGGCATGACCTCCACGGTCACGCAGAACTCTCGGCATGCGCGGATCGTGGTGACCAGCAAGATCGCTGCGGACAACATCCTGGAAGTCTACAAATCCCAGGACGGCGGCAAGGTGTTCTTGTATGAGCGCAAACCATTGGCGTCGGCGTTCAAGCCATCGCGGTTCGAGCATGCGGCGCAGGATTGCCTGTAATCGACTCGCGCCGGTCTGTCGGCTGGCGGGGATCTAATGTGGGAGCTGTCGAGCCCCAGCGAGGCTGCGATGGCATCGCTGCGGTCTGACAGTGACACCGCGGTGATCCCATCGCAGCCTCGCTAAAGCTCGACAGCTCCCACAGTTGATCTTCATTGCATTGAGCGAACGATTCAGCTCGGCTTTGGCTCGCTGCTGAACGTCTCGACCGCTTTCACCAACCCCTTGGCCGCCAACGCCACCAACTCACCGCCTTTTTGCGGAGTAGCCAGTGCCGGGTCCGAACCCATGCGGCCATCCGGGAAACGTGCGCGGAAGTCGCGGGCTTCGCGGATCGGGCCGGTGTTGGCGATTTGCGGCGAGTAGTCAGCCGACTTGATCGCGTCCGGGTAGGCCCATTGGGTCACGGCGATTTCCGACGGCGTGGCATGGCTGCCATGGCCCACCGGGAACTGCTGGTGCGCCAGCTCGTTCACGCCTTCCAGGTCCCACCAGTTGCATAGTTTCAGCGCATAGCCTGACGGGCGCCCGCTGAAGCTGGCTTCGGCGTACAGCTCGGAGAACGCCGCTTCGATCGAGGCGATGTTGCCGCCGTGGCCGTTGAGGAACAGGATTTTCTCGAAGCCATGACCTGCCAACGAACGTACCCAATCACCAATCGCCGCGATAAAGGTCGAAGGGCGCAGGGAGATGGTGCCGGGGAAACCCAGGTGGTGTTGCGCCATGCCGATATTGAAGGTCGGGCCGATCAGGATGTCGGCGTTTTTTTGCGCTTCATGGGCGATGATTTCCGGGCACATCCAGTCGGTGCCCAGCAGGCCGGTGGGGCCGTGTTGCTCGTTGGAGCCGATGGGAATCACGATGCTGCGGCTGCGTTCCAGAAACTGGCCAATCTCGATCCAGGTGGATTGATGTAAAAGCATCTCAGGTTCTCTCTCTCATCAAGCCCAGGAACACGGTGGAGTTCCTGGTGGCGTGTGCCGCATGTTGCACGGCAACGGCCAGCCCATCAACCGCCTTTGACGGTACCGGCACTCGCCATCTGGCGCGGCTTGCAGTTGAGATACGCCGATGACTTCAGCCAGCGCTGGTCGGGGTACCAGGAAAACATGAACTGGCCGTCCTTGAGTTTATCCACCACCTGGCGCGCTACCTGCGGGCGTACGGCGGGGCAGCCCTGGCTGCGGCCGATGCGGCCCTCGCGCTTGCTCCACAAGGGGCTTACGTAGTCGGCGGCATGAATCACGATGGCTCGGTCCCGTGCACGGTCATTGAAACCCGGTTCCAGACCGTCCATGCGCAACGAGTAGCCATGGGCGCCTTCGTAGCTCTCCTGGGTGCGGAACAAGCCGATGCTGGACTGGTAGCTGCCTTCGCGGTTGGAGAACTGGGTGGCGAAGTTTTCCCCGGATTTTTGTCCGTGGGCCACCAAATCCCGCAGCACTAATGTCTTCTTGCGCAGGTCGAAGATCCATAGACGACGAGCGGTCGAAGGCTGGGAGTAGTCGATAACGGCCAGCCGGTCGGACTGTTCGATGCCATTGCCCACCGCGCACTGCATGGCACTCAAGGCTCTTTTCAATACATCGGGGTTGAGTTCTGGAGCGGCGTGGGCGAGGCTGCTATACAGAGTAAGAGGTTTACCGGTGTCTGCGAGCGCAACGGTGCTCAGCGAGGCAAAGGTCGAGATGATCAGGCCGAGTCGGCAGCAAAAGGTCAGCATGTATAGAGCATCTCCGCCGTGGATGGGAGCTAAGCGATTGTTCAAAAAACACGCATGTTACTTGAGCATTTGCCTGCTCGTTGCACCGCTGGTCGCGACAGCCGAAGACCTGTTGGTGGTGGCACCGGCCCCGGTGCAACTGGCGCTCTCGCAATTGTCGACGGTTTGCCCAGGCCTGGCCGGGCAGGTCGATGCGCCTTCCCAGGCGCGTTTGCAGGCGTTTTATCAGCAGCAGGGCGACGTGGTGCTGTGGTCCGAAGGGGATCGCCGCGCCGAATTGCAAGCCCAACTGCAGTTGCTGGCCGACGATGGCCTGGACCCGGCTCACTATAGACTGCCTCCGACGGATGCCACGGGAAACGTGCTGTGCATCGACATCGGCACCAGCCAGCAGTACCTGCAAGCCCTGCAGGATCTGCATTTCGGCCGCTTGCAGCAATCGCGCTTCGAGCCCGTCTGGCATTCGCAACCGGCCCCGGACTCCGACACCCAAGTGCTGGCCATGGCCGAGGCCGGTATGCAGAACGTCGCCCAAGCTTTCGACCAGGCCCGTCCGAGCGCGCCGCTATACCTTGGCCTGCGCAGCGCCTATGCCGCCCTGCGCCAGCAACCGTTGCAGCATTGGGAGGCGGTGGCCAGCGGCCCGCTGTTGCGCCCCGGCATGGACGATTCGCGAGTGCCGCAACTGGCGCGGCGCATGGTCAACGGCGGCTACCTGAGCGGCACCTCCGCCGGCACGCAGTACCGTGGCGAGCTGGTCAACGCGGTCAAGACCTTCCAGCAAAGCCATTCCCTGCAAGCCGACGGCGTGATCGGCCCGGGCACGGTCACCGAGCTGAACATCAGCCCGGCCATTCGCCGCGAACAACTGCGCATCAACCTGGAGCGGTTTCGCTGGTTGTCCCGGGACCTGGAGCCCGACGGCGTGTTGGTGAACGTTGCGGCGGCGCAACTGAGTTTCTACCAAGGCGGTGTGCCCGTGTGGCAAACCCGCCTGCAAGTCGGCCGCGCCGACCGCCAGACACCGCTGCTGAAATCGCGCATCACCCGGCTGACCCTGAACCCCACCTGGACCATCCCGCCCACCATCATGCGCGAGGACAAGCTGCCGGCGATCCGACTGAACCCCGAATACCTGCGCCAGCAGAACCTGCAAGTGCTCGACAGTCAGGGCAACCCGCTGGTGCCGGAACAGGTCGACTGGTCGCACCCCGGCAACATTTTGCTGCGCCAGGGCGCCGGCCCGCGCAACCCGCTGGGCCGAATCGTGCTGCGCTTTCCCAACCCGTATTCGGTGTACTTGCACGACACGCCGAGCCAGCCGCTGTTTTCCAAGGGACCGCGGGCCTTCAGTTCGGGGTGTGTGAGGGTTGAGCAGCCGTTGCAATTGCGGGACTTGCTGGTAAGCCCGGCGGAGAAGATCCGCACCGAAGAGCTGCTGGCGACGGAAACCACCCACGAGTTCCGGCTCGCCACGCCGGTACCAGTGTTGTTGGGGTACTGGACGGTGCAGGTCGATGGCAAGGGCGCGTTGCTCTACGCGCCGGACATTTACGGGCGCGACCCGGTGTTGATGAAAGCGATGGAGAGTGCGCTCTAGGCGCTTAGCTGAGCGTTGATCATCGTCAGCGCCTCATGGGGAGACAAGCGCGCCGTATCGACGGTCAATGGCGACTCGGCCCATGGCTCATATTCATGGGCCAGGACGGACTGCCAGGTGGGCGGCGTGAGCCCCGGAATATCGCTGGTGCGTGATTCCACGCGACGTTGATGTTCGTGTGGGTCGGAGCACACCACCTGGATATTCACCAGCGGCGTATCGGCGCTTAGCGCGGTGTCGCTCCACGCCTGACGACTTTCAGCCACCGGGTTAACGCAATCGACGACAACCGTGCGGCCCAGCAACAGGTTGCTCAACGCCAGCGCATTGGCCACCTGGTAACCGCTGCTGCCCACACCTTGCTCCAGAACCCCTGCATCGCGGATGGCCTGCTCGATGGTGTCGATGCGCAGATACACGGCGCCGGATTGGCCGGCAAGGGCCTTGGCAATCGTGGTCTTCCCGGTGCCGGGCAGGCCGCTGAACACAATAAGCATCGTCGATCCTTCGAATGGGTGAGTCGGCTCAGTCTACCGGGCGACTCATTTCAAATAACAGGCGCTGATCCAGTCCGAAGGCTTGGGCGCCAGCTGTTCGGCCACAGGTAGATACCGCGCGTCCAGCTGCGCGGCCAGCCAGTACAGGGTATTGCTGCTCTTGGGGTTCCACTCGCCGCTGTAGCCCGGTTCGCCGATGCGGGCGCGGTCCCTGTCGAACTGCACGTGAGTGTTCACGAATTCTTCATGGCTGCGCTGGCCTTTGGCATACGGCGCGAGCCAGTCCAGTGCTTCGCTCAGCGAGCCGCCGTGGGGCGCGGTGAAGTCCAGCCAGTTGCCGCCAATGCCGTAGGGTTTGGCCGCCAGCGCCGCCTGAACCAGCGGCTCCAGGTCGTAGACCACGTAGTGCAGGGCGTCACGGTCCTGGAAGTCGGTCACCGAACCGTCGGGCAGCACGTTGTCGGTGATCTGTTGCTGGAACAGCTTGAAGGCCTCTTCCAGCATCTCGCGGTCGCCCAATGCGGCGGCAGCTACCGTGACCAGCTTCACGCGGTGGCTTTGCCAGTTATTGGTGTTGGTGGCCTTCTTGGCGCCATGGAACTGCTTGATACGCTCGATATAGCCGTTGCCCAGGTTGGTCAGCAGCGCGCGGGTGGCGTCGCGGGTCTGGGGGCGAAGGTCGCTGGCGGTGAGGGCGTAGGCGCTCATCAGCATGTCGAGGTTGGTTTCGTCGATCGGATTGAAATCCGGCTGATAGGTGCTGGCCCACGCGCTCAGGTAGTCATCCACTTGCTTGAGATAGCGCGTGTCGCGGCTCAGGCGCCAGGCGAGGGCAGCCTGGCGCATCACTGGCCAATCCTTCTCGGCGGCGATGCTTTGCTCGCGAATGCCGTGGTTGGGCAGCGTGCCTTCGGTGTGCAGATGGGGCAGGGCGTCGGGTTGGTCACCGAGGTGGCGCTGGGCGGCGGCCAGGAGGGATTTGGAGGTCGGGTTCGAGGTGGCGGGCTGGCAGGCACTCAAGACCTGGGGCGCGGCAAAGGCGGCTTGGGCGAACGAGGCGAGCAGCGCGGCCAGGGCCACGGTTTTCAGAGAGCGTTGGAGCATGCAGTTTCTCAGGGTTGGATTGACCAGATCGGGGCACAGCCACGCTACCATGCCCATGATGGGGATTTGATGAAATACCCGCCAGCCCTCTATCCTAGCCTGCCAAGCCCGGTCGAGAACAGGACGCCCCATGACCTTGCAGTTCGTGAAGATGCACGCCCACGGTGATGACTTCATCGTGATCGACCGGCGCGGCCGGGATGACCCGATCACCGCGCACATCGCCCGCCGCCTGGGGGACCGTCATCGCGGCATCGGCTTCAATCAATTGGCCGTGGTGCTCGATTGCGCTGACGCCGCTGCCCGCATCACATTCTGGAACCCCAACGGCAGTCCGCTCGATACCTGCGGCAGCGCCACCCGTGGGGTTGCGGACATGCTGATGCGCGAAGCCGGCACCGCCACCATCGTGCTGCGAACCAACCGAGGGCTGCTGACCTGCGTGCGCGAATCGGGACAGCGGGTGTCGGTGGACATGGGGCGGCCGTCATTGGGCTGGGAAGAGATTCCGCTGGCGCAAGCGATGCACACCGAACGCTTGCCGCTGGAGGGCGACCCGGCGGCGTGCAGCATGGGCAACCCGCATTGCACCTTCTTTGTCGACGACCTTGCGGCGGTCGATATCGCGACGCTTGGGCCGTCGTTGGAAACCCACCCGCTGTTCCCCAACAAGACCAACGTGCATTTCGTGCAAGTGCTGGACCGCAGCCATATCCGCCTGCGCATCTGGGAACGGGGCGGCGGCATCCCGCAGGGCTCGGGCTCGTGCTGTTGTGGTGCGGTGGTCAACGGGATTCGTCGTGGGCTGCTGGATGACACCGTCGACGTGCAATGCGATGGCGGTACCGTGACGGTGCATTGGGACGGTCACGGCGGCGTGGTGTTGACGGGGGCTGTCCAAACCGTTGTTCACGGCACAGTGGCTGCCGCGCTCATGGGTGGCGCAATGGAAAGTGCACACTGAAAGTGGTGCCCTGGTCCGGGCTTGAGCTTACCGAAACACCTCCATCATGGGCCTTGGCGATTTCCCGCACGATAAACAGCCCCAGGCCAACGCTACGCACCTCACTGTCCTGCTCCGTGCCTCGGGTCATGGGTTCAAACAAGCCAGCCATCAACGCTTCGGGAATGGCCGGCCCTTGGTTATGTACCGAGAGCCGGCTCTCTTGCGCGTCCTGGTGCGAGGTGACGGTAATAGGCTGTTGCAGATCGCCGTACGCCACGCTGTTGGCCACCAGATTGCCGATGATTTGTTGGATGCGGTCGGCATCCAGGAACGTGCGGGCGCTGCCCGTGGCGTGATGTTCGAGGGTCGCCGTGGGGAACGCCACCCGCAACTCGTCGAGACTGTCACGGGTGACGGTGTGCAGGTCGAGTGCTACGGGGTTGATGCCGATGCCCTGGCCCACTCTGGCCTGAGTGAAGTCCAGCAAGTCGGCGATCATCCGCTGCGCCCGTTCGGTGGACAGGCCGATATGCCCCAGGAGTTGGCGCTCTTTGGGGCTGTGCTCGCCGCGGGCGAGGAACTCCGAGGCCATCTTGATCGCGGTAAGCGGGTTCTTCAGGTCATGGCTGACAATCGCGACCATCTGCTCGGCAAACAGCGCCCGGCGCTGGGCGATTTCATAGGCGCTGCTCAGTTCGGCTTGGGCCTGCTGCAGCGCGACTTCAGTGGCGGTCTTTTCCTGCAACAAGGCTTCAGCCAGTTTGCGGGCATTGAGCAGTTCACGCTCGTACTTGTCGCGGTCGGTGGTGCCGAAGAGGGCCAGTTCGTTATAGGCAATGCCGGCATGTTCGTGCCTGACGCCGTTGAGCAATACCGTGACGGTGCGTCGGTCACGGTGCAGCAGGTCGAGTTTTACTTCGGCGATGGAGCCTTGCATTTTCATCAGCGGCGCAAGGTGCGTCTGATGGAAGATCCGCCCGCCCATCGTCAGCAGGTCCTGGAACCGTCGTTCTTTCAACTCATCGACGCTGAAGCCGGTCCAGTCGCTGAAGCACTGGTTGGCCTGCACGATGGTGCCGTCTTCCCGGGTAACCACCAAGGCGCAGGGCGCGCCGTCGAACAAACGTTGAGAATCCGGCAACGACAGGTTATCGACTGGCATCGGCACCTACCCATGGCAACAGGAAACTGTCCATGGCCGCTGAGCAGGCCCCAGGTGCACTCATGTGCGGGCAATGCCCCACGTTATCGACCAGGCAATACGTGCTGGCGGGCAACGCGGCATGCAGGTACTCACCGACGCACACCGGTGCGATCAAGTCATCGGTGGATTGCAGAATCAGGGTGGGGGTCATCAGACCCGCGATGTCCTGGCGGTTGTCCGACAGGAAGGTCACCCGTGCGAAGCGCTTGGCGATGTCCGGCTCGGTGCGGCAGAAACTGTTGGTCAGTTCTTCGCCGAGGGCCGGTTGCCCGGGTGCGCCCATGATTACCGGGGCCATGGTGCTGGACCAGCCGAGGTAATTGCTGTCGAGGGTATCGAGCAATGAATGGATATCTTCGAGGGTGAACCCGCCCGTATAGCCATCGGAATCGATATAGCACGGCGAAGGACCGATCATCACATGGGCGGCGATTGTTCCGGGCGCCTGGCGATCGGCCAGGGCGCCGATCATCGCGCTGACGGAGTGACCCACCAGCACCACCGGGCCCATGGCGTATTCATCAACAATCTCGCCCAGGTCATGGGCGTAGCCGGCGAGTGAGCTGTATTTTTCGCTGTCGTACGCGCCCAGATCAGACTGGCCAGCACCCACCAGGTCATACAGCACGACGCGGAAACGGCCGGTGAAATGAGGAAACAGGTAATTCCACATGGTTTGATCACACCCGAAACCATGGGAGAAAACCAGGGTCGAGGGACCGCTGCCAAACACCCTGACGTTATTGCGCTGCTGAAGGTCCATGGCGTTCTCGTGTAGGGCGTGTGTGGGGGTAGCGTAAGTCTAGATAGTCGGTGGCTTCGGGTCACCTGTTTACAGCGTCGATAGGGTAAAGTCGGCCGATTCAGGATGAAACTTCAGGTAACAAAACATGATGGTGTTCCTACGGCAATGTGTCTTGGGCTTGCTACTGATCGTTTCCGGCTCGCAGGTGTGGGCCGATACCGTTCCCCCGGCGCCGGTCACGGTTGCGCTGGACCAGCGCGTGATCGACCTGACCCACACCCTCGACGCCGCCACTCAATCGCGCATGACCACGCAACTCGCCGGCCTGGAACAACGCAAAGGCGCACAGGTGGCTGTGATGCTGCTGCCGAGCACCCAGGGCGTGGGCATCGAGGACTTCGCCAACCAACTGTTCCGTGCCTGGAAACTGGGGCGCAAGGACGTCAACGACGGCATCCTGCTGCTGGTGGCGAAGGACGATCGCAAGGTTCGGATCGAAGTCGGTTACGGCCTGGAGGGCGTGGTCACCGACCTGCTGGCCCACCGCATCATCGAGGAACACATCACCCCGGCGTTTCGCCAGGGCGATTACGCCGGCGGCGTGCAGCAGGCGGTGGACGACCTGACGCTGTTGGTGGACGGCGGCAATTTGCCCGAGGTGGCCAAGGCCGGTTTTCCGCCTGAGGCTTATGCGGTGCTCCTGGCGTTTATGTTTGGCGGGGTGGTCGGGGTATTGATGGGGGCTGAAAAACTCCCTTGGCGCCGGGCCCTGATGGCGGTGGTCGTTGTCACTGTGGCGCTGGTAACGGTTGCAGGCGGCAAAGACTGGCCGGTCTATTTGCTGTTGCTGCCCCTGTGCATGTTGATTGGCGGTGCCACGTTTGGCGCGTTGTGGCAGGCGAGGGTGGCGTTTTATGCCGTGCTGGGGCTGTTGATTTATATCGCCGGGGTGCTGCTGACCGATCACTTTGTTGGCGACCTGTCGCTGATCCACTGGCTGGCTTATCCCATGGCCGGGCTGCTGATCCTGGGCCTGTACTTCGGCCTGTTCCTGGTGATGAAAAGCATGTGGAAAGAGAGCCAGGGCGGTTTTATCGCGCGGCTGGTGGCGGTGCTGGTGGTGTACGGGGTCGCTGGGGCATTGATTGATAAGGGCGCCACGGGATGGCTGCTGGCGTTCCCATTCGCTTCGTTCGCGGCGCTGTTCATCTTTGCTCACGGTATCAGCGGCGGGTCGGGGTCGGGGTCTGGTGGGGGCTCCAGCTCCTCCGGTTCAAGTTCCAGTTCCAGCAGCAGCTCTTCGGGTGGCGGCGGTTCCAGCGGTGGGGGTGGGGCGTCGGGGAGTTGGTAGGACTCCCCGGAAGCTAGGCGGGCTTGTAGGCAATCCAGCCCTTGAAGCTGAAGCCCGCGTAGAACAACTCAACGCCTTCAAAGCCTGCCTCCCGTAGCAGCGCTTCATCGTCGTTGGGTGACAGCACCGGCAAGTGGCTGCTGATCGCGGCAATCGCCCGCTGCGCATCTTCAGCCGGCACGCCGGAATCCACCGCATAGGCGGCATAACGCTTCAGCCAGCGTGCTTTTTCCTCTGGCGAGGATTGGGGGAAGCTGTGATGCGCCGCTATCAAAGGCGCGCCTGGCGACAAGCGCCGCCACAGTTCTTTTAGGGTTTGCAGACGCTCTTTTGCCGGGATGAAGTGCAAGGTCAGCAAGGACGTAGCGGCATCAAACGGCCCCTCGGGCGCGGTATCGATATAGCCTTCATGCAACTGCACACGGGCCATCAGCGGACCCAAGGTGGCCTCGGCCAGCTTCAGCATCTCGGCAGACGGGTCCACCCCCACAAACTGCCACTCGGGCTGGCTGTCGGCAAACTTCTTCAACTCCAGCCCGCCGCCTGCACCGAGTACCAATACCTTGCCGGTGGCCGGGACGGTTTCGCGTAGCAACAGGGTGGCCATGCGCTGCAGGGACTCGAAACCCGGCACCAGCCTCACCGGGCCTTCGGCGTAGCGAGCAACAGCGGCGGGGTCTGAAAACCAGGTCATGGTGGTTCCTGTTGGCGGGGGAAGCGATAACCCTACTGGGGCAAATCCGGGCTGGCAATTGAAGAGATGTGCAGTTGTGTTAAAACGTTGCCTTTGCTGATTTTGAGAGTACCCCTCGAATGCTCCCCGACATGCTTATCCGCGATGCACGGCCTGAAGACGCGTTATGCATTGGCGTGCTGGGCATGCAGGTTTTTCTCGATACCTACGCCACAGAAGGCATTCGCGACTCAATCGCTGCCGAGGCGCTGCAAGCGTTTTCGCCCCAGACGATTTCCGCGCTGATCGCCCAGCCGGGCACGGCGATTATCGTCGCTGAATCAAATGGGCATCTGGTGGGGTTTGCCCAGGTGGCGATGGACACCGGCCATGCGCTGATCTCAACCCCGAAAGCGGCGGAGTTGCAGCGACTCTACATCCAGGAACGGTTTACCGGCCTGGGCCTCGGCTACCGTTTGCTGCAAGCGGTTGAACAGCGTGCAGGGCAGGGTGGGGCGTCGTTGCTGTGGGCGACGGTGTGGGTCGGCAACGAGCGTGCGCTGGGGTTTTATCCGCGCCGTGGTTATGAGCTGCTGGGGGCGCCGACTTACACGTTTCAGAATGAGAGCCATGAAAATCGGCTGTTTGGTAAAAGACTTCAGTCTTAACGCGTGAGCAATTTCACTTAAGAAAATCGAAATGATGTCGATATGATGTCATCGCTCACAAGGACCGTTTATCCGATGAAAGTGTTAAAGCTCGCCGTTGCCTGTGTATTCCCGCTGCTCGGCGCCTGTTCCGACTACCACTACAAGAACTACCAAGGCGATTGGGCCCCGGAAAAAATGCAACCGGTCGACCTCTCCGACAACCACCCGAATGCAGCGCTGGTGTACTTCGAAACGTTCCGGGTACGTGAACTGGGCGTGCCGTTTCACCGCTTGGTGTTGGCCACGGAAGTAGACGGCGTTGCGCTCCCGGGCGCCGGTCGACGTTCAATCCTTGATGTGTCCGGTGAACAGGCGCTCAAGTTGGCTCCGGGCAAGCATTCATTGCGCTGGTGCAACGTGTCGATGAACGCCTTGGGCACCGGCGGCGCCTTCTGCAACAAAGGCGCCGATGATGTGGTGTTTGCCGGGGGCCAGCGGTATGTCGTGACCTTCCGCATGACCGCCAGCACCAAGGGCTACCCGGGTGCCTACAGCGTGGAGTACCGCACGTACTCGACGATCAAGAACCTGGACACTCAGGAAGTCATTTTCCCGTTGGAAGGACAGGGTGATGGCTGAGCGCCTCGCACTGGAGAAGCTGGCTTATCTGGAGTTCCTGCGCCTTCTTGAGGCGAGTCATTTTGAACCGCAGCGCACCGGCCAAGCGTTCTACAACCACTTCAACTTGCACCGGCTTTCGGATCAACAAGCGCTGGCTGGGTTGTATGCGGCGGATGGGCGTCAGGCGATAAAGCTGATTGAGCGTATGTTCGACATCGAGTGAAGTAAGTTCCTCAGAGCATTTTGCTCAGGAACACCCGGCTGCTGCCTTCCGGGTCGCAAGGGATTTCACCAAACCGCACCCAGCCATTCTTCTCGTAAAACTCCGGGGCCTGGAAACTGAGGGTGTACAGCATCGCCGAGCGGCAGCCACGGTGACGGGCTTCGTCTTCGAATGCTTTCAGCAGCGTTGTGCCCAGGCCTGAGCCACGCAGGGCCTCGGGCAGATGAAACAGGTCGAGAAAGGCCATGCCGAGGCTGGTTTTGCCGGTGATGCCGCCGAGGGTTTCACCGGTGTCGGGATGCTTGATCAGCACCGTCAACGGACGTCGGTCATTGGACCCGGTGACGTGCTCGTTGAAGGCGGCGAGGCCGCTGCCCAGGAGCTGCTCGGCTTTGGCGTCTGGCTGGTCGCCGACCTCAATCAGATGCGGCTTCATAGATCCATCACCATCTCATGCCACGCCATCCCGCCATGGTCCGACGCCGACGGCTGCACATAGCGATAGCCCATGCGCTTATACAGCTCCACGTGGCGGTCCTTGCACATCAGGTGAATGGTCTTCTTGCCCATCGCCTGCATGCGCTGGATAAACGTCTCCATCAACTGCGTCGAATAACCCTTGCCCTGATGAGCCGGGTCAACCACCACCGACATGATCACCACATTCGGCGCATCGGCTGAATGCCCGACCAACTCCTTGAAGGCCTCATCCGACATCACCACTTCATCGGCGCAACCGCAGTTGATGAAACCGACCATAACGCCATCCGCCTCCAGAATCAGAAAGCCTTGCGGGTACAGCGCGATGCGCGTCGCGATCTTTTCCAGGGTGGCGGCTTCATCGCCTTCGTAGGCCGAGATTTCGATCTCGTAGCAACGGTTGGCGTCGGCGGGGTTGGCGTTACGGAAGGTGAGGGCGGGCATTGGGTTACCAGATTGGAAATTGAACGACAGCCCCCATGATAAAGAAAGAACACCCCGACAGCACCGCCGAACACAAAACCCACCACCCCCCGCCCTGTGGGAGCCGTCGAGCCTTAGCGAGGCCGCGATGGCGGCCTTCCTGAAACCACCAAGACTCGCCAAGCCCTATAACTAGAAAATCCGCAAATGCGGGTTTTCTCATAACTGAGCCGGGCTCTATTAAACCCCACCCACCAACTTCCCCCTCCAACCGGCGCTTATACGCACTGTCCCGACTCGCCAACCAGAAATACAGCGGCGACGTCACCACCAACCCCACCAACCACGACAAATCCGCCCCGTTGATATGTGCCGAAATCGGCCCGACATACAGCGGCGTATTCATAAACGGAATCTGCACCACAATCCCCACCGCATAGGCCACCAGCGCCTGAGGGTTGTAGCGCCCGTAGATCCCGCCATCCACGCGAAAGATCGAACCGATGTCGTACTTGCCCTTATGGATTGCATAGAAGTCGATCAGGTTGATCGCCGTCCACGGCACCAGTACCACCAGCAGCACCAGCACCATGTCCACGAAGTGCCCGATAAAATCCTTCGACGCAAACACCGCCGCAATCGAGCACGCGGCCAGCACCAGCACCGAGATCACGGCGCGCGCCTTGGCGGTGGGGATCCAGCGGTAGGCAAAGGTCTGTACCAGGGTGATCAACGACAGCACGGCGCCGTACAGGTTAAGGGCGTTATGACTGATCACGCTGAGCAGGAACAGCAACAGCATCAGCGGGCCAATGGAGCCGGTCGCCAGTTTGACCGCGTCCATGGTGTCCATGCCGACCGGTGTTGCGAGTACCGCAACGGCACCAAAGATGAACGACAGGCTGGAACCGAGCACGGTACCCAAATAGGTGGTCCAGAAGGTCGACGCCACCGGCACATCCGCCGGCAGGTAGCGCGAATAGTCCGAAACGTACGGCGCAAACGCGATCTGCCACAGCGCCGCCAATGACACGGTGGCCAGCCAGCCAGAGATGTTGAAGTTGCCGCGTGTCAGGAAGTCCGCCGTCTGTACATGGGTGAAGATGTAGCCGAAACCCAGCACGATGCCCGCGCCCAGCACCCAGGTGCCGATGCGGTTGAGGACGTGGATGAAGCGGTAGCCGATGATGCCGATGATCCCCGAGCCGATGGCGCCGATGACGATGCCTACCGGTACCGGGATCGCGTCGACGACGCCGTGCAGGGATTTGCCCGCCAGTACGATGTTGGAGGCGAAGAAGCCGATGTACATCACGCCGGCGATCACCACCACCAGCAGTGCGCCGAGGGAGCCGAACTGGGCGCGGCTCTGGATCATTTGCGGGATGCCCATTTGTGGGCCTTGGGCCGAGTGCAGCGCCATCAGTACGCCGCCGACGAGGTGGCCGACGAGGATGGCGATGATGCCCCACACCAGGTTCAAGCCGAACAGTTGCACGGCCAGCGCGCCGGTGACGATGGGCAACGGCGCGATGTTGCCGCCGAACCACAGGGTGAACAGGTCTCTTACCTTTCCGTGGCGATCTTCCGGGGGCACGTATCCAATCGTGTGTTTTTCGATAAGCGGGGCGGAGGATGTTGCAGTGGTAACCATGACGAGCTCCAAGGCAAGGTGAGTACGTTGACGTACTTCGCTGGGCGGCGCGTGTGCGTCGCTTTTGTTGTTGGAGTGATCATGTGCAATGGTCACGGGTAGGTAAATTAGTAAGTTTGTTGCTATAGACCTTAAAAATAATATCTCGCGGCGATTTTCGCTCCGGTATGTTGCATGGACTTGAATCGTCAAAAAAAGCGGCTTTTTCTTGCACTTGTTTGGGGCGAATTCCCACGTTTCTGGAGGTCCCGATGGCTGCCTATAACCTGCGCCAGCTCAAATATTTTGTAACCACCGCCGAGTGCGGCAGCGTGGCAGAGGCCTCGCGCAAGCTCTATATCGCGCAACCGTCGGTGTCGACCGCCATCAAGCAGCTGGAAGACAGCTTTGGCGTGCAGCTGTTTATCCGCCATCACGCCCAAGGGGTGTCGCTGACGCCGAGCGGTGCACGGTTTTACCGCAAGGCCCTGGAGCTGCTGCGGGTCGCTCATGAATTCGAGCAGAACGCCCTGGCAGACAATGACGTGGTGGCGGGGCAGATCGATATCGGGTGCTTCGAGACGGTGGCGCCGCTGTATTTGCCGCGGTTGATTGCCGGCTTCAAGCAACGCTGGCCGGGGGTGGAAATCCGCCTGCGGGACGGTGAACAGCAGGAGCTGGTGCAGGCGCTGACCGCCGGCAGTATCGACGTGGCGATGCTGTTTGAGCATGACCTGGGCAGCGCCATCGAAACCACACCGTTGATGCCGCCGCAGCAGCCCTATGCATTGTTGCCGGCGGATCACCGGTTTGCGCAGCAGGCCAAGGTGTCACTGGCGGATTTGGTGCTGGAGCCGATGATTCTGCTGGATGTGCTGCCGAGCCGGACGTACTTCGTGAGCATCTTTGAAGAGCGTGGACTGACGCCGAATATTGTCTTCAGTTCGCCGTCGATCGAGATGGTGCGCGGGATGGTGGGGCGCGGGTTTGGCTTTTCGATTCTGGTGACCAAGCCGTTTTCGCCGTATTCCTATGACGGGCAGAAGCTGGTGTGTGTGCCGTTGGCGGAGACGGTGACGGGGTCGGGGTTGTCGGCGGTGTGGTTGCGGCGGGCGCCGTTGACCAAGCCGGTGCAGTTGTTTGTGGAGTATTGCCGGGAAGAGCTGGCGCGGTTACTTGGGTAAAACACAGAGCAAAAAATGTGGGAGCCGGGCTTGCCGGGATGGCGGTGTGTCAGCCAGCAAATAGGCCAACTGATCCACCGCCATCGCGGGCAAGCCCGGCTCCCACAGTTGATTTGTACTGCTTGGGGAATCAGGTACGGATCGAAAGCAACATTCGCTGCAGCATTTCATCGCAACCCTTCAGTTGCTCCACACTCACAAACTCATCCGGCTTATGCCCCTGGTCCATGCTCCCGGGCCCGCACACCACGGTGGGAATGCCCGCCGCATCAAACAACCCACCCTCAGTTCCGAACGCCACGGTGCCAAATTCCCGCGAGCCGCAAAACGCCGCAATCAGCTCCGCCGCCTGGCTACGCTGATCGGTGGCCAGCCCCGGGTACGCCGACAACTCACTGAAGCGAATCGCACTCTGCCGGCTCACCGCCTGCATGCGCGGCAACACCTGCTGCATCGCATAGGTTTGCAGCTCCTCGGCCACTTCACCCGGGTCCATCGACGGCAGGGCGCGCACTTCAAAGTCGAAGCGGCAATCCGCCGGGACGATATTCAGCGCCTTGCCCCCGGAAATCACCCCGGTTTGCACGGTGCTGAACGGCGGGTCAAAGCGCTCGTCCTGATGCACCTTGAGGCGCTGGCCAATCCGCCCCAGCTCACCAATCAACTCCGCCGCGTACTCGATCGCATTCACGCCCTGAGGCGCATACGCCGAATGGCACGCCTCACCATGCACTTCGCAGCGCATGGCGAGCTTGCCTTTATGGCCCAGCACCGGCTTCAACTCGGTAGGCTCGCCGATAATGCACAGCAGCGGTTTCACCGACCATTGCTCCAGCACCTTGAGCAGCGAACGCACCCCAAGGCAGCCGACTTCCTCGTCATAGGACAAGGCGATATGCACCGGCATCCGCAGGTCTGCGTTCACCAGCGACGGTACCAGCGCCAGCACGCAGGCGATGTAGCCCTTCATGTCCGCCGTGCCCCGGCCATACAACTTGCCGTCGCGCTCGGTCAGGGCAAACGCGGGCAGCGTCCAGGGTTGCCCGTCCACCGGCACCACGTCGGTGTGCCCCGACAGCACGATCCCGGGCACCTGCGCCGGGCCGATGGTGGCGAACAGATTGGCTTTGCTGCGTTCATCGTTGTAGATCAGCTCGCTGGCGACACCGAAACCCGCCAGGTAGTCGCGTATGTACTCGATCAATTGCAGGTTGGACTCGCGGCTGGTGGTATCAAACCCCACCAGCGTCTGCAGCAATTCGCGGCTGTTGCTCATCGGTCGTCTCCGGCCACGCCGTAGCCTGGGGAGCGGTCCGGGGCCAGGGCGCGGTCGATGTAGTCCTGCACCTGCGGGCGGTAGGCGTCCCACAACTTCTGCAGTTCGCCAATCGGGTTCTCATCGGCCCAATCCACCCGCAGGTTGATGATCGGCCAGGTCAGTTCACCCACCACTACCACGGCTGCCGAATGCACCGGGCCGGCTTCGCCACCGGCGGCGATGGCTGCGTGCATCGCGGCCAGCAGGCGATCGGTGAGTTGGCCTTCGCCCTGTTCAAATGCGGTGACCATGGCCTGGATCACCGAGCGGTCCGCGAGCATATTGCCGGCCGCGACGCACTGTTCACCCGACACCGCGTTATGGGTGCCGAGGGTTTCGCTGCCGCTGAAATGCACGGTATGCCCCAGGTGATCAATCGCCGTCAGTTGCCGGTATTGGCTGTAGCCGTTGCGGGTGAGTGCCTTGTCCACCGCGTCGGCAGGGGCCAGGCCTTGCTCCAGCAGGTCGAGTACATCCGGGCCCAAGGCCGGCAGGGTGATATTTTGGGTCGAGACCGCACCCACACCGGGCCGCAGCCACGGGCAACGGGCACCCACGGCGATGCTCGATGAGCTGATGGCAATGCCCATCTGGCCGGTTTCCGCGCAGCGGGCGACGATTGAAAAGGTCATGGGCGACTCCTTATTCGGGGATGACGGCGATCACATCAATTTCCATCAACCACTGTGGCTGGCCCAGGGCCGAAACCACCAACCCGGTGGAGATCGGGAACACGCCCTTGAGCCACTTGCCGACTTCCTGGTACACCGGCTCGCGGTAGCGCGGGTCGATCAGGTAGGTGGTGGTCTTGACGATGTGGCTCAGGTCGCTGCCGGCTTCTTCCAGCAGTTGCTTGACGTTGCGCATGGCCTGTTCGGCCTGGGCGCGCGGGTCGCCGAGGCCCACCAGCTTGCCGTCGAAATCGGTGCCCACCTGGCCCCGTACATACACCGTGTTGCCGGCGCGTACGGCCTGGCACAGGTCGTTGTCCAGGCTCTGGTTGGGATAGGTTTCCTTGGTGTTGAACATGCGGATGCGAGTGTGAGTAGGCATCAAAAAAACTCCAGAAAAAAGTGATCAGGCGCTGACAGGTGAGGTGTGAACAACCGGTGCGGGTTCGCGGTATTCAAGGTATTGGCGCTGGATGGCGATATGGTCGGCCACGTACTTGGCGTCATGCCACACGCCCCAGATAAACGACGAGCCCCGGCGCGACTGCCATGGCAAACCAAGGAAGTAGATGCCCGACTCGCTGGCCACGCCGCGCTGATGCTGCGGCTTGCCGGCGGCGTCAAATGCATCGACCTTCAGCCAGCTGTAATCCACGGCAAAGCCGGTGGCCCAGATGATTGAGGTGATGCCGGCTTTCGCCAGGTCCAGTTCCAGAATCGGCTGCTTGATGCACTCGGCATCGGGAAACACGCGGCGTGCTTCGGGCTCTAGCGGCAGGTCCAGGCCGTTGCGTTCGATGTAGGCATCCGCCGCATCCAGCAGGGCCAGGTAGTTCTCATCGCCGCGGGCCAGGTTTTCCACCAGATTAGGTTGGAAGCGAGCGACGCTGCCGTCGAAGGATTGGGTCAGGCCTACCAGGGTCATGCCTTGCTGGGCCAGTTCGCGGAAATCGATGGTCTTGCCGCCGTGGGCGCCGCTCACCGCGATGGTCACGTGTTCGCGGCCGGGCTTCATCGCGGCCTGGTCCCACTCGCCCAGCACCCCCAGCCACCAGCAGAAATCGCGGTTGCGATAGGCCCGCGGTGGGCGGTCGTGGGCACCGACCGACAGGTACACCTGGCGCCCGGAGCGTTGCAGTTCATCGGCGATCTGCACTCCGGAGGACCCGGCACCCACCACCAGTACCGCGCCAGCCGGCAATTGTGCAGGGTTGCGGTAGTCGGCGGAGTGGATCTGGTGCAGCACGCTGTCTTTAGGCGCAATCGCCGGAATCACCGGCTTCTGGAACGGCCCGGTGGCCGCCACCACACGGTTGGCTTCGATCACGCCTTCGCTGGTGTGGATGGTAAAGCCTGGACGACCGACATTGCGCACCACGGAGGTCACGTCCACACCGGTGCGAATCGGTGCATTGAACTTGCGTGCATAGGCCTCGAAGTAGTCCGCCACGCGCTCTTTCGGCGCAAAGCCATCGGGGGCGACATTATCGAAAGCCAGGCCCGGAAAACGGTCATGCCAGGCCGGGCCGTTGGCGACCAGCGAATCCCAGCGGCCGGTGCGCCAGCGCTCGGCGATACGGCTGCGCTCCAGCACCAGGTGCGGCACGCCTTGTTTGCTCAGGTGCTCGCTCATGGCGACGCCAGCCTGACCGGCTCCCACTACCAGCGTGTCTGTTTTTGTTATTGCTTGAGTCATGTGTCTGTCCTTGCGTAATGCAGTTGGATTCAGCTTGGGCATGGCTTCAAGGCTAGGGGGAGGGCGGTTTTTAATAAAATATTATTAAGCTGGGAAGTGAGCATAAATATCGGATGCAGGCTCACCCTATCGGGTGATTTCGAGGATGGGGCGGGTGTGTAACCATCCTGGCAGTTCTTTCAGCGAGTGTTTGAAGTGGAAAACGAACGGCTTTCTTCTGCGCACTGGTTCGAACAGATGGCCCGGGTGACCGACAGCATCGGGCAATCGGGGTTCGCCGCGATCCTGTTCGAGGCCCTCGGCTATATTCATCCGATTCAGGCCACCACGCTGTATTTCTACCCGCGTGGCGGCATGCCCAGCGCGTTGTTCGAGCTGGAAGGGCCGTGGTTGCCACAAGGCAATGTGCGCCAATACCTGTCGGGGTTTTATTTGCTCGACCCGTTTTATGGGGCCTGCGTGGAAGGCGTCAGCTCCGGGTGTTACGACCTGGCCGACGTCGCCCCCGATCACTTCGAACTCGGCGAGTACTTCCAGTCGTTTTACCGCCACTCCCATCTGGAGGATGAGCTGAACTACATCCTGCAGTCGAGCAACGGCTCGAGCCTGGCGGTGTCACTGGCCTTTACGCAAAAGCTCGACGCCGCCACCACCCAGCAATTCAAGCGCATCGCCCCGTGGGTGCTGGCTGTGCTGGGCAAGCATTTCGTTGGCCTGGATGCCCAGGGTGCGCGTTTCGAAAACCTGCTGGAGCAGCGCATTCACTCGGCGTTGAACAACTTCGGCTCGTCGATATTGACTGAGCGTGAATGCCGGATCGCCCAACTGATCCTGCGTGGGCATTCCACCCGTTCGTTGGCCGAGCGCCTCGACGTCTCGGAAGACACCATCAAGTCCCACCGCAAACACATCTACACCAAGCTCGATATCGGCGCGCAATCGGAACTGTTTGCCTTGTTTATCGACTCGTTGGCCGAAGCCCAGGGCGTCCTGAGCAAAGACCCCCTCGAAAGTTACATGAGCAAGCACCGCTGAGCGGCGTTGCTCGCCCTTGCGTCACTACTAATAAGAGAGAAATACCATGAACGTACCCGCCCAACTGAACCGCCTGACCGAGGACTACCAGAAGTCGGATGCGGCCCACCACATCCATGCCTTTGTCGATCAAAAAGCGCTGAATGCCGAAGGCCCTCGGGTGATGGTGCGCGGTGAGGGCCTTTACCTGTGGGACAGCGAAGGCAAGCGTTACCTGGACGGCATGTCGGGCCTGTGGTGCACCCAGCTGGGTTACGGTCGCAGGGATTTGACCGCTGCCGCTGCTACGCAGATGGACCAGTTGGCGTACTACAACATGTTCTTCCACACCACCCACCCGGCGGTGATCGAGCTGTCGGAGTTGCTCTTCAGCCTGTTGCCGGGCCACTACAGCCACGTGATCTACACCAACTCCGGCTCCGAGGCCAACGAAGTACTGATCCGGACCGTGCGCCGCTACTGGCAGGTGGTGGGCCAGCCGCAGAAAAAATCATGATCGGTCGCTGGAACGGTTATCACGGTTCCACCCTGGCGGCATCTGCCCTGGGCGGTATGAAGTTCATGCACGAGATGGGCGGCCTGATTCCCGACGTGGCACACATTGACGAACCTTATTGGTACGCCCATGGCGGCGAGCTGACGCCCGCCGAGTTTGGCCGCCGCTGCGCCTTGCAGCTGGAAGAAAAAATCCTCGAACTGGGGGCTGAAAACGTCGCCGGGTTTATCGCCGAACCGTTCCAGGGCGCGGGCGGCATGATCTTCCCGCCGGAAAGCTACTGGCCCGAGATCCAGCGCATTTGCCGTCAATACGATGTGCTGCTGTGCGCCGATGAGGTGATTGGTGGCTTTGGCCGTACCGGCGAGTGGTTCGCCCATCAACACTTCGGTTTTGAGCCGGACACCCTGTCCATCGCCAAAGGCCTGACCTCCGGTTACCTGCCGATGGGCGGCCTGGTGCTGAGCAAGCGCATGGCCGATGCACTGGTGGAACACGGCGGCGTGTTCGCCCACGGGCTGACCTATTCCGGGCACCCGGTGGCGGCGGCGGTGGCGCTGGCCAACCTCAAGGCGCTGCGGGATGAAGGCATCGTGCGCCAAGTGAAGGACGACACCGGGCCGTACCTGCAAAAAATCCTGCAGGAAGTGTTCGGCAATCACCCGATGATCGGCGAGATCCAGGGCACGGGCCTGCTTGCGGCCTTGCAGTTCGCCGAAGACAAGACCACACGCAAACGCTTCGAGAATGAAAACGACCTGGCCTGGCAATGTCGCACCTTTGGTTTCGAAGAGGGCGTAATCATTCGCTCGACGCTGGGCCGCATGATCATGGCGCCGGCACTGGTGGCCACGCGCACTGAGCTGGACGAGCTGGTTGAAAAGACCCGCATCGCCGTAGATCGCACCGCACGGATCGCGGGAAAACTCTGAAGTGACCAGCGCGCCACCCCAGGCGAGGGGTGGTGCGCAACCTCCATCAGGCAACGCTTGAACGGCATCGATGTGATCGCATGC
This sequence comes from Pseudomonas sp. TH34, assembly GCF_016650865.1. Classification (NCBI taxonomy): domain Bacteria; kingdom Pseudomonadati; phylum Pseudomonadota; class Gammaproteobacteria; order Pseudomonadales; family Pseudomonadaceae; genus Pseudomonas; species Pseudomonas sp. TH34. Next base: position 164,372 of record NZ_JAEKFB010000023.1, read on the forward strand.
CGCGACGGCCTGCATCCCCAATTCCAGGAGTCACCCATGAATACAATAACAAACGTGACCGATACACCCGCTCATCAACCCTCACCCAAAACCGCTTCGTCCCGTCGGTTTCGTCAGCCGCTGGGTCTTGTCGGGCTGGTGCTGTTCGGCCTGGCGTACATGGTGCCGCTGGCGGTGTTTACCACCTACGGCCTGGTGACCCAAATGACCAAGGGCCACTTGCCGACCGCCTACATGCTGACCCTCGCCGCCATGCTGCTGACGGCCTACAGCTATGGGCGCATGGTCCAGGCGCATCCCTATTCGGGCTCGGTCTACTCCTACACCCGTAAGGCGTTTGGCGCCTACTTCGGCTTCATCGCCGGGTGGACCCTGTTGCTGGACTACATCTTCCTGCCATTGCTCAGCTATTTGCTGATCGGCATCTACATGTCCGAATACTTTCCCGGGGTGCCGACTGCCGTGTGGGTGCTTGGCTCGATTGCCCTGGTGACCACGCTTAACCTGGTGGGTATCGAGTCCATCACCCGGGTCAACTGGATACTCATCGTGGCCCAGTTGGTGTTCATTGTGGTGTTCGTGGCTTTATCAGTGCATACCCTCAGCGAGCAGTTCGCACCCGTGTCGCTGATGGCGCCATTCCACCATGAAGGCTTCAGCGCGCCGCTGATCATGGCGGGTGCCGCGGTGTTGTGCCTGTCCTTTCTCGGCTTTGATGCGGTGTCGACCATGGCCGAGGAAACCCCCGACCCGCGCCGCACCATCCCGTTGGCGATCATGGTGGTGTCGCTGTTCGGCGGTCTGCTGTTCCTGCTGGTTTCGTATTTCGCGCAAATGGTGTTCCCGGAATGGAACAGCTTCGTCGACCCGGATTCCGCGTCGGTGGATGTGATGCGCCGGGTAGGCGGCGAACTGTTGGTGACCGCCTTTACCGCGACCTATGTGGCCGGTTGCTTCGCCTCGGCGATGGTCTCCCAGGCCAGCGTGTCGCGGGTGTTGTTCGCCATGGGCCGTGACGGCGCGTTGCCCCGCGTGCTCGGCAAGCTGGTGACGAAAAAACGCGTGCCCGCCACGGCCATCGTGCTGGTCAGCCTGTTCTCGCTGATTGCCTTGTTCATCACGCTGGATACCGTCGCCAACATGATCAGCTTCGGTGCGCTGTTCGCCTTCTCGGCAGTGAATCTGGCGGTGATCAAGCATTACCTGGTCGACCAGAAGTTGCGCGGCACGAAGAACTACCTGCTGTACGCCGTTGTGCCGGCGCTGGGGTTCCTCAGCACGATCTGGCTGTGGAGCAGCCTATCCAGTCTGTCGTTCACCATCGGCCTGTGCTGGATGGGGCTTGGGCTCCTGTGTCTGCTGGGCATCACGCGGGGGCTGCGGGTGAAGATGCCGGAACTGCAGATCGTCGAGTGAACCCCTCGTTTATCCATCGCCATTTATTGGGAGTACAACGTGTTCGACCTTAACTATTGGCAACAGCGTGTTGCCCGCCAGACCTTCATCAACACCGCCCTGATCGGTGGTCGCTCAGTCAGCGCGGCATCGGGGGCGATCTTCGATGCGATCAACCCGGCCACCCAGCAGTTGCTGTCGCAGGTTGCAGCCTGCGGTGACGCAGAAGTCGACCTGGCCGTGCGCAGCGCACGCCAGGCCTTCGACACTGGCCCTTGGCGGCGAATGCCGCCGGTGGAGCGCAAGAAGATCCTGATCAGGCTCTCCGAGTTACTGATGACCCACCGCGAAGAGCTGGCGCTGCTCGATTCGCTGAACATGGGCAAGCCGGTAATGGATGCCTACAACGTTGACGTACCCGGCGCCGCCAATGTGTTTGCCTGGTACGGCGAAGCCCTCGACAAACTTTACGATCAAGTCGCGCCCACTGCTCACAACGCGTTGGCAACCATCACCCGTGAAGCACTGGGGGTGATCGCGGCGGTAGTGCCGTGGAACTTCCCGCTTGATATGGCCGCCTGGAAACTCGCACCGGCATTGGCGGCCGGTAACAGCGTGGTCTTGAAGCCCGCTGAGCAGTCGCCGTTCTCTGCCCTGCGCCTGGCCCAGCTTGCCCTGGAAGCGGGTATCCCGGAGGGTGTGTTGAATGTGGTGCCCGGCCTCGGCGAAAGTGCCGGCAAGGCCCTGGGGCTCCACCCCGACGTGGATTGCCTGGTGTTCACCGGCTCCACTCAGGTCGGCAAGTATTTTATGCAGTATTCCGCCCAGTCCAACCTTAAGCAGGTGTGGCTGGAATGTGGTGGCAAAAGCCCGAACCTGGTGTTTGAGGACTGCCAGGACCTGGACCTTGCTGCGGAGAAGGCCGCCTTCGGCATCTTTTTCAACCAGGGCGAAGTGTGCTCGGCCAACTCCCGTCTCTACGTGCAACGCTCCATCCATGACGAATTCATCGAGCGCCTGATTGCCAAATCGCGCGCCTGGATGCCGGGTGATCCGCTGGACCCCAGCAGTGCAGCCGGTGCCATCGTCGACAGTCAGCAAACCGCACGCATCATGCACGCCATCAGCCAGGCCCGAGGGGAGGGCGCCAGGCTGTTGTGTGGTGGCAAACAGTTAAGCATCAATGGCTCCTCCAACTTTATCCAGCCGACCATTTTTGCCGGCGTGACCCGAGCCATGGCCCTGTCCCGTGATGAAGTGTTCGGCCCGGTGCTTGCGGTGAGCGCCTTCGACACGGAAGAGCAGGCGATACACCAGGCCAATGACAGTGTCTACGGCCTGGCGGCCTCGGTATGGAGTGATGACCTCAACCGTGCGCACCGTGTGGCCCGAGCCCTGAATGCCGGGACGGTTTCGGTCAACACCATCGACGCCCTGGATGTGGCGGTGCCTTTCGGTGGGGGCAAGCAATCCGGGTTCGGGCGTGATCTGTCGCTGCATGCTTTTGACAAGTACACGCAGCTGAAAACCACCTGGTTTCAGTTGCGTTAACTCAAGGTTGTCAGCCGGTCGTGTATTTATGCGTGCGCGACCGGCACAAGTGCAGGCAAACTCAACGCGAACTCAGAGGGTTTTGAACACCATGGTCACTCTTCGCGTAATGAGCGCCGCCGACTACGACGCCGTGCTTGAACTGATGCAGAACACGCCTGGCATCTCCCTGCGCGACGCCGACTCCCGCGAGGCCACCGCGCGTTACCTGGAGCGCAATCCCGGCATGAGTTTCGTGGCCGAGATCGACGGGGTGCTGGGTGGATGCGTGATGTGTGGGCACGATGGCCGGCGCGGTTATTTGCAGCATGTGCTGGTGCTGCCTGAGTATCGGCGCCAGGGCATTGCGAACGCGCTGGTAGAACGCTGCCTCACCAGCCTTGCGCAGTTGGGCATCCGCAAATGCCACCTGGATGTGTTCAAGACCAATGACAGCGCCGCCCGTTATTGGCAGGGCCAGGGCTGGCAACTGAGGACCGATATTGACCGCTATTCGTTTACCCGACCGGGTGACGAGAACGCCTGACGTCCATGGAGGGACAAATGCTCGAGATACGACGCGCCACGCTGGAAGATGCACAGACCGCCTTCGACATTCGCCGGTTGGCCATACGCAGCCAATGCATCGGCGCCTATACGTCCGAGCAGATGATGGTGTGGACCCGGGGCGCCGCCGAGGACGGCTATGACGCGTTGATGGACAAGCCTTTTTACCTGGGCTTCGTGAACGGTGAACCTGTGGCCACAGGGATGCTGGATCTGGCGAACAACGAAATCGGTGCGCTGTTTGTGCTTCCAGGGTTTACCGGGCGTGGGATTGGCAAGCAGGTGCTGGTGTATCTGGAGGCGTTGGCGCGGGAGTTGGGGATTAAGGAAGTGATCCTGGACGCGACGTTGAATGCGGCGGATTTTTATCGGCGGTGTGGGTATGTGGGCGATGAGCAGGCGATCTACCACTCGCCGTCGGGGTTGCGGCTGGCCTGTATTCCTATGCGCAAACACCTCCACAATGTTCGCTGACCCACCCAATAAAGCCAGCGCAATCTGACTGAAAGAACTCGCTGACCTTCTTGGGGCTGCTGCGCAGCCCAGCGGGAGCAAGCTCCCTCGCCACAGGTCATGTGTCGTCTTGGGTATTGAACTCCGTACGCAAACACCTGATCACCTCGCTCACCGAAGCGCCTTGAACAGCCGGCGGCGTAGGGCTCTCACCAAACTCGCGCCAGATAAAAAGCGTCAGCTCCGCACCGTCGGTTGCCTTCTGCTGCGTCCCGAAATTCTGCAAAACCCGATAGCGCTCATCCTGCCAGAACAGCGCCTCAACCCATCCATAAACGGGTATGAAATGAAAGTGCAGCGGGAAGCCCGGCATATGCCCGAACCGGCTGATGTAAAGCCACTTGGGCTTCAACTGCGCTTCCATGACCCGCTGGGTTTTAGCCAGCAATCCGCCCAGCTCCGCGAGCGCTGCATCGGGCATGTCTGCAAGTGAGTGGACAGACGCCTTGGCACCCAGCATCAAATAGCCCGGCAGCGCGGACGACAGGTGATGATTGAGCAGCCAATGCTCGGTCTCATGCACAACAAAGGATGGATCGATCTTCATCGATATACGCCCATGGGAGGAGGGTGGCAGGATACCAAGAGTCACCGCCCTGTATCCCGCAAATGCTGCGGATCTGTCTCTATCGCTATGCGCACCTGTTCGGTACGTTCTGAGCACCTGCATTCACCGCCGAGACAATCATGGACCTGACCGCAATCCCCTTTGGTACCACCGACTGGTCGACCCTCGAACCGGTGATGCATCCCGGCGAAACCGGCAGTGCGTATTGGCGCACCTGCCAGTTCGGTTCAACCCGCGTGCGCATGGTCGAGTACAGCGCCGGTTACCTGGCCGATCACTGGTGTTGGCGCGGGCATGTCCTGCTGTGCCTGGAAGGTGAGCTGCACACCGAACTGGAGGATGGCCGGCAGTTCACGCTGACTGCCGGGATGAGTTATCAGGTGGGCAATGACATGGAAGGGCATCGGTCATCGACTACCGTCGGGGCGAAGTTGTTCGTGGTGGATTGAGGCGTCAAGCCAGTCGCACAATCAACTTGCCGAAGTTGCGCCCCTCCAGCAGCCCGATAAACGCCTCAGGCGCATTCTCAAGGCCCTCGACAATGTCTTCGCGCCACTTCAGCTTGCCCTGATCAATCCACTGCGCGGCTTCCTGCAAAAAGTCGTCCTGCTGCTCGTCAACAAACTCGGTCTGGATAAAGCCGCGCACGGTGAGGCTCTTGGCGAGGATGTCGTGCATAGTCGCCGGTAGTCGGTCGACCTGTTGCCCAGGCACCGAGCTGTCGTTGTAATGGGCGATCAACCCACATACGGGTATCCGCGCAAAGTCATTGAGCAGCGGCCTCACGGCATCCCAAACCGCCCCCGAGACATTTTCGAAGTAAACGTCAATTCCATTGGTGCAGGCTTCGGCCAACTGCTGGGCAAAATCCGCTGCGCGATGGTCGATGACGGCATCAAACCCGAGTTCATTTTTCACGAACGCGCATTTCTCCGGCCCGCCTGCGATACCCACGGCGCGTGCGCCCTTGATGCGGGCGATCTGGCCGACCACCGAGCCCACTGCGCCACTCGCCGCCGCCACTACCACGGTGTCACCGGGCTTGGGTTGGCCGATAGTGAGCAACCCCGAGTAAGCGGTGAACCCCGGCATTCCAAGAACTCCCAGCGCTGTGCTGGGGTGGGCGATGCCCGGATCCAGAAGCCGCAGATCGAGACCGTCCGAGAGCGCAAAACGCTGCCAGCCGGCATAGGCAAGCACCATGTCGCCCTCTTGCCACAATGGGTTTCGTGAGTGTTTGATCCGCGCGACCGTGCCGCCCACCATCACCTCGCCGATGCCCACTGGCTCGGCATAGGATTTGGCTGCACTCATGCGCCAGCGCATGTAGGGGTCGAGGGACAGATAGAGGTTCTCAAGCAACACTTCGCCTTCGGCAGGCACGGGAATCGCGCTGTACTCCACGCGAAAATCGCTGGGTTGCGGGCGCCCGTCGGGGCGGGCTGCCAGTACGATGCGTTGGTTCTGGAGTTGGGTCATGAGGCTCTTCCTGGTTGATAAAGTTCCAGCAGAGTAGTCATGCTCCAGCTATCGAGGTAGGGTGATAGCTGTTGATTCAGAGTTAATCCAAACATGATATCCGACACGTTTGAACCCTATTTGCTACGAACCTTTATCTCGGTATGCCAGCACGGCAGCCTGAGTGGTGCAGCCCAGCAGGCGGGCAGGGCGCAATCGGCCCTCAGCGCACAAATCCGCCGGCTTGAAGAGTTGCTAGGCCAGCGGCTGTTGCGCAGAACAGGTCGGGGCGTGGTGCCCACTACCGAAGGGGAACTGCTGCTCACCTACGCGACGCGCATTCTGGCCTTGGGCGAGACGGTAGCAGCGCGCCTGAAAGAGCGCACGGTGATGGGCAATGTGCGCGTCGGGCTCTCGGAAGACGTGGCGGTATCGGCGTTGCCGGCAGCGCTCGGCCGGCTGCGGCGCGCCTGCCCGCATGTGCACCTGGAGGTCGTCGTTGACCACGGCGACGCGCTCGCCGAACGTTGGAATGACGGCGAGCTGGATGTGGCCATTGGCGTCAGCTCATCGTTCAACGCCGACCCTGTGCACGCCTGGAACGTCGAGCTGTACTGGGTGTGCGCGATTGATGAAGAAATCGATGCGGCGCTGCCGCTGGATGTCATCGTGTATGCCGAACCCTGTGCCTGGCGGCGCTTGATGTTTGATGCGTTGCTGAACGCCGGGCGGGATTTTCGGGTCACGGTGACCAGCCCGAACATTGGCGTAATCACCGCAGCGGTGGAGGGTGGACTGGGTGTGGCCTTGCTGCCGGCGGAGAACATTCGGCCGGAGACCATGCGCATCATTTCCTTGGCTGAAAGCGATGGGCCTATTTTGAGTGTCAACTACGGCCTGTACGCCGTTCCACGGCAAAGCGACAGCATCCGCGCGGCGGTGGAACTGCTCACCGAGAGTTTTCACGCGATGACTCAACCCTTGCGATAAACCCCCGCCAACTCCCGCGCCAACCCAATGAAATTCTGCAACGGCGCCGACGGATTGAACGTGCGCCGCACCAGGGTGATCGGCGCCAATAACCTCGGACGTGCATCGCTGATCCGGCAATACACCACGCTCTCGCGGTGCACATCGCGCATCGACGCGGGCACCACCGAGATGCCTTCACCGGCGGCCACCAGGCTGACGTTGGTCAGCATGCGCTCCACTTCAAAGGCGATCTTCGGCTCGAAGCCGGCGTTCTGGCAGGCCTTGATCAGGTTGGCGTACATCCCAGGCGCGCCGGGGCGGCGGACAAGGATGAAGCGTTCGTCCTTGAGCTCAGCCATGGTGATTTTTGGCTCGGCGCCCTTGAGCAGAGGATGCCCGACGGGCAGGGTCAGCAGCATTTCTTCGTTGAGCAGGCGGTGGAAGGTCAGGCTCTGGTGGTCGCCCACCGGGGCGCGGAGGATGCCGATGTCTATGCGTTTTTCGATGGTGTCTTCGGTGACTTCCCGGGCGCTGCCTTCGTTGATCGAGAGTTCCACGCCCGGGTAGTGCTCGCGGTAGGCACGAATGATCCGCGGGATCAGCGGATGGGCAGCCGCGGAGCTGGTGAAGGCGATGATCAGTGTGCCCTCGATGCCCTGGGCGGCGCGGGCGGCCTTGAGGGAGCCTTGCTCGACGCGGGCGAGGATGGCCCGAGCCTCTTCGAGAAACACCATCCCACCGGCGGTCAGGTCGACGCCCTTGGGGTGGCGCTTGAACAGGTCGAACCCCAGCTCTTGTTCCAGGGCTCGAATCTGTTGGCTGAGGGGCGGTTGTTGCATGTTCAGGCGGGCGGCGGCGCGGGTGAAATGTCGCTCTTCGGCCACCATGATGAAATAACGTAAATGGCGAAGTTCCATGGTGGTATATCCCGTGACAAGACTTTATTATTTGTGGCCAGAATGCGCCTTGGCGACCAATATGCCGAAAGTGGCTTGATCCGACAATAACAATAAATAAAAAGACCCTGGAGCATTGATGCCATCCCGATTTTCCAATAACGCCACATTGCCTATTTTGATTGCCATTGCACTTGGTATGGTGTTGGGACTGTTTTATCCAGGCGTGGCGGTTGAAATGAAACTGCTCAGCGACGCTTTTATAAAAGTGGTCGGGTTATTGATGCCGTTTCTGTTGTTTGTGTTGGTGTCAACGGGTGTGGCGGGTATCAAGCGCGAGCCTCAGCATCGGCATGTAGTCGGGCGCATCGTGGTGTATTTCCAGCTGATGTCCCTTGCCGCATTGGTGTTGGGAATGTCGACGGGGTGGCTGTTCAGCCTGGATCACACGGCAGTGGCTAACCTGGATTTTGACCCCCTGACGCCGCCTGTTGCGCCGGAGGCGCTCCTGCATGAGCTGTCCATGACGTCGATTTCATCCAGTCTTTACAGGGTTTTTACCCAGAGTCTGGTACTTCAGGTGATGCTGGTGGCGGTGCTGTGCGGGCTGGTGCTGGGGCGTGGCGGCAAGGTTGGCAACCGCTGCCTCGGCTGGTTGGAAGCAGCAGTCGCCGGGCTGTTCTTGCTATTGCGCTTTATCTTGAAATTTGCACCGCTGGCGGCTTTTGGGGCGATGGCGTTTGTGGTGGGGAAGTACGGTTTAAGTTCTGTTTTACCGCTGTTGAAGTTTATTGTGGTTATTTACCTGGCGTGCGCGGTTTTCGTGATTTTAGTGTTTGCGACGATTGCGCGCCTGGTCGGCGTTAAATTGACTCGGTTAATTATTTATTTAAAAGAAGAGTTGTTGTTGGTGACGTTTACCGGCTCATCAGTGGCTGCACTTCCCGGTTGTGTCAGCAAACTTGAAGCGCTGGGCTGTGATCGCCAGTTAGTACGGTTGGTGCTGACCACCGGTTATACGTTCAACTTGGCCGGCACCAATATTTACCTGACCACCGCCATCATGTTTCTGGCGCATTTGGCTGGGGTCGAGATTGCGGTTCCCGAGTTGCTGGCGGTGCTGGTCATCTGCCTGTTCACTTCGCTGGGGTCTACCAGTGTGGCGGGCTCGGCGCTGTTTACCCTGATCGCCACCTTGAACATCCTGCAACTGGTGCCGCTGGAAGGGGTAGGGTTGTTGTTGGGAGTGGAGCGGCTGATGAAGTGTCGGTCGTTGACCAATGTGCTGGGCAATTGCGTGGCGTGCCTGGCGATATGCGGGTGGCAGAAGTCGATTGATCGCGAGGTGTTGAAGCGGGAATTGAGTCACTGAGCCGAGCACACTTTCCAAGCCAAAACTCGGTCAAATGTGGGAGCGGGCTTGCTCGCGAATGCGGTGGGTCAGCCAATAAATCTGCTAACCGATTCACCGCCTTCGCGAGCAAGCCCGCTCCCACATTCAGATTGCATTTCAGCCCTTGGCGTTGAGCAACTTGTCGAAGGCCTTGTCCAGATTGCCCTCAGCACCTTTCAGCTTCTCACGACGCTCCTTCAACCAACTCTGGTCCGCGTCGAGATTCTTCCGCGCTTCTACCAACATCCGCTTGACCTCTTCCGGCTGCGGCCCACCCGTGCCTTTACGGGTCTTGACCATCGTCGTCGGCGACAGCGCCGCGCGGAAACCCGCCTCATCCAGCGGCAACGTATTCGGCGTCCATTTGTATTTGTCCGCCGCCTGGGTGTACAGCTTCTGCGCGTCTGCATACGGGAAGGTCTTTGGCGTGGTGCCGTTGCTGCGTGCCTCGGTGACGATCAGCGACGCGAAGCTGTGACCAATGCGGAACGGCACCTTGAACTGGCGCTCCAGGGTGTCGGCCAACTCCATCGAAGTGGTCCACTCCAACTCCAGCTCATCCAGCGCTCGCTGCGGGTTGATCTGCAGCGCATCCAGCACGGCATCCATGCTTTTGAACATGTCATCGGTGGACTGGAACAGCCCCAGTGAATCAAACGCGAACTTGTAGTCGGTCATGCCGGTGGTGACGTTGTGCGCGCGCAACGTCACGGTCTGCGCCAGGCCCACCACGTCAGAGGCCGATTCCCGGGTGCGCATCAACAACCCCGGGTTGCGCTTTTGTGGCATCGCGCTGCTGGTGTAGGTGGACTCTTCGTCCAGCAGCAGCCAGGGGCGGATCTGATGGTACTGGGTATGGATATCGCCAATCATCGCACCGATGCGGATCGCCGAAGACGCCGCCAGGTTGGCCGCCTCGATCGGAATGTCGTACGTCGACACCTGGCTCGAATCCAGGGAGTTTTCCCGCACGCCGTCGAACCCCAGCAACTCGGCCAGGCGTTCGCGGTTCAGCGGGTAAGCGGAGTTCGCCAGTACCGCGGTGCCCATCGGGCTCAGGTTGAGGCGGGTATAGAGTTCACGAATGCGCTGGCCGTCGCGATCAAATGCGGCTTCGAACGCCAGCAGGTAGTGCGCATAGCTGATGGGCATGGCCTGCACGCCGTTGGTGTAGGCGGGTACCAGGGTGTCGATGTTCTTGTCGGCGATATTCAGGATACGTTGACGGGTGGCGTTCAGTGCGTCGCTGTAGGCCAGCACCTGGGAGCGCAGTTTGGCCAGGCGGTAGGTGGCGAGCATGTCCTGGCGGCTGCGGCCGGAGTGGATCAGGGAGGCTTCCGGACCGATCTTGTCGGTCATGATTTTTTCCAGTTGCAGCACGTCTTCCGGGCGCTTGCCATCGGGCTGGTCGGCCTGGTCGATGGCAAAGCGCACGCCGCCGGCGATCTTGTGGCCCATGTCCGGCTTGACGATGCCTTCTTCGGTGAGCATCACGATCGAGGCTTTGTTGATGCGGTTCAGCCAGGCGAACTGGGTTTGGGTCGGGTCGCCCTTGGCCTTGTGGGCGCTTTGCGAGGAGCCCGGCGTGGCCCCGACTTTGGCCGCCTGGGCCGCGCATTCTTCGGTGGTTTTGCAGGGCAACGCGCCGGTGTCGGCGGCGTAGGCGCCGTAACTGCTCAACAGGGCAAAGGCGACGGCCAGGTGGATCAGGCTTTTTTTGTTATTCATGTGCAACGCTCCGGGAAAAATCACAGCAAGGGCAGGGTGTAGCTGACGATAAAGCGGTTCTGGTCGATATCGCTGCCGCTGCCATTGCTGCGATACGTGCCATTGCGCCATTTCACTTCAAGGTTCTTCAGGGCGCCGCTCTGAAACACGTAGCCGATATCGGTGTTGCGCTCCCACTCGGTGCCTTCCAGGGTGCGAGTGCGTACGAAGTTGTCGCCTTTGAGGTAGCGGGTCATGAAGGTCAGGCCGGGGATGCCGAGGGCGGCGAAGTCATAGTCGTAGCGGGCCTGCCAGGACTTTTCCTCAGGGTTGGCGAAGTCCGGCGAGATCATCACGTAGTTGACGAGGTAGGAGTCGGTACCGTCCAGGTGGGGGAAGCCGGTGGTGCCTTTCATGCGCTGGTAGGCGGCGCCGAACGAGTGGCCCTGGATGCTATAGGTGAACTTGGCGCCGAAGGCCTGGTTGTCGATGTTGCTGTTGCCTTCCTTGCTGGAGTCGGCGTAACGCAGGTCGGTCTTGAACGACTGGGCGTCACCCAATGGCAGGGTGTGGACCAGGTTGAAGATGTGTTGCTTGTAGTTGTTCTCGAGGTTGGCGTAGTGGTAGCCGGTGACGAGGGTTTTGGTCCAGCTGTAGCTGGCACTGGCGAAGTCGAATTTATCGCTGGGCACGGCGCCCTTGATGCCTTTGCCATCGACTTCAATGTCTGCATGGCCGCTGTCGTTACGCAGGGTGTTGCTGGTCAGGCGCCCGGCGTCGAAGGTCAGGCCGGCGATGTCCTGGCTGGTCAGTTGGGTGCCGCGAAAGGTCTGGGGCAGCAGCCGACCGTCATTGGGCAGTACGGTGGGCAGCTTGGGGATCAGCGTGCCGAATTTAAGTACGCTTTTGGAGATGCGCGCCTTGGCAGTGGCGCCCATTCGGCTGTAGCTGTCCGGAGCCCCGTCCTCGCCGACGGGAAGCAGGCCGGTGTTTTGGCGGTCTGGGCTTGAGTCGAGTTTCAGGCCTTGCAAGCCGATGGCATCGATCCCGAATCCCACCAAACCTTCGGTATAGCCCGACTGGTAATTGAGGATCAGCCCTTGGGCCCACTCATCGCGTTTGGACTGGCTCGCGTTGGGCTGGCGGTAATCGCTGTTGAAGTAGAAGTTGCGAAATTCGAGGTCAGCCTTGCTGTCTTCAAAAAAGTCCGCTTCGGCAAAGGTTGGGAAGGCGAGGGTCAAACCGAGGGTGGCCGAAGTCAAACCCAGGGTAATAGGGGATTTTTTCATTGTTATTCCCGTTGTCTGCTGCTTATTTTTAGAATTGTCTGGCCGGACGGCGACAGGGAGACGCGTCCGGCTTGCGCAGGCTAACGAGTTGTTTTGCAGATTGAAAATATATAGAAAGTGTTGAGACGAGACGAAAAAAGTATGAAGCGGACGCCCGATTTTTCAGACACTGAAGGGCCAATGTGGGAGCGGGCTTGCTCGCGAAAGCGGTGGATCAGTCAATACATCCGGTGACTGTCACACCGCATTCGCGAGCAAGCCCGCTCCCACACAAGCCCGCTCCCACATTTTGATCTGCGCTTTAGTGCATCTTGCTGTGGTCCATGGTTTCCGTTGCATTCAACGCGCGGGCCTCAGCCTTCACTTCGATCGACTGCTTTTCGCCCTTGGCATTTTCCACGGTGACGGTCAGCGGCACCTGGTCGCCTTCCTTGATCTGGGCGGTGAGGTCGATCAGCATCACGTGATAGCCATCCGGGTCGAGCTTGACGGCCTTGCCGGCAGGCAACGGCACCGAGTCCACCGGGCCCATGCGCATCACGTCGTCCTTCATGGTCATCTCATGGATCTGCACGGTCTTGGCGACCGGCGACGCCACGCTGAGCAGTTTGCTGTCGCTGTCGGCGGTGACGGTCATGAACGCGCCGCTGGACGGCTGGCCCGGTACCGAGGCGCGTACCCAGGCGTCGCTGACCACCGCCTGTGCACTGGCGTGTGCGGCGAGGCCCAGCAGGGAAAGACCGAGGGCGAAGCGTTTGAGGTGTTGAACGGCAGTCATTAGCAGACCTCCATGACGGTGAGCAGGTCTTCTGCGCACTCTTTGGCGTTAAGCGAGGCAGACAGGCCCAGGCGCAAGGTGCCTCGGGTGTCGAACACAAAGCTGGTGGCGGTGTGGGAGAGGGTGTAGCTGTCGCCGGCGGGGATCTTTTCATAAAAGATCCCGAATTCCTTGGCGGCCACGGCGATTTCTTCCGGGGTGCCGTACAGCGCTTCAAAACTCGGGTCGAAGGCCTTGACGTAGGCGTCGAGTATCTTGGGCGTGTCGCGTTCGGGATCGAGGGTGATAAATACCACCTGCATGATCTTGCCGTCGCGGCCCATCAGTTTTTTCGCCTGGGCCATGCGCGCCAGGGTGGTCGGGCATACGGCGGGGCACTGGGTGAAGCCGAAGAACACCACCGGCATCAAGCCGCGGAAGGAACTCAAGGTGACGGTTTCGCCATCTGTGTTCTTGAGCTTGAAGGTACGGCCCATGATCTTGTCGCTCAGATCCTTGCCGTACTTGAAGTTCAGTTTCGGGCTGTTGTCACAGCCGGCCAGCAGGCCCAGGCCCAGCAATCCCATGCCGGAGAGGACTTTGCGGCGGGTGAATAACGTACTCATCAACTGTGCATCCTGTGAAGCGCCTGGGTACCACGAAGCGTTAAATCAGGCGAGGAGAGCGTGGCATTCTAACAACCTGGGCCTCTGGGCGTAATCTGCGACGTTCTGTCACAGGCCCTGCCGCGCAAGACCAGATGTGGGAGCTGTCGAGCTTGAGCGAGGCTGCGATGCAGGCGCCACGGTCTTGCAGGGGCACCGAGGCGATCCATTCGCAGCCTCGCTAAAGCTCGACAGCTCCTACAGGGGGAATGGTAAAGTCGCCGCCATGAAATTCTCCCGCCCGGACCGTTCACTCATTGCCTGGACCCTGTATTTTTGCGTCCTGTTCAATGTGTTCGTCTGTGGTTTGGGCCATGGGCAGATGATGGGCCTGGAGCTCAATGGCCTGGGCGGGCAGTTCTGTTCAAGCCTGGGCACCAAGGCCCCGTCCTCGGATGCCGGCCTGGGTAATCCGACGACCAGCAGTTGGTCGAACTTCTTCGCCTGCCCGGTGTGCTCCGCCGTGACCCTGGGCATCGTTTTCCTGTTTTGCCTGGCCTGGTTGTTGGGCCTGGGGCAAAAGCCGCGCCCGGCCCATGAGCAGCGTAACAAGGCGCCTCCGCGGTATTCCTGGCCCTCGGCCAACCCTCGCGCTTCCCCTGCATTCTGACGTGTGCCTTGGGCTTCCTGTTACCAGGAGGCGTTCTATCGTCACGAGTGTGAGTGCGTTCCATGAGCTCTATCCTGCCTTCCGGCGCTGCCCGCCTGGTCAGCAAGGCGTCGCGCCGTCCGTCCCGCGGCGACGTGTTGTTGCCGTCTGTCGAATACCCGAGTAACGCCCGCTGTTTCGTCCACCTGGATGCACGGTTGCTGCCGTATTGGCACACCTTGTTCGACATCTGCCCCGGTTTGCTCAAGCTCGACCCGCCGGAGGGCTTGAACCTGTTTCGCAGTTTCATGACTTGGGCCTACCGCAACCGTCCCTCCCTGAACTGGACCTACCACGTGAGTGTGTGTCGTTGGTTGCTCGGTTCGGTGTATCGCACGCAGATCGATGAAGAACCCATCGAAGCGTTCATGACAGCGGCGGCAGCCCGTTGGGTCAGCGATGACACCAGCCAGGCCCGGGGCTTGGTCCTGGCCTGGCAAGGTTCACCCCTGCAAGTGGTGGATTGGAAGCAGGGCAGCGGCGTACCGCTGCAGAAACTGCCGCCGCTGCCCGGGGATTTCGCCTGGTGCGCGCTGGATAGCCAGGGACGGTTCAGCGGGTGGTTGCCGGTGCCTTGAGGTTCTGCTCGATCCACTGGGCAACGCTGGTGACGGCGATCTGCTGTTGGGCATTGAAGGTGACGGCGGGGTCCCAGGCCACGCCGTGGCCTTGGGCGAAGGCCACCCGGTATTTCAGCAGATTGTCCTCGGGTGCAGCGGCCAGTTCCGCTTCCAGGTACGTCACCGACCAGCGTTCGCGTTTGAGGGTGAGCCCCAGTTGCGCATCCACGGTCTCTGCCAGCTCGCCGTAGGTCAGGGTGTCGCCTGCGGTGTACACCACTCGGTTGACGATCGGCGGTTCGCTGAACAGGATGCGCGCCGTCAGCAGGCCGATGTCCTCAGGCGTGGTGACGGTGACGGCAGTGTCCCAATCCCCCAGTGCGCGCACGGTGTTTTGTGCCAGGTCGACAACGCCGAAGGACGGCTCGAACAGAAAACTGGTGAACATCCCGGTGGAGACGATCACCCATTGCGTGCCCTGTTGGTCACGCAGCAAGTCGCGCACATCAAGCTGTTCGTCCCACAGGTCCTGGGCCGAGCCACGGCCGATCACGTCGTAATCCACACCGAACTGCCACGGTACATAACGCTTCACGCCACCTGCGATGACCGCGTGGGTCAGCTTGCGCTGGGTGCCCGGGCCTGCGGCAAAGCCGATGCAACTGATCACGGTGTGATAGTTGGCGAACACCGTTGCCAGTTCGGCCTCGGAGCCGTTGGCCAGGTCACCGGCCAGCAGCTCAATGCCCAGGGCGCGCAGTTCGGTGATTTCCTGCTGTTTGGCGGGGTCGAGGGAGTTCAGTGTGGCGGGGCGCAGCAACACCGTCACAGGCACATTTTGCGGTGCAGCCAGGCGTGCCAGTTGGCGCAGTACCGCCAGGCCCAGTTCGCCGGCGCCCAGTACAAGGATCGAAGCAGTCATAGGGTTCTCGGTTCGATTGAAAGTCATGCCATGCTTGCAGAATTGCCGACGGGGCATAAGAAGGCACACCAGTGATACCGGGAGTAGAAGGTGGACAACGACGAGATCATCAGGCGCTCACAAGCCGCCTGCGAAGCCATTAGCGCCGATGAAGACGGGCTCAAGCGCCAGGTGCTGACCCATGCGGGTAACCGCTGGTCGTTGGGCATCGTGCACCTGTTGGGCGTTAACGGGCGACTGCGCCATGCCGAGATCGGCCGGCGCATGGAGGGCGTCACCCAGCGCATGCTCACGCGGACCTTGCGCCATCTGGAGCGCGATGGCCTGGTGTTGCGCCACGACTTTCAGGAGGTGCCGCCCAAGGTCGAATACCAGCTGTCGGAGCTGGGCAAACAGCTGCTGGTGCACATGATTCCGTTGTGGACGTGGGTGGTGGAAAACGCCGACGGATTCAGGCGTGCCCGGGAGCAGTTCGATGCTGATCAGGCGCTGTGATCAAGACGTGGGCCGGCAGTCTGCACGTTTGCTCGCAGGCCCATTCTCGGGAAACAAGTGCGCATGCAGGTAGTCGATAAACACCCGCAGCTTGGGTGTTGGATGCCGGCCCGAAGGCCACATGATCCGGAAGTTCTCTGCTTCCGAACACGCCTCCAGCACCGGCACCAATTGTCCGCTGTCGAGCCATTCACGAATGGCGAAATCCGCCAGGTAGGCGATGCCGATACCTTGCACGGCAAAGCAGATGCGCGCTTCCAGGTTGTTGCAGACCATCGCGGCCGGCAGTGGGAAATCAGCTTCCACCCCGTCCTGGCGCAGGGGCCAGCGCTGCATTTTGCCTGTGTTGGGGTAGCGGAACTTGATGCATGCATGCTGGGCCAGGTCTTCCGGCCGTTGCGGCGTGCCGCTCTCGGCGAGGTAAGCCGGTGACGCCACCAGCAGCATCCGATAGCCGCCGATCAGGCGCGATGTGAGGCGCGAGTCGGGCGCTTCACCGCTGCGCAGCACGGCGTCGTAACCTTCTTCCACCACGTCCACGCGGCGGTCGGTAAAGCTCAGGTCCAGCTCCACCTCGGGGTAGTCTTTCTTGAATTGCGCGAGCACCTGCAAGAACGGATGGCCCACCAGCGGAAGGCTGACCTTGAGCCGGCCACGAGGCGCCGACACGGTTTGCGAAAGCTCGGCTTCGGCCTCGTCGATCTCCATCAGGATGCGCCGGCTGCGCTCCAGGAACAGCTCGCCCTCGGCAGTCAGCGTGACGCTGCGGGTGCTGCGGTTAAACAGGCGCACACCCAGGCGTTCCTCCAGGCGCACCACGCTCTTGCCGACCGCCGAGGCCGTTACGCCCAGCACGCGCCCGGCGGCGACAAAACTGCGGGTTTCGGCGACCTGCACAAAAACATTCAGGGTGTTGATGCTGTCCATCGAGGCTCCGGTTTGGCTGAAGGGGCGCCTGGACACCTTATCCGGATTACGGAACAAAAGCTCCGCAGACAATGGAGGTGGCGCCCCCTTAATCCCGTGAAGCAAGGCTCATATCCTTGTGGCATAGCCCATTCACGAGGAATACCACGATGACCGACACCATGAAGCGCTGGGAAATACCCGCACTGGGACTGCACACACTGCGCCTTGCCGACGTGCCGCGCCCCACCGCGAAGGCGGTGGAGGTACTGGTGCGCGTCGAGGCCGTCTCGCTCAATTACCGCGACGGCGAAGTGGTCGACAACGGCATGGGCGCCGACCTCACATTCCCATTCACGCCGGCCTCCGACATGGCGGGCACGGTGGTCGCGGTGGGCGAGGGCGTCACGCGCTTCAAGGTTGGCGACAAGGTGCTGTCGGCGTTTTTTGCTGGCTGGATCGACGGTGCCCCTTTCTCCTGGAGCCAGGCACCGTCTCAGGGTGGCCCCATCCCCGGGATGCTCGCCGAGTACGTGGCAACGCCTGCCGAATGGTGTGTGCAGGCGCCGCTCAGCCTTACGGTGGGGCAGGCCAGCACCTTGCCGGTGGCCGCCCTGACCGCCTGGATGGCACTGTTCGAACTGGGCCACCTGCACGCCGGCCACACTGTGGTGGTGCAGGGCACCGGGGGCGTCTCGTTGTTTGCCGTGCAATTGGCGGCGGCCAATGGCGCCCACGTGATCATCACCAGCAGCAGCGATGAAAAGATCGCGCGCGCCATCGAGCTGGGTGCCACCCATGGCATCAACCGCAGCCGGGTGCCGGAGTGGCACACCGCAGTGCAAGAACTGACGGGTGGGCGAGGCGCCGAACATATCCTTGAAATGGCCGGTGGAGACAACCTCACGCGGTCCCTGCAAGCGGTGGCCAATGGCGGGCGTATCTCGGTGATCGGCTTGCTGGAGAGTGATCAACTGAGCGCGACGGTCATGGCGCTGCTCGCCAAGCGGGCGTCCATCACCGGCATCGCAGTCGGGCCGCGCCGGGCCCTGGAAGACCTGATTGCGATGATCGACCGCCATGGCATCGAGCCGATGATTGATCACACCTACGGCTTCGAGCAAGTCCCCGAAGCCTTTGCTCATCTTCGGCGCGGTGCCTTCGGCAAGATCGTGATCGAGGTCGCGCGGTGATCTACATCATTCTTGGTCTGTGCACCCTGGCGTTCGGGGGCGCCCAGGTATTGCCTGCAGATCTCTGCTCTGCGCATTAATCGGGTCTGCGGGCGTGGACTAGTGGTAAACCGCTTGATTGGCCAGGGCATTTAGCTTTCCGATTGGGTACTGTCGAGGCTTTTGAAGTGCATGTCTTCGTTAAGGAACCCACCGATGTCCATCGGAAAAAACTTCGCCGGCGTCATCGCCTTCATGAAAGTCGCGGCCAGCGAAAGCTTCAGCGAGGCGGCCCGCGATCTGGGCATTTCAGTGCCTTCGGTGAGTCGCAGCATTACCCGCCTGGAAACCCAACTGGCGATCAAGCTGCTGGAGCGCACGACCCACAGCGTGGCGGTCACGCAGGAAGGGCGACGGTTTTTTCAAGAGTGCCTGCCCAGTGTCGAGCATCTGTTGCGCGCTACCGAGGCACTCAAGCAATCCACCCAGTCGCCTTCTGGTGTGGTTCGTGTGAGTTCCACGGTGGGCTTTGGGCGCAAGTGCATTGCGCCGCTGTTGCCTGGGTTCTGTAAGGCTCACCCGGACATCACCCTCGAATTTGATCTGAATGATCGCCATGTGGATTTCGCCGAAGGTCGCGTGGATGTCGCGATTCGCAACGGGCGGCTGGAGGACGCCGATGTGATTGCCAGGCAACTGGCGCCGATGAGTTTTGTCACCTGCGCCGCGCCTGAGTACCTGCACGTAGCCGGCTACCCGCAGACCCTGGAAGACCTGGCGGCGCACAAGACTATCGCCTTTCGCCTGGCGCAGTCGGGCAAGCCGCATGTGTGGGAGTTTGAAGTCGACGGGCAGTTCGTGCGGCTGCCATTGCCATACAGCCAGTTGTTCAATGACCCTGAACTGGTGGCGCTGGCGGCTGTGGCCGGTGGTGGGGTGGCGCAGCTCGCCGGTTATCAGGCGCAGCACTGGATCGCACAACAGCGCCTGGTTGTCTTGCTACCAGGCTATACGGCGCAGGCGCGGGGCAGGGGGCATTACATCTGTTATCGCCAGCGAGACAAAACGCCGCTGAGGGTGAAATTGTTTGTGGACTACATGGTGCAGGCCTTTAAGGCATGACCATTGGGTAAAGGCTTTTGCCAGGGTGCCTAATTGTCGCGGGTGGCGACGGCTGGGCACTATCCGGGTGATATTTATCACCGGGAAATCAATATGTTAAGCAAAGCTATCAAAACCTGGCTGGAATGGCTGTGGCTGCTGCCGTTCGCCGCGGCGCTGTACTATCCGTGGGCGCTGGCGTGGAGTAACCAGGCGCATGTGGCAGGCGCCGGCACCCCGGTCGCCCTGGCGCTGATCCTGAGTGCCTATGCCGTGCCGCTGTTGGCGTTTGCCTGTGTGTATGTCACCGGTGTTCAACCGGTCATGAGCGCACGCCTGGTCCTCGCGCGCCGCTTGTCGTGCCTGGCGGTGGCTGCGCCTCCTGCGTACACGCTGATGGGCGTCTTGCTGTACCTGATGAAAATCGAGGGCCACGACATCGCGGTATGGAGCGGACTGTGGCTGGCGCTGGCGGGCTTTTTTGCCATGGTCTCTTCAACGGGGCCGAGCATCAGCCTGGTGACCTCGGACAAGACCTATATCAAGCTGCGTGTCGCCCACGGCATCGCCTCGGTGGCGATCCTGTTGGTGTTTCTCGCGCCGCACCTGTTCAACCATCTACTGGGTGTACTGGGTACCGATGTGCATAAGTCGGTGATGGACGTGCTGCGACGGGTGTATCGCAATGGCTGGCTGGAGCCGGTGATCATTGTCACGTTTTTCTTCCAGATTCTCAGCGGGCTGGTGTTGATTCGCCCGAAGACCGTCACGCGTGCCGACCTGCTGGACGCGTTACAGACCGCCTCCGGCGCCTATCTCTCGCTGTTTATCGCGTCCCATATCAACTCGGTATTTACCCTGGCGCGTTACTTCGGCACCGACACCGATTACGCTTGGGCCGTGGCCGAGCCCGTAGGGTTATTAGCGGATCCATGGAGCATTCGGCTGCTGCCGCATTACTCGCTGGCGGTGTTCCTGTTGATTGGGCATCTGGGTTGTGGTTTGCGAGGTGTATTGCGTAATCACAATGTCAGCGAGTCACGCAGTTCGCTGTTGACCTGGCTGGTGATTGGCATGGGCGCCATAGTCACGATCATCATTACCAGCGGCATGCTGGGGGTCAGGGTTTAGGCTGTTTACGGCACCGTAAAAAGTAATGGCTTGTGTAATTCAAAGCGCTCAACGTATTATCCAAGATCTTGCTTGGTTATATGGTTGATGGGCATTGCGCCACTGCACCAGAATCTGTCCATCGACACGCCTTTGTTGAAGCATGCCGTGCGTTCCCGCGACTGTTCGTTCAACCTGCAATGGGCTTGAGTACGGCGTGAGGCAGAGGCTGCGATGGACTGCGCAGCGGTCGTGAATCCTGAAGCGCTGGTGTATCCGGGACACTGCGGTAAGGGCTTGCGATGGTTGCGCAGCCCATCACAGCCTCTTTCTTACAGGCGGCGGGGCTGGATACTGTAGGCGCAGCGCCGGTCCCCGGAAATCAAATGCTCGCGCCGCTCCACCACATTCTCATCGCCCAGGGCTGCCTGGAAGATCTGCAGTTCCGAACGGCAGAACCCCTGGCATTTGCGGGCGGCCACGCAGATCGGGCAGTGGTTTTCCACCAGTAGCCAGCCATCGTTCAGCGGCTCCATCTGCGCCATGTACCCGGCGCGCTCGCGAATCTGCACCAGGATCTCGACTTTCTCCCGCAAGCTGGGTGCGACGGAGCAAGCCTGGATGTATTCATGCTTGGCGGTCGCCTCCATGCTGGCGATGACTTTTTCCACGCCTTCGCTGCCAAAAATCCCTTCGATGGACTCGATCAGGTGCAACGTCAGCACGCTGTGGGAATCGGGGAATTTGCTTTGGGCGGTTTCGGTCAGGGTCCACTTCAACGATGGCCGGCCGGCACCCGAGATGGGGGCTGATACGCCGACGATCAACTCCGCGACCTGCAACTTCTGGATTTGCTGGCGGGCGGCTTCGGAGGTGATGTCCAGCAGCGCAGCCAGGTCCGCAGTTTTCAGTGGGCCACGGGTCTTGATCAGGAACAGGATGCGGTCCCCGGTGGATGCCTGGCTGTCGTCAGTGTGTGTGGCGTTCATAGATCGGGAATAACCATGGAAGTGACCGGCTCATTTGACCACAGCACGCATGTTGAGGCACCCCTTGATGCGCCTGAAGGTACGGTTCCAGTTGATTTGTATCGAAAGCATTCTGCTGGCCCATCACGCATTTTTCCCTCGCTACTATCGGCCGCCTGCCCAACCCACGAGGGAAAAGGAATGAGTGAGACCCCCGATAGCCTGATCACACCACCCGAGGGATACAGCGATTGGCTGTCCGATCTCAAGAGTCGAATCCACTCCGCCCAGCAGCGCGCCACCCTGGCGGTAAACCGCGAGCTGGTGTTGCTGTATTGGCAAATCGGCCAGGATATTTTGACCCGGCAGGCACGGCAGGGCTGGGGGACCAAGGTGATTGAGCGGCTGGCGCAGGATTTGCGTTCAGCGTTTCCGGAGATGAAGGGTTTTTCGCCGCGCAACCTGAAGTACATGCGTGCATTTGCCGAAGCGTGGCCGGATTCCGAATTTGTGCAACAGGCTGCTGCACAATTGCCTTGGGGCCATAACCTGGTGTTGCTGGACAGGCTGCCCGGCCCCGAAACCCGTCGCTGGTACATTGCACAGGCCATCGAACACAATTGGTCGCGCAACGTCCTGGTGATGCAAATCGAAGGTCGCCTGCTGGAACGCAGCGGCAATGCGGTCAGCAACTTCGAGGGACTGCTGCCCAAAGCCCAATCCGACCTGGCTCGCGAATCACTTAAAGATCCTTACCGTTTCGACTTCCTCGGCCTGTCCCTTGACGCGCAGGAACGTGAAATCGAAAACGCCTTGGTCAAACATGTCACCGATTTTTTGCTGGAGCTGGGCGCCGGTTTTGCCTTCGTGGGACGGCAAGTATTGCTGGACGTAGGGGACGAGGAGTTTTTCGTCGACCTGCTGTTTTATCACCTCAAGCTGAGGTGCTACGTGGTGATCGAACTCAAGGCCGGTAAATTCAAACCCGACCATCTGGGGCAGTTGGGCTTTTACCTCGCGGCGGTAGACGCCCAGCTCAAGCACCCGCAGGACAGCCCCACCATCGGCTTGCTGCTGTGCAAGAGCAAGAACGAAGTAGTGGCCGAATACGCCCTGCGTGACAGCTCGCGCCCCATTGGTGTTGCCGAGTATCAACCGGTGGAATCCCTGCCTGCAGAGCTGCAAACCAGCTTGCCGAGCATCGAACAGATTGAGCGAGAGCTGGCAAGTGATCGCCCTTCCATGGCGAGTGCTTCGTAGGACAGTGCCGACAGACTGGACATTGGCAATCGCGTCGGCACAATAAGCGCCTTGAAAGGAACTCACCCTAGGAAAGCCATGGCCCGCCGTATTCATTCTGCCTATCCAATGTTGTTGCTCACTGGCGTGCTGATGGGCGCGGGGATGCCTGCCAGTGGCGTGTCCTTCGATTGTAAAAAGGCCTCCACCACGGTGGAAAAGGCTATTTGCGCCAGCCCTGAATTAAGCGAACTCGACACTACGCTGGGCCTGTACTACAGCCAGGCAATGGCCAAACTGGCACCCGACCAGCGCGACGAATTGCGCCGTGGCCAGCGCATCTGGCTGCAGGCTCGCAACGCGTGTGCCGGTGCCCCGGAACAACTGCCCGGCTGCCTGCAATCCCAACTGAGTCAGCGAGTGGTCGAGGTGGGAACCATCACCCACAAAGACACCGCAGCCCTTGACGCAATCATTGCCAGTATCCCGTACCATCCGGCCCAGGCAGCAGAAGGGCTCCGGCGCTACCCGATGAACGATCTGGCAGCCGCCTGGCTGGTTTACCTGCAGCGTTTTGAACCCGACAGTGGCGTGACGGAGAATGAGGCCGAGGAGAATCGCAAGCAAGTTCTCGTAGCACTCAAGGAAGACAGTTTTCCCTGGTCGATCTGGCAGGACCTGCAAAACGATCCCGTCGTCAGCCGTGACCGGGTGACGTTGACCTTGCTGCGCATGATGATTGAGCGCCAACAGTATGAGATGTACGCCGACCAACGCCCGTATGTGCACTGCTTTGTCTTCAGCCGGCAGGGCGAGGTCGCGTATGAGTCGTTCGGATCGTTGTACGGCTCCACCCGCGACAGTTTTGCGCCGATCTGTGCCCCCCAAGGTGATCTGTTTGCACAGCCGGCGTGGAAGCGGTTGGACGACAGTTTGACCGAGCCTTTGTCCACGGCCTCGCAGAACGAGGGCACGATCCGCTTTGCCAGCTATGCCGACTGGAACACTCTTTCCCTCAAGGCCACTGCGTCGCCTCGGCTGTTTCTCCAGCCAGGCGCCGCAGGCAAGACCCAGGATCCTGAATTAACGCTGCGCAACTGGGGCACTGATAAACACTGGCCCGCCAAGCAACGCCAGCAGGCGCTGGCGGCCATTGAACCGGCGCGCCAAGTCACGAGCGAATGGTTGCAGCGCGAGCGGGGCTTCTCTGCTGTTGATGCCCGGCAAGCGTCCCGGGAAATCGTTCGGCAGTGGTTGAACTTGCGCCTGGACTTTATCGGTGGCCCAAGCGAGCTCTAGTTTCTCAACTTCCCGATGCAGGCGCGGGTTTCTTGTCGCTCTTGCTGGACGGGTGCTGGGTCGAGGAGCCTTTGTGGCGCGTGCTCTTCACGCTTTTTGACGGCGCGGGTGCATTGGTCTCAGTGTCCTTGCTGCCACTGCTGTCGGCCCCGGATGGGCTGCTGGGATAGGTGCCTGGCGGCAGTGCCGAGCCTGGCACGCTGTTGCCGCTCAAGGCAGGCGTCTCGGGTGCGGTGTTGTCGCCGAAGGCTGCGTAGACGGGGGCATACAGTACGAGCGTCAAGCTGGCGGCGAGTACGATCCTTTGGGAAATGCTGGTCTTCATGACTCAATCCCTCTTGGCGATGGGGACCGAAGCCCGGAATACATCCAGGCTTCGGCGACGCCTCAATCAAGACTTCTTGGAGCCTGGGGCGTGGCTATGAGCCCCGCCTTTTTTGCCTGCTTCAGAAGCCTTCTCGCGGTCATTGGCGAAGTTGCCGCCTGAACCCTGGCCGCCGCTTTTACGGTTTGTGTCTTTCTGGTCTTTGTGACCAGCACCTGGGGTGGTTTTTCCACTATTAGCCATTTTGAAAACCCTCAATGATGAGCGAATCAATGGTGTTGCCTAATTGGGAATCCTCCAGCCAAATCAAAGTTTGAAATAGTTTCCAGGCATGCGACGAATGGACATCAAGCGGCCATTGGCTTCGCGCCGGGTGCTTTCTTGTGCGCGGCTTTCATCGCTTCCATCTCCGCGCCCAGCTCTTCCAGCAAGGCCTTGCCCAACAGCTTCCTGGCCTGTGGGAACATCTCGCTTTCCTCTTCCTCGATATGGTGCTCCAACAGTTCCTTGACGACTTTCACCCGGCCGGAAAACTCGGTGGTGGAGGGCGAAGTCTGCTTCAGGTCTGGCAGGACGAGGGAGTCGACGGTGCGATGTTCTTCCTTGGCCTCGTGGTACATGATTTCCTGATCCTTGCCCCCGGCCTTGCGAAAAGCCGGATAGAGAATTTCCTCCTCAAGGCGGGTGTGCAGGCTGATTTCCATTTCCAGTTTCGCCAGTAGCTCGGTGCGCTTTTTGACGCCGCGTTCAGTAGACTCACTCAGCTGGTTCAGGATGGCTTTGACGCGTTCGTGGTCGGCCTTGAGAAGATCAATGGCATTCATGGGTGACACCTCACGGGTAGCGAAAGGGCAGGTCGAATTGCCCGCCTGTCCAGACCTCTACAGCATGAGTTGTACCAAGTTGAGCGGAATATTTATTAGCTTATAAATCAATAATTTATATCGAATAAATATCGGCGCTGGTCGTGCAGGTTGCACGGTCCGGTGGCGGCTGGCATGCATTAAACCATGCCTAGCCGCCGCTGACTTTCCAGTGCTTGATATCGTCGGCAAACACGATCTGTTCCACCTTATGGGCAATCCCGTAGGCCAGTGACTCGTGGGCGGCGATGACTTTTTCCTCGGCGGACAGGCACTTGAAAATATCCAGGTGCGTGTCGGCGTTGGCGGTTTCCAGTTCGTAGATTTTCACGTAGCGCGCCAGGTCGTTGTCCAGGCTTGAAAGGTATTCCCGCAGACGCTGATGATCGACGGAGCTCTGGTTGAAGTACCAGTTCATCGGGTGGATCAAAAAGCGTGAGTGGGGCGTAGTGATCCGGCGACCGGCCGCCAGGAACATGATGATGCCCATGGATTCGATGTTACCTGCATTAATCGCACACAGCGGCACCGGTAGGGACTTGAGGAAGGTGTAGAGGGTAAAGCCGAAATTGGTGCTGCCACCGGTGGTCGACAGGTTCAACAACAACGAGCTGGCGCCTTGCTCGATCGCGTCCAGGCAGCAATCCCGAAAGCGCTCGGTAGTGCCCTGATCGATCTGGCAGTGAAAGTGGATGATGTGCTCGGTCATCCTGGGCCTCCGTAGGGTAAGAGGTGACGTACAGTTGAGTCTAGAAGGTTGCGGCGCATGTGCCGCAACCGTTGGGCGAGAGCCATCCGCTGCAATTTTAATGAACCCTCGGGCGTGTTGCTTGACCTAACGCATACGACCTCAGGAGGATGAATCATGCAAATCGAATATGTCTGGATTGGCTTGGCAGTGATTCTGGTGCTGCTGGAACTGTGGGCGATCAACAGCGTGCTGCGCAGTGGCAGTGGCTGGGAAACCAAGGGTTTATGGTTGGTGGTACTGATCTTCATGCCGCTGTTGGGGCTGATTCTCTGGGCGCTGTTTGGGCCAAAGGGTGTGAACCGCGCGACACACGCCGCTGAGCACGGCAAAAGCTAAGACAGAATCGAAAAAGAACAGGCGCCCAAGGGCGCCTGTTTGCGTTGGGTGGCGTCAAGCCGCCAGGGTTTTGGCAATCGCCTCGTTGAACGCAGGCAAATCATCAGGCGTGCGCGAGGTGATCAACGTCCAGCCATTGGCCGGGCATTCTTTCACCTGCGCATCCACCCAGTTGGCTGCGCCGGCATTGACCAAGTCGGTACGCACGCTTTTGTAGGAGGTGAGGGTCTTGCCTTCGATCACGCCGGCATCGATCAGGGCCCAAGGGCCGTGGCAGATGGCGGCTACGGTTTTACCTGCCTTGACGAAATCATTGATCAGCCGCAAGGCATCGGCATCCTGACGCAGGGTGTCAGCGTTGACGGTGCCGCCGGGGATGACCAGTGCATCAAAATCACTGCCGTGCAGATCCGAAAGCTTGGCATCGGACTCCACTGTCCTGTCTTTCTCGGTGTCCTGGAGAAAGGTCTGGGTGCTGCCACCTTTGCTCGAGCCGTGGGTTACCGTGGCGCCAAAACCGCGCAGGGCTTCCAGCGGCTTGAGCAATTCGTCGCGCTCGATGCCAGTGTTGGAGGTGATGATCAGAATCTTCTTGCCGTGCAGTTGCGAACTCATGGTCGAGTGTCTCCTGAGTGGGTAGATAATTAATTGGCGTGCTGGGATTGCAGCTCCTTGGCCATCTTCAAGTGGGTTTCGAGCGTCGGCAGCGTCTTCTCGGCAAACGCCTTCAGTTCGGCGTTGTCCGAAGAAGCGGCTTCTTTTTTGAACAGCGCCACGGTGTCTTCATGGGCCTTCACCTGGTTGTCGGCGTAAGCCTTGTCGAAAGATTCTTCACGAATCTCCAGGATCATTTTTTGGCCTTGTCGGTCAGGCTGGCATCATCCGGTACCTTGATATCAAGCTTGGTCGCCAGGGCAGTCAGCTCCTGGTTGGCCTTGGTATGGTCGGTGATCATGTGCTGGGCAAACGCCTTGATATCGGCGGCACCGCTTTTTTCCAACGCCAGTTTTCCGGCCTCGACTTCGGTAATTCCGCCTTGCGCGGCGGCGTCGACGAAGTCATTGGAGGTGGCCGCCATGGCCATGCCAATCGAGCCCGCGGCCAGTGCGAAGGTCAGTCCCATTTGTTTCATCAGCAAGTGCTTCATGATGCTTCTCCTGAAGAGTGGCGCGATGCCGTTACCTGACTGTTGAGCGGGTGCCTGAGCAAAAGGTTTAAATTAATTTGCGCTTATTTCTCCGGGCCGCAGCCCACGCAATTTCCTTGAACTATCAAAAAACCATGGGCTCTGCTGCATAACGGCTCCGCGCTGGAGCCTGATCTTTTAACAGCAGGAGAATCACCATGGGCACTGAAAAAACCGCCGACAAAACCCCCGATGCAATCAGCTCCGAACAGGCGCAGAAAGGTCGCCAGCTTGACGAGAAGGACAGTTCCTTGCAGCGCCCCAACCCCAAGACTGAAACCGTTGATAAGGTGATTACGCCGACGTCCATCAAGGACACACAGCGGCAAACCGACTTGATCAATGAACAAGCGGCCAAGGCCGAGCGCAAGCTGGGCCAGTGAAGAACGGAGGTCGTCATGGGGCGATCCATCAGTGCCGGTGAGCTGGGTATCGAGCTCAAAGCCGGTGATGACACCGCACTGTTCAAGTGGTTTATCGCCAGCTTCTTGATGGGCAAGCGCATTCAGGCGCAGATCGCGGCGCAGGCCTATCAGGTGATTGTGGTGAAGCATGGCCGGGACACGCCGCGCAAACTGCAACACTGCACCTCCCGTGAGTTGGTGGCCATGCTCGGCGAGGCGCATTACGTGCGTTACGACGAAAGCACCGCGCAACGCCTGCTGGACCTCAGTAGCAAGTTGAACGCGGAGTACGCGGGCAAGATCAGCCAGATACACGATGCCAGTGCCGACCGCGCGGAGTTTGAAAAACGCTTGAACGCGTTCGAAGGCGTCGGGCCGAAGACGGTGGAGATCTTCATGAGGGATGCAGCGTCGGTGCTGTTCTGATGCCGATTTTTCTGGGGTGTGCCGGTTGGAGCCTGCCTCGTGAGCAATGGCCTCGCTTTCCCCGCCAGGGCACCCATCTGCAACGTTATGCCGCATGCTTGAATGCGGTTGAAATCAACAGCTCCTTTTATCGTCCCCATCGTCCGCAAACCTATGAGCGATGGGCGCAATCGGTGCCGCCGGGCTTTGGTTTTTCGGTCAAGGTGCCTCGGCTGATAACCCATGAGTTGCGTCTGCATGACTGCGATAAGGCGTTGGATGAATTCCTCTCACAGTGCCTGCAGTTGGGTGATCGCCTGGGCTGCCTGCTGGTGCAATTACCGCCTTCATTGAACTATGAGGCAGCCATCGCTGCCGGTTTCTTCACGGCCTTGCGCCAACGCTTCGCCGGTAATGTGGTGCTGGAGCCTCGGCATGCCAGTTGGGTGCAGGCCGAAGGCATGTTGCAGGAGTATCAAATAGGCCGGGTGGCCGCCGACCCTCCGGTGATCGCTGAAGGTGACGTACCGAGAGGCTGGCAAGGCGTGCGTTATTGGCGCCTGCACGGTTCGCCGCGTATCTATCACAGCGCCTACGAAATGGATCGATTACACGCCCTGTGCGAGGCGATGCAAAGATCGTCAACCGAGGGCGTTCCCACCTGGTGCATTTTTGACAACACCGCCAGTGGCCATGCGGTTGGGGATGCCCTCAGCCTTCAAGCCTTGCTTGGTGGAAGGCATGAATGTGGTCAATGATTTGCGCTGACGCCTCGGTGATTGCGGTACGGGTGTTGCCCGCGATGTGTGGCGTCAGTATCGCGTTGGCAATACCCGTCAAAGGCGATTCGAACTGATGTTTTTCCCTGGCAAAGGTATCGATGGCGACCCCCTTGATATGGCCGGGAACGCGCGTCATGAACGTCGCCAACTGGCCCTCGTCGACAATGCCGCCACGGGCTGTATTGATCAGGATCGACCCCGGCTTCATCCGAGTGAATGCAGTGCTGTCGAACAAGCCCCTGGTCTGCGGGGTGAGTGGGGTATGGATGGACACGACATCGGCCTCATCCAGCAATTCGCCGAGTGTGGCGCGCCATTGCAGGCCCAGGTTCGCGGCGGCCTGCCGGGTGAATCGCTCCGAGCCGGTGGCGATCACTTGCATGCCCAGGGCCCGGGCCTTATGGGCGAGCACCTGGGCTATCCTGCCGGTGCCTACCAGCCCCAGCGTCAACTCGGCGATTTGCAACGCGGGCGCGAGCAGGCCTTTCGACCACTGGCCTTGATGGGTTTGGGTGTTGTAGAGGTTAAGGTCCCGAGACAGGAACAGGGTTTGCGCCAGCACATATTCCGCCACGGCCGTCGCGTTGGAGCCCGGGGTATTGAGCACGGCCACGCCATGCTCGGCGGCGGCCTGCAAGTCGATATGGTTAAGCCCGACGCCGGCCTGGGCGATCGCCTGCAGCGGGCTGCTTAGATCCGGCGAGGCCACGGCGTTGATCAGTGCAGCGCCCAGGGGAATGTTCAAGCGGGTCTTGAGTACGCTGTAGCCACCGGCTTTTACCACCGCGCTGATCAGCGAAGGTGTGTCGTGGCAGTTGATATCCACGAACTGAATGCGCCCGTCGTAATGGGTTTTGATGCTGTCCTGATCGGTGAAGTAGTGCAGGTTGAGGGTGATTTCCAGGCCGTATGCCAGGCACCGTTCGATCTCATCATGGAGCAGGGGAGGGTTGGGGGCATCCAAGATCAGGACGGGAAACGCCATCGGAATACTCCTCTGCAAAGGCTATCGGGCTGTTATGGGGGGCATGTCAGGCATCCACTTGCATCACCTCCAGCCCCAGGCATTCATAAGCCTCGACGCTGCCCGGCGGCACATGCCACTCGGTAATCAGGGTATGGATGCGACTGCACGGTGCCACCACAAATGGCTCCACGGCGCCCAGTTTGTCGGCCAGGGTGACGGCCACCACGTGGGAGGCGCTGTCGAGCATAGCTTGCTTTACCGCCACCTCCTCAAAGTGCAGCGAGCTGATGCCGACCTGTGGATGCAGGGCGCACACACCCGTGAACAACAGGTCGGCCTTGATGCCCTGGATCAGCCGCAACGCCTCGTGTCCGCTGGCCGCCATGGTCACCGGGTTGAGTTGGCCTCCCGCGAGGATCACCGTCACATTGGGGTGCTCGGACAACGCGATAGCAATCATCGGTGAGTGGGTGACGGCGGTCAGCTTGATGGAGTGCGGCAAGGACTGGGCGATTTGCAGGGTGGTGGTACCGGAGTCGAACAGCACGATCTGGCCGTCTTCCACGCGATCGGCGGCGAGTTGCGCCAGGTGGCGTTTGGTCGCGGTGGTTTCGCCGAACCGGGTGAAGAAGTCCTTGCCGGTGTCCTTCGGTCGCGGCAGGGCGCCGCCATGCACGCGTTGCAGTAAACCTGCGGAGGCAAGTTCGCCGAGGTCGCGGCGAATGGTGTCCTGGGAAACAGCGAAATGTTCCACCAGTTCCGAGGCGGTGACCTTGCCGTCGCGCTCCAGCAGCAACAGGATTTTTTGTTTGCGCAGGGAGGGCAGGTCGACGGCGGCATGGGTGTTATGCATGTTTGTGCTCGTTAATGCGTGTTTGTGCGAGATTAATCAGCATTCGGCGGAAATGCAATGGGTGGCTGTGTCCCTCCGACGCCCTGTCGAATGTGCTGAAAATCATGACCAAACCACACAGGATCATGAACGTGCTCGGTACCCAGTGCCGTGTTTCGGTCAGCGGGCTGATGCAGGAGTTTTAGCTGCCGTGAAGCTTTCCAGCAGGGCATCACTGAGCAAAAAAATCGTAAAAAAGTAAAAAGAGTTGTCCACGAAAACCGTGGGTATCTCTGTGGATAACTTCCCTTGAGCCCGGCGGGTATGGCGATTTAACCGGCGGTTAATATTTGATCAGTCGCTGTTTATGGCCAGTATGGGCAGGCTTTGCGCCTTGACAGGCACCGGCGAAACCGGTGCCGAAATGCAGATTTAAGAGTCGTTCGGGCGCCCGGTAGAGGGACCGGCCACTTGGGTTGGGCGCTTCGATTGCATCAGGCTATCCAGGGCCTGGCGATAGTTGCGCCCAGCCAGCCGCATGCTGTCGTTATGAGTAGCGCCGGGCACCAGCAACAGGTGCTTGGGCTCTTGCGCGGCATCAAACAATTGCTGACTGAAGCGCGGTGGCACAAAGGCATCGGCGAGTCCGTGGACCACCAGCAGCGGCATGTGGATATCGGCGATCTTGTCGATGGAATCGAACTTCTGTGACAGCAGCCAGCGCACCGGCAATGAAGTATTGGCCACCGCCGTGGCTACATCTGCCAGGGAGGTGAAGGTGGATTCGATTACCAGCCCGCGCACCGGAGGCGGCACATGGTTATCCGCGGCCTGCTTGCCCAGCTCTGCCGCCAGGTCGATGGCCACAGCGCCACCCAGGGAGTGCCCGTATATGAGGCGTTTGGCGGGGTCGGGTTGCAGCACCTGGAAGCGTTCCCAGGCAATGCGCGCGTCTTCGTACACGCTGGTTTCCGAAGGCAGGTCACCCCGGCTCTGGCCGAAGCCGCGATAGTCGATGGCCAGTACCGAGAAGCCCAGGGCCCGCAGTTGTTCGATGCGAAACAGCTGGCCGGTGAGGTTCCAGCGTACGCCGTGCAAATAGAGAATCGCCGGGGCGTCCTTCTGCGCCGCCGGCCACCACCAGCCGTGAATATTTTGCCCGGACTTGAAACTTGCGGGTTTCAGGTCGAACTCCTGCACATCACGCGGCAACCCGCTGTACCAACTGGCTGTGCCCGGCTCGACGCGAAACAGCAGTTCGCGCTCCTTGTGTTGCAGCACCGCGCACCCCACGGGCAGGCCGATGATCAAGGCCGCCATGCACAGCAGGGGAAACCAGCGCAAGCCGAGGCGGGACAGGAAACGTGAAGACATGAAGGTTCCAGGACAGAGGCAAAGCACGGGTTTTAACAGATGCCTTGGCTGTGCAGGAAATATTTAGACAGCCGTCATCGGGCATTGCTTGCAAAGTATTACAGGGCTCCTTCCAGTACCGAGAAGAAGTGTCCGGGTAATGGCGAGGGATTGTCGGTGCTCCAATTGAGGTAGAGCCCGATGGTGGAAGGCGACACGGAGAGGGGAACAAACACCACTTTGTCACCGGTGATCGAACGGGCAATCGACTCTGGTACCAGTGCCACCCCAAACCCGCACGCCACCAGGCCAATCAGGGTGTGCAATTGATCGGCTTCCTGGACCACGCGCGGATAGAAGCCTGCGGCCTCGCACAAGACGATCAACTGGTGGTGATAGCCGCTGCCCAATACCTGTGGGGTGAACACAAAGTCGGCATCGGCGAAATCCTTCAGCTCGATAGCGGCGTTGCCGGCATCGGGATGGTCCACGGGCAGCGCCATCAGAATCGGTTCATCCAGTAATAGCCGGGACTCGATGTGATCCGCCAGACCCGGCAGACGGCGCAAAAAGGCGATATCGGCCTCACCCGTTATCAGAGCTTTCGCCTGGCTGGCGGAGGGCATTTCCTTGATCACCAGCTGCACCTTGGGAAACGCCTGGCGAAACTGCTTGAGGGCATCCAGCAGCCAGGGATAACCGGCAATCGACACCGAGGTGATGGTGAGGGTGCCGGCGACTCCCTGAGACACCTGCCGGGCGTGTTCGACGCCTTGCTGCAATTGCCCGAGGACGGTGTAGGCCGTCTGAAGAAACGCTGCCCCGGCCGGCAGCCGCCGCACACCGCGTCGGTCACGCTCCAGCAGTGCAAACCCCAACTTCTGTTCCAGGCGATTGATCGCCTGGCTCAACGCGGGCTGCGCCATATGCAGGCGCAGCGCAGCCTTGTGAAAGTGCAGCTCCTCGGCAACGGCAACGAACTGGCGCAGCAGGCGGGTTTCGATCATCAGGGCTGATCCTTCAGGTAGATGGAGCCTGTGGGGCTTGATACGTCCGGGGTATCAACATCGCTGTTTTTCAGTATTAAACAGGGTGGCCTCGGGTTGTTAGGGTGGAGTGCCTATCAGGAGAACGCAACGATGGACTTTACAGGTAAAACCGCAATCGTGACCGGTGCCGCCCGAGGCTTGGGCTTCAGCTATGCGCGTGAGTTGGCGCGCCTCGGCGCGCAGGTGGTGATCAGTGATATCGGCGCGGACACCCTCGGTGATGGTGTGGACCCACAGGTGGTCCAGGCGGCTGCGCTGGCGCTTCAACGTGAAGGTCTGCAGGTGGTTAGTCACGTGGGTGACCTGTCCGGTGAAGCTGGCTGCCAAGACCTGATCGAGTGCGCCATCACCCATTTCGGGCAGCTCGATATCCTGATCCACAATGCCGGCTGGGTCGGCTATCAACCGATCGAGGCCGCCGACGCGGCGTTTATCCGACGGGCAATGGACATCAATGTCTACGCACCGATCTGGCTGTGCAAACACGCCTGGCGGCATCTCCAGCAATCCATCGCACCGCGCATCGTGCTGACCACCTCTGACCGTGCGATGTACACACACTATGCCCAGCCGGGACTCGTGGCCTACAGCGCCGGCAAGATGGCGCAATTGGGGATCATGAATGCATTGAGTGGGGAAGGGGCCGAGGATGGAATCCTGGTCAATGCCATCTCGCCGGTAGCCAAGACCCGCATGTGGGGCGTGAGCGGCGAGCCGCACAACCTCAAGCCGGAGTGGGTAACCCCCGGGGTGATCTTCCTGGCTTCTGCGTTGTGCCTGGACAGCGGTTATATCCTGCGGGCCAGTAACGGCCAGTTCACCGCCACGCGTTTCGCTGAGAATCCGCATGTCGAGTATCCGGTTGACCTGGCGCGGGTCCAAGCCTCGGACGCTACGCAAGTCGCCGCATCATGGGAGGCCATCAAGGAGAGTTGAAGGTCACGCAAGATAAAGCGTCAGCCCTTGGGCCTCATAGGGTTGCAGCAGTGCCTGCGGCGTACTGGCCAATGCGACGATCGCGCTGGCATGGGCCAGCTCCACCACTTGGTAGGGCGATGCGGTGTTGAGCTTTTCCGAGGTGGCCAGCACGATGGTTTCAGCTGCGGCGTGGCACAGCGCGCGCTTCACCACCGCCTCTTCATAATCGCCGGTAGACAGGCCGGCACTCGGGTGCACACTGCACACCCCCATGAAATACAGGTCGGCGTTTACTCGGCCGATGGCCTCCAGCGTGGCCGCGCCAACCCCCACCAGTGAATGGCGAAACAGCCGGCCGCCGAGCATGATCACTTCAATCTGCGGATGATCCACCAAGGCCATGGCAATCGACGGGCTGTGGGTGACCACGGTGGCGCTGAGGTCCGCCGGCAAGTGATGGACCAGTTGCAGGCACGTGGTACCGCCATCGATAAACACCACCTGGCCGGGCTGCACAAGTTGTGCTGCCGCGCGGCCAATGGCGATTTTTTCCTCGGGCACCAGGTGTTCCCGTACCGAAAAATCCGCCATCGCGGGCGAAGCCGGCAAGGCGCCGCCATGCACCCGCAGCAGCAAACCTTCCTTGGCCATTTCCCGCAGGTCGCGGCGAATCGTGTCTTCGGACACCTCCAATGCCTGGCTCAACTCCTTGGCAATCAGCCGGCCATCGCGGTGCAGCGTGTCCAGCAGGTGTTGTTTGCGTTGTTGGGTCAGCATCAGTAGCTTCCTGCACGTTTTTTCTTGACTGTGCACGATTTTGCACGACATGCTGAATAACACAAGACAAAAAGGCCCCGCCATGGAAAACAGCCCCGTTCGTATCCACGCCGAAGAGTTGCTCTCGGATAACTGGTATGTGCTGAAAAAATACACCTTCGACCTGCGCCGCCGCGATGGCAGCTGGCAGTCCCAGACCCGCGAAATCTATGACAGGGGCAATGGCGCGACCATCCTGCTGTACAACCGCGAACGGCGCACGGTGTTGCTGATTCGCCAGTTCCGCATGCCGACCTTCGTTAATGGCTACCACGGCTACCTTATCGAATCCGCCGCTGGCCTGCTCGACAACGCCAGCCCCGAGGAACGTATTCGCCTGGAAGCGGAAGAAGAGACGGGCTACCGTGTGGGGCATGTAGAAAAGATCTATTCGGCCTTCATGAGCCCGGGTTCGGTGACCGAGCGCATTCACTTTTTCATCGGCGAATATCAGCCCGGTGATCGGGTCAGTGATGGCGGCGGGCTGGAAGATGAGGGCGAGGATATCGAAGTGCTGGAGTTGGGATTTGAGGCGGCTCTGGCCATGGTAGAAAGTGCCGAGATCGTCGATGGCAAGACCATCATGCTGTTGCAGTACCTGGAATTGCGGATGTTGAAAGAGGGCTGGTGATGTCGCGACGGTTATCGCTTGCGCTGGCGATGTTGCTTGCCGGATGCAGTGGTGTGAGTGCTGAGCAAACGTTTGTCGGTGATGGTGCTGTTCCCGCGTTTTATACTTGGACCGACAAGCTGCCTGCCTCACCCGGGCAGATGCTGCGCAGCGAGCCGTTGACCGGCCAGCAAAGCCTGGCCGATGCAGGGCAGAACATCCGTATTTTGTACACCTCCACCGACGGTCTCGATGCCCGCAAGCGGATTGTCGTTTCCGGTGCGCTGTTCCTGCCCAAGGGCACACCGCCGGTGGGTGGTTGGCCGTTGATGGCGTGGGCCCACGGCACGGTGGGCAGCGCCGATATCTGCGCGCCATCGTTCGCCGGGCGCAGCCCGCGAGATACGCGGTATCTCAATTATTGGCTGGCCCAGGGCTACGCCATCGTCGCCACTGATTACCAAGGGCTTGGGACACCTGGCCTGCATCCGTATGGGCTGACCAGTCCGCTCGCTTATGGTGTGCTCGACAGCATTCGTGCGGTGATGGCGGGTGATTTCGAACTCTCCAAGCGGGTGGTGGTGTTCGGGCAGTCTCAGGGCGGCCGTGCTGCGTTTGCCACGGCGGTCTATGCGAAAGACTATGCGCCCGAGTTGGATATTGTGGGGGTGGTGGCGACCGGTACACCTTACGCGGCTGCCCATAAAACGGGTGACAGTGCCGAGGTGGAAAAGGCACGCAGTTCGGTGGTGCCGACCTTTGCCTACAACCTGCTGCGGCTGAGTACAGCCACTTTGTTTGATCCTTCGTTCGTGGCTGCCGACTACTTGAGCGAGCGTGGGATGCCGGCGTTTGAGATCAGTCAGCGTGATTGCTTGCATGTCATAGAGCAGCGGGTGATGGCTGATGGGCTCAGCTTCAATGACAGCTTCAAGCGTTCGCCGAAAGCGGCACTCGACAGGGTTTATCGTGAGTCGGCGTATCCGACGTTGAAGACGGATATTCCGGTGTTCATCGGTACGGGGGCAGGATCGGGATGTGTTTGTGCCGGGGCAAAAGGCGCTTGTCAGGGGTGCGTGCAAGGCGGGGGATCGGATCGAATGGCATTTTTATCCTGAGCTTGATCATTCTGCGACGGTCAATGGTTCGCTCGTGGACTCGACGCCGTTTGTGCGTAGGGCGTTTGCGGGGGAGGTGATTGGTGGGAATTGTGGGGGGTAGTTTTTTGGGTGTATATCCGTTATTTAGGTAACGGCCGCTTATGGTTCCGCTCTTACAGCGGCTCACTTTGGAAAAGCCCCAAAGTAAGCAAAGGGCTCTGCCCCGCCTGTCGGCACCTCGCCTAGGCTCGGTGTTCCCTCACTCCGGCATTGCTCCGCGGGCCGCCGCGACGGGCCATCCATGGCCCGGCGCGGCTAAACCGGCGTCCTGCCGGTTTACCCGCTCCGCAATACCTGCGTTCGGCCTCGGGCTTATTGGGGCAGTCAGATCAAAATCAAAAGCAGATCAAGAGCACAGCGGCCTACCGGCCGGCTTGAGTGTTAAAAGCAAAGGCAAAGACCAGAGCGAAAGCCAAATCTGAAGCTGATGCAGCTCTGCTTTTCTGTGGGAGCTGGCTTGCCTGCGAGGCAGACACCTCGGTCTTCCAGATGCACCGAGGCGATCCAATCGCAGGCAAGCCAGCTCCCACATTTGACTGTGCCCGCTTTTGATTTGGCTTGTGCCTTTGCTTCACTACACTCAAGCCGGCCGGTAGGCCGCTGTGCTCTGCTTTTGATCTTGATCTTAGGCGCCCCATTAAACCACGCTGGCCGAACGCAGGCTTTGGAGCGTGGGTAACCCGGCAGGACGCCGGGTTAGCCGTCCTGGGCCAAGGATGGCCCATGACGGCGGCCCACGGTCCAAAGCCGGAGTGAGGGCACACCGAGCCTAGGCGAGGTGCCGAGTGGTGGGGCAAGAGCGTTTTGCTTACTTTTGCGCTCTTCAAAAGTGAGCCGCTGTAAGAGCGGAACCATAGGCGGCCGTTACCTAAATAACGGATATACCCCCAATCCCCAACACACTCACCCCAATTTCACATTCATGGTAATCCGCGCGGTAAACACCAATTTCCCCTCCGCATCCAGCATCTCCACCGGCACCACCTTGTCACCCGCCGTTTGCCAATCAATCCCCTCACCATTGGCCGTCGCCGTCACGCTGCTCTTGGCCTTGGCCAGATACTCCACCGTCATCCCCTTGGGAATCCACCGCGCACCCGCCGGCACAGAAACGTCCGTCATGGTGCCCGCCGCCAACTCCGCAGCGTTGCACATGGCAATGGCGTGCACCGTGCCCAGGTGGTTGGTAATAGCCTTGCTGAACGGCACTTCCACCGAGGCAAACCCCGGCCGCAACTGGGTCATCAACGGATTGATCGTGCTGAAGTAGGGCGCCATCTGGCACGCCAGTTTGCTGAACGCTTCGGGACCGACACTGTTGAACATGCTCAAAGCCTGACTCATGGTGCTGCCTCGCTGAGGTGTGAGATTTACGGAATATTATTCCGATACAGAATTATGTTCTGTAACGGAACAGTATTCTGCCCTTGGGAAATCTGTCAAGCTGCCCGGGCTTATCCTTTCTTCAAACGATTGAGCTCATGTTCAGCATGCAAACCCCGGATCTGCTCCAGCGTTGCTTCCCTGGCCGAAGGGCCGAATTGAAGCGCGACATCTTCAAGGCCGCCCTCGACCTGTTCAACGAACAGGGCCTTGAAGCCACCACCATCGAGATGATCCGCGCACGTTGCGACACCAGCGTCGGCGCGATCTATCACCACTTCGGCAACAAGGAAGGCCTGGTCGCCGCGCTGTTTTTTACTGCGCTGGAAGACCAAGCCGAATTGCGTGGGCGTTATCTTGAATCGGCCGAAACGGCGAAGGAGGGTGTGTACGCGCTGGTTCACAGCTATGTCGATTGGGTGGACAGCGAACCGCAATGGGCGCGTTTTCAGTACCACGCGCATTTCGCCGTGACCAAGGGGCCATTCGCCGCCGAGCTGGAAAGCCGCAACCAGGCGCGCAATGCAGTGCTGAAGGATTGGATGGGGCTACCTGGGCGTGCTGATCAGCTTAATCAGGTACCGGCCGAGCTGCTGGCGGCACTGATCATCGGCCAGGCCGATACCTACTGCCGCGCCTGGCTGGCCGGGCGGGCGATCAGCAGCCCGCGGCTCTATCGCGAGACCCTGGCCGAGGCCGCGTGGCGTTCGGTGGGCGGCGCCTAGGGCGCCGAAGGCATCACGCGCACGGCGCTGGTGTCATCGCTACTTGGTAGCGCTCGTCAAAATCATCCGCCAACTGGGCTAGCGTCACCTCGCCCAAACGCTGCAGGAGCAACGCCTGGGCGTCATCAAAGGCCTGGTTCAGCGCCGCATTGACGGCCTGTTCCACCAGGCATTGCGGGTGATCGGTGGACAAGCCGACGGCAAAGATCGACGACGTGCCGAGGGCGTTGTGGATGTCCAGCAACGTGATTTCACTCAAGGGTTTGCCCAGGCTCCAGCCGCCCTGATGGCCTTTTTCCGAACGCACATAACCCTTCTCCTTGAGCAGGCCGAGGGTGCGGCGCACCACCACCGCGTTGGTACCAAGCATCTGCGCGATGGTCTCCGAGGTGGCGCGTTCCTCGTGGCGGCCCATGTGGATCAGCACATGGAGCATGCGCGAAAGCCGGGTGTCGTTTCTCATCTGCAAGCCTCTGGATTTCCTGCCCGAAAGTATCGTTCGTAACGATTAGAGTTGCGAGATGCTTGACGAGGTATTTTTACGTAACTTATGGTGTGTCGTGAATGCCCGGCAACCGATGCAAGGGCCACCAGAGAGGTCATCTTCATGGTTTACGACGTGATTATCGTGGGCGGCAGCTACGCCGGAATGTCCGCCGGCCTGCAATTGGCGCGGGCCCGGCGCAAGGTGCTGGTGATTGATGCCGGGCAGCGGCGCAATCGGTTTGCGGCCACCTCCCATGGTTTCCTCAGCCAGGATGGCCAGCCGCCGGAGTTGATCGCCGCCGAAGGGCGAGGGCAGTTGATGGAGTATCCGACGGTGACCTGGGTGCAGGACACCGCCGTTGACGCTACCCAACGCCAGGACGGTTTCGTGGTGCAAACCCGCTGCAACGGTGGGTTCAACGCTAAGCGCCTGATTCTTGCCACCGGCGTGGTGGATGAGTTGCCCGAGGTGGAAGGGCTGAAGGAGCGCTGGGGCAAGCATGTGTTTCATTGCCCGTATTGCCACGGCTACGAGTTGGATCAAGGCCGCATTGGCGTGCTGGCGACTTCGCCGCTAGCGATGCATCACGCCATGCTGCTGCCGGATTGGGGCACCACCACGCTGTTTACCAACGGCGTATTTGTGCCGGATGCCGAACAGCAGGCGCAACTGGAGCGGCGTGGCGTCCATATCGAAAGTCAGGCGGTGCGGCGGATTGTCGGTGAGCGGGCGGATATGGAATTGGCAGACGGTCGAGTGATCGCCCTGGACGGTATCTTCACCCTGTCCCGTACGCGTATGGCCAGCCCGTTGGCCGAGCAGTTGGGGTGTGAGTTTGTCGAAGGGCCGACCGGACCTTATCTACTGACCAACGAAACGCGCCAGACCACGGTGCCCGGCGTGTTTACCTGTGGTGATGCCAACCTGGCCGGCGGCTCGGTAGCGCTGGCAGTAGGTGAGGGCGTGCGCGCCGGGGTGGGCGCGCACTTTTCGATGATCTTCAGCTGAGGTCAGCGCACCAGGCACGGCCGTTTGTTATCGAACGTCCAGCCCGGAATCATGAATTGCATCGCCACGCTGTCATTACGTGCCCCCAGGCCCATGCCTTTGTACAGTTCGTGGGCGTGGGCCACGGCGTCCATGTCGATGTCTACGCCCAGGCCCGGTTTGGCCGGCACCTTGATATGCCCGTCGACGATCTTCAATGGAGCCTTGGTCAACCGCTGGCCGTCCTGCCAGATCCAGTGCGTGTCGATGGCGGTGATTTCCCCCGGTGCCGCGGCAGCCACCTGGGTGAACATCGCCAGGGAAATATCGAAGTGATTGTTGGAATGCGAGCCCCAGGTCAGGCCCCACTCGTGGCACATCTGCGCCACGCGCACCGAGCCTTGCATGGTCCAGAAGTGTGGATCGGCCAGTGGGATGTCCACGGACTGCAACTGGATCGCGTGACCCATTTCCCGCCAGTCGGTGGCGATCATATTGGTGGCGGTCGGCAGCCCGGTGGCGCGGCGGAATTCGGCCATGACTTCACGCCCGGAGTAACCGTTTTCCGCACCGCAAGGGTCTTCGGCGTAGGCCAGTACGTGGTGCTGGTCGCGGCACAGGGCGATGGCTTCTTTCAGTGACCAGGCGCCATTGGGGTCCAGGGTGATGCGCGCATCGGGGAAGCGCTCGGCCAGCGCCGTGACCGCTTCGATTTCTTCGGCGCCGCGCAGTACGCCGCCCTTGAGCTTGAAGTCATTGAAACCGTATTGCGCCTTGGCCGCCTCTGCCAGACGCACGATGGCTTCGGGGGTCATGGCCTGTTCGTGACGCAGGCGGAACCAGTCTTCGGCATGGTCTTCACTGCGATAGGCCAGGTCGGTTTGCTGGCGATCACCGATGTAGAACAGGTAGCCGAGCATCTTCACCGCGTCGCGTTGCTGGCCTTCGCCGAGAAGGGCTGCCACCGGGACTTCAAGGAATTGGCCGAGCAAGTCCAGCAGTGCAGCTTCCATCGCCGTGACGGCATGGATGGTGATGCGCAGGTCAAACGTCTGCAAACCCCGGCCCGCCGAATCCCGCGCGGCGAAGG
Source organism: Pseudomonas sp. TH34 (assembly GCF_016650865.1). Lineage (NCBI taxonomy): Bacteria > Pseudomonadati > Pseudomonadota > Gammaproteobacteria > Pseudomonadales > Pseudomonadaceae > Pseudomonas > Pseudomonas sp. TH34. The sequence goes on from NZ_JAEKFB010000023.1 coordinate 205,932, forward strand.
TCTGGCGCATGGCATTGAGGATGCTCTGGTACTGGCCGATGGGCTTGCCGATCACCAGGCTGCGGGCGTCTTCCAGGGTTTCGCGAATGCGTTCGCCACCCGGTACTTCACCCACACCGGTACGGCCGGCGCTGTCGGTAAGGATCACGATATTGCGCGTGAAAAACGGCCCGTGGGCGCCGCTGAGGTTGAGCAGCATGCTGTCGTGGCCGGCCACCGGGATGACTTGCAGGCCGGTAACGACTGGGGCGCCGTTGGCGTGGTGCTGGTGTTCTGTGTTCATCGTGTAGTCCTTATTTGCTCAAGACGGGGGCGGGTTGCAGCACCCTGCTGGCGGTCGGCGCAGGCAGTGTCCTGGCGAAAAACACCAGGATGGCCGCAAGGATCGAAGTGCCCGCCAGGCCATACAGGCCGCCCTGGATCGAGCCGGTGGTCTGTTCCAGGAAACCAAAGGTGGTGGGCGCTACAAACCCGCCCAGGTTGCCGATGGAGTTGATCAGCGCGATCACCGCTGCGGCGATGCGTGCATCCAGGTAACCCTGGGGAATCGGCCAAAACAGCGAGGAGGCCGACTTGAAGCCAATCGCCGCAAAGCAGATGGCAATAAAGGCAAAGATCGGCCCGCCGGTGGTGGACAGGAACATCCCGACCGCAGCGATCAACAATGCCGCCGCGACCCACGCTTGCTGGAACTTGAACTTGCCCGCCAATGCAGCGAAAGCGTACATCGCGATGATCGAGATCAACCACGGGATCGAGTTGTAGAAACCCACCTGGATGTCGCTCAGGTCGCCCATCTTTTTGATGATGCTCGGCAGCCAGAAAGTGGCGGCGTAGATGGTGAGCTGGATGCAGAAGTACAAGGCGCAGAACAGCATGATCTGGCGGTCCTTAAGCAACTTGCCCAGGGTCGGCTTGACCGTGGTGGCGGCATCACGCTCACGTTGCTCGCGGTCGATCTCGCCCACCAGCGCATCCTTTTCTTCAAGGCTGAGCCACTTGGCGTCGTGGGGCTTGGAGTCCAGCCAGAACCACACGAAAAAGCACAGCAGCACCGAGGCCATGCCTTCGATGATGTACATCCACTGCCAGCCGTGCAGGCCAAGGCCGGTGATTTGCAACAGCACGCCGGACAAGGGGCCGGAGATCAGCGAGGCGAGGGCCGAGCCGCTGAGGAAAATCGCAATCGCCTTGCCGCGTTCGACACCGGGCAACCAGCGGGTGAAATAGTAAATCACCCCAGGGAAGAAGCCGGCTTCGGCCACGCCCAGCAGGAAGCGCAGGATGTAGAAGTGGGTTTCGTTCTGGATAAAGGCCATCAACGTCGCGGTGATGCCCCAGGTGAACATGATGCGGGTCAGCCAGATGCGTGCGCCGACTTTTTGCAGAAGCATGTTGGACGGCACTTCGAACAGCGCGTAGCCGATGAAAAACAACCCGGCGCCGAAGCCGTAGGCGGCCGCACCAATGCCCAGGTCGTGCTCCATATGGGTACGCACAAAGCCGATGTTGACGCGGTCGATGTAGTTGACGATGAACATGATCACGAAGAGCGGGAGCACGTGGCTCTTCACTTTCTTGATCGCGCGGGCCAAGACCGGGTCGGTGGCAGGCGCAGCTGTCGCAGGGCTGGAAGGGGTCACTAGGTCAAACTCCCACTGATTATTGTTGTGCGGGGAAGTGCTTGGGTTACCAGAGATGTCTGACAACTTGATAGACATCATACAACTGCAATTTCAGAGATGGCAACCCTTTGTAGGAGCGAGCTTGCTCGCGAAAATAATCAACAATTACGCGGTATTCTTGAATGTTTGCGGTGCTGCAGGTTTTTTCGCGAGCAAGCTCGCTCCTACAGGTATTTGTTTGTTGTCATACAAGTTGGCTCGTTTAAGAATGCTAGTATTGCCAGGCGCCCTTCAACGGAATTCCTGATGCAAAACCCCAGCTCGGCACCTCATCGCAAGCGCTCCCCGGGCCTTGCTCACGACATCGTTACCGCGTTGACCCAGCAGATTCTCCTGGGGCAAATGGCGCCGGGTGAAAAACTGCCGTCCGAATCGGCCATCGTGGGTGAGTACGGCGTCAGTCGCACGGTGGTGCGCGAAGCGCTCTCCAAATTGCAGGCCGCAGGGCTTGTAGAAACCCGCCACGGTGTCGGCACCTTTGTGCTGGCGCGCGACGAACGCCAGGGCCTGCACCTGACCCATGACACCGCTGCCAGCGTGCGCGGCATTCTTGAGCTGCGCATGGGCCTGGAGACCCAAGCGGCCGCACTGGCGGCCCTGCGCCGCACCGACGAACAATTGCAGCAGATGCGCCAGGCGCTGGATGACTACCAGGACTCACTGGCCAACAACGACAGCGCCGTTGAACCCGATGTGCGCTTCCATCGCTTGATCGCCCAGGCCACCGGCAATACCTATTTCACCGACGTGATTTATCACCTGGGCAATTCGGTAATCCCGCGCACCCGAATCAACGCCGAAGAGCGCGGTGACGCGGATCTGATGGAGCTGGGTCGGCTGGCGAACCTTGAGCACGAGGCGATCCTGAAAGCCATTCGCCGGCAGGACCCGGACGCGGCCAGAGCCGCCATGCTGTTGCACTTGAGCAACAGCCTGGAGCGGATGACGGGGGAGTAGTCTCGCCAGGGTCATTTTCTTCAATACCGCGATCCGTCTTCCCCTTAAGGTTCAGCTCATACCTGCACAACAACAAGGAACTGCAATGAGCTTGATCATTTCCATGGCCGCCTTCGCCCTGGCCACCTCCATCACGCCGGGACCGGTGAATGTCGTGGCCATCAGTTCAGGGGCGCGCTTTGGGTTTGCCGCCAGCCAGAAGCACGTGGCCGGGGCCGCGCTGGGGTTCACCTTGCTGCTGGTGCTGATTGGCCTGGGGCTGCATGAAGTATTGGTGCGCTGGCCGCTGCTGACCCAGCTGATTCAATGGGGCGGGGTGGCGTTCCTGTTGTACATGGCCTGGAAGCTGGCGGTGGACGATGGGCGACTGGACGCTGAAGGCACGGCCACGGCGCCCTCGATGCTCTACGGCGCGATCATGCAGTGGCTCAACCCCAAGGCCTGGCTGGCGTGTGTGGCAGGCATGGGGCTGTTTGTCGCCGATGGTGATGCCCGGCAAGTCTGGCTGTTTGCGGCGATCTACCTGGTGATTTGCTACCTGTCGGTGGCGTGCTGGGCGTACGCCGGGACGTTCCTGCGCCGTTACCTGAGCAACCCCCAGGGCATGCGCCTGTTCAATCGCTCCATGGCCGGGTTGCTGGTGGCCAGCGTGGGGTATCTGCTGCTGGCCTGAGTCAGCCGCGATATTGCCCGGGCGTCGCCGCCAGGTGCTGTTTGAACGTGCGCTGGAAATGCGCCTGGTCAGAAAAGCCGGCTGCCAGTGCGACGTCGGCGATCAACTGGCCGTTGCGTAACTGGGTGCGAGCAAACTGGATGCGCCGGTTGACCAGGAATGCATGGGGCGTCATGCCGTAATACTGTTTGAACGCACGGATCAGGTAGGACGGCGACAGCTCGGCCGCCAGGCAAATATCCTCCAGCTTTAGGGCCTCGGTGCAATGCTCGCGAATATAGTCGGCGGCGCGCTCCAGTTTGTGATTAACCTCACGCACCGGGGTTGTCGAAGGATTGAGACGCTGCTGCACGTCGGTGAAAAAACTCACCACCGCACTCTGCTTGTGCAGGTGTTCGGCGTGGTTGTCCACCAGCACCTCATACAGCTCGTTCAGCCCGCTGTACAACGCGATATCCGTGGTGTGCGTGGCGGTGAACGGTCGAAAGTCCTGGTCCTTGCTGAAACCCAGCTGGTGCTGCAGGTCGGTCAGCCAGGCCGTATCGATATACAGCATGTGATAGGACCAGGGCAGATCATCAATGGGGTTGCAGGCGTGGACATCCCCGGGGTTCATCAAGACCACGGTGCCGGTGCTGATCTTGAGGGTCGATGTCCCATGGATGTACAGGCTCTGCCCGGACGTGATCGCACCGATGGAAAAGTGCTCGTGGGCGTGGCGGGTGTAGCAGACCTTTCGCCCGTCGGCGATGGTCCGCGCCTCAATGAACGGCAGGCGTTCGTCGCGCCAGAAGGAAGGGGCAGTCGGTTCGAGGGGCGATCGCATCACTACAAGTCTCACCGGGAAACAATGCAGTGAATAATTACACAGAAACCGGCCTGCAACGTTTCATTTCATGGTTTCGGGTTCCATTCTGCGCAGGAAACCGACCCGCGGATCTACGCCGTTGATGGCGTCTGCCAGGGAAAGGGGTTGCCTCGCCGCCGCTCGCGCCTCATCGGCGCCTGCCAGCAAATGTTGGTCAATCACGATACTGGCTATGGCCAGGCTGCGTGGCGAGGTGAAGGTGTTGGGCACCGCAGGGCCCGGCCCATAGACGGCAGGCAGCTCGGCAAAACGTTGGGCGATGACCGTCGCTTGTTGCTGCCCGTTGGGAAGGGTGCCGCGCGCGTACGCTGACCAATCGATCGGCAGCGGGCTGCCTTGGGTATTGCCGGTGCGCAGGGCCTGCTCGAACGTTTGCAGGGTCAGGTCCGGTAGTGGGGCAACCTTCAGTTGCTTTGGGAAAAACTCGTAGAAGCGTTTGTCGCGGGCGTACTGACACAGCACCAGCACCCCGAATCGCCCGATGCCCGGTGGTTGCCCGCCCGCGCTGGTGCGCGGGGTTTGCAGGCGATGGAATTCCAGCTTGCCATACTCCATAGCTTCACGACTCAGCAGGGTCAGTTGTGACATCCAATACATGATCGACTGTATCAGCGCTGCGCGCACCGCCGTGTAGCGTTTCTCGAACTCGGTGGCAAAGGCGGAATGGATCGACCCCAACTCATCGAACCGTGGCGCCATGCTGGCGAAATCCACGTCCTTGACGGTCGAGCGCCATTGCGTAGTGCCCTTGGTCAGCTGGCCTGCCATGTGCAACTGAACCAGCGAAACGGCGGTGTTGGCGGCGATGCCCGGCGGCGGGTGCGTACCTGGCCTGGCCTGCCATTGTATGACCCATCGCTCCAGGTAGGGGTTGCCGGCAAACACCCGCTGAAGATCCTGCAAGGCCATCTCATACAGGCTGATATGCCCGTTCTTCAGCAACTCGGAACTGACCTGCAGCAGGTTGATCTGCTCGTTCAACGCGGCAATGGCGCGATTCTTTTCGGCGGTATCGCGAGGCTCGATGCTTTTGACCAGCACCCCGTTGGCCACGGCCCAATCGGTAATCGGCAGGCTGCCCCGGCGGACCCTGCGGGAAGGAATGATGAAGTAGATCATCGCCATGAAGTCAGTGAAGCGCATGGCCCTTGACGCGCCTGGTGTTTCAGCTTCGATCAGGTCTACGTATTGCTTGAAATGCACCCAGGTATGGGAACTCATGTACGACACCTCATCAGGAATGTCCCGTACCAGGAATTCCGGAGCGGTGCCCGCCAGCAGCAGGTGCGTGGCCATGGGCACGGCGTTGGTGCGCAAGACCTTGAACTGGACCATGGCTTCTACGACGCCAAGTACTTCATCGAAGGTCAGGCCCCAGTTGTGGGAATCAGTCAGGTCGTAACCAGCGACAGTGGCCCGCCGCGTACCGGCGTTCGCGTCCAGGCTGAGAATCAGTGCGGCAAACAACAGTGCGTTGCGGCTGGCACGGGTGTTCGCAGCGCTGGCATGTTCTCCGTACCAGCCCACGGTTTCGGACAGCCGCGCGGCCAGTGCCTGGGCCCGGGGCGACGCCAATAGTTGGTGCAGCAGCAGATCAGCCTCGGCGCGCACTTGGTCGCGGTTTTTTTCGCCTACGACCACTTCGCTCAGGTAGTCGAACAGTTTTACGTCCGGGTTGGGCAGGAAGGCGGCGACGGTCTGCAGCACCTGTTTGCGTTGCGCTGCCAGCAGTGGCATCACCTGCAACGCCCGCCAGTAGTTGCCGTGACGGGGCGGCTTGAGTATCGCGATGCCCAGCAGGCGTGCGGTGATGTGCGCCTCTTCACGGGTGGTGGGGAGCGCCATCTGGTACAGGTTAAGTAACTGTCGCAAGCTGACCTGGCCATCGCTGCTGATGCGCCCGCCGGATTGGCGGGCCAGCTCCAGTAAGGGCTCGGCCATCGAGGTCAGGCTTGAGAGCGGCGTGTCGGTACGGGTGAGTACCTTGGGGGTATCGTCCAGCGCGTAGCCACTGAGGTCGCCGTCCGCGTTCAGTACGTATACCCGGGCAAGGTCGAACTGGCGTCTGGCGCTCACGCGTTGAAAGGCCGCTTCCTGGCGCAGGCCGGCGAGCAATTGCGCGCCTTTGTCGATCAACCCGAAAAAGGGTGAGCCCAGGGCCAGGTTGAAGGTCATGTCCAGGGTGCTGTTGAGCTGTGTATCGAGGGTGATCGACTTGAGTGCTGCCCGCATGGTGTAGCGGTCGTTGAGCACTGCGATATGCCGCGTGTGTTTGCTGACGGCCATCAATGAGTGCGCCGCCGAGCTGACGTAGGGAAACGTGGCAGCCGTGGTGGCGCGTAGCTGTTCGATCAGAGCCAGGGCTTCCTCTGCGCTGGCGGGCCGGGGCAGCCGATATACCGTCATCAGCGCGGCCAGGGTGAGGCTGGCGTCCGGCAATACGTCGGTATGGGCGAGATTGGCCAGGCGCTCGAGTTCGTCCCATTGCTGGTTCAGCGGCGAGTTATTGGAGCGATCCAGGGGCGAGCTGTTCACCTCTCGGTCGTCGATCACGGCAATCACTGCTTTTTGGTCGACGGAGTAGCGGTAGGTGGTTACTGCGCCTTCACTCGACAGGTTGAGGCTCGCGAATTCTTCCCCTTGCGTCACGGCGTCAAGCAGCTGTGCCGCGTATTTTAACGTGCTCGACAGCATCGAGTCCGAGTCCAGGCTGCATCGTTGCAGGTAGAGCTGGAGCCAATCGAAAGGCGGGCTGCCGTTTGTGCTTTGCCCCAGGAGCGTCTGCAGCGCGTCGGCCAGTTGCTGGTAATCCCGCTGCTCCTCGGTCAGGCGCTTGCGCAGGGTTGATTTGAGGCGCCCGCTTTCATCGACACCGGGCAGCGTGTCAAGGGTGTGGATCTCTTCGAGAATCACCTGGGCCTGCAAATGATTGGTCGGTACCGGGTAGCCGTAGAACGGCAATACCAGGTTCAGCGGCAATTTTCGCGAATGAGGCTCGACGGGGTTGTCCATGAACGGCAAGCCGGCGTTGACCGTGTCGATAATCTGCACCACCTCCAGGATCGGATTCGCGACACGCCACCAGTCCGAGTCTTTGTTCAGGGTGAAGGTGTACGGTGTTTTGACCGTGCCTTCCAGGATATTGGCCTGCAAATCGCCGCCCCGAAACACCAGGCTTGCCAGTTCCAGGTCATGGCGTGAGGCCCACTCACGAAAGGCTGGGCGGCCGATGGCATCGCAGAAGAGGCGCGCCCACTGACCGAGCATGGTGTGTTCGGGCACGCTGACCAGAATGGGGTCGGTGGCCGGTGCGGTGCCCTGGGCAACCAGGCTGATCAACCCGGCGATCAGCTCGGCGATCAACGCTTGGTCATCCTTGAGGCGCAATGCCTGGCGCTTGATCAGTTCCAGGGCGGAGGGCGAGATGTTCTTCAACAGGTGGGACAGAAAGGGTAAATCATCCATGGCGTTCAGGCTCTGTGCAAGGTCGCCCATGTGCTATGGGCGACCGGAGCCTGCATCGTCGGATGGGCCGGGCAAGAACAAAAGACGTACCTTCCTGATGGGGTGTAGCCCGAGTCGACTGCCGGTGCAGGCGCTACGGCAGTCTGGCGTTTGGGCTCAAAAATCCCAGCGGGTCGCCAATTGCAGGCTGCGCGGCTCGCCGTAGAAACCGGTGCCGAAGTTGCCCAGGCCGGTGTAGTACTTTTTGTCGAACAGGTTCTTCACGTTCAACGTGGTGCTCAGGTGCTCGTTGAAGCGGTAGCGCGCCATCACGTCCACCAGGAAGTAGCTGTCCTGAGTGATGCGTGAGTTGTGGCCGAAATTCACCGAGTCATTGGGATCGGGCTGGAACACATTGCCGAAGAACTCGCTCTGCCAATTCACGCCGCCACCCACGGTCAGGTTTTCCAGAGCGCCGGGCAGCCGATAGGTGTTGAACAGCCGCACCACTTGCTGCGGCGTGGTGGTTTGCAGCACGGAGCCATAGACGTAATCGCCGTTGGCGTCACGGCTGTGCTGGTAGGTGTAGCCCGCCGAGACGTTCCAGCCGTCCAGCACTTCACCGGCCAGTTCGACTTCAAAGCCCTTGGTGGTGGCGCCGGCAATCGGGCGATACACCGAGTCGGTCTCAAACCCGGAAACGTACTGTGCGACGTTGTCCTGTTCGATGCGGAATGCGGCAAAACTGGCGTTCAGGCGGCCGTCGAAAAACGCTGCCTTGAGCCCGGCTTCGTAGGTGTCACCTTCAATCGGATCGAGCAACTTGCGGTCGGCGTCCTTGCTGTTCTGCGGCTTGTAGATCTTGGTGTAGCTGGTGTACACCGACCAGATGTCATTCAGGTCGTAGACGATGCCTGCATAGGGCGTGACGACGCCCGTCTGGCGGTAGGTGAGACGGTTGTCGGCCTTGGTCGGGTCGTAGAAGTCGGTGTTGTCGGTGCCGCTGAAGTTGCTGACGCGGGTACCCAGGATCACCGACAAGTCATCGGTGGGTTTCAAGCGCGTGGCCAGGTACGCGCCGGTCTGGCGTTGCACGATGTCGTTCTGGCCGCTGCGGGGAATGTCAGGCTTCGGGTATTCGCCGCGCCAGTCGTAAATGCTGCCACCCACGGGTGGGTAGATCGAGCCGTACACCGGCACGTCCTGTTTGGAGCGGGTGGCCATGAAGCCCATGATCAATTCATGCTCGCGCCCGAACAGGCTGAAGGGGCCATTGAGGTTGATGTCCAGGGTGTTTTGCACCTGGTCACCCTTGTACTTGCCCATGAACATGTACATCCCGTCGCCCGTGACCGGGTCCGGGTTGCCGCCGCTGGCGGAGGCGAGCAGGGTGTCGTGCTGGCTGCGCTTGCGGTCGAGGCTGACTTTCAGCGACCAGTCGTTCGCCAGCTTTTGTTCCACCGAGGCAAACAGGGTCTGGTTCTGGAAGTCGCGGCGGCTCCAGTCGGCAGCCGGGTTAAACGAGCGCGAGAAATCGGTGCGCGAACCGTTGCTGAAGTACATCGGGAAACCGGTCCAGCTGGCGCCGCGGGAGCGGGTGTCCTGCTGGTCGATGCCGAAGGTCAGCAGGGTGTCGGGCGTCAAGTCGGCCTCGAGAATGCCGTAGGCGATGTCCTTGGTGTTCTGGTAGTGGTCCAGGTACGACTGGCGGTCCTGATACACACCGACAAAACGCCCGCGCACATTGCCGGAGTCGGTCAGTGGCCCGGAAATATCGCCTTCGGTGCGGTAGTTGTCCCACGAGCCGAACGTCTGGGTGACCGAGGCCTTGAAATCCCGGGTGGGCTTTTTGCGAATCAGGTTGACCGTGGCCGAGGGGTCGCCCGAACCGGACATCAGGCCGGCCGAACCCTTGATGATTTCCAGGCGGTCATACACCGCCATGTCGGTGCTGGTGGTGCCGTAGTCATACACGCCGTCGTAGGTGGAGTTGACCCCGTCGTACTGGAAGTTGGTGATCGGCAGGCCGCGGCTGGAAAACTCCCAGCGCTCGCTGTCGTAGTTCTGCACGCTCACGCCGGGCGCACGACGCAGGGTGTCGGCGATGCTGGTGGAACCCTGGTCATCCATTTGCTGGCGGGTGATGACCGTCACCGATTGCGGTGTCTCACGCATCGACAGCGCCAGGCCGGTGGCCGAGGCCATGGCGCCGGTGGTGTAGGCGTGAGTGTCTTCGGTAGTGGCGCCCAGGCCTTCGCCGGAGATGGTGGTGGCGCCCAGCTCCAGGGCGCCGGTGTTGGCTGGAATCAACTCCAGCACGTAGCCGTTGTTGCCCTGGGGCACGGCCTGCAGGCCGCTGCCTTGCAACAGCCGTTGCAAACCGCTGGCCGGGGTGTAGCTGCCGTTGAGGCCCGGGCTGGTTTTGCCGCTGGCCAGGCTGTTGTGGCCGGCGAAAAAGATCCCTGACTGCTCGGCGAAGCTGTTCAGCACGTTGACCAAAGAACCCGCGGCGATGGTGTAGTGGCGGGCGGTTTCCTGAGTCGACGGCGACTCGGCGGCTTGCGCGTCGAGCGCGCCCAGGCACAACAAGGTAGCAGTAACGGCCAGCGCCAGCGGGCGCAAAGTGAAGCGAGCGGGTTGCGACATGAACATTCCCTTTGGATCAAATCGATCGGCGAATTGAAAGCATCTGCTGGGTTAACCGAACGAGTTTTGGAAAAGGGAACTGACGGCTGAAAGTTTTTATGCGCTTGGGTGTTTGGGCCTGACCGTGACCCACCACGGCATGAGTGTGTCGACCTGAATCGGCAGCGCGGCCTGTAGCAGGCGCAGTGCGTGGTCGCTGTCTTTGAGGGGGAACGAGCCCATCACCGGCAGTTGCGCCACGGCTGGATCACAACCCAGGTGGCCGGAGCGAAAACGGTTGAGTTCGGCGATCAGTTCGCCAAGCGGCAGGTTGTCGGCCAGCAACACGCCACGGCTCCAGGCCTCACGGGTGGCGGATGCGGGTGAGTTAAGGTTGAACCCGTCGCGGGTGAAGGCCACTTGTTTCCCGGCCTCAATGATCTGTACCTGATGGCTCGCGGCAGTGCGCACTTCAACCCGGCCTTCAAACACATTGAGCAAGGTGCTGTCGCCGTCCTGCACCACGCTGAAGCGGGTGCCGAGTGCCCGCAGGCGACCCTGTTGAGTCTCCACCAGGAACGGGCGGGTCGGGTCCTTGGCGGTCTCAATCAGCACTTCGCCGAAACGCAGGTGCAGCAAGCGCTGGCCCCGGTCAAAACGTACATCCAGGGCGCTCAAGGCGTTCAACCACAGACGACTGCCATCGTCCAGCAGCGCTTCGCGGGTTTCACCTCCAGCGGTGGCGTAGTCGGCATTCCAGCCGCCCACCAGCCGTGGCAGGGCGGTGTTGCGCCAGGTGCCCCAGGCCAGCGTTGAGCCGGCACACAACACCAGCAGGGTCTTGAGCGTCTGGCGCCGAGAGCTGCGCAACGCACGGCTGGCGCTGTGGGATTGCTCGGCCAACGGGGCAAAGCGTTGGCTGACCCGCTCTACATAACCCCAGGCGGCCTGGTGTTCCGGACTTTGTCGCAGCCATGCCTGCCAGTGCTGGGCAGCCTCGGGCTGATCCTGCAGGCGTACATACCACTGGGCCGCCTGTTCCAGGCTGACATGGCTGAGTTTTCCGGGGCTGGTCACTCCACGAGCATCCCGTCCAGTTCCGCTTCGAGCACCGCGCAATGCAGCAGCGCCTGGGCCAGGTATTTTTTCACCATCCGTTCGCCCACCCCGAGTTGCTCACCGATCTGCTTGTAGGGCATGCCGTGTAACTGTGCCAGTAAAAACGCTTCGCGCACCTTGTGGGGCAGTCGGGCGAGCATGGCGTCCACTTCGTAGAGGGTTTCGACGATGATCGCCCGTTGTTCCGGCGAAGGTTGCAGGGCTTGCGGCCGATCCGCGAGGCTTTGCAGCCACGCCTGTTCCAGTTGGCGCCGGCGCCAGTGATCGATGCACAGCCCCCGGGCGATGGTGGCCAAGTAGGAGCGCTCCCGCGTCTCATCGGTGTCGGCAGGCGGACGCTTGAGCACCCGGATAAACGTGTCGTGGGCCAGGTCCGCCGCATCCCAGCGATTGCTCAGGCGCCTGCGCAGCAGCCCCAGCAGCCAGGAATGGTGATTGCCGTAGAGGTCGCTGAATGAGGTGGGCGAGGTCGACACAGTATCCATGTGGCGTAGAAGCCTTGGCGTAAATAAGAATTGGTCGCGATTAAACCAAAGGGCCGGGCGCTGCGCAAATGATATTGGTTTGCTTTTGCGGCGCTGTCAGAGCCCACGCTTCTCGGCAATCCACGCGGTGGCCAGGTCGATAAAGGCCCGCAGTTTCGGTTGGCTCTGGGTTCGGGCGGGGAAATACAGGTACAGCCCGCTGCTTGGCGGTACGAAAGATTGCAGCACGGGTTCCAGTGCGCCTGAAGCCAGGTCCTCCATGACCTCGAAATCACTCACGTACGCCAGGCCCTGGCCGGCGCGCGCGGCGGCGATCATCAGGTTGCGGTCATTGACGATCAGCCCGCCTTGAACGCCGACCGTGAATTCCCGGCCCGCCCGCTCGAATTCCCAGCGGTGAGCCATGCCCGACGTCAGGAAGCGATAGCCGATAGTTTCATGGGCGGTGAGCTCTTCCGGCGTTGTCGGCTTGCCGGCCTTGGCGAAGTAGTCGGGAGAGCCCACCACCGACCACTTCAAGTCCGGTGTCAGGCGTACGGCGACCATATCCTTGTCGATGGATTCCCCCAGGCGAATACCGGCGTCGAAGCCCTGAGTCACCAGATCCACGGCGGCATCGTCCAGGGAAATATCGAGCACCACATCCGGAAACGCCTCACGAAAGCGTGGAATCAACGGCTCGATCAGCAGCTTGCCCGACAACCTCGGCACCGTCAGGCGCAAGGTGCCCATGGGGCGGTCGCGGTAGCCACTGAGGGCCGCCAGCGCGTCGTCGATTTCTCCGGCGGCGGGGCGCAGGCGGCTGTAAAGCGTCATTCCGGCCTCAGTCAGCGCCACCCGGCGCGTGGTGCGTTGGAACAGCACTACACCCGTGCGCTTCTCCAGGGTTTTTACCGCATGGCTGACCGCCGTCGGCGTAACCCCCAGGCGCGCGGCGGCTTGAGTGAAGTTCTTAAGCTCAGCCACTGCGAGGAACTCGGTCAAGCCATTGAAGGGATCAAGGTTCATTCACGGACCATTATGAAAGAGAGTTTCATAGTGCTTGTAGCACGAGACGATTTTTCCGGCTAATGCCACGGCGTACCTTTACTTCACTTTCACTCCATCAGGTACGGATCATGACAACGGCACATTCCTTCAAGCGTGTTTGGTTGGTAACCGGGGCTTCCCGAGGCATCGGCGCGAAAATCGTCGCAGCGGCACTGGCCCACGGCGATGCAGTGGTGGCAACGGCCCGTAATGCCCAGACAGTCATCGAGCGTTTCGGCGCCCAACCTGGCCTGCTGGCCGTGCAGTTGGATGTGACCGACGAAACCCAGGCAGCCGACGTTGCCCGCGCCGCCGTCGAGCACTTCGGGCGCATCGATGTGTTGGTCAACAATGCCGGTTTTGGCTTACTGGGTGCGGTGGAGGAGGCGTCTGCCGATGAGGTTCGCCGCTTGTACGAAACCAATGTCTTCGGCCTGCTCAATGTCACACGGGGTGTATTGCCGTTCATGCGCCAGGCGCGCAGTGGGCATGTGATCAATATTTCGTCGGTAGGCGGCTTCCGTTCGGGGGCGGGATTCGGCACGTATTGCTCGACCAAGTTTGCTGTTGAAGGTTTGAGCGAAGCGCTGCACGCAGAACTCGCCCCCTTGGGCGTCAAGGTGACGGTGGTGGAGCCGGGTTATTTCCGTACCGATTTCCTGGACGGCAACTCCCTGGTGGAGTCGCCCTTGATCATCGACGATTATGCCGCCACCTCCGGCGAGGTGCGCAAGCTGGCCAAGGTCTACAACCAGCAGCAACCGGGTAATCCGGAGCTGCTGGCTGTGGCCATGATCAAATTGGTGGAAGCGCCGCATCCACCGATGCGCCTGGCCTTGGGCACCGACACGTTGCAGGCGATCGAGGCCAAGCTGGCCTACGTCAAGGAAGAGACCGCCGCCTGGCGTGAGTTGTCGGCCTCTACCGATTTCTGACACCCAATGGCGTAGCAGCTGTCGAGCCCCAGCGAGGCTGCGTTAGTCGCACCGCTGTTATCGAGCCTGGCATTGCACCGAGGCGCGCCTGACGCAGCCTCGCTGGGGCTCGACAGCTGCTACGGTGGTTCTACTGCTAGGGGCCGGGCACCAGGAACGCTGCCTCGAGCAGTTGCCGGGTGTAGGCATGCTGGGGGTTGGCGAAGATCGCAGGTGCATCCCCTTGCTCCACCGCCTGCCCGTGCTTGACCACCATCAGCTGGTGACTCAAGGCCTTGACCACGGCGAGGTCGTGGCTGATGAACAGGTAGGTCAGGTTGTACTTGGCCTGCAGGTTGCGCAGCAGTTCCACCACCTGGCGTTGCACGGTCCGGTCGAGGGCCGAGGTCGGTTCATCCAGCAAAATCAGACGTGGCTTGAGCACCAACGCGCGGGCAATAGCGATGCGCTGGCGTTGGCCGCCGGAAAACTCGTGGGGGTAGCGATTGCGGGTTTCCGGGTCCAGGCCTACTTCCTTGAGCGCGGCGATAATCGCCGCTTCCTGCTCGGCGGCAGTCCCCATCTTGTGGATGCGCAGGCCTTCGCCGACGATTTCGCTCACGCACATGCGCGGGCTCAGGCTGCCAAACGGGTCCTGGAACACCACCTGCATTTCCCGGCGCAGCGGGCGCACCTGCTGCTGGCTGAGTTTGTCCATCTGATGACCTTCGAAGCGAATGCCACCCTTGCTCGCAATCAGCCGCAAAATCGCCAGGCCTAAAGTGGACTTGCCCGAACCACTTTCACCGACGATGCCAAGGGTCTGGCCCTGGGGCAGGCTGAAGTTGATGCCGTCCACTGCCTTGACGTAATCGACGGTATTGCGCAGGAAGCCTTTTTTGATCGGGAACCAGACCTTCAGGTCGTCGACTTCGAGCAGCGGAGGGCCAATTTCATTGGTGGCAGGGCCGCCGCTGGGCTCGGCTGCCAGCAGCTCCTGGGTGTACGGATGCTGCGGCGACTGGAACAGGGTTTCGCATTCGGCCTGTTCGACGATGCAGCCTTTTTGCATCACACATACCCGGTGGGCAATGCGCCTGACCAGGTTCAGGTCATGACTGATCAACAGCAAGGCCATGCCCAGGCGCGCCTGCAACTCTTTGAGCAGCTCCAGGATCTTCAACTGTACGGTGACGTCGAGCGCCGTGGTCGGTTCGTCGGCAATCAGCAGCTCCGGCTCATTGGCCAGGGCCATGGCGATCATCACCCGCTGGCGCTGGCCGCCGGACAGCTCGTGGGGCAGGGCCTTGAGACGCTTGTGGGGCTCGGGGATGCCTACGAGTTCCAGCAGCTCCAGGGTGCGTTTGGTGGCGACCTTGCCGGTCAAGCCCTTATGCAGGCCGAGCACTTCGTTGATCTGCTTCTCGATGGAGTGCAGCGGGTTCAGCGAGGTCATCGGCTCCTGGAAGATCATCGCAATCCGGTTGCCGCGGATATGCCGGATGGTCTTTTCTTTCAGGGTCAGCAAATCGTGGTTGGCGTACTGGATCGTCCCCGACGGGTGTCGTGCCAGCGGGTAGGGCAGCAGGCGCAGGATCGAGTGCGCCGTGACCGACTTGCCCGAGCCGCTTTCGCCCACCAGCGCCAGGGTTTCGCCGCGCTTGATATCGAAGCTGACGTTGTTCACCACACGCTGGTGGGTGTTGCCTACGACGAACTCGACGGAGAGGTCGCGGACTTCGATCAGATTGTCCTGATTCATCTCATTTCCTCGGGTCGAAGGCATCGCGAGCGGACTCGCCGATAAACACCAGCAAACTCAACATGATCGCCAGCACGGCAAACGCACTCATGCCCAGCCACGGCGCCTGCAGGTTGGATTTGCCCTGGGCCACCAGCTCACCCAGGGACGGCGAGCCGGCCGGCAGGCCAAAGCCCAGGAAGTCCAGGGCGGTGAGGGTGCCGATGGCGCCGGTCAGGATGAACGGCATGAAGGTCATGGTGGAGACCATGGCGTTGGGCAGGATATGGCGGAACATGATCGCGCCGTTCTGCATCCCCAGCGCCCGCGCCGCCCGCACGTATTCCAGATTACGCCCGCGCAGGAATTCGGCGCGCACCACGTCCACCAGGCTCATCCAGGAAAACAGCAGCATGATCCCCAGCAGCCACCAGAAATTGGGCTGCACGAAACTGGCGAGGATGATCAGCAAATACAGCACCGGCAAGCCCGACCAGATCTCCAGGAAGCGCTGCCCGGCCAGGTCGACCCAGCCACCGTAGAAACCCTGCAAGGCCCCGGCGATCACGCCGATGATCGAACTGAGTACGGTCAACGTCAGGGCAAACAGCACGGAAATCCTGAACCCGTAGATCACCCGTGCCAGTACATCGCGGCCCTGGTCATCGGTGCCCAGCAGGTTGTCCCGTGACGGCGGCGCGGGCGCCGGGACTTTCAGGTCGTAGTTGATGCTCTGGTAGCTGAACGGGATCGGCGCCCACAACGTCCAGGCATCCTTGGCTTTGAGCAGCTCCTGGATATACGGGCTCTTGTAGTTGGCTTCCAGCGGGAATTCGCCGCCGAAGGTGGTCTCGGGGTAGCGCTTGAGCGCCGGGAAATACCAGTCGCCGTCGTAATGCACCGCCAGCGGCTTGTCGTTGGCGATCAGCTCGGCACCCAGGCTCAGGCCGGATAGAATCAGGAACAGCCATAGCGACCACCAGCCACGCTTGTTGGCCTTGAAACGTTCGAACCGCCGACGATTGAGGGGGATAGATTCATCTCAATGCTCCCGGCTGGCGAAGTCGATACGCGGATCGACCAGGGTGTAGGTGAGGTCACCGATCAGTTTCACCACCAGCCCCAGCAGGGTGAAGATAAACAGCGTGCCAAAAACCACCGGATAGTCGCGGTTGATCGCCGCTTCAAAGCTCATCAGGCCCAGGCCGTCGAGGGAGAAGATCACTTCCACCAGCAACGAGCCGGTAAAGAAGATGCCGATAAAGGCCGACGGGAAGCCAGCGATCACCAGCAGCATCGCGTTGCGAAACACGTGGCCGTAGAGCACGCGGTGATTGGTCAGGCCCTTGGCCTTGGCGGTGACCACGTACTGTTTGTTGATCTCGTCCAGAAAGCTGTTTTTGGTGAGCAGGGTCATGGTCGCGAAGTTGCCGATCACCAAAGCCGTCACGGGCAGGGCGAGGTGCCAGAAGTAATCGAGGATCTTGCCGCCCCAGCTCAATTCATCAAAGTTGTTGGACGTGAGCCCGCGTAACGGAAACCAGTCGAAGTAACTGCCGCCGGCGAACACCACGATCAGCAGGATCGCAAACAGGAACGCCGGGATCGCATAGCCGACGATGATCGCCGAGCTGGTCCACACGTCAAAGTGGCTGCCGTGCCGCGTAGCCTTGGCGATCCCCAGGGGTATCGACACCAGGTACATGATCAGGGTGCTCCACAACCCGAGTGAGATGGACACCGGCATCTTTTCCTTGATCAGGTCGATGACCTTGGCGTCGCGGAAGAAGCTGTCGCCAAAATCCAGCCGGGCGTAGTTCTTGACCATGATCCACAAGCGTTCCGGCGCCGACTTGTCGAAGCCGTACATCTTCTCGATTTCCTTCACCAGCGCCGGGTCCAGGCCCTGGGCGCCGCGATAGCTGGAGCCGGCCACCGAGACTTCGGCACCGCCACCGGCAATCCGGCTGGTGGCGCCTTCAAAGCCTTCGAGCTTGGCGATCATCTGCTCCACCGGGCCACCGGGCGCAGCCTGGATGATCACAAAGTTGATCAGCAAAATGCCGAACAGCGTCGGGATGATCAGCAGCAGTCGACGAACAATATAGGCCAGCATCTCAGTCGCCCCCGCTCGCCGGATCGGCGCTCTGGTTGGTGTCCACGGTTATCGCAGGTTTCGCGTCGGGTTTGCTCCACCAGGTGGCGGTGCCGACGTCATACCGTGGTGAGACCTTCGGATGGCCGAGGTGGTCCCAATACGCCACGCGGAAGGTCTTGATGTGCCAGTTGGGGATCACGTAGTAGCCGAACTGCAGCACGCGGTCGAGTGCCTTGGCGTGGGCCACCAGGCTCTTGCGCGAGTCGGAGTCGATGAGTTCTTCCACCAGTTGGTCGATGGCCGGGTCTTTCAGGCCGATGTAGTTGCGGCTGCCGGGCTTGTCGGCGCTGGATGACTTCCAGTACTCACGCTGCTCGTTACCTGGCGAAGAGGACTGCGGGAAACTGCCCACCACCATGTCGAAATCCCGGGAGCGGATGCGGTTGATGTACTGCGAGATGTCGACCCGGCGGATCACCAGGTCGATCCCCAGGTCTGCCAGGTTGCGCTTGAACGGCAACAGGATGCGTTCGAACTCGGTCTGGGCCAGCAGGAACTCGATGGTCACCGGTTTGCCGGTGCTGTCGACCATCTTGTCGTCGACGATCTTCCAACCGGCCTCTTGCAGCAACTGATAGGCCTCGCGCTGCTGGGTGCGGATCATACCGCTGGCGTCGGTCTTCGACGGCTCGAAGGCTTCGGTGAATACCTGGGGCGGGATTTTGTCCCGCAGCGGTTCAAGAATCGCCAGTTCATCCGGGCCGGGCAGGCCGGTGGCGGCCATCTCGGAGTTTTCGAAATAGCTGCGGCTACGGGTGTAGGCGCCATTGAACAGCTGTTTGTTGCTCCATTCAAAGTCCAGCAACAGGCTGATGGCCTTGCGCACCCGCACGTCCTGGAACATCGGCTTGCGGGTGTTGAACACGAAGCCCTGCATCCCGGTAGGGTTGCCGTTGGGAATTTCTTCCTTGATCAGGCGGCCCTGGGCAACGGCGGGGGTGTTGTAGGCGTTGGCCCAGTTTTTCGCGCTGATTTCCAGCCAGTAATCGAACTGCCCGGCCTTGAGGGCTTCGAGGGCCACGGTGTTGTCGCGGTAGTAATCGGTGACGCGGTAATCGAAGTTGTAGAAACCCTTGTTGATCGGCAGGTCCTTGGCCCAGTAGTCCTTGACCCGCTCGTAGCGGACCGAACGCCCGGCCTTGACCTCCGCCACCTTGTACGGGCCGCTGCCCAACGGAATCTCCAGGTTGCCCTTGGAGAAGTCGCGGCCCTCCCAGTAATGCTTGGGCAACACGGTCAGTTGCCCAAGGATCAGCGGCAGTTCGCGGTTGTTGGTGCGCTTGAACTTGAACAGCACCCGCAGCGGGTCCTCGGCGACCACTTCGTCGACGTCGGCGTAGTAGGTCTTGTAGATCGGCGAGCCGTCCTTCATCAGCGTCTGGAAGCTGAACACCACGTCTTCGGCACGGATCGGGTGGCCGTCGTGAAAGCGCGCTTCGGGGCGAATGTAGAAGCGTACCCAGCTGTTGTCCGGGGCCTTTTCGATCTTGCCGGCCACCAGGCCGTATTCGGTGATGGGTTCGTCCAGGCTTTGCTGGGCAAGGGTGTCGTAGATCAGCCCGATATTGTCTGCCGGCACGCCCTTGCTTATGAACGGGTTGAGGCTGTCGAAGCCGCCCATGCTGGATTCGCGAAAGGTACCGCCCTTGGGTGCGTCGGGATTTACATAGTCGACATGCTTGAAGTCGGCGGGGTACTTGGGTGGTTCGTTATAGAGGGTCAGGGCATGTTGTGGGGCCGCATTGGCCGCGCCGCACAACAACAGGCTGCCAAGGATCGCAGTACGCAAAGGCATCATTGGGCTTTCTCCGAAGCTTTCAGCCACCATGCGCTCAGGCCCAGGCTGTAGGGCGGCGTGGTGACGAAGGCGAACCGGTTGCGGTACGCCAGGCGATGATAGTTGAGGTACCAGTTGGGAATACTGTAGTGCTGCCACAGCAGGACGCGGTCCAGTGCCCGGCCGGCTGCCAATTGTTCTTCACGGGTTTGCGCCGCCAGCAGTTGGTCCAGCAGATGGTCGACCACCGGGTTGGCGATGCCTGCGTAATTCTTGCTGCCCTTGATCCCCACCTGGCTGGAGTGGAAGTACTGCCACTGCTCAAGGCCGGGGCTGAGGGTCTGGTTGAGGGTCATCAGAATCATGTCGAAGTCGAACTGATCGAGGCGTTGTTTGTACTGTGCGCGGTCTACCGTGCGCAAGCGGGCATCGACGCCGATGCTTGTCAGGTTTTCGACATAGGGTTGCAGGATGCGCTCCAGGTTCGGATTCACCAGCAGGATTTCCAGGCGCAGGGGCTGCCCGTCACTGTTAAGCAACCGTTGCCCTGACAGCTTCCAGCCCGCTTCGGCAAGCAAGGCGAGAGCGCGGCGCATGGTGTCCCGGGGGATGCCGCGCCCGTCGGTCTGGGGCAGGCTGAAGGCCTGGGTAAACAGGTTGGCGGGCAGTTGGTCGCGATAGGGTGAGAGCATCAGCCACTCATGGCCGGTGGGCACGCCGGTGGCAGAGAATTCGCTGTTGGGGTAATAGCTGAGGGTGCGTTTATAGGCGCCGCTGAACAGGGTGCGGTTGGTCCACTCGAAATCGAACATCAAGCCCAGGGCTTCACGCACCTTGGCCTGGCTGAAGGCCGGGCGCCGGCTGTTCATGAACAGGCCCTGGCTCTGGGTCGGGATCTGGTGGGCGATCTGCGCCTTGATCACATCACCCCGGTTGACCGCCGGGAAGTTGTAGCCGTTGGCCCAGTTCTTCGCCTGGTGCTCGATATAGATATCGAACTCGCCGGCCTTGAAGGCTTCGAAGGCCACGTCGCTGTCGCGGTAGAACTCCACCTCGACCTTGTCGTAGTTATAGAAACCACGGTTGACCGGCAGGTCCTTGCCCCAGTAATCCTTGACCCGTTCGAACACCAGTTGCCGTCCCGGCGAGACCTTTGTGATGCGGTAAGGTCCGCTGCCCAGTGGGGGCTCGAAGGTGGTGGCCTTGAAGTCACGGTTTTTCCAGTAGTGCTGGGGCAATACTGGCAGCTCGCCCAGACGCAGGATCAGTAACGGGTTGCCGGCGCGCTTGAACACGAAGCGAATGCGGTGCCGGTTAAGAATGTCGACCCGGGCCACTTCCTGCAGGTTGGTGCGGTATTGCGGGTGGCCTTCGGTCAGCAGCGTGCGATAGGAAAACGCCACGTCGTAGGCCGTGATCGGCTTGCCATCGTGGAAGCGCGCTTCGGGGCGCAGGTTGAACACCACCCAGCTGCGGTCCTCGCTGTACTCCACCGATTGGGCAATCAGGCCGTAGCTGGAAGTCGGTTCATCGCCGGAAGGGGCGTACTGGCCCGTACCGACCATCAACGGCTCATTCAGCTCGTTGACCCCGTATTGCAGAAAGTTGGCGGTAGAGACCGGGCTGGAACCCTTGAAGGTGTAAGGGTTGAGGGTGTCGAACGTGCCAAAGGCCATGACCCGCAAAGTGCCGCCCTTGGGCGCTGCGGGGTTTACCCAGTCGAAGTGGGTGAATTTGGCCGGGTACTTGAGCGTGCCGAACTGCGCATAACCGTGGCTCTCGGTGATGGTCGCGTTCGCGGAAAAGCTCAAGGCCAGACTTATTAGTAGAAGGAGGGGACGCTTCAAGTCAGAGATCCGATCCAGGCGGCTTGGGCTTTATGAGCCGTACAGTAACAGCTTGTTCCGATTGGAAAAAGGCTGGCGCCGCAGGAGGGAGACTACAGGCTTGGGTGTGGGTTGGCGGGGTGAAGAACAAAGGGGGAACTGTTGCCAGTTCCCCCTTGTGTTTGCTGCTTACCTCGGTCCGGAAACCACCAACATCTGGCCCGGCTTCAACGCCTGGCCAGTGCGCGGGTTCCAGCGCTTGAGATGTTGCATCTCGACGTTGAAGCGCTTTGCAACGATGTACAGCGAGTCGCCTTTCTTGACCTTGTATTGCACCGGCTTCTTGCTGTCTGCCTTGGCCACCAGCTTGCGGGTGTCCTGCATCACCAGGGTCTGGCCAACCTTGAGCGCCTGGCCATTGAGCTTGTTCCAGCGCTGCAGGTCATGCACATCGACTTTGTTGGCCTTGGCAATCAACGTCAGGTTGTCGCCACTGCGCACCTTGTAGTTGCGGGTGCGACCGGCGATGGCCTTGTGCTCAACGTCGTCGAACACCGGCTTTTTCGGACGCATACTCAGCAATTCTTCGGGCTTCATCGCCGAAAGGCTGCTGGCAAGCAACTGCGCCTTGGAAGTCGGCACCAGCAAATGCTGCGGGCCGTCCAGGGTGGTGCGCTGCTTCAAGGCCGGGTTGAGCTGGAACAGTTCGTCTTCGTCGATCTCGGCCAGCGCGGCGACCCGTGACAGGTCCATGCTGGTTTTGATTTCTACCACTTCAAAGTAGGGCGTGTTGGCAATCGGGTTCAGGTTGACACCGTACGCCTCGGGGGCCAGCACCACCTGGGACAGCGCCAGGAACTTGGGCACGTAGTCCTTGGTTTCCTGGGGCAGTGGCAGGTTCCAGTAGTCCGTCGGCAAGCCGAGCTTCTCGTTACGTTCGATGGCCCGGCTGACCGTGCCTTCGCCCGCATTATAGGCCGCAAGCGCCAGCAGCCAGTCACCGTTGAACATGTCATGCAGACGTGTCAGGTAGTCCAAGGCGGCGGTGGTGGAGGCGGTGATGTCGCGGCGGCCGTCGTAGGCGCGGGTCTGGCGCAGGTTGAAGTAGCGCCCGGTGGCGGGAACGAACTGCCACAGGCCCACCGCATCGCTGCGGGAATAGGCCATTGGGTTGTAGGCACTTTCAATCACTGGCAGCAGCGCCAGCTCCAGGGGCATGTTGCGTTCTTCAAGGCGTTCGACGATGTAGTGAATGTAGAGGCTGCCGCGTTCGCCGGCGTTCTCAAGGAAGGATGGGTTGCTGGCAAACCACAATCGTTGCTGTTCAATGCGCGGGTTGACGCCTAACCCGTCCTGCAATTGAAAGCCCCGGCGCATGCGTTCCCAGACATCCTGGGGCACTTCCGGGCTTGGCTTCTCTGATAGCCAAATGGGTTTTTGCTTGATCTTGGCGGTAAGGTTTGGCTTGGGTTGCACGGTGGATTGTGCGGCAAAATTGGTCGATTGGCAGCCCGCCAGAGTAGCGGACACAGCCACCGCCACGGCTTGAGCCAGGCGGGTCAATGCGTCTGAATGGTTGGTTTTACGAATAGATGACGACATTGGCTGGAAGTAAGTTCCGGGCAAAAATGTCGGGCGATTCTAGAAAGCGCTTTGGTTCCGGTCAACCATTCAGAAATTACGTATCAGAATCCTTCCACTTAGAACGTATCTTTCCACGACCTCAAGCTAGCAAATACCTCACTCCCGGCCTGGTTATCCCGGCCATTCCGTTCGTCCGCTTTTTCTTTAACGGATGTTTCAGAGGTCCGCAGAAAGGGGTTAGTGAGTTTTTCCAGGGCCAGGGTTGAAGGCAATGTGATCTCGCCGTTCGCCCGCAGTTGCCGCACGTTCTCCACCCGTTCGGCGATATCCGCGTTTTGCGGTTCCACGGCCTGGGCGAACTTCAGGTTACTTTGTGTGTATTCATGGGTGCAGTACACCAGCGTGTTGGCCGGCAGTGCCGCCAGGCGTTCCAGGGAGGTGTGCATTTGCTGCGGGGTGCCTTCGAACAGCCGGCCACAACCGGCGGCGAAGAGTGTGTCACCACAGAACAGCACGCCCTCGTGATAAAAGGCGATATGGCCCAGGGTGTGCCCGGGCACGGCAAACACCTCGAAGTCCCAGCCCAGCACGTTGATGCGGTCGTTGTCCTGGAGTGCGACGTCCCGCGCCGGGATTTTTTCGTTCGCCGGGCCGTAGACCGTGGCGCCTGAAACACTTTTCAGTTGCTCGACGCCGCCGACATGATCGTGGTGATGGTGAGTCACCAGGATATCGCTGAGGGTCCAGTCCGGATGCTGCTGGAGCCAGGCCAGTACGGGCGCGGCATCACCGGGATCGACCACCGCGCAGCGCTTGTTCGGCTGATCCTGTAACAACCAGATGTAGTTATCGGTGAAGGCGGGCAGGGCACTGATCTGTATCATTCTTTGATTCGCCAAGCTGAACACATTGGTGCATCTTAGAGCTTCTTGGCGCGTTGGAGAATGCAATGACTGATAAAGCGTTCGCCCAGGCCGATCCCGAGTGGCTGGCACTGATCAGTGCCGCCCGTGAATGGCTGTCCGGGCCTGTCGGGCAATTTTTACTGGATGAAGAACGACGCATGCTCGAAGACGAGCTGGGTCGGTTCTTTGGTGGCTACCTGGTGCATTACGGCCCGTCGGCACAAACCCCGCCGGCGGCGCCCCAGGTACAACGCAATGTGCGCCTGGGGGCGCCGTTGCCGGGTGTCGAGATTGTGTGCGAGGAACAGGCCTGGCCGTTGAGCGAGCATGCGGCCGACGTGGTGGTGTTGCAGCATGGCCTGGATTTCTGCCTGTCGCCCCATGGTTTGCTGCGCGAAGCCGCCAGCAGTGTGCGCCCAGGTGGCCATTTGCTGATCATCGGCATCAACCCCTGGAGCAGTTGGGGTTTGCGCCATGTGTTCGCCCACGACGGGTTGCGCCAGGCGCGCTGCATCTCGCCGTCGCGCGTCGGCGATTGGTTGAACCTGCTGGGCTTTGCGCTGGAGAAACGCCGCTTCGGGTGCTATCGTCCGCCGCTTGCGTCTGCCAAGTGGCAAGGCCGGCTGGCCGGCTGGGAACGCAGGGCCGGTGCCTGGCAATTGTCTGGCGGTGGTTTCTACTTGTTGGTGGCGCGCAAGATCGTCGTTGGCCTGCGCCCGGTGCGTCAGGTACGCCGCGAACCAATGGGCAAGCTCGTGCCGATGCCCATGGCCAAGGTCAATCGCAAGCAGAGCGAACAGTAAAAAACCTTTTTTGATTTCAGGTCGAGTCTCTCGACCTCGGGCCCTTGTCGGTCGATTATCGGCAACCCGCTTTGATGGATCCCGCTTTAATGGACAGTGAAATGACCGATACCGTAGAACTCTTCACCGATGGCGCCTGCAAGGGCAATCCCGGCCCCGGCGGATGGGGCGCCTTGCTGGTGTGCAAGGGCGTGGAGAAGGAGCTGTGGGGCGGCGAAGCCAACACCACCAACAATCGCATGGAGCTGATGGGGGCGATCCGCGGCCTGGAAGAGCTCAAGCGTCGTTGCGACGTGTTGCTGGTGACCGACTCCCAATACGTGATGAAGGGCATCAACGAGTGGATGGTCAATTGGAAGAAGCGCGGCTGGAAAACCGCCGCCAAGGAGCCGGTAAAAAATGCCGACCTGTGGCAGTTGCTCGATGAACAATGCAACCGCCACAACATCACCTGGAAATGGGTGCGCGGGCACATCGGCCATCCCGGCAACGAGCGGGCCGACCAACTGGCCAATCGCGGCGTGGATGAAGTGCGCGGCTACAAGCAAAGCTGACCATCAGTTGCACTGCAGCGGCCATTCGAGCCGCTGCTTCACATCCCGCATTGCCCGCGGTGAGTCCACCAGCACGGCGTCGATCTTCAGGCACGCTGCTGCCCGGTAATCATCGTCGCTGTTGATTCCAATCGCCAGAATGTTGACCTTGCCCTTGGACTGGAAGCAGTTGATCGCCGGTGGCGTCCATAGCTTGGCATTCACGGGTGAGCGTGCTTCGCCCAAGGTGAACGTCTCCACCAGTTCGACTTTTCGCTGATACTCAAACGCCACCCAACTGCCAGCGTGTGGTACCGGACGGCAGCTCTGTGCCAGGGCGACGGCTGCCAGGCGGTTTCGTGTGTCGTCCCGGGATTCAAATAGCCGAGCTTGAGGGAAGCGCGCGAAAGCGGTTTGGTAACTGGCATCGGTGGAGTAGATCAGCACCCGGTTCCACGCATGATTGTGTTTCAGCACACTGGCAACGGCGTTGGCCTGCGCTTCAGCAGGCAAGGCTTTCATATCGAGAATGACGGGGATTGAAGCGGGAATCCTGTCCAGTGCTTGCTGCAATGAAGGCACCGGAGCGGCGTGCGTGCGGTAGGGATAGGTCACCTGCCCGCGGGTATCGGTGAGTTTGAAGTTCCACCCCGCATTCAACTGCTGCAATTGTTCCAGGCTTTGTTTGGCGACGGACCCACTGCCTTGCGTATTCGCGCTCAGGTCGGCAGGGCGATAGAGAACGGGGACGCCGTCACTGCTCAGTTGAACCGTCAGCCAGATCATGTCGACGCCATTTTTCAAGGCGTTGTCGATGGCCGGCAAGGTGTTTTCCGGATAATCCGCGGTGCCCGAACGGTGTGCAACGATCAGCGGAAGCGATTTATCGGGCGTGCCAGTGGGGGCAGATGTGCAGCCCGCGATCATTAATACGGTAATGATCAAGGCGATGGCGCGGCGGTTGGGGGTCACCTGTTGTTACTCTCGCTGAAGGTCGGGGCGGCTGTGACCTTACATGACGAGGATTGCCCTGGCCAACTGCTCGTCCGAGTAGTGTTCGTCCTTGAGCGCCAGGCGAATATGTTCCAGCGCCGATTCCAGCTGAACACCCCTGATCACTCCGTCGCTGGCGACAAAGGCGGCAGCGTCGGTCTTGGCGGCCAGTACCACTTTGTCATCCTTGAAGGACGAACTGGTGCCTTTGGTAGCGCTCATGCTCAGGCTGACCAAGGCGTCGGTGGTCATCACGAAGCTGGTGGCCTGGGTGTTGGTGCTCAGGGCGCCGGTCAGCAAAACGAAGGGCAGCAACGATTTACGCGAGGTCATGGGTTAGCGTCTGCAGCAAGTCGGGGGTGCGCAGGCTATCAACGGCACCTCGTGCAGACTTTATAAGGTTTGCTAATTCTTGTTAAAAACTGTCGCACATGGGCTTCATTTGGCCAGCCCTGGGTCGTTCAGGACATGTCGTGCTAATATCCCGCCCCTTGAAATGTACCAAACCGTTGAGAGCTGAACCCTGATGGCCATCCGATCTGTTGTACTCGATACCGAAACCACCGGCATGCCGGTGACCGACGGCCACCGGATCATTGAAATCGGCTGTGTCGAACTGATGGGCCGTCGCCTCACCGGCCGGCATTTCCACGTCTACCTGCAACCGGATCGGGAAAGTGATGAGGGCGCCATTGGCGTCCACGGCATCACTAACGAATTCCTGGTGGGCAAGCCACGGTTTGCCGAAGTGGCCGATGAGTTCTTCGAGTTCATCAACGGCGCGCAGCTGATCATCCATAACGCGGCGTTCGACGTTGGCTTCATCAACAACGAATTCGCGCTGATGGGCGCGACCGACCGGGCTGATATCACCCGGCACTGCTCGATCCTCGACACCTTGATGATGGCCCGTGAGCGTCACCCGGGCCAGCGCAACAGCCTCGATGCCTTGTGCAAGCGCTATGGGGTCGACAACTCCGGCCGTGAACTCCACGGCGCCTTGCTCGACTCCGAGATTCTCGCCGACGTCTACCTGACCATGACCGGCGGCCAGACCAGCCTGTCCCTGGCCGGTAACGCTTCGGACGGCAATGGTTCGGCAGAAGGCTCGGGCAACCGTCCTTCGGAAATCCGCCGCCTGCCAGCGGATCGTCAGCCCACCACGATTATTCGCGCCAGCGAGCAAGACATGGCCGAACACGCGGCGCGTCTTGAGGCGATCGCCAAGTCCGCCGGCGCACCCGCGTTGTGGACCCAATTGACCCAGCAATAACCGTCATCCCAGCGCCAGCCCCTGGCTGGCCCTGATCAGGTCATAAGCCTTGCGTGCAATCGGGTTCGCCGTGTTCGGGCGGATCCACAGGTAATATGTCACCTCCGGCATCCTCGGCAGCCCGTCGTTCTCTCCCAATACCCGCATGTCCGGCCCGAGCATTTCCATGCTCCGTGGGGTCACGCCGAGCCCTGCGCGCGTGGCCGCCTTGATCCCGATCAGGTTCGATGCCAGGTACGCCTGCCTCCACGGAATGTTCGCCCGCTCCAGCGCCTCGAGGGCATAGCGTCGATAGATGCTCGGCTCATCCACCAGAATCAACGGCAGCGGTTCGCTCGGCGAGTGAATGTATTGCGCCGAACAAATCCACCACACCGGCGAGGTGCGCAGCGCAAAGCCTTCCAGGTTGGCATCGGCGCGGGTGGAGATCACCATGTCGACCTTGCCCCGGTGCAAGTCGTCCATCAGGAACGGGCTGCGGCCCACGTCGATTTCCAGGCGCAGGCGCGGTGCCGAGCGGGCGATGTGGCTGAGGATCGGCGGCAGGATGGTGTCGGCGATGTCGTGGGGCGAGCCGATGCGCAGTACACCGCTGAGGCTGCTTTCCCGCAGGGAGTTGAGTGCATCGTCATTCAACGACAGCATCTGCCGCGCATGCCGCAACAACTGCATCCCAGGTTCTGTCAGCTGCTTTTGCCGACCACGTTTTTCAAACAGGCTGACGCCTACTTGCTGTTCGAGGCGCTGCATATGCTGGGTGACGGAAGATTGCGTGCGGGCGAGATGGGTGCCGGCTTCAGCGAAGCTGTGGTGGTCGACCACGGCGATAAAGGTGCGGAGCAGTTCGAGATCGAGGGTCGACATGGCCATTCCAGGGCATTTTTTATATCAGGGGCGTGAAGATAAACATTACATATATTTATGTGTTGTCGCGTCGAATTTTTACAGAGTCCAATGATTACGAGTATATGGCCAAAAGTGAGGTCGTCCATATACCGGAAGTTATAACGATATTAGATATTTGAATTTCCGTTGCCCCGGCACTCTCCCTAGCATGCCCCCACATCAGGTCGGGGTACGCCGATCGCTAATGAGGGGAGTTCCATGGGTTTTGTGCGCGCGGCGGTAAAACGAAGGTTGCCTGTGGTCCTGGGCGCATTGATCGCCCTGGGCGGCAGCGCGGTGGTTCAGGCCGACGCGACCCTGGACAAGATCCAACAGCGCCATGTGCTGGTGGTCGGCGTGCTGCTGTCCGGCGGGCCGTTTGGCGGCATCGATCCCACCACCCAAAAGCCCAAGGGCTTGAACGTCGACCTGGCCAACGAGCTGGGTCGTCAATTGGATTCCGAAGTGCAACTGGTGCCGGTATTGCCCGCCAACCGCGTGCAGTTCCTGCAACAGGGCAAGGTCGACCTGCTGATTGCCAATATGGAATGGACCGCCGAGCGCGGCGAAATTCTCGGCTTCGTACCAACGCCGTTCTACAGGATCGGCGGCACCGCAGCGGTACTCAAGGACAGCAAAATCACCCATTGGGAAGACCTCAAGGGCCAGCCCGTGTGCACCTCCCAGGGTAGCAGCTACGTCAAGCCGCTGACCGAGCTGGGCGCACAGATCAAAGGCTTCAAGAGCTCCTCCGAATCCCTGCTGGCCCTGCGCGGCAACAACTGCGTCGCGGCGGTGCATGACTCCACCCTGATCAACCCGCTGATCAACGACAGCGCCGAATGGAAGGACTACCGCGCCATCAGCCCCGAGCTGAACCCGGCGCCGTCGGTGATCTGGACTCGCCGCGGCGAGAACGACACCCAGGCCAAGCTCGACCCGATCATCAAGGAACTGCACCGCAGCGGCTGGCTGATCGACGCCCAGACCCGCAACCACATCACCCCGGCGTCCCCGGCGCTGGTGGAGTTGCAGAAACAGTTCAAGGGCGCCTGACACATGACATTGAGAACCCTGACTGCCTTGGGCCTGGCACTGTGCGCAAGCCTGGCCCACGCCGATGCGACCCTCGACAAGATCCAGCAACGCCATGCCATCAGTGTCGGCGTGATTCTCAGCGGTCCGCCGTTTGGCACCCTCGACCCCAAGACCGGCGAGCACCTGGGCTACAACGTCGAACTGGCCAAGGGCCTCGGCCAGGCGCTGGGTGTAGAGACCAAGACCGTCTCGGTACTGGCGCCCAACCGCGTGCAGTTCCTGCAACA
Source organism: Pseudomonas sp. TH34 (assembly GCF_016650865.1). NCBI lineage: Bacteria > Pseudomonadati > Pseudomonadota > Gammaproteobacteria > Pseudomonadales > Pseudomonadaceae > Pseudomonas > Pseudomonas sp. TH34. Next base: position 235,534 of record NZ_JAEKFB010000023.1, read on the forward strand.
AGGCAAGGTCGACGTGCTGATCGCCAACATGCAGTACACCGACGAGCGCGCCGAAATTCTCGACTACGTGCCCACGCCCTATGAAGAGGTCGGCGGCGCAGCGTTGATCCGCAAAGGCGCCGGCATCACCCAGTGGGCCGACCTCAAGGACAAGCCGGTGTGCGTGTCCCAGGGCAGCAACTTCATCAAGCCGTTGCAGGAAACCTATGGCGCGCAGATCAAGGCGTTCCGCAGCCAGTCCGAATCCCTGCTGTCGTTGCGCGGCAATGGCTGCGTGGCGGCGGTGCACGTCAGCCCGACCATGCACGCGCTGCTGGACGACGCTGAATGGTCCGGCTACGAAATCCCGTTGCCGGGGGATTTGATCCCGTCCAAATCCGTGATCTGGATCCGCAAGGGCGAGCACGACACCCAGGCCAGGCTCGACGCTATCGTGCGTGACTGGCATCGCAGCGGCTGGTTGATCGCCCTCGGCGAACGCACCGGCATGGCCCCGTCCCAAGCCCTGCGGGATTTGCACGAGCAGTACAGCCATGAGTGAAGCGCTATTCGCCACCTTGCAGCAATTGCTCGGCGCCGCCCATGTGCAGCGCAGTGACGATGCCCCCCAGTACCTCACCGACAAACAGGGCCGCTACACCGGCCAGGTGATCGCCGTGGTACACCCGGCTAACACCGAGGAAGTTGCCGCCGTGGTACGTGCGTGTGTGGCCCTGGAAGCGCCCATCGTGGTCCAGGGCGGCAACACCGGCCTGATGGCGGGCGCGACGCCGGACGCCAGCGGCCGCGCGGTATTGCTGTTGCTCGACCGCATGAGCCGGGTGCGCGTGATCGATACCGACAACGACACCCTGACCGTCGAAGCCGGCTGCATCCTGCAAAACATCCAGGACGTGGCCCGTGAAGCCGGTCGCCTGTTTCCGTTGAGCCTCGGCGCCGAAGGCAGCTGCACCATTGGCGGCAACCTCGGCACTAATGCCGGCGGCACGGCGGTGCTGCGTTATGGCAACACTCGCGAGCTGACCCTGGGCCTGGAAGTAGTCACCGCCGAAGGCGAAATCTGGAATGGCCTGCGCGGTCTGCGCAAGGACAACACCGGCTACGACCTGCGGGATTTATACATCGGCAGCGAAGGCACCCTGGGCATTATCACTGCCGCCACCCTGAAGCTGTTCCCGCTGCCCAAGGCCCAGGCCACCGCGCTGCTGGCCTTTGATGAACTGGCCCAGGCGGTAGCGTTCCTGTCCCATGCACGCGCCGGTTTTGGTGCAAACCTCACCGCATTCGAATTGCTCAGCGCCGATTGCCTGGCGTTGTTGCGCGAGCAGTTTCCCGAAGGCCCGCAACCGTTCATCAAGGCCAGCCAACCCTGGTTTGCCTTGCTGGAGCTGTCGGACAACCACGGCGAAACCCACGCCCGCGAAGCCTTCGAAGCGGTCCTCGGTGAAGCCTTCGAACAGTCACTGCTGGCCGACGCACTGATCGCCGAGAGCCTGGCGCAGAGCGAAGCGCTGTGGCTGCTGCGGGAAAACATGAGCGAAGCGCAGAAGCGTGCCGGGCGCAATATGAAGCACGATATCTCGGTGCCGATCTCGCAAATCGTCGCTTTCGTTACCCATACCGACGCGCTGTTGCAGGTGCATTTCCCCGGGGTTCGCAACTTCACGTTCGGGCACCTGGGGGACGGCAACCTGCATTACAACGTCGCCCATCCGCTGGGTTCCACGGTGGACGAGCACATGCGCAACTACGCGGCATTGAGCTTGCTGGTACACGACAGCGCCCATGCCCACGGCGGCTCCATCAGCGCCGAACACGGGATTGGCCAACGCAAGGTTGGCATGCTGGGTCGTTACAAAAGCCCGGTGGAACTGGACCTGATGCGCCGCATCAAACGCGCCCTCGACCCGAAAAACCTGCTCAACCCCGGCAAAGTCCTGGAGGTGCAGCCATGACGGTTCGCCTGTCCAAGCGGGTGCAGCGGGTGTCGCTGTCGGCCAACGCCGCGGCCAAATCCCGCGCCACGGAACTGCGTGATGCGGGCCGCGACATTCTGGACCTGACCACCGGTGAGCCAGACTTCGACACCCCGGAGCACATCAAACAAGCCGCCTACGCCGCCATCGCTGCGGGCGCTACCAAATACACGCCAACACCCGGTGTGAAAGCCTTGCGCGTCGCGGTGCAGCGCAAGCTGGCCGAAGAAAACCACCTGGACTATTCACTGCCCAACATCGTGATCGCCAACGGCGCGAAACAGATCATCTTCAACGCCTTCGCTGCCACCCTCGACGACGGCGATCAAGTGCTGGTGCCGACGCCGTACTGGCCGTCTTTCCCTGACAGCGTGCGGTTCAACGGTGGCGAACCGGTGTTTATCGAGTGCGGGCTGGAGCAGGGCTGCAAGCTGCTGCCGGCTCAACTGGAGCAGCATATCAATCAGCGCACCCGCTGGCTGATCCTTAACGGCCCGGGCAACCCGAGCGGCGCCGTGTACAGCGAGGTTGAACTGCAAGCGCTGGCTGAGGTGCTGCGTCGCCATCCCCAGGTGCTGGTGCTGCTGGATGAACTCTACGAACACATTCGTTTCGACGGTCGCCCGGCCCAGAGCCTGCTGAACGTCGCACCGGATTTGCAGGACCGTTGCCTGCTGGTAGGCGGCGTGTCCAAGACCTACGCCATGACCGGCTGGCGCATCGGTTTCGGCGCGGGGCCACAGACCTTGACCAATGCAATGGCGGTTGTTCAGTCGCAATCCACCTCCGGCGCATCTTCTGTCGGGCAAGCCGCCGCGTTGGCCGCATTCACCGGCGGGCTGGGTTTCCTCGCCGAGCAGGTAGCGGCCTATCAACTGCGCCGGGACCTGCTGATGATGGCCCTCGGCACCGTCGACGGCCTGGAAGTGCTCGAACCCCAGGGCGGCTTTTTCGTGTTTGTGCGTTGCGCCGGTTTGCTTGGCCGCTATCGCCCGGACGGTCAGCGGCTGAACGATGATGGTGATGTCGTCGCGTACCTGTTGGAGGAGGGCGTCGCCGGTGTAGCGGGGAGTGCCTATGGCCTGTCGCCGTGGTTTCGGCTGTCCATCGCCACCGCGACCGACAGCGTGGCCGAGGCCGGTCGCCGTATTGCTGTCGCCTGCGGCAAATTGCGGGGCGTCGAATGAGTCATTGGCTGGAGATTTTTGTGCACTGGGCCGCCGGTATCGGCCTCAACTACAGCTTCCTGCTGGATGCCTATCAGCGTGGCACCCTGGAGCAGGGCGCGCTGACCACCGTGCTGTTGTGCCTGTTCACCATCGTCGGCAGCCTGCTGGCGGGGATCAGCCTGGCGACACTGCTGACTTCAGGCAACCCGTGGCTGGCCAAGCCGGCGCGGGTGTTTATCGAAGTGACCCGCAACACGCCTACGCTGGTTCAGCTGTACTGCGCGTTCCTGGTGTTGAACATGCTGCTGACCCAGGCCGTCGGCGCGGCCAACCCGCTGACGCCGTTTGCCTGGGTGGTGATCGTGATCTCGCTGCACAAGGGCGCGTTCCACGCCGAAGCCCTGCGCGCCGGCATCGAGGCGGTACCTTCCGTGACCCTGGAAGCTGCCAGTTCCCTGGCCTTCAGCAGCCGGCAGTTGCTGTGGAATGTGCAGTTGCCGTTGGCCCTGCGCTTCGCCTTGCCGTCGCTGATCAACAACCTGATCGACCTGGTGAAAATGACCGCCGTGGCCTCGGCCATCGCCGTGGGCGATATCACCTACGCCTCGATCATGATCTGGACCCAGAGCGACAACGTGCTGGAACTGATGATTCTGATCCTGAGCTTTTTCGGCTTGCTGAGTTTTACCGTCAATTGTGTGGGGCGCTGGCTGGAAGCGCGCCTGAGGATGCCCGGTTATGGCCATTGATTCATTCCCGGTGCTGTCGGCGTTGCTGCAATGGTCGCCAGCGCTGGTGACTGGTTTCGGCCAGAACATCCTGATCAGCCTGGTGGCGATTGGTCTCGGTTCGCTGCTGGGGCTGATGGTGGGCGCGTTGGCCCTGTCGCCGTTGCGCCTGCTGCGGTTGCCGGCGCGGATCTGGGTGCAGATTTTCCGCAACGCGCCGTGGCTGGTGCTGATCTATTTCACCACCTACGTGTTCCCGTTCGAGATCCATATCGGCAGCTCTTACGTATCGTTCCCGGACTGGGTCAAGGTGACCATCGGCCTGGCCTTGCCGGCCAGCGCCAACGTGGCGGAAATTTTTCGCGGCGCCATCGGCTCGATCCCCAGCACCCAGTGGGAAGCGGCACGCTCACTGGCATTTACCCGTGGCCAGATCTTCCGCTCGATCATCCTGCCCCAGTGCTTCAAGCGCATGTTGCCGCCGTGGATGAACCTCTATGCGGTGGTCACCATGGGCACCGCCCTGGCTTCGCTGGTGGGCGTGCACGATGTGATCGACACCGCACAGATCGCCAGCAACACCGTGAACATGACCGGCTTCACCGTGGTGATCTACCTGAGCCTGCTGGTGCTGTTCTTCGCCTACTGCTACCCGATTTCCCGTTTGACCCAACGCCTGGAGCGCCGTTATGCCTTCTATTGAACCCCTGGTCAGCCTGCGGGACTTGCAGCTGTCGTTCGGTGACAACCGGGTGCTCAAGGGCATCGACCTCGACGTGCATCGCGGCCAGGCGGTGTCGATCATCGGCCCGTCGGGCTCGGGCAAGTCGACCATCCTGCGTTGCATCACCGGGCTGTTGCAGCCCCAGCGCGGCACCATCCGCGTCGGCGAGACCCGGGTCGACACGCTGACCCAGGAAGCCCAGCGCATCGAGTTGCGCAAGCGCGTCGGGTTTGTGTTCCAGCAATACAACCTGTTCCCGCATCTGTCCGTGTTGGAAAACCTGGTGATCGCCCCGCGCAAGGTGCTCGGTCGTAACCGCGCCGATGCCGAGAAGGACGCCCGGGCGCTGTTGGCCAAAGTGCGCATGGAACACAAGGCCGATGCCTATCCCGGCCAGTTGTCCGGCGGCCAGCAGCAGCGGGTGGCGATTGCCCGGGCGTTGGCCATGCGCCCGGAACTGATTCTGTTCGATGAAGTGACCTCGGCCCTGGACCCGGAAACCGTCGGCGAAGTGCTGACGGTCATTCGCGAGCTGACCGAAGAGGGCATGACCTGCGTGCTGGTGACCCATGAAATGCGCTTCGCCGAAGAGATCAGCGACATCGTCTACTTCACCGAAAACGGCGTGATCGTCGAGCACGGCAGCGCCGAGCAGATCTTCCAGCGCCCCACCAGCGAACGCACCCAGGAATTCCTGCGCCATGCCTTGGGCGATCCCGGCCGCCGGCCACCGATCGCCAACGATCCGTACCTGTTGACCAACCTGAGCCGCTACACCCTGTCTGTCTAATAAGAGGAACCTCGTCATGAGTACCGCAAACCGTGCCGCCGTTATCGAAGACTTCCTGCAGCAGATCCGCGTCATCAACCAGCGTGGCGTAGACCGCGCGGCCCTGGTGGAAATTGTAGGGCTGCTGGAAACCCTGGCCGAGCGCCGGGACCTGTTCAACTTCAACGAATTCCCCGCGCCAGTGCCGGGGCAGGGCAGCACTGCGTTCCGCTATCGCCTGAATGACGACGGCGACACGCCTACCCTGTACCTGAACTCGCTGCTGCCGGGCAAAAGCACTATCCCTCACAACCACGAAACCTGGGCGATCATCAGTGCCGTTGAAGGCCAGGAAATCAATTACGTGTATGGCCGCAACGATGAAGGGCGTGAGGAAGGCTTCACCACCCTGACCCTTGAGAAAGAAGTCGTCGTGCAGCCGGGCACCTCTATCTCGTTCCTCGGTGAAGACCTGCATGGGATTCGTGTTGAAGGTGAGCAGGCGACCTTGCACTTTCACCTGTACGGCTTGCCGCTGGAATCCCTCAACGGCCGTTATGGCGTTGAAGCAGACGGCCGGATTCTCAACTACAACGCCTCGCAGATGGCGCCTTCAATCCGGGCCTATTCCTGAGCACTACACACATCAAATGTGGGAGCGGGCTCGCTCGCGAATGGGGTGTGTCAGCCAATGAATGCGTTTCTGACCCACCGCATTCGCGAGCAAGCCCGCTCCCACAATTGGATCAGCGTTCATCCAGGGTTTTTTATGATTGATCTGTATTACTGGCCTACGGGCAACGGCCTGAAAGTCGGCATCCTGCTGGAAGAGCTGGAGGCGGAGTACCGCCTGATTCCGGTCAACATCCGCGAAGGCGCGCAGAAGCAGGAAAGCTTCCAGCGCATCAGTGCAAATGGACGGATTCCGGCGATTGTCGACCACAGCCTTGAAGCACCCCTGAGCCTGTTCGAGTCCGGGGCGATCCTGAACTACCTGGCGGACAAGGCCGGGCGCTTCCTTCCGCCCGCCGGCACCGCCGAGCGCCAGAAGGTCCAGGAGTGGCTGTTCTGGCAGGTGGGGCATATCACACCGTACCTGAGCCAGTTGCAGCTGTTCAAGGAGAAGGCGCCGGAGCCGATTCCCTTCGCCCTCGACCTGCTGAACGCCGAAGCCACGCGCCTGTATCGGGTGCTGGAGCAGCGCTTGGCTGAGGTGCCGTATGTGGCGGGGGAGTACTCGGTGGCCGACATGGCGATCTTCCCGTGGATCCAGCCCCTGCGCCAGGGCCAGGATTTGACGGACTACCCGAACATCCAGGCCTGGCGTCTGCGGATCAAGGCGCGCCCGGCGGTCCAGCGGGCCTATGCCAAGGGACGTGAAGTCGCCGCCGGCGAGCGTTCGTTGGCCTTGCAGTAACTCACCTTTTTTTGCGGGACTTCCATGAGCCAGACCATCACACCCGGGCAATTGCAACAATGGCTGTTCGACGGCCAGGAAATCGCCCTGTTCGACTTACGCGAGCACGGCCAATACGGCGAGGCGCACCTGTTCCACGGGGTAAACCTGCCCTATAGCCGCCTGGAACTGGAGGTGCAGCGCCTGGCGCCCAACCCTCAGGTGCGCCTGGTGATTTACGACCAGGACGGCGGCGATGTGGCTGCGCGCACGGCGCTGCGCTTGCAGACGCTGGGCTACGGCCAGGTGCATGTGCTGGAAGGCGGCGCGGACGGTTGGCAGGCAGTTGGCCTGCAACTGTTTGCCGGGGTGCATGTGCCGTCAAAAGCCTTTGGCGAGTTGGTGGAAGAAGCCAGCCACACGCCCCACGTCACCGCGCAGCAACTGGCGGAGTGGCAAGCCAAGGGCGAGCCGCTGGTGGTGCTGGACGGCCGACCGTTCGATGAATACCGCAAGATGACCATTCCAGGCTCCATCTGCTGCCCCAACGGTGAACTGGGCTACCGCGTGCATGACCTGGTGCCGGATGAGACCACGCCGATCGTGGTCAACTGCGCCGGTCGTACCCGCAGCATTATCGGCGCGCAGACGTTGATCAACCTCGGTGTGAAGAATCCGGTTTATGCGTTGGAAAACGGTACCCAGGGTTGGTACCTGGCGGATTTCAAACTGGAGCATGGCAGTGCCCGGCGTTATGCCGATCAGGTCTCGACGGATCTGGGCCAACAGCGCGAGTCTGCCCGGCAACTGGCGGAGCGGGCAGGGGTGGTCAGTGTCAAGGCGGAGCAGGTTCGCCAATGGGCAGCGGACCCGACTCGCAGCCTGTTCCTGTGTGATGTGCGCACCGCCGAAGAATTTGCCGCCGGCAGTTTGCCAGGGGCGCAACATACGCCGGGCGGGCAGTTGGTCCAGTCCACCGACCTGTACATCGGCGTGCGTCAGGCGCGGGTGGTGCTGTTGGACAGTGATGGTGTGCGTGCACCGATTGTTGCCAGTTGGCTGCGTCAGTTGGGGCATGAGGCCTATGTGCTGGAGGATGGCGTCCACAGTGGATTGGCGCTGGAGGTCAAAGAGGCCGTGCCCTTTGACGCGCTGCCGCTGATCTCGGTGCAGGCGCTGGCCGATGCGCTGAAGGACGACGCCGTGGACCTGGTGGACCTGCGCCCGAGCATGACCCATCGCAAGGGCCGGATTGCCGGTTCGCGCTGGTCGATCCGTTCCCAGTTGACCGCCGGTGCGCGCCCGTTGGTACTGCTGGCGGATGATCCGGCGCTGTCTGCTTTCGCCGCGCTGGGGTTGGGCGACGATGTGCGTTTGCTCGACGGCGGCTATGCCGCATGGGTGGCGGCAGGTTTGCCGGTGATCGAGGACGCGCAGACGCCTACCGACAATCAGTGCATCGACTTTTTGTTCTTTACCCATGACCGCCACAGCGGCAACAAGGACGCCGCCCGCCAATACCTGGCTTGGGAAATCGGCCTGTTGGCACAGATGAGCGAAGCGGAAATCGCCAGTCTCAAGCCGTTGTTGCCCGCTTCACGCGTGCGTACCCGCTTGATTCACGCGGCGCGTACCGAAGGTGGCAATGGTGGTCGGGCGGTGAATATACCGATCACCCGCCTGAGCACCGTGCTGTTCGACAACCTGGCCCAGATGCGTGACGCCCGCTCCCGGCGCGACAGTGAACGGGTCCTGAGCTACGGCGCTCGCGGGAATCCCACTGCGTTTGCACTGGAAGATCTGGTCACCGAACTGGAAGGCGGCTACCGCACCCGGTTGTATGGCACGGGGCTCGCCGCAGCGGCGCAGACGTTCCTGGCCTACCTGCGGCCCGGCGACCATGTGTTGATCACCGATGCCGTCTATTCACCGGTGCGCAAACTGGCCCGGGTGTTCCTGCAGCCATTCGGCATCGAAGTCAGCTACTTCACCCCGGATGGCAGCGGCCTGGAAGCGCACCTGCAGGCCAACACTAAAATGGTCTACGCCGAAGTACCCGGTTCGCTGCTGTATGAGTTGTGCGACCTGTCCGCACTAGCCGCACTGTGCAAGCCGCGGGGCATTTTGCTGGCGGTGGACAACACCTGGGGCTCGGCGTACCTGTATCGCCCGCTGGCGCTGGGTGCCGACATCTCGATCATGGCGTTGACCAAGTACCTTGGCGGCCACAGCGACGTGATGATGGGCAGCGTCTGCACCACCGAAGCGGCATGGCCGGCCCTGGCGAAAATGAGCGATACCTTTGGCAATGCGGTGAGTGCCGACGATGCCTACCTGATCCTGCGCGGCGCGCGCACCCTGGCTTCCCGGCTGGACGTGCACGAGCGCCAGGCGCTGAAGATTGCCCAGTGGTTGCAGGGGCAACCGCAGGTCAAGCGGGTGTTTCATCCGGCCTTGCCCGAGCATCCAGGGCATGCGCTGTGGAAGCGTGATTTCAGTGGTAGCAATGGTTTGCTGTCGTTTGAACTCAGCAGTGCGGATGCCGGTTACGTCGAGCGCTTTATCGACGGTTTGCAGCTGTTTGGCCTTGGCGCATCCTGGGGCGGTTATGAAAGCCTGGTCACCCTGGCCGACACACAGGATCGCCAGAGCGCCGTCGACCGTGGATTGAACCCGGTGATACGCCTGCATGTGGGGCTGGAGGATGTGGAGGCGTTGATCGAAGATTTGCGGCGCGGGTTTACACTGGCCACATGACGTTGCCCGCAAGGGCTGGCACAGCCAGCTCTTGCGGGAGCGCCGCTTATGCGGCGAAGTCAAGCACCTGTTTGGAAAGTGTGCTGTCGAACAGACCCGGTCCGGCTTTTGCCAGCGTGAAGGTTCCGTTCGGTTTAACCTCAACACCGCTGGAACCTGCGAATACAGTCTCCACGCCGGGCTTTTGAAGAATATCCAGAAGCGGTTTTTTTCCGTTGTATTCCTGGCCCACGACCATCCCCATGCCAAATCGGGACGAGGAGTTCACACCGCCGACAAATATCACCTTGCCGCCACTGGCCAGAGACTGATCCAGGTCGTCCATCAGTTGGGCGGTATCTTCATTGGGCAAGCCGAACTCCAGGCTGCTGCCGGTTAAATGCATCAACGTCCGTTTTTGATAGACCCCGTCTTTCAAGTCAGTCAACACCACCAGGGCGGAGCAGTCGGTCAAGCTTTCGGTTGAGAGCACCGAGTTATTGTCTTCGATAGTACGGGAGTTGCCCATCAGCACTTCGACTTTTGGGGGGACCACGCTCGGACGGACCGGTTCGCTTCCCTTCGGTGGCCCCACACGGACAGGCCGATAGTTGATGGGCATATCAACCCAGACAGGTTTTGCTGCCGTTCCATAATTGACTCGGATCGGATCGCCGTGCTCTTTAATCACCACAGGAAAGATATCTTGCGTGGCGTAGTATTCATACAGATCGTTGTTGGCAAGCTGTTTAATAGCATTTATCGGTAGATTTTTTTGATCCGCGGCTTTATAGCTGGCGTAAAAGTCTTCGTATATTTCATCCGGGAATTTATTGTCCGAGTAGCTGGCAATTACCGTTCCCTCAAAACCTTTAACCGGTTTGCCCGTAATGGTGTGCAGGTCGCTGGCGAACGACCGGGTACCACCGTCTGCCGAATAGCAGAAAAGGGTGCGAATGTTCCGGTATTTTTTCAGGTCGATCCCACGGGCCAGTAGCTTGTCGTAGATCTCCTGGGCTGAATAGAGTGCACCATTCTCGCCGACGATTTTTGTGGGTTGGCCAGGTTTTGGCTCTTCGCCATGTCCGAAGATATTGATACGCTCGGCGCCGTCGTAGGTGTCCACGAACGTTTGAATTTCCCCTTCGATGGCATCGACCTTGGTGACCGGCCCTCCCAGCTGTATTGGATACGTTGGTTGCGTAGGTGATGACGTTTCTGGTGGCAGGAGCCTGCCACTTGTCACCTCCTGGGAGGCGTTTGTTTCCGAGGCATTGCCAGGCGATGGTGTACGAAAGTGCAGAAACAGTGTCGCCAGGTTAAGCAACAGATCGGCGAGTGCCGTCTCTTTGTTCTTTCCGTCTTTGCTGGCCAGGGCATTTATATCTTGGCCAATGCCCAGTGCCTGCATCGCTATGCCGATATAGGCGAGGGGGCCGCGCAGAACAGGCAGCACGCTGTTGAGCACCAGCAGTCCGCCCCTTTTGGCAGATGCCCAGCGATTTTCAGCATTCGAGACCGATTGCTGATCGGCCAGGCTGGCCAGGCCATTCGCGTTATCTTCGTACAACCGATTAATCAATTGCCCCGAGTTCAGCGCCTGCTGCAACTGGGTCGCAGCATGACCTTCTGTGGTGAGGACGGGCGGTGCGGGCGTCGACAGCGGCGCAAAGTCGTCGCCCATGGTAAAGCGCCGGATGTGAGGTTCTTTAAATCCGCTGTTGTTGTAGATCTTCCGGGTCGCGTCGTCCGGTAGCCAGGCGAGGATATCTTTTTGCAACTGGTTCGGTTTCTGAATGGCCTCCATCAAGGCCTGGCGGGTTGGAAACTGCAGCAACTGCGCAGTGGTGTTCAACGGGCGATACAGAATATGCGGTCCGGTGGTGCTGTCCTTGGGTTCAATCAGGTACATGTTGCTGACAACATCAGGTGTTGTACCCGGCTCGCGCGTAAAGGCCAGGGGCCGGATAACGATCTCCTTGCCGTCGACGGTTTTTGTGCCCGGCGTTGGATCAAGTATTTGCTCAACGTACCGGAACCCCGTGGTGTCGAAGCCGAATGCGCCTGTTGTTGCCAGTTTCAGGGCCTGGAGCTTCAGCTCGATAGGTACCTGCTGGGCAAACAACGAGAGACGCTGAGCTTTTTTTGTGGGGTCGTCGAGCAACTCTTGCTTGAGAAACTCCGGGTATTTCTTGCCGATGTCAGCGTCTTGAACCTTCTTCTTGAGGACGCCTTCACCCTCAAGCGCGGTTATTCGCACAGTGCCTGGCTTGCCATCGGACTTGTAATAGACGTCGATCTGCCCGTCCGGCAACCCCGACAGATTGCGCAGGAGCATGTCGGTCATGCTCATTCTGACTCGTTCGACGGTACCGACGCCCGCCGAGATACCGCCTCCCCAACCGGCAAACAGCGAGCCGTCTGTCGGCTTGAATTCAATTTCAATCTGCGAGGTGTTGTACGACCTGGGGCTGGGCAGTTGTGCGTCGAATTGCTTTTGGGCAAATGTGCGCAGGTCGTCTATTGCGTAGTCGTACGACTGCCCTTTGTTGCGCTGCACGAAGCCCGCCAGCTCCAGCATCAGGTGGTGCAAGGCAACGCGTTGCGAGTCGTTGGCCTGATTTACCCAGGCCGGCGGCTGAGCGGCTGCTTGAGTCTGGCTCGGCGCATCCGCTGCAGATGGGTTGACGGACAGCGTGTCGCCCAATTCACCGTCGATAATAATGCTGGCTTGGGTATCGAACGGATTGCCGGTCAGCTCCGACTTGACGTGGCCGGCTTGGTCGAAGGCGTCCCAGGAGTCATAAGGTGTAATTTTGCCGCTGGGTTCCACCAGCAAGAGAATCTCGCGATTGGGTCCTGCCAAGGCGCGATGAATCAGTAGGTTGGGCGTGTCCTCGTTCTCGGGCCCGTTTGTAAGGCGATAGACAGTGGCTGGAGAACTGCTTGGGTCCTGGGGGGCAGCACGAGTCGATCCTTCAGGATGCTTTACGACCATGTCTACGGTTTTGCGTTGTTCGGCATCCAGCCCAGGCTGCTTGAGGCCAGCTCGCTGCAGATTGTCTTGCAGGAGGCGGCTGACCAATGACTGACGGCTGCCGCTATAGACCGCAGGCGCAGTGAAGGCGGGCTGCCTCCAGTAACCGTGGGTGGCCGTTTTGTAAATCGTCTCCAGTTGCGTCGGTAGACGGAGCAACTCATTCTTCAATGCGTTCATATCGATAGGGACGGGGACGTATCCTGGCGTCCCGGTACGTGCCAGAAGGTCAGGGCGGGTGTCGAACAATTTGGCGCCTGCGGGGATGCTCAGTGATTTACTGTTGCTCAACGCGTCCATGGCGTACTGCATAAGCGGGATGTCTTTGCGTTCTCCGGGATTCTCCGGGTTGAGTATGCCAATGCTCAGGTGGTTGATGTCCAGGTCCCCTGCACCATGGGCGGTGCGTTGGACGTAGAAGCCCAGCCATGAAGCGACCGCCGAATACACGCTGGGTGCCGCGGAAAACAGGCTGTTGGCGATACTGGTTGCGGGGTCGATGGTGTTGACGGGCGTTTTATCGAGCACCGACGTGACGGGTTGAACGGTACTTGCGTTCTCGAGCTGCTGGATAGCGGCGAGCTGTGCTTGTTGTACCGCGCGCGTGCTCTCGTCGGCAGGAGGGGTATCCCGGTTCAAGGCGGGGAAGCCTTTATGATAGAGCGCAGTGCTGCGTGTAAGAGCGTCTTTCAGGGTGTCGGCGGGGAGATGCTCACCATAAAAACTCAGCGCTTTGATGACGGAGATGGAGCCATCCGGGTTATAGGACACGAGCTCCTTCGTGCCCTTGCCCAGTTGATTGGCCAGCGCCCTTATCTCGGACGATACCTGGGCCCATCCGGATTGATCGTTGACCGTGGCGATCGTGCGAAAAACGCGGTTTGGCAGGTCAAGGACCATCAGGTCGCCCGCTGGCTGGCTAATGTTCACGGTTGAAATATCGACGTTTTTTTTTCGCGCAAAATCCAGGAATTCCTCAGCCTGAAGTGCTGTGTTAAAGGCTTTGATCGTTTGTCCGATAGTGGAGCGCTCAGGGGGGGTAATTACGTAGCCTGACGTTAGGCTTGCGTCGGCAGGTCGTATTTCGTTTCTTCGCAGCAGCAGCGCGGTTGCGCTCATTTGCGCCACTTCTTTATCCGCCTCAATAACCTGTGTTGCTACCGTTTGAGCAGGCAGCATAGGTGGCAAAATTTTCCCGCTGAGCTCAGCTCCGATGGTTTCTGTTGCTTGCTGTTGGCGTTCGATAACGTTTTGGTGTTGCCGATTTTTTGAATCTGAATGAGCCGGAAATGATCGGGTCGTCAGTATTTCGCCGATCAAGGGTAATTTCCTTGGCCCCCGGGACCCCTGATCGTGACCGTAAAAGTTACCGAGCAGCTCCAGAGGCACTTTGTTCTCGCCGTAAAACGGAAATGTATCGCCGTCTGGTGAGAGCCATTTTGCTGTGGTTATAAGGTTGGCGGCGGCTTCTTCCCAACCAGGAAGGGTGTCTGCAAAGGTTGTTTTGCCGTCAACCAAGCAGCGCATCGATGCGGGTGGATACCAGTCGAACATCGAAGTATCAATTTTGTTGTTTTTGGCAAAGGTTGCAAACGGTTCTGCTGTCAGTGCGAGATTGAAGGCCGACCATGCCGTGCCAAACGAGGAAGCATGCGGGATGTTGGAGAGACTCGTCGAGATTTGGTTTATCTGTCCGGAAGTGTCTCCTGCTATCTCTTTATCCACCTGGGCCAAGGCATACTGGATTGCTATATCGCTATCGCCTTGTTTTACCATCGCCTTGGCGTTTTTCGAGTCTTCCAGGCTGACAATATTCACGTCGCTCTGCGGAGGAACCGGGGAGAGGAGCCCGCTCGATGCGTGATTTTTCAGAGCAGCCGACTGCGGCTGGACGGAGAGTGCGTGGTGTATGGATATGTTGGCAGCGGGGCGCAAATCAGCAATTCTCATGAGGCATCCTTCAGGCGGCGTTAGGAAGACTACGGCCGTTGATGGATGTCCTTGCAACGGCATTCGCTGTGTCGTTCACGAGTACGCTACGGTTCCGAGGACTGCCTGGCAGGATTTATTGCGAAACGATGCGTGAAGCGCGGGTGCGACGCTTGAGAAATGTCACCAGGGCTTGTGGAGTGCCTGCGCTTATTGCGTGGGCGCTCCATAACAATTTGCGTCCGCCCATAGGTGCCCATCGAACTTTGTGTTTAACTTCGGCACCTGAAATTCGTTTCACTACCACCACTAGAAGGATTCCGTTCATGGCTCAAGTTACCCTCCGAGGCAACCCTGTCCAGGTCGAAGGCGATTTGCCGAAAGTCGGCGCCAAGGCGCCAGACTTCACCCTGACTGCCGGCGACTTGTCTGACGCGACCCTGGCGACTTTCGCCGGCAAGCGCAAAGTGCTGAACATTTTCCCAAGCGTTGATACCCCGACCTGCGCCACTTCGGTTCGCAAGTTCAACGCCCAGGTCAACGACGTGAACAACACCGTAGTGTTGTGCATCTCCACCGACCTGCCATTTGCCCAGGCGCGTTTCTGCGGTGCGGAAGGCCTGGAAAACGTGAAGAACCTGTCGGACTTCCGTGAGGCAGCCTTTGCTGTCGACTACGGTGTTGCGATTGCTGATGGCCCGCTCAAAGGCCTGACCGCACGTGCCGTCGTGGTACTGGACGAGAACGACAACGTGCTGCACAGCGAACTGGTCAGCGAAATCGGCCAAGAGCCGAACTACGAAGCGGCCCTGGCTGTTTTGAAGTAACTGTTACTACGCATTACTGTCGTTTTGCAGTAACACGTGTGATGCAGTATTACGGCCTGGCCTAGTCCAGGCCGTTTTTATTTGTGCTTCAGATGCTTAGCCGGATAGCAAATGGACTAAGCACAGAAGTTAAAAGTTGTAATCCAAGGTAAATAGCCGGTAAAGGCGCTTTTCTTAACGCGCTCCAGTGCTTATCTTTCAGCCTCCCAAAGAAGAAGCTCTCGCACCCAATGGTTGATCACTCCATGCAATCCACCCCTCGTCACTCCCGCCGCTGGCTGTTCGGCCTGCTCGTGCTGCTGGTCATTGCCGGCTTGTGCTGGAAGTTCTGGCCCGGCAGCAGCCACAAAGACAGTGCCGAGAAGAAGCCCGCCGGGCATGCCGGCAAGTCGGGCATGATGCGCCCGGGGTTTGGTGGTTCTACCGGCCCGGTGCCGGTGCGTGTGGCGCCCGCGGTGCTGGGTGAGTTCCCGGTGTACTACAAGGCGCTGGGCACGGTCACCGCACTGAACACCATTAATGTGCGCAGCCGGGTAGGGGGAGAGCTGGTCAAGATCGCCTTTGAAGAAGGGCAGATGGTCAAGGCCGGTGACTTGCTGGCGGAAATCGACCCGCGCAGTTACCAGAATGCCTTGCTCCAGGCCCAGGGCACGTTGCTGCAGAACCAGGCCCAGCTGAAAAACGCCCAGGTCGACGTGCAGCGTTATCGCGACCTGTATGCCCAAGACAGTATCGCCAAGCAGACCCTGGACACCGCCGAAGCGCTGGTGTTGCAGTACCAGGGCACGGTCAAGACCAACCAGGGCGCGGTGGATGACGCCAAGCTCAACCTCGAATTTACCAAGATCCGCGCCCCGATTACCGGGCGTGTCGGCCTGCGCCAGGTGGACGTGGGCAACCTCGTCGCCGCCAACGACACCACCTTCCTGGCGGTGATCACCCAGACCCAACCCATCAGCGTGGTCTTCACGCTGCCGGAAAACACCCTGGAAACCGTGCTGGCGCGTTATCACGCCGGCAACAAGCTGCCGGTAGAAGCCTGGGACCGCGGCGACGTGGCCCTGAAAGCCAACGGCGTGTTGCAGAGCCTGGACAACCAGATCGACGTCACCACCGGCACCCTGAAATTCAAGGCGCGCTTCGATAACAAGGACCAGGCGCTGTTCCCCAACCAGTTCGTGAATGTGCACCTGCTGGCCGACACCCTGCATAACGTGGTGCTGGCGCCATCGGCGGCGATTCAGTTCGGCAACAATGGCACCTTCGTCTACGTGCTCGATGGCGACAAGAAGGTCAAGGTCCGTCCGCTGGTGATCGGTGACTCCGACGGCGACAACACCGTGATCAAGCAAGGCTTGGCAGCCGGCGACCGGGTGGTGCTGGAAGGCACTGACCGCCTGAAGGACGGCAGCGACATCGAAGTGGTCAACGACAGCACTGAGGTGCCGACCACGCCGACCGAACACCTCCAGGGCCAGCCGGCAGCCAAGACGCAGCAAGGCCCGGCTGATGCCGGCAAGGCGCAAAAGGGCGGCGCATGAACCTCTCGCGGCTGTTCATCCTTCGCCCGGTAGCCACTACCCTGAGCATGCTGGCCATTGTTCTGGCCGGGGCGATCGCTTATCGCCTGTTGCCGGTTTCGGCCTTGCCCCAGGTGGACTACCCGACCATCCGGGTGATGACCCTGTACCCCGGCGCCAGCCCGGACGTGATGACCAGCGCGGTGACCGCGCCTCTGGAGCGTCAGTTCGGGCAAATGCCCGGCCTGACCCAGATGGCGTCCACCAGCTCCGGCGGCGCCTCGGTGCTGACCCTGCGTTTCAACCTCGACATCAACATGGATGTCGCCGAGCAACAGGTGCAGGCCGCGATCAACGCCGCCACCAACCTGCTGCCCAAGGACTTGCCGGCACCGCCGGTGTACAACAAGGTCAACCCGGCGGACACCCCGGTACTGACCCTGGCCATCACCTCCAAGACCATGTTGCTGCCCAAGCTCAACGACCTGGTCGACACGCGCATGGCGCAGAAAATCGCGCAGATCAGCGGCGTCGGCATGGTCAGCATCGCCGGTGGCCAGCGCCAGGCGGTGCGGATCAAGGTCAACCCCGAGGCCCTGGCGGCCAACGGCCTGAACCTGTCGGACGTGCGCACCCTGATCGCCGCCTCCAACGTCAACCAGCCCAAGGGTAACTTTGACGGCCCCACGCGGGTGTCGATGCTCGACGCCAACGACCAGTTGGTCTCGCCCAAGGAATACGCCGAGCTGATCCTCGCCTACAACAACGGCGCGCCGCTGCGGCTCAAGGACGTGGCGCAGATCGTCGACGGCGCCGAGAACGAACGCCTCGCGGCCTGGGCCAATGAAAACCAGGCGGTCTTGCTGAACATTCAGCGCCAGCCCGGGGCCAACGTCATCGAAGTGGTGGACCGGATCAAGGCATTGTTGCCGAGCATCACCGACAACCTGCCGGCCGGCCTGGACGTGACGGTGCTCACTGACCGGACCCAGACCATCCGGGCCTCGGTCAAGGACGTACAACACGAATTGCTGATCGCCATTGCCCTG
Organism: Pseudomonas sp. TH34; assembly: GCF_016650865.1. NCBI lineage: Bacteria > Pseudomonadati > Pseudomonadota > Gammaproteobacteria > Pseudomonadales > Pseudomonadaceae > Pseudomonas > Pseudomonas sp. TH34. The sequence goes on from NZ_JAEKFB010000023.1 coordinate 253,394, forward strand.
GTGGTGATGGTGACGTTCCTGTTCCTGCGCCGCTTCAGCGCGACCATCATCCCGTCCATTGCCGTGCCACTGTCCCTGGTGGGCACCTTTGGCGTGATGTACCTGGCCGGTTTCTCCATCAACAACCTGACGCTGATGGCCCTGACCATCGCCACCGGTTTTGTGGTGGACGACGCCATCGTGATGCTGGAGAACATTTCCCGCTATATCGAGGAAGGCGAGACGCCCATGGCGGCCGCGCTCAAGGGCGCCAAGCAGATCGGGTTCACCCTGATTTCCCTGACCCTGTCGCTGATTGCGGTATTGATCCCGCTGCTGTTCATGGCCGACGTGGTGGGGCGCTTGTTCCGTGAATTTGCCATCACCCTGGCGGTGGCGATCCTGATTTCCCTGGTGGTCTCCCTGACCCTGACGCCAATGATGTGCGCACGTTTGCTCAAGCGCGAACCCAAGGAAGAAGAGCAGGGCCGTTTCTACAAGGCCAGCGGCGCCTGGATCGACTGGTTGATCGAAGCCTACGGGCGCAAGTTGCAGTGGGTGCTCAAGCACCAGCCGCTGACCTTGCTGGTGGCCATCGCCACCCTGGGCCTGACCGTCGTGTTGTACATGGTCGTGCCCAAGGGCTTCTTCCCGGTGCAGGACACCGGCGTGATCCAGGGCATTTCCGAAGCGCCGCAGTCGATTTCCTTTGCGGCCATGAGCCAGCGCCAGCAGGAACTGGCGAAGATCATCCTCGAAGACCCGGCGGTGGAGAGCCTGTCGTCCTACATCGGGGTGGACGGTGATAACGCCACCCTCAACAGCGGCCGCCTGCTGATCAACCTCAAGCCCCACGGCGAACGGGACCTCAGCGCGGCACAGATCATCACGCGCCTGCAACCACAGCTGGACAAGCTGGTGGGTATCCGCCTGTTCATGCAGCCGGTGCAGGACCTGACCATTGAAGACCGCGTCAGCCGCACCCAGTACCAGTTCAGCATGTCCTCGCCGGACGCCGAGCTGCTGGCGCTGTGGAGTGACAAGCTGGTGCACGCCCTCAGTCAACTGCCGGAACTCTCCGACGTCGCCAGTGACCTGCAGGACAAAGGCCTGCAGGTGTACCTGGTGATCGACCGCGACGCGGCTTCGCGCCTTGGCGTGTCGGTCTCGACCATCACTGATGCGCTGTACGACGCGTTCGGCCAGCGGCAGATTTCCACCATCTATACCCAGGCCAGCCAGTACCGCGTG